>JACVGT010000018.1 GCA_018992685.1 Theionarchaea archaeon
TCTGGTCCAAAGCAGTAACAAGTTACCACTTCCATGGATTTCACCTCCTTAGACTTGTTTCCCAGATCTCCCACGCCTCCTGATTTCTTTCCTTTTATAGGGGATTATTACATTTATTTGACCGTAAAGTATATTAATCTGTTGTGTATAGAGTGGATCGGGTACCAGCGATAGAACGCACGAACAAATGAGGAGAGCTTCGTACCTGAACGTGAGAACCTACTCTTTGTGGTCGGTACCCACTGTCATGATGAACTGGAGAAAAAGTACCTCAACCACATGATCGTGACAGTCCGTGACGTGGAAGCAGGAAGGACTGAGAGAACGAATTCGATCCTTCATAAAAGCCCGGAACTGCCCCCTTCGAGACCGCGCTTCTAATCCCTCGTATGGTGGCTCGCACAGAGGATATCACTGCCACCATACTCATGATCCGGGTGGAAAGGCTTCCACTTGAACTACCTCGAGGAACTGGGCTGTGAACCTCCCTTCACCACTCCGTGCCCAGTTCCTCACCCATGTCCTCACGAGAAAAAGAAAGATCCATAGGAAGGTCCTAACATGAGCGGAATCTTCGCACTTGAAAAATTGCTGAAATATTGGAGTATTCATCAACAAATATTTTACCTCTTCACCAGAGGATGTGTGGCGGACAGGAAGGTCCTATTCTTCCTTGACGGCATGGGAGAAGGCCCTGATAGGTGGAAGTGATGAGTGAGACATCCTTTCTGAATAAGCTGCGACGGTGCTACCGCATTTATGAGCAGGTGTACCAGGACCCATTGATACCTCTCTATGAAATAGCTCGGAACACAGGACTCTCCAGGAACACGGTCTCCAAGTATCTGCACGAGATGCAGGAACAGGGCTGTCTTCTGGGGCCTTATTTGAGGATGAAACCTACTCCTACCTACAGGGAATACGTGTATCTTGCTACATTCTCTGATCCAAAGAGGACATTCACTGCCCTGAGCCACTTTCCTTCGGTAGTTGATGTGGTCCACACGTTCGGGGACTGGACGACACTGTTGATCACGAGCCAGCCACTGGATATAACGAGGATGTATGGGTTCCAGGATCTGGTCCTGTCTGAATGTAAGTATTCTACGGCAACACCAAAGACTGAGTTTACGAGCTGGAATGCTGCTCTTTCTAAGGCCTCCGAGATCCTGGAAGACCCGGGTCCACCTTCACGATTGAAAAGAGAGATGGCGCCTCCTCTAGACTGGGGAGAGGACCAGTGGAAGATCTACAGTAGTTTCAATTCCAATATACGGAAGACAGTCACCACTTCGCTGCAGAAGGTCCTGGTTCGGTATGAAACCTACACCACGTGGATGGAAGATTTGACCACTCACTGCACGGTGCATACGGGATTCTATCCACGATCCTACAGTCAGTACACGGGTCACTGGTTTCTGTTCTCCAGTTCATATGAATCGTTACTTGTGGAAGTGTTCAGCTGCTTACCTGCCACTCCCTGCATTATAGAAACGGAGAGCCACGTACTGGTATTCGTTTGTACGGTGTCGTCTTCAACTGTGAAAAGGCTTACAGGCCTGATTGTTGATATGAAGAGTGGAGGACTGATAAAGAAAGTGGACCATGGGTTGGTGCTACGGGAGGCCCACCCACCGATTGATTTTTGTCCATTTACAAGAAAGGAGGAGAAGGACCATGGAGAGAGAAACCAGTACAGAAAAAGTCCTGATCGAAATAGAGGAGCCCTGCATCATGGACCTGGTTGACCCGGATGAAAGAGTACAGTTGAGAAAGTGCATCATCGAGAAGATCAGACCGGACGTTGCTGATTTATTTGTCACTGAGGTAGGGAGACTTTTGAAGGAGAAATATGATCTATCTCCGGTGGACTAGCCTTTTCTCTCTTCTAACCTCTTCAGGCTCCTCTTGACAATTTCTTGATAATACTGATCCTTGAATTCAAAATATATTTCCAGCGCCTTCTCGTAGTTCTTTCTGGCCTCATCAAACTCCCGCAACTCCTCGGCCACCATCCCCAGGTTGTGGTAGGTTGATGCCTGAGAATACCGATCCTTAAATTCTATTTTTATTTCCAGCGCCTTCTCGTAGTTCTTTCTGGCCTCTTCAAACTCGCGTAACTCCTGGGCCACCATCCCCAGGTTGTGGTAGGTTCCTGCCTGAGAATACCGATCCTTGAATTCGATGAATATTTCCAGGGCCTTCTCGTAGTTCTTTCTGGCCTCTTCAAACTCTCGTAGCTCCTCGGCCACCATCCCCAGCTGGTGGTAGGTTTTGGCCTGTTCGTATCGATCCTTGAATTCAATATCTATTTCCAGGGCCTTCTCGTAGTTCTTTCTGGCCTCTTCAAACTCTCGTAGCTCCTCGGCCACCATCCCCAGCTGGTGGTAGGTCGATGCCTGAGAATACCGATCCTTGAATTCAATATATATTTCCAGGGCCTTCTCGTAGTTCTTTCTGGCCTCTTCAAACTCTCGTAGCTCCTGGGCCACCATCCCCAGGTTGTGGTAAGTTGATGCCTGATAGTACCGATCCTTGAATTCGATTTTTATTTCCAGGGCCTGCTCGTAGTTCTTTCTGGCCTCTTCAAACTCTCGTAGCTCCTGGGCCACTCTCCCCAGCTGGTTGTAAATGCTTGCGGTCATCAGTGCTTTCTGCTTTTCTTCCGATCCAGTAAGATTCTGAAGAATATCTAAGGCCCTGAGATATGCGTCTGTAGCCTGGGTAAGCTGCTTGGTCAACAGGAATCTTCTGGCAATGTCATCAACAACCCCAACCAATTCCACACCTGCCTCACCTCCGAGCAGTTGAGGTGGATAGTCCTCAATTCTCCTGAGTACCATCTCTCCCAGGCGAAGGCCTTTATTCTGATCTTGGATTGCGTCAATATAGTCGGACAGACAGGCATACGTGTTGATGATACTTTGTTTCCTCTGTAAACACATCTCAAGAGCTGCATAAATGTTCTCATACTCTAGCTCTGCCAGCACCAGGGCTGTCTGCTTCCCTTCAGGCTCCTTCGAGAGAAAAAGAGTTCGTATGAACCCTGCTAATCCGGTGTAATGAGCCATGAACGCCTGATTCAAATGTTCCCGTCCCGGGTCGTCCAGGGTTTGTTGCAGTTTGGTGCGCAAGAAGTAGGGGAACACAGGCTGCAGGCTCATGATGGGTGTATTTTGGCCGAGTGGCTCCATCAGTCCCCAGTTTACAGTTTCCTGGATCACCTTTTCCCATAAGTGGAAGGGCCAGTCCCTGAATGTGGGAAACGTCCTGAGCTGGTCTGTGTACTGCGGCAGGAATTCCAGGTTTATCACAGACGTGAAGGGTGCAAGGCACAGTAACAGCTTCTGGGCATCTGGAGAGAGGTTACTGTGTGAATAGTCCACACACCTGAGAATGCTTTCCGTCTTATCCTTGCCGTCCTGCCTTTCCAGGTCAACGTCCCCTGCCCGTAATGATTCAATGATCTGGGCGGGAGTGTGGTGCGTGAGATTCGGGAGAATGACTTCCATTGCCAGAGGAGAACCTGCTAAGAGCCCCATCAGCTGATGGAACTGGGGATCCTTCGTGGGGAGTTCAATGTGTAGCTCTTTGAGGATCTGGACAGCCAGATCTGACCGTGCTTCAGGGTCCAGTCCTCCCAGCTGATAGGTGTTCCTCCTGAATGTCTCATTTTTGAGCCAGGATTCCGTGCCTCTTGAGCCGAACAGGACGACAGACTTCCCACCAGATAGGTCGCGGAGGAACTCTTTGAGTGTTTCCTGCTCGTCTTCGGGCAGGGTGTTGGGGATGGCCAGGGGATGACCAGTGATGGACTCACAGTTATCCAGGATGAGGCAGTAGCGTTCTGACTTCAGGGCAGTACTGATCTTACCCTTCTGGGTGGCCAGACTGCTGGACTGGAAGGTGGCACGGGTCCTCTCATCAAACAGCTTCTGTGCCAGTAAAAAGAGGATCTGTTCAAGGGTGAAGGCTGTCTCATCGTAACCAAAGTAGAATGATTGCCTGACAAACCCTGTTTTCTCCCACCACCAGGCGAGGTAGTCCAGGAGTGTTGATTTTCCTGTTCCTCCCATCCCGGTGAGGAGGAGCATATTGTGCTGAAGCAGATGCTTTTCAATGGCCATGATATCGAGGTCTCTTCCGAAGAATCCATAGTTGGGTTTATGGTGAATCCTGTGAGAGAGTTCCTGCTTCTGAAAGTAGGCTTCTTGTTCCTGGGGGGTAAAATCCCGCAGGTTGAAATCTACTGGTCTATTCTGGTAGATGATGGGGAGTAACCAGTCTTCTAAATCAATTGTCTCGTTGAAGTAGGCCTTTCTCCCTTTCTGCTTGTAGAGCTGCCTTCGTCCCCTGCTGACAGCATCTGGCAGGGACTGGCGGGCAAACACCTGCCTGTAGACTTCCTCCATCAAAATCTTCGCTGCTGAAACGGTGACTGAATAACTTAAAGCCAGGGTGGCCTGTATACCAGCTCCCATTAAGGTGCTGCCAAGGCTGGTCTCTCCACGCTGGCCAATGTGTTTTGCAGATTGGCACGCATTGATAATACATACGGGGATCTGCTTTGTCAGAAGCAATTGAGCCAGTTCTGCTGCTTCTACTGGTACAGCCTTACCTTTCACATCGCTTTCAAAGAATAAGAATGCCCGAAGACCTTCATAGTGAGGGATATCATCCAGCCCCCACCGTGATTGGAAGAGGACCTTTTTAGCCTTTCGGGCTTCCTCCAGGTCTGCATAGCTGGCCAGTGAACCGTGGGTATCAAAGTGGATGATATGGTAGAATCGCTCCCCCACCTCATCGAGGTGGTCTGAGAGGGCCTGGAAGGTCCCAGGCCTGAGGTTGTGGACCTTGACCTTCAGCTGTGCGGTCTCCAGGAGCTCTACCATGGGGCGTGAAATCGTCCTGTAGCCCACATCCTCGTCCTCATCTGGTCGAGCAGTAACAAGGAGCACATTGATCTGGGGAGAGGGCTTGACCTCAGCTTCGATGGCTGGAGGGTTATTATTTTTCCTGACGATGGTCAGCCCCTCAGTTGCCAGTGGGTGTGGTAGGTCTGGGTCCTTGAGAGACTCCCAGTGTATGGCATGAAACTCCTGCGTTGTATTGGCTGTACAGTCTTCTGTCCCCCAAGACCTGCTGGAAGAGGGTTACACCATAGTCATGCACTGCCTTGACAGCCCTTTCTGCCTTTGTGGTATCGATGAAAGGGAACCTCAGGAATTCCTCAAAATACCATTCAAGACGGTGCTCTGTCTCCGGGTCAGAAGGATTCTTCATGGTGACAGCGTATTCTGGACCATGATTGAAAGAAACTGCAATGTTAAAGGTATTCTGATCTTTATTCTTTTCTCTTATTGTGATCGTATTGGACGATACCATTTGCTCTCCTCCTGAGGAGGGTCTTCCCCAATTCTCGAGTGTGACATTGCATACAGTCTTCCCCTATCTAGGTTAGCTCGTATTTAAGGTTGTTCAGAGGAGTATATAAGTGTTATCACACCAGTGTATCAATGGATATCTGAGATTTGATCCTCTGTGAACTTTACAGCAGAGGAAGAGATTCTTCATAATTTGCTCACTCAAGAATCTTTATCTGGTCAGGTGTTTTCACAATAATTTCTGGTTTCCCCCTATACTCTCGTATGAATCCGATAATCTGGACTTTTCTACCCAGGTAGTACTTTTCTGGACTCTCTGGAAAGTCAGGGAAATCACATGCAAAGATTACGGCCGTGAAATACTGCTGCCATTCTGGATCAAAATTCAGAAAACATACCTCTCCCGAGTTATATGTATCCATGATTAGACCTTCAACGATTACATAACATCCATAATACTGATCTGCTTCTCTCCAGCTGATAACAGGGATGCCACCCTCCCACTTCAGATCAACTCTAGGCTGGAAAACACCCAACCTCCACAGGCCTGCTTTCTTTGTTTCTGCTTCAATCTCTAACTGAATATAGTACTCCCGATTGGGATCATCCTTTGAAAGATACCTCACTTCACTGTAGCCATTCTTGACCATCTCCTCATTGACACACATGGAATCGACATATACATATCTCAATAGCCTGTCATATGCATCTCTGTCTTCACCTTGTGTTACCAGTACTACTTTCTTCCCGAGGACGAGGCAGGAGAGGTAGTCTCTGGCAATGTCTCCTCCTGGTTCGAAAAGTCCTGGAGCATCAATCCCAATCAATCGCACTGATTCTCCATTGTTCAACTCGATTGTATCCCCATCAAGTACTGCCACACAGGATAGTGCCTGGGGTTGCTGAATGCAGGTGTTAACCACAACTACTATAAGCACCACAAAGAGAGAGCTTCGATTATGCATTGGCATAATCAACTCCAGCAAAGTGAACCCGCAGGGTTCCCTTTATCGTCCTCCAGATACGCACAATCTCCTCCTGTATTGTTCCAGATTGCTGCATATTTACCCGGAGCTCTACCAAAATACAGCTTAGTACTGGTATTCGTTCCTATCCCAGTATAGACGAATACTGATTGTCCAGCTCTCAAGATGAACCCAGAGGGGAAGATGAAGACATGATCACGCGCCGTTCCTTTCTTGTAAGCTTTATCATACAACCTCCATCCAGACATATCCACATCTTGACTCCCATCATTGCAGATTCTCACCCATTCCCCATTTGGATTCTCATTGTCATCTCCGGGAGCATTATAGTTCACGAAACAAATCTTGATTGAGACTATTTCTTCTCCAACTGGACACCCTTTGTTACCTTTCTCTCCTTTTTCACCGGGGCAGTTATCGTAGCAATCCTGGAGGCCGTCACCATCACTGTCTTTGGGGCACCCTCGTGTGTTGACGATGGTGCATCCTGGGTTGAGACAGTCATCAACATTATCGGGTATACCATCGTTGTCAGTATCCTTCTGAGGTAGAGAAGTCCCTGGAGGTTGAGGAGTTTTTGGAGGTTCTGTGGATAGGGCATATCTGCACTGATCTGTATTCGCTTCAACGATATAGTCTTTGATACATGCACCTTTGAAGCATCTCATTTTCCACAGATCGTAACCAGAGCACTCATAGCCACAGTCAATGCCTTTGCATGGATTATCTCCTGCAAAGTAGACTGCAGTAGGTACGATGAGTATTGCTGCAAGAAGAACAGCTCCAATCTTGAGCTGTGGAGAACTGGATCGCCATTTTTGCAGGGGGAAAGATGCTGATTTTCTCTCTGGTGGCTCATCCTGCGCTTTGGAAGGGAATCGTGTCCCACATTTCATGCAAAAGAAAGACCCTGGAGGATTTTCTGTCCCACATCTACGACATTTTACCATATTCTCGCCATCATAAGGAGATGATCCCTTTTATAAAAGCTTTTTCATTGACTACCTATCTGTTCATTAGCTGTATTATCCTGTCATAAAGTTGATTCTTCTGCTTTAATTCTTCTTCCATCTGTTTTCTTAATTTCTCTGGCTTGCCCGCATTGAAATCTGGATGGAGGACCTGGTTCCAGTATCGCTTCTTGGCTTTCACTTCTTCTACAGTGGCAGAGGGACGACAGCCAAATTCCTCCAGCATGTCTGCCAAGGGAGTGGACTGTGAAGATTGTGAAGCCTTCTGATGAGTTTGTTCTGGCCATTCTTCATAGCAACTTCCATAGTACTCTGGATCATAGTGAAATTCCACCTGGTTATTGTACTTATTCACTCGACACGAGATGTTTGAAAAGATGTATCGCCTGCCTTTTTCGACATGGAAGTGTGGCTGCCTTTTCCATACATTAAGGAGGATCATCCTACCATCCCAGTCAATGTAAAGACGATCGGGCTGATTTGGTTTTCTTTTCAATGCTACACTGCAGACCATTCCATTGATCTTGATATTCTTCCTTCCCAGCAACGGTGACCATGGTGATTTCACTCTGAATTGTTCTGCTGTAGAAGACAGTTTTGGTCTCCATTGTAAGGAGACAACCTTATAGATAATAATTGTGCAAGAAATGATCAGTATAGTGAATATATAGGGATGTTCTTCCACCAGAGAGGATAAGAAGTCAAAGAAAGCATAAAAGAAAGCTACAGCAAGCACAAAAAGGCAGATAAGACCCTTTGATTCAGATCGACTCCAATACATAATCTACCCTTCCTTTGAATGTAGGTATCATCAAGGTTCAGCGTGTAAAGAACTTTCAAATTATTAAGGTTTTGGATATCCAGTAATATAGCAGTGGACTAGCGACTTGTTTTTTTTCTCGAAATTCTGAGTAAATATTCATCAATGATTTTCAGTTCTGTCCATCCGCACTCTTTGCTCAGTCTCGACAGTGTCTCGCTGTACCTATCAAGAAATTCCTTGATTTCAACCATGAATTTGTAGTAACCTGCAGCACTATCCCCGATGGGCCCCTTTTTTTAGAGATACTTTTTTTAGAGATACTATTATTGATTTTGACAAAAGGTTCCATATTTTTTCAAGGGGGAAAAACGATAATAATCTCATAATAGAAGATAAATATGTCATGAAAGTATGAATGGTCATAAATGTTCATAAATCAAGGAAAAAAAAGGAAAAATCTGAGATATTAGAAAAAAGAATTGAAAAGATTACGAAAACTGAAGGTTGACACTCGTAGATCTCCCAGGAATTTGTCTTTGTTGATAATGCATTTGACCAATAATTACTTCTATATAGAAAAGACAGATGGTCAAAACCTTTCTGTTGGTACTCCTTCCTATGATCCAGAAAACAATGGATGATCAGCTATTCTCTCCAACATTTGCTGCAGAAGCTCAGTGGCTTCAATAAGATTGCGAGCTGCCTTCTCCATCTTGGCTGCAGATTTTTCAATTTCAGAATCAGTTCTTGTTGACTGTTCAACTTTCTGGGAAAGGGTATCAATTGCCTTCACATGAGTCTTGATATTCTCACTGTAGAACCGTGTTGTCTCAGAGAAGTATTCAAGATCCTTTCTGAACTGGTCCTGTGTCTCCTGGATAGTTGTTATCCCTTTCTTGATTTTCTTATTCTCTTCTGGTAATTCCCTCAGAAACTTCTTATTAATCCTTCCCGTGACCACATCATCAATGAAGTCTGAATAACTCTCCGAAAAATGCAGGGCTTCCTGACTTTCAACTTCTAGATGGATTTCCTGTGACTTGTCAATGGCAATAATATACTCAATGAGTTCACCTGTAGAATCTCTCCTTACAACCTTCGTCCTGAAATGGAGTAATCCCTTCTTAATTACTTTCCGGGCAAAGATGTCATTCTCTAGAGCCACGTGGGCTGTCTTTACTGCAGCTGGTTCTGATAAATCAATAGTAATTCCGTAGTCACGGAGTCTCTCTACCACTTCATTGACAAAATTGAGTATCTGTCTTTCAAATTCAAAGGGGGAAGTAAAAATAAAGGGATTCTTGGGTAATATGTTGATGAACTCACCTGTGGGATCTTTTGATTTGAAGATATAAGCTTCTGTGAAGTGCTTGTGAATACTCTTTTTGCCAAAGACCCATCCTGTGCTCTTGAGTCTGTTATGGTTGCACTGTAATAGCTTGAACTGTATGAAGAGTCTGTGGGCATTCTTCTGCTGCCAGGTGATGTAATCATCAAAGGTTTCAAGAGGGTTACCTGGTTCTGAATCTGGTGGAATATCTTGATCAGCTGTCGGAGTCTGTGAGATCTCTCTGTCTGCAGGCTGGACCTCATGGGATGGCTCAACTTCAAATGAATATGGCTCATTTATTGGCTGAATTTTTGAGGATGAACTATCAATTTTTGAGTCGTTTTTTACCGAATCAAGAAACCCTACAAACCCCTTGATAGCAAGTTCTGTTGGAACATATATATACTGGTTTCCTGTCTGATTAATGATAATTAGTTTATTCTTTTCCAACTTTTCAGTATATTTTTTGACCATGTACCTGGAAACCTTATTTCTCCTGGCTAATTCCCTTTCAGAGAACTGTTCATACTTATTCTCCTTGGACAGTATATCCATCAGAATGTTCTTTTCCACTGGGTCCAGGTTACCAGGTCCTCTTCTCCCCCCACCTGATTGGCTGAAACTCTTCAAAAGGTTTTCAAAAGGTTGACCATCATTATCCAAAAAAATCTGAGAGTTACCACCTAAATCATCTGAAAGGGTGTAATGTCCCCAGGCCATCTTGATGACTCTTTCATCTCTTACTAGGTTTCTCATGTGGCAGTGAGCTGTTGAGGGGTCCACTCCAGCAAAAGAAGCAATGTCCTTGAGACGGATTATGTTGTTGGTTAAGGCCTGGAGGACCAATGCTCTGGTAGTTGGACCCTGCTCTTTTTTGGGGGCACTGCCTGCAGTAGTGTTGGTAACCTGGATAGAATCAGTGAGTGTATCAGATCCTACTGGGATCTCATTTTTCCGGTTGTCGACCTGTTCAGCATAGACCTCATCAGCTCGCTTAAATGAATCTTCATAGAATTTACTAGATTCTTCCTCTTCACTAACCTCATCAGAGAGGTGTTTACCTTTATACACTTTCCATTCCCATTTCTCCCAGAATTTCCTAGATATCCTTTCTCTACTCTCTTCAAAGTTCTTACAGTCCTCTCTCTTCACCAATTTCCTGACATCATTATCTCTCCAGCAGCCATCAAAGAATATCCTCTTACTGGGACCAGAATATTCTTCAAAAATAACAGCATGCCTGCACTGCAGGCATGTGTATAGACATTCTGGCAGTCGATCAATCACCACATTCACATTCCCGATTTTCTTCTATGAATTCATGATGTCCTTGAGTCTGTAGTAGTTGTCTTCAAGGTCCAGAGTTTCCACCACTCGGGAAATAGAGACCACACTCGTTCTCAGTATCAAGGCAATCCCCACGTTGGTCACTCCCATGTTGTGGAGTATACTCACCTGGTCAGGATCTACGTCAGAACATAAATGACAGTTATTCACCATCTCCAGCTTCTCAAGTCGGTAACCCACAGCAGCCTGTGTGACACCTAATCTCACTGCAATTTCCTTGTTGGTCAGTCCTTGAAGATAGAGCTCCAGAAGCTCTCCATCTGAAAACTTATTCATCCTTCTAACCTCCTCCCCCTTACGGGATCACTCGGAGTGATCCCTCTGCCTTTGGCAGGAACAGGATTGGCCCGTTCCACAAGGGGTGTGTATAGATTATGTCCAGGTTGTGCAGGACTGCCTTTCTTAAGAAAGGCATTAAATCCCACATAACCAAAAAGAAGAATAAAGATGGGTATATAAAGTTAATTAATACAAAATATTACATTATAATATTTTTTGAGGCAAATTATTTTAGATTTTAATACCGGTTCAAGCCTCTTCACAATTTTGAATGATAAAAAGAAGAAAAGATTATTTTTTCCATGATGTATCTGTCAATTAAATCAAAAGAATATCAAAATTCCAAATAATAAGTAGATTGTGAAATCAACACAAATTAATCTCATCAAGACGATATGATTTCTCTTGATCAAAAAATCGAAGTGAATCTCATCCTCTATTTTCCCGTAAAAAAATATGAGAATATCATATATTATAACATTTTTTGGCTTGTAAAGCTTTCTGTAAGCGATCAAAGCTTTCTGCTAAAGCTTCATGACATTAAAATCCATAAAAAAGGAGAAGAGCATCAAATCCTGGGTAAATATGCCCCTGCCGGGATTCGAACCCGGGTTTCAGGCTGGCTCCGAATCTTCTCCGGAGGCCTGTGCCATATCCACTAGACGACAGGGGCATTGTCACGACTTTACCATCAACAGCCCCAAGATGTCAGACCTGCTGATGATCCCCACTGGTTTCCCAATCTCTTCAACAACCACAACATTGTTCTCCTTTAACAAAGAGAACACAGATTCCAAACTCTCATTCCTACTGACTGTTGGCAGAGGGTCATCCATGACCTCGTACACTCTCATGGTCCGGAACTTCTCCATCTTCCTGACATCAATTTTCTTTATTAAAGACTTTTCTACCACACACCCTACTATCCTCCCTCTCCTGGTGACTGGTATCTGAGAAATATCATTCCTGCTCATCAACCGGATGGCGTTTTCAACAAAATCATTGGCATCAATAGATATTATGGGATTGACCATGACATCACTTGCCTTCCTGACCCCTTCCTCCATGCTTTTCAAGGAGTCCACAATCTTCTGATACGTTGAAAGTTTGGGATCGGCCTGTCCTGTTTCCAACTTGGCAATGTATGCCTGGGACACTCCTGCTTTCTCAGCCAGTTTCTCCTGTGTGATGCCAAGTCTCTTGCGCATCCGTTTTAACTCAAAGAGCTCTACATTCCTCACAGTTATGAAATTGTTCTACATTATAAATACATTTCGCTTCGCAGCACTCTCAATAACAGATCAAACCTGATACCTCCTCCTTCCAGATTTCCATTATTCTCGTCAGTTATATTTTGACCGAAAGATATAAATAGTCCCTTTTGGAACGGGATGTGGTGATCCGGTGAATATCACTGTCGAACCGTTATCAAGGCTACCATTAGAAGAACAGGATATTGAAATTGTTGAGAGAAAGGGAATAGGACACCCGGATTCAATTTGTGACGGAATTGCTGAATCTGTGTCCCGGTCTCTTTCTCGAAGCTACATCGAAGAGTGCGGCAGAATACTACATCACAACACTGATCAGGTGGAGCTGGTGGGAGGAAAATCCAATCCATTCTTTGGAGGGGGAGAAATCTTACAACCCATGTACCTGCTGTTGTCAGGCAGGGCTACCATGCACTTCAACGACGGACAACGGAGATCGTTACCCACTCATAGAATCGCAATCGAAGCAGCCAAAGAATACCTGAAAACCAATCTCCCCAACTGCGATGTGGATTCCCATATCATCATTGACTCCAGAATGGGTGAAGGGTCTGTGGATTTGAGAGAGAATTTTGAAGAGAATCAGGTCATACCTCGAGCCAATGATACGTCTTTTGGAGTGTCCTTTGCTCCTCTCACAGAAACGGAGAAACTGGTGTACAGTGCAGAACGCTTCTTGAATTCTAAGGACTTCAAGAAGAAATTCCCTATGCTGGGAGAAGACATAAAGATCATGGGACTCCGCATAAAGGATGAGCTCCAGCTGACTGTGGCAGCTGCATTCATTTCCTCTCGAGTGGATACGCGCCAGGAATACGAACGCCTCAAGGAAGAGATCACAGAAGAAATCATTGAACAGTTCAACGAGCAGTGTAGTAGGAAGTTGAAAGTGGATATCAACACAGCAGACACTGGCCATTCAGCATACCTGACTGTCACAGGGACGTCATCCGAAATGGGAGATGACGGCTCCGTGGGAAGAGGAAACAGAGTTACGGGGCTTATTACCCCCTATCGCCCAATGTCCATGGAAGCTGCCGCAGGGAAGAACCCTGTCTCTCATGTGGGAAAGATGTACAACTTACTGGCTCGCAGAATTGCCAATGAGGTGGCTGAGCTTGAGGGAATTGCAGAGGTCCAGATCTATTTGCTGTCCCAGATTGGACATCCCATAAATGATCCTGCCGAAGCATGTGCCCGTTTGGTTACCAAGAGCAACACACGTGTTACTGAACTCGGACCGGAAATCAAGGAAATCATGAGCAGGAATATCAAGAATGTGACCCAGATTACCAATCTGGTAGTAGAAGGAAGCCTGGACGTCTTCTAACCCTTCTTCAAAAATGCACTCTCCACCATATCCAGTAAGGCATACAAGTTCTGGTTAATTTGAGGTAGGTGTCGCTCAGATATCAGCAGGAAAAGCATTCCCGAGCCAATGGCAAGTCCTCCTGAAAAGATGTCATGAGCCAGCACCCAAGGGATGTCATGTTCTAGAAGGTAGTAGACTGCACCTATCCTTCCAATGTTCACCATGACAACAGCTGCTGAGCCTGTCACTGCGAAAATTACTCTCCGTCTCAGGCCCGCCTTGGCTGCCATGATCATGCCAATGAAGAGTGCGACAATTTCCATGGCCGTGCAATCGATGGAAATGTACAAGTACTCAATGTAGTGATGCCCATTCTGCTGATACCATGCCGCTTTCATCCCAAGCACAGTCACAAACTGAGCGGTGGCCTGGGAAGTAATCCGTTCCACAGGGAGAAGAGAAGCAACGACATACACCGCTGCTGCATAGACTGCAGCTCTCACCACATACTGCACTGGTTCACTCCGAAGCCTGTTCAATTCCATTCTTGATCCTCTTTTCCTTGTATTCCTCTATAATTGTCTTCAATTGCTGTTCTTTCTGTTTGGCTTCAACGATCTCCTGCGCCATCTTCCAGCAATTGAACTCAGACTCGAAATCCTCTTTTGGAATGACACCGAAATTCCCTAAGAACTTCAGGGGTATTTCCCTTTCCGAGATAACTGGTATTTTCGCCTTGGTGAATTCCTCTTCTGCGAGATGGGACATCCTTTCTTTGCTGATGATTGCTCTCACTCCCTTCTCCATGAGTTCTCGTGCCGTGGTGGGTCCCCCACCAGAGGGATCTTGCAGGTATATAATATCTCCTTTCTTTATGGTAAATCTCTCATCCAGTGCTTTTATTTCTTCCTTGGAGAAATGGGGCAGAACTTTAACAGGGAGCGCTTTCTGGGAATATTCCAGTGTTCTCATTTCCTTGAGAATTTCATTCTCCTGAGAGAGCAGTCTGGTTTTCTTTCTTTCAATTTCCAGTTCCTCCTCCAGTTTCCTGATGAAAGATTCCCTGTTCTTGATGGCCTGAGACTCCAGGGCTTCTTTTCTTGTCTTGCGATCGTATAACCTGAGATTCTGCTGGGTGTTTTCCAGTTGCTGGCGCAAGTCTTGATTCTCTTTCTCCAGGTCAGTTCTGTACTCTGTAAGGCGTTCTACCGTATGTGTCAGGTCTGCCACCTTTTTCTGCAGCAATGAAGCGGAGGGCTTCTGGACAGGTTCTGATTCTGGGTGAAGAGGCAATTCCCTGAGGGAGGGCGATTCAGATGAAATCTTCTCTTCAACCATGGCAATTGCTCGTTCCACCGGGTATCCTCTCAGGACGAGGGATTTTATTGTTTCTGAATGTTCCTCCATTCTTTTTTCCTGCAGTCGCGAATCGATGTTATCGAACTTGGCTTTATGGTGCTCAAGCGCCTTCAGAGCAGCAGCAAGGGCATCTCTCTGATGAAAGTTCTTGAACTGGTGATTCCTGGTCAGCTCGTTTTTCTCCTCTACGGACAGATCAGAAGGGGGTGTGTGCAGTTTGCAGTCGAAAGACCGACATAACTTGTCCACCGCCTGAGGTGCAGGATTAACATCAGTAGCGATGATGCAGGGTGATCCGAATTCGGAGATAAAACTGATAATATCCTGTAGGGAGAAATTCTTGCCAGAATAGAGGGAGACTACTTCTCCTTCCAGTGTAAGTATGGCCACGGCAGCCGTTGTTCCTGGATCAACTCCTGCTACAATATATATTCAATCACCTAGTATCAGGTCCGTTGACAGCGCCCTGAGGATCAACATGGGATGCCCAGGCGTGTCAAGATTCCCATGAGGGTACATACCTACTACGTGTGGTGATTTATGAATGTTTTCATTACAATTGCAGGAGAGGGCCAGGGGGACGACCCGGCCTGCCCCTGTTACCCGAGTACTTCGGTGTCTTCAGGTGAATGCAGATGCAAGCTTCATTAATGCACTCATATCTCCTTCAATGCGTATCTTCCCCTGCATCATTGCCATCATGGCGTTGAGTTCCTTTTTCATGATACTGTCAATTACATCCAGCGTAGTAAGCACTGAAGCATCTGCGGAATCGTCTTTTTCTTGTAACGGTCTCTTGCTCATTTCCTCTACGGTACCATTCTCTCCGATTCTAATGATGTAGGCTTTATCCACATCTTCCAAGCAGAGCTGCAAGGTCTTTTTCCATCCTTTGTTGGAATCTGCCATGCTGTTCAGTCTGTCTTTGAACTTTTCCAGGAGGGAATCAGCATATTCTTCTTTGTCCATAGTCTCACCTTCAAATGATGCTTTCAATGAAGCTCCATATATAAGGTTTCTCACCCTCCTGTGGTGTTCATGCACAGCAGGGATTTCAAACAGGTGAAGCGTTCTCCCCTCGAAATCGTCAAAGAAAAAAAGAAAGGAAGCTGGATCTCGGAATACAAGGGCGCGACATGCTGGCCCGAGGCTCATGGGCCAACCATAACCTATACCTTTATAATATTGGCATATCTATCAATATTGCGGTCATTGATTCACGCACAATTTGACAAATCGTACAACCAGAGGTCGGTCCAACAATGGTAAAAATGCGTGGAAAGGATGAATCATGGATTCCAGATTTAACATCAATGAAAAGGAAGCCAGAATGCTGAACATCATTGGGAGAGATGCCAGTTTGTCCCACGGGGAGATTGCAAAGATGGTACAGTACAGGAGAGTCACGACTGTCTCTAAGAAGTTGAAAAAGTTCCAGGAAAAGAATCTCTTGAGAGGACCATACTATGATTTGAATCTCACCGGCGTGGGCAAAAATCAGATCTACAATGTCTATTCCACAATGTCCTTTGCTCCCGAGGACATTGATTTTGTCTTCCGGATTCTCAAGGAGATTCCAGGGATCAGATGGATATTTCCCTCTACTGATCTGGATAGGTTTTTTGTTTATTTTCAGGTCAATCATTACAAGCACATTGGTGGGCTTCTGAAGGCTCTTCGCAAGAAAGAACTGATAGAGTACAACCTCTTTTCTTCACGATTCAAGTGGCTAAAAAGAAATCCAGATTTCTTTGGCAGTCCAGTCTCCTCTTCACAGAACTTGCTTGCAACTTGTGGGCTGCCTGACATCTCATATCGAAGGATCACTCCATCAGCAAAGTGGAACGATACAGACCTGACTGTTATGCAATACCTGCAAGTTCAGTCAGACAGTCCCATGGAGATTGCCAGGCAAGAATACTCGAGACACAGGAATCTGTTGACCTACAACCAGATCAAGTACAGTATCCAGAAGATTAGGAATCATGGTATTATTGAATCAGTTGACTATCACGTTGCGCCTCTCCCCAGGGAACGGTGTTTCACCGTGCTCCTGCTGTTGTCTGCAGAGAGAAGAGGGACCCTTCTTCGGATAATGGAGAATTTTGGAAAAGGATGCAGGCTCCACAAAACCTGCACGCTGGCGGGGAGGACAGGGCTTATGTTTTTGTGGATCATGCCCGAAGCTGCCACGAATCTGCTGAGTACATTTGATGACATCGATGGGCTGCGATGCAGCATGTACTTCCTCAGAAGCCATGATACTGCATACTTGTGTAGCTTTTCCTTTGAGTCTTCTACATTCAACACTGATGAACAGAGATGGGAGTATCCATATCAGGAAACTCAAAAGAAGGTAGAAAATTGGATAAAAAAAAGAGAAAAATAAGAAAAGGACTATTTCGGATGTTCGGGATCACTCCCAGGAACGGAATCCGTAGTGACTGGTGGATCGTCACCGTCGAATTCCGCCACCTCTCCTACTAGCGGTGCAGTCCCATCGAAATGTGAGGCAACACCCAGTGATATCCCCCCGAGGGTGCCAAGCATCAAGAGGGCGATTAACACCACTGCCATACTGACTGACTTCATTCCACAACCTCCATTGCTAAGAAAGACAAAAAGAAGTAAACACAAATATTTTTTCCTGAGAAGGATTTAAAAAGATGGACAGCTAAGTATATAATCAAAGGGAGAAATTGGATCGAAATCCCATCAAGGGCTGATCATGTATGCTTATCAACAAAGATATTGGAAATACTGACAAGATCATCCTAAATAGACTGGGAAAAAACGCAGATACTCCTATAACAGACCTTCTCACAAGTACACGGTACAGAAGGAAATCCTCTGTCTACAACAGGATTCGACACTTGAGAAGCGAAAAATATCTCTTTGGCCCTTACTTTGACGTTAACTATAACGCTATTGGCACAAATAAATTGTACTCAGTTTTTGTCTTTGCCCATTACGACCCACTGTACAGGGCTGCTGTCCTGGAAGCCATGAAGAGAATCAACTGCTGGACCATGATCTATCCCGTGAGAACCGCAGAAGCGTATCTGGGCATTTACAGGTGCAACAATTGGAATTACATTGCCACTCTCATGGGATTGATGGATCGATGGGGATGGCTCAAGGAATACAGTGTTCACAAATCCGAACATCGATGGATACTGAGTAACCCAGATTTCTTTGGCGCCTTCATGCCCGCCTCCGACTACCAGATCCCGACGAAAGAAGAGCTTCCTCACTTCCGGTATGAGACTATCGACCCCAACATCGAATACACTCAAATCGATCTCACCGTTCTGAAATATCTATCCAGAAAAACGTGCAGATTAACGGAAATGCGAAATCTCGAATACCGCTACCATGGGATACGGCTAAAATATCATGATCTCAAGCGGAGTTTTGACAGGCTAAAGAACAGCAACGTACTCCTAGAAAAGAATTTCATCATCCTCCCTCTGCCTTTGGACATGTCCTCTCTCTTCTTTCTCATCACACATGGAAGGAATTTCAGGTCTCATCTAGAGACTGTTGCTGGATTTGGAGAAGGGTTGCGATTGCACAAAACACTCATTGTAGTAGGGAGGGAGATAATATCCTATTTTTTGGCACATCCCTTGCTCGAAGGGAAAATCCTTGGAATAATTGAAGACAACATGGATAACGCCAAACTCTATGGAATAAAAACTTATCCCTCTCATGAGTTAGCCATACAATCCCTTAATGACAACTACTTTGACGTGGAAAATCAAAGATGGGTTTTTCCCTATTCTAGATTCAGAGAAGAACTGAAAAAAATAAAAGAGAAAAGAGGAGATTAATGTAGACCTAGGTCTCTGCCGTTGTTTCAGGTATTCATCCCGGGTAGGGGACGTCTCCCGGGACGGGCCCTCCGCATGGAGCTGTCCAAGAGAAGGCCTGGATGACGAGATTGAGGGTGTTAGTCCAACCCATGTGATCACCTCGTCATCTTATTGTCTTTTTGGACTACATTACAGATTTGTATTGTCTTAAAAGATGATTTATTGTCCTAGCTGGTGAGAAAGTCAATCTCAGAATCTGAGAACCTAAGAAAAGCCAAAATTCAGCCAGAGGAAAAGAGTCAGCTCTAGCTTAACACAAGAAATCTCTTTTATTATATGACAACGCGGAAAATATAAGATAGAAAAGCAATATATTTGATTATATTTATTCTGAAGACAAAATCATCAACGTCGTAAAAACTGGTTCCGAAACAGGCTATTCTGAATTACGTGAATCAAAAAGAATCGTTCTCAGAGAGTTACAAGATGATTGTGTAGTTACCAACTGGTAAGAGTCGTCATATCCTGAAGAAACAATGATCCCAACATGAAAAGCATATGAATATGAAGTCCTGCAAAACAGATAGTGTTCGGGAGATCCCTGTAAGGTGACCAAGGAGGTTCTTCCATCAGGCAATGAGTGTATGTAATGCCGGACAAATCAATTCTTCAAGGATTCGGCAAGTCCTCACGATGAGGTGTCTTTCTTTTTCTTCAATTTTGAAGTCAGCCTCTTGATATTGTGGAATGGATGCACTCACGTGTCGAGGCCACGAGAGGCTTCTCTCCTCTTCATGACGACAATTAAGAGATTTGAGAAGAAGAATCATTTGCAGGATAAAGACAGCTACCAGAAAAAGATCATCTCCGCCTGAAGTGTTCCTCAGAGGATCTCGAAGTATTTCCAGAGACTCCTGAAATCCTCCTGGACTCTGAGAGATGAGAACCTGCAGGTCAAATCGCTGTTACGGTAGTTTCCCCAGAACGAATTCAACAATGTCTGTGGCAAACTGATGAGAGAACCCGTGAGCAATCAAAAGTCTCGTCATCTCATGCCGGATGGAATCAGCCTCGTGTGGGGAATCCATCGTGTCACCCATTTCGTCATAGAGGACAAGGAAAGCATGAATGACAGACGGGGCCATAATCTCATCATTGCCTCCAAATCTCACTGTGGGTCCTTTTAGATCTAGATCCTTGCTCTCTGCTTTTTCCACGAATTCTACGAAGATTTCCCATGTGATATCAAAATACTGCGCCTCTTCTGGGTACTTCTTTTTCATGTATTCCTTCGAGACCTTGTATATCTCATCCCTGTATGGTATCTCTTTAACCATGGTTTAACCCCCCTGGGTAGTTTGTGAACTCTCCAAGAGGAATTCCACCAGTTCTTTATAAGCTTTTTTGATTTCTTCGGTAGTTCCGAATTCCCTTGCTTTCCTCAAGCCGTTTTCCAGGTACTCATGTTTCTCTTTTCTGTCGATCTCCCTGAGGTTGTGTTCCACTTTTTGGATGTCGGGAGTATGCTCCAGGCCCTGATACACTCGTAGGCTTTCCTCCCAAAGCTCTCTCGCCTTGGCATAGTCTTCTTTGCGAGCATAGCACAGTCCACAGTTATACAGAGCAGATGCATGTCTGGATTCGTCACTTCCAGCTAGAGTTAATGCCTTCTCAAAAGCCTTCAGTGCCTCGTCCACCTCATCATTCATGTAGAGACAGGCACCCATGTCATTGGAGAGATCAGAAAGCAACAAGGTATCTCCCACATGTTGAGCTATTCTGTAACACTTGTTGTAGTATTCCTCGGCTGCACCATATCTTCCAAGCTTGAATGCTGTGGTTCCCAACCCTTTCAAGGCGTATGCTCGACCCCTCGTGTCTCCTGCTTCCTCACACAGAGACTCCATATGAAGATATTCCTTTTCTGCGTCCTGCAGGTTTCCTTTCAGTTCAAGGACATTTGCCCTAGTGAAGAGAACCCACGCCATGACTTTCTTGTCCAAATCGGGAGGTCCATCCCTGAGAGAATGGAAGAGGGCTTCGTTGTCCTGTTTTTCTCTTTCATCCTGAATTTCATACACTCTCTTAAGACATGCATCCCATTCCTCTGAAGTAC
Organism: Theionarchaea archaeon; assembly: GCA_018992685.1. Lineage (GTDB taxonomy): Archaea > Methanobacteriota_B > Thermococci > Methanofastidiosales > SZ-28-30 > SZ-28-30. Next base: position 20,934 of record JACVGT010000018.1, read on the forward strand.
GCAACTTGTGGGTTGCTTCGTCTTTCGCCATGCCAAAGATTTCCCTTCCCTTCTCTGACAGCATGTAGGGACTCTGTTCCTGATAGACTGTTTTCTTGTACTCGATATATCCCTTCATCCTCAGTCGTTGAAGATAGCGATAGATATTCGCTCTAGAGAGACCTTTCTCCTCAGGGAAGTTCTTCTGCAGATAGTCCGAAATCTCTTCCGTTGTGACTGGTTGGTTAATTCCCACAGCACAGACGATGTGAAACATGAGTTCCCATGGTTTGATTCTCAGTTCACCAATTATGTCCTGAAGCTTTTCAAGGATTTCACTTTTCAGTTCATCGGGTATCGTTGCATTTCTCTTTCTCCTGTCCCCAAACAAGTTCAACCCCTTGTTCGTGATAGAATGGAACTCTTGGCCCTCTTTGTCGACCTTCTTGAGGTATTCTCTCATCACAAGTTTTTCCACAATGGAATCAGCGTCTTTCCCGAAGGTTCTGAGCTGCTGTTTGAGAATTCTCCTTTCTTTTGTGCGGGCGAAATTGAGGATTTCGAACATGAGTTCTGCCTCTCCTGCATTGCCATTATCCGAATTCATATTTCTGTATTCTTACACCAAGTTAATATGGTTATTGGAGTATCGCAAAATTTGGGATTTTACCACCTCAACTGCCATTGAACGATTTCAGAGATCATGGGGTTCTCTGTCTTCATCACGTCATGTCCTAATCCCACGTACCTGCACTCTTAACAAATGAGCAAGGCCACAAGGATCTGAAATGTTACAAGCCTGTTAACTCTATCGTGCTAAGATCCCAGAAATGATATCTCCTGATTTTATATGATCCATGAAGTTCTTGAAACGCTTTCCTATCCCAAAGAAGATAATCCCAGGTGTTCTCAACTTTCGTAAAAGATATTAAAAGATTTTGAACTTTCTCAGGGCCTACTTTGCAGTTATTTCTCTTGGACTGGCAACATGAACAATGAAAGGCTTTTTATGCTTATTGACGTATAATTTTCTTGCGAATTTCCGGATAAGTTCTAAACAAGAATATCCTCAACTCGGAGGGGATTTCTCCCCTTCAGGGGAGCCAGTGCAAGTGCACCTGGCTCCTCATCTAACTCTTGGAATTCTCCTTTGCTCAATTCAAAGGAGAGCAGCAATTTACCTGTAATTATCACCTGTATGATAGATCCCGTGATGTTCTGCTGAAGTACAGCCTCTATAATCTCGGCTGACGAGCCTTTGTGACACTGCAAACCAAGATAAAAGGTTTTGAATACTATAAAACTCCATTAAAGGGTTTGCTTCTTAATGAAACACACTGAACAATAAGAACCTTTTTATGGCAGATATATATAGTTAATCTATGAAAAAAATCCCTGTGCTGGTACTGGCGCTCTGCCTATCAGTCTTCATACCCGCAGCTCAGCCCCAGGAAGATGAACTTCCTGCAGGAAAGGAACTCAGCATTCTGCTCTCAGTGACAGTGATTGACTACCAGGCATCAGTACAGGACTTCTTTTTTCAGCAAAAGCTTCTTGGTGCAACGTCTCTTGAATCGAAGCTGCACATTCTCGTAACACAGATTGATGAGCTGACAGCGATTATGATTCAACTGGATAGGCACAGGATGTCTCTGATCCAGAGCCTGCAGAATGCGACTATCACAACAGAGCAATTTACAGTTGAAATGCGTAAGCTTGCAGCTGAAGTCCTCATACTGGCCCGTTCCTTCAATGGGCTTGGTCAGAGCATTTCAGAGACTGTGTTGAATGTGCCACCTGGAGCGGAGGAACTCGCTCTCTTCGTCCTTGAGAAGTTCAATGCTGCAGCCGGACTCATATCAGAAATGGGTGTCAGTGTGTCTCAGACTGTGGGGCAACAAGGTCTTGATGTGTTTTTTATGCCAGAAATCCCCCAGATACCTGAAATGGCAAAGGAATCGGGAGAAGAGGAGTCCCAGTCGGAAGATTCGGAGAAATCATGTGATGAAGAGGGATCACAAGCCAGAAACACGGGGAAGCCAGGAGAAGCAGAAGAAGATTTGAGATCAAGAGACACGGGGAAGCCAGGAGAAGCAGAAGAAGGGTCAGGAAAACATGGAGGAAAAAATTCTTCTTTCCTGTAGATTTGGAGTCTACTTGAATTCCTACCTGCCCACTTCATCCCAACATATTCTTTTCTAGTGCTTCATGAGAAAAACACTTAAAGGGCACGTCCTTATCTAATCAAGATGAAGAGAATTTCAGGAGCTTGCTTGACGGGAGTGGTCCTTGTGTTAATGCTTTGTGCGGCGGCCTATTCCACTGAAATTACCACCATTACGATTCAACTAGATACTACAGGTTCAGCGCTCTGGACGGTGGAGGATAGATTTGTATTGGTCACAGAAGAAGATGAGAAGCTCTTCGAGGAATTTCAGAAGAACGAGGCACTAAAGGAAGAGAAGCTCAATGAGTTCAAGAAAAAGATGAGCATGCTTCTGGAAGAAATCAAGTATGCCACGAAGAGATCCATGAACATGAGCAATTTTGAGATCTTCATGGGAAAAGAAGTCAGTGTAACTAACACATATGGAGTTATCCTCTTCAGATTCACATGGGAAGAATTTGCACTTGTGCATGATGATCAAATTATCATGGGAGACGTGTTTGAGGGTGGTTACTACATATCTGCAAATGAGCTCCTGGTGGTGGAGTTTCCTGAACCATATCGCCTGGTGACAGCAGTTCCATCCCCTGACCATCTGAAGGAAACCATGCTCATTTGGGAAGGCCCGATGAATTTCGCAGATGGCCATCCTGCTGTTGTAATTGAAAGACATGGGAGCTCAATCAGAAATGAACTATGGCTAGTTTCTATTCTGGCGGTGATTCTCATCCTGGTGGCAATTGTGACACTAAAATCAAGAAAACCACAAGCAAGCACGATTACCCCTCCTCCATACATCGATGACAAGCAATTGACTATTGACGTTGTACGAAAGCATGGGGGGGCAATACCTCAAAAAGAACTCCCTGATCTGACTGGATTCTCCAAAGCCAAAATATCCATTCTTCTAAAGGAACTGAAGAAAGATGGGATTATCAGGAAAACGTTTAGAGGAAGAGAAAATGAGATTGTGCTTATCGACAAAGAGTCCGGCTAGCTATTCATGCCCTGCCTAGAGTAACCTACCCTTAAACTGGAAGAATTCAGGTCTTATTGACATGAGCCGAGGTTCTGTGTTTCTAATTCCGACACACGTACCATGCTCAGGTTTTTCTGCCATTTTGAATTGTAATGAAAAATCCTAAACGTTCTTAGTTCTCCATAAAAGATTATGCCATCTTTTAAACAAAATGAACAATGAGAGGATTTTTATAGTGCAGGAAGATAAATAACAAAAATGTAAAAGGAGGTGAAAGACATGAAGAAGATCGCAGCTGGAGTTTTGGTAATGTGCCTTCTCCTTTCTGTTTCTGGAGTATTTGCAGCAGCCCCTGAGAGGGTCATTGTTGTGTTCCACGACAATCCCGACGCCAACTTGGTTGGACAGTACGGACAGGTTGAAAGGACATTCCATATAATACCTGCTGTGGTAGCCATTATGCCTGAAGAGGCTGTCAAAGCCCTGTCCAAGAATCCTCGCGTGAAATATATCCAGCCTGACATCATACAGTACGTTACACCCATGCAGATGAGTGTATCTGCTGAGCCTTTGGCTCAGGTACTGCCTTGGGGAGTGGACCGGATTGATGCAGAGCTGGCATGGAGCACGTCCACGGGAGCTGGTGTAAAGGTGGCCATTGTGGACACGGGGATTGACATGGATCACCCAGACCTGGTTGCAAACATCAAAGGTGGATTTAATGCCATTGCAGTCAAGGGTAAATACAGAGACCCTGACAACTTTGATGATGACCACGGCCACGGTTCACACTGTGCAGGTATTGTAGCAGCAGTCGACAACAGCATCGGAGTAGTAGGAGTTGCTCCCGAAGCGTGGCTGTACGGTGTTAAAGTGCTGAGCAACAGCGGCAGTGGCACGACCACTGACTGCATCGAAGGTATTCAGTGGTGTGTAGACAACGGAATGGATGTCATATCAATGAGCTGGGGTTCCACGACGTATGATCAGGCTCTCAATGACACCTGCCAGGCTGCTTGGGATGCGGGATGCGTTTTGGTGTCCTCTGCCGGAAACAATGGAGTAGAGACTCCAGACGGTTACCCATCAGCATACCCCTCAGTGATGGCTATATCTGCCACTGACTCTAGTGACAACATTGCCTCATGGAGCAACTACGGAGCTGAGATTGAACTCGCTGCCCCTGGTGTGTCAATCTATTCCACCTATGAGGACGGTGGGTACACTACGATGTCTGGTACATCAATGGCATGCCCCCATGTATCTGGTGTAGCAGCCTTGATTCTGGGAGCTCATCCAACGTACAGCAACCAGCAGGTCAGGCAGACCTTGTGGAATACAGCAGAAGACCTGGGTACTCCTGGCTGGGACATCTACTATGGATATGGATTAGTAGATGCTCAAGCAGCAGTCGTCTAGCTCTGATGCTATCTTTTTCTTTTTCCTTTTTTTTGAATTCAAACAGAAGTGATAGTCCACGTTCTTCTGAAGATTATCCCTCTGTAAAAGACGTCTCAACAGTTCCGTGAATTATGAGGGAGATAGTCCAGCTGAGAATTCGGGCACTGGCGTCACATGCAAAGAACTCAGAACCCTGCAATTCTCATATGACTGTCCCGTCAAAAGAGTCTCCATCAAGCGGAGTAAGGTAATTCTCCCTTACAACGGGCTACCCAGATTTGTCGTGTGTGGAAGAAAAGGCTGTATAGACCCTTCCGTATTACTCGTCCAGAATAAACAGTTCTTCAATAGTAGTACTCAGTGCTTTTGCCACATCATAAGCCAGTTTGAGAGAAGGGTTATACCGGCCCTTCTCCAGAAACACAATTGTCTCTCTCCGTACACCTACTCTCTTGGCAAGCTCCTCCTGAGTCATGTCGTATCGTGCTCTGAACTCTTTGATTCTGGTAATCATCTGTTTCCCATCCTTATGTAGTAGAACAAAGACAGAATACACACAAGGAGACTTCCTCCGTACAGAAGTGCAAACGCAGCGCCAAGCAACTGCGTTTTCCCGGTCAAATATATGTATGCCACTGATACTGCACCTGAGAACATAGTGTACATGAATGCATTCCGGGCTGCTTTCCCCACAAATGTCTCAAGCATCTCATCATTTTCCCTGTACAGAGAAAAGTAGGAAATGAACCCTATTGAACACAAGAAGGCCGTCTTTCCTTCAACGAAATACAGAAGACTCAAGAGAGACAAGAATCCAAGATACCACATTGCATTCTTCATGCTGCCACCTCTACGTCCCCTTTTTTGTCGAAATACCAGTAGGAAACAAAATATGTCCCTGCCATAACGAACACTGAACCTGAGAGAGCTACCACGACGTCCATGGTAATTACAGTGAGGTTGGCAAAAATCAGGACGATCATAAAGAGAACGCCCACACGGAAGGAATGAGCCATAGCGTGCACCATCAGCCTGTCCAGTCGTTCATCAGTTATGGGCACATCTTTGTTTCTCCTCCCTCTATAGTGTCGAATCATCTGGACATCAGCAAGAAGCACCAGGACGACACACATGACAAGTGTGGACCTCAAGACAGTATTTCCCCACCAGTTTAGAGACAGAGAACCCACAAAGGTTCCTACGGCAATCACGCCAGCCACTAACAACAGTGGCCAGATGGGTTGAGCTTCTTCTTTCACTATACCACCTCTCCACTGAATGGATTACTCCCAAGAGATCTGAAAGAAAGAGTGTCCTGCAGATATCTCCCATCCTTGTGATGACTGTCTGTGGGTGTGTTAGTTTTTTCTAACTTATTGTTATTTATTTCTAACATGATGTTAGATATATCTAACGCATATATAAAGCTTTCGGTCAGCCTTCAGTGTAAGGGTGGAATCTGCTTCCTGCGATTATTCGCCAGGAGTTATCGGGGTAGCAACGCTTTCAGATTTCGTGGAATGACGTCCAACCAATCTTCCATTTCAAGAGATGTCAATTTCAGTGCAGTGTCAGAAGGAAGTTCTTCAAAAGGAACCCCTTCCAGGAGCAGCGTGGTCTCGGTTCTTGAAAACACGGGACCTTCTTCAACTTTGGTTGCGACTTTCCTGTTTTCCGGGCAGGCGTACTGGCACTTGATGCAGCCCACCAGACAGTTGTGCCATGAGGGGTCAATCCATCCAGGGAAAGGGATTCTGCTGGGCCTTTCATTGTGCAGGGTCAGGCATCGCTCGGCATCGATGAGAAACTGTTCTGAGGTGATGGCGCCGGTGGGGCACTCTTTCATGCAGACAGAACACCTCTTGCAAGGTTCCATCATCTGTGGGTTCTGCCAGCTGTCGCTGCAGGGTAGATCAGAAAAGAATACAAGAGGGATGTGGAAGCTTCCCATCTGGGGAAGATACGTGAGGTTGTTCCTTCCGTAGGATGCAAGCCCACTGTGGGCAGCAACCAATTTCTCAGGAAGAGAGGCTTCAACGAACACATATTCTTGATCAGAAAGCTCACTAAGCAACGTACTGATCATTTTAGTGGTTCTCGCTACGGACAGATAGGTGGGAGGTATAGTGACGGGGACTCTCTTTTCATTCCAGAAGAAGACAACCTGAGTAATGTGCTGAGGAACTGCGATCACTATGAGGGATGCAGCCTCTGAGAGATCAGAAGGGGGTTCAAAGGAGAATCGGCTCAGATGTCTGTCGTAAATCTCATCAGGGATAGACACCCTCTTATATTGCTCTTCCAGCTCTTCTTTCATGTTCTGAAGATGGTCAATGGAAACAATGCGCCCTTCATATCGGTGCTTTCTCAATTGAGAGAGTAGTTCTCGTCCTGGGTGATTAGACATATCCTCTACTCAGGGGAATGTGCATATAAGGATTCCCCAGAAGTCCCCATAAACTCCTGCCGTGTCAGGCGTGATGAATAATTCTCTTGCTCCTAGAATTCATAAGCTATGTCGCAAGAATGTTCCCATCCATCCCCTAGTGGGATTTTGAACTGTTTCTTCCCGACAATAAAAAATAGAAAATAGAGAAAAAGTCTAAAGTCCTTTTTTGATAGCATCTAGTCTTTCTTTTGCTTCAACAGTCTGCAGCATATTCCAAAGCTCTTCCAGGGGACCACAAGGATAGTCTGTGCAGTGTGCGCAGTTTATGACTCCTTTTTCAGAACCGCACTGTCTCACTTTGCACATTGTGCAGTGCTTGAACGGCTCACCTTCACCGGTGCATCCGTCGCAGTTGATCTCATCGGCTTCTACAACCCATTCTGGACTTGACCACGCTTTGGCAGTTTTTTCCCGCATTTCGTTGTCATCTGTTCTCTTGGCTATGAAAGCAGGACATTCATTGCAGACGAGTCCGCAAAAGGCCACCATCTCTTCTTTTGCCATTATAACACCTCTCGAAAATACTCCTATGTTCGGCCAGAAATCTTCCCTGAAGAAATGATAACTGGAGAGTTAAAAGCTTTGTGCTGAGATCTCAGAAATTCAAAGCTTTCAGGCTCTGATTAGATTGTTCAGACCCAGAAGTTCACAACCTTCATCTCTCCACATCCAAAAGGGCAACGATTGAGGGTCACAGTGTAGACAGCCACGATTCCTGAATGGGACCCGTCAGTATCTTCTCTGAACTCTGGGATAGCCCTCAAAAGGAGTTTGGGGCTCCAGACTAACCCACTCACCTTCTCTGTCCAAACGAGAGAGTGACCGTAAGAGGTCAAAGGTCACCCATCGAGAGGCCTGAGGGTTCTTATATTCCCACAATCCGTATTCGTCTTGCAGTCCTCGAATGAAAGCCACGAGGTTGCTGACCCGCTGATCCTCCAGGGTTGCACCGACTCTCCAGCACAGGTCCAAGACAAGTCCAAGATCAAACCCAGCGAAGAATGTTATGAATCCTCGAGCAGGTTCTGCTCCCACCATTCTCGCAGTTTCAATGCCCAGAATGGTCTGATCGCGGGTCTCTCGAGCCAGCAGTAAATCCAGTGCTCGACGAGCTTGCTCGCAGTGCCGGTACTCAGGGTGAAGAGAAAGACACTGTAGAGCACCGGTGGTATTTGATCTGCATCCAAACCGGGAATGAGGCAGTGCGCGGTATCCAGCCCGGTACCCGTAGGATCCTTCAACGGTGACTCTTGTAGGCCAGGCTCCATCTGGCAGACGGTGTTTCAGCAGCCAGGCATAGGCTTTTTCTGCCCTGGGATCTGTTGCGTAGCCACAGAAGGCCAGCCCTCTCAAAGGGAGTGCAGTCTGTAAGGGAGTCACCACCGTACCTTTCCATTTCTGGTCACCCGGAGACGGCCACGATCCATCATCTCTTTGCAGCGAAAAAATGAATTCTGCGCCCCGCTTGATTGCAGGATTAGAAGGATCCACCTCCATGTATCCCAGTCGAGCCAAAGCCTGCGCTGTATTCAACAATCGTGTGCCCAGAGTCAACCCTGCAGACTCTGTTGCTTTCCAGGAGCCATCAGAACTCTGGAGCTGCAGCAAATTCACTACCAGAGGATCGTTCTCTCGCAAGCTGGCGAGTTCACAGACCTCCACATCATTTTCAGGTCTGCCCAAGAGTTCACGCAGAACCAAATACCGGAGCGAGGGCGAGGGGCTGGAAAGGAGGAGGGGAACCCACGTCATGTGGTCCCCTCTAGTACCTCTCTTACGTATCGTCCAGTGATAGTGCCCTTCTGACAGAAGTCTTCAGGAGGAGCTTCACCCACTACGGTCCCTCCTTCAGGCCCGCCCCCGGGACCCAGCTCAATCAACCAGTCACACGAGGCCAGTACATATGGGTTGTGCTCGATAACAAGTACTGTATGGCCTGCATCCACGAGCTGCTGCAGGACATCAATCAATCGACCGACATCCTCCATGTGCTGGCCAACGGTAGGCTCATCCAGTATGTAGAGAGAACCCTGAGGTGTTTTGCCGCACAGTTCCTTGGCAATCTTGAGCCTCTGAGCTTCTCCCCCCGATAGACTGTACCCCGGCTGGTGCAATGCCAGATATCCAAGCCCCACCTGCTTGACTGCCCGCAATATTCGGACAATCCTCTCATCATCCTCGAACAAAGAATACACTTCATCAATAGTGAGGTTGCATAACTCCGGGAGCGTCAATCCCTCGATTCTGACATCCCATGCCTCAGGCGAATATCCTGTCCCATTGCATGCATCGCAGGGAGAATAGACACATGGCAAGAACCCCATGTCCATCCTGAGAGTGCCTCTTCCGTTACACACTGAACACCGCTTCTTGAAATGCTCCACCCCCAATCCCAGGGCTTTGGCGCCTTCACTGTGCGCATACACGTTCTGCAATATTTCGTTCAGCCCAAGAAATCCTGCCGGACTGTAAATTCCTTTTCTGGTTTGATCTACCAGAACTACCCTCTCTGGTGCACCCTCAATCTTGTCGTGAGCTCCAGGGGCTATGGGTTCATGTGCAACTGATGTGGTCTGTTTTCTTGGAGATAGTGCCCGTCCCAAGATATCAACAACCAGGGTACTCTTTCCAGAACCCGAAACACCACAGATGCCTACGAGAACTCCCAGAGGTATATCAACGTCAATATCTTTGAGGTTATGCTGGCGTGCACCGCGAATATGCATCCATTTCCGGGGTGATCTTCTCTCTCTCACATGTATTGAACGTTCTCCTCGCAGCCACGCCCCTGTTACCGTGTCCGTCTGGCCAATGTCAAGTACTGACCCTTCGGCCACAATGTGTCCACCTCTTATCCCCGCACCTGGGCCCATGTCAATGACATGATCTGCCTCTCTGATGATCATGGGATCATGTTCCACCACGATGACTGTATTTCTTTCATCTCGCAGCTCTTTCAGGGCACTCACCAGTGCACTGACCTCGGAAGGGTGCAGTCCACGGGAGGGCTCATCAAGAAGGACTGTCAATGATGTTAATTTGCTTCCCAGAACGCCAGCAAGAGTAACTCGTTCAGCCTCCCCTGCAGATAGTGTGGCTGAAACTCTGTTCAAGTGGAGGTATCCCAACCCCACCTGTAGCAGAAATGTGAGTCTCCTCAAGCAAGCCTCCAGGCTTGACGTGACAGCACGTGATGCAGGTGGGAGGACAATGCTGCTAAGAACATCTGCGAGTGTAGCCAGGGGCAATTCAGCAAGCTCATGAATGTTGTATCCCTGCAGTGTAACCGCCAGAAACTCCGGCCGCAGTCTTCCCCCATTGCATTGAGGGCATACCACAGCTTCTGTATAGGTCCCACCCACATCCCAGTCGCGAATCCAGCCAAAAAACCCAGGGAACTTGTGCTCACGTACGGAGATTTGACCTTTTCTGTTGACAGAGGAAACTGTCAGGGGCTCGGGATCACCAAAAAGGAATGCATCTTGCGCTCTTTTGCTCATTTCATTCCAGGGGGTGACCTGTGGATCAAAGTCGTATCTCTCTGCCAGAGCCTGAACCATATAGTATCCCGAGTTGAAAGGCTTACACAAGAATCCTTTGGGGAAGAACCCTGGAGAGTACATTGCCCCCTTGCAGAGGGGGGCTCCAGGGTTCACAATCAGCTTTTCTGGATTGGGCTTCTGGAGGGTCCCCACTCCCTGACAGGTGGGGCAAGCCGAAAGCCAGTTGGAGAACAGGAAGGCACTGGATTTCTCAAGAGCGGCAGTAGCCCCACATGTGGGGCATTCCCAGGTTTGACCACGGTCCATTGAAGAGCCACACTCCAAGCAGGCCCGCTTCCCTACGGTTGAGATGAGTACTGTGAGGTGATGCAAGATTTCAGTATCCGATCCCACAGTAGCACGTCTGTTAAATCCGCGGGACCCTGCCTTCACTGACACAGCCACTCCCAGCCCCATCACCGATTCAACAGGCGCTTCAGGACCCTCCTTGACGGATTGCCTCTCATACATGGACAAGCTCTCCAGAAATCGCCTCCTGGCCTCAGCTTCTAGAACATCAGTGACCAGTGAGGACTTTCCTGACCCTGAAACTCCCGTAATGACCGTTAGGACGCCTTTTGGTATGGTAACAGAGATGGATTTCAGATTGTGTGCACAGGCGCCGGTAACAGTGATGTCTTTTGACGCTTCAGGCACTGGGCGAACAGAAGGAGCCGGAGGTTCCGATTCTGCCAGAAGCACTTTGGCCGTCAGGGAACGTTCTTCTGATAGGAGGTCGTCTGGCTGGCCTGCAAAAAGCAATTCTCCTCCTGCAGGCCCGGCCCTCGGTCCCAAATCAATAATCCAATCAGCCGCACGCATAATGTCGGTATTGTGCTCAATTACAACAACTGTTCCGCCAGCCCGCACCAACCGATCCAGGACAGTCAAGAGTCCAGAAATGTCTTTGGGATGCAGGCCGGTGGAAGGTTCATCCAGTATCAACAGTTTCCTAGACAGGGATCTGCTGCCCAGATACCTTGCCAGTTTGACCCTCTGTGCTTCACCACCTGATAATGTAGGGGACGGCTGCCCCAAGGACAGATATCCTAACCCGACGTCTCTCAAGGCTTCCAGAATGCGCTTTGCCTGGACTCGCTCGCTTGCTGGAAGGGTTCTATGATTCAGCAAGGGAAGTGCTTCATCAATGGTCAATTCATAGAAATCCGCAATGCTAAGGCTCTTATCACCAAAATCTATCTTCTTTCCAACTACTTCTTCTGAAAACCGATTTCCTTCGCATCTCTCACAGGTGATCCAGGTAGAAGGGAGGTAGCGCATCTTGACTTCCACTGCTCCCATCCCCTTGCAGACGGGACACATTCCCTCTGGGCGATTGAATGAGAAGTGCGAGGGTGATAGTCTCGTAGCCCGGGAATAGAGTCCACGGACTATATCAGACAACTTGGTATAGGTTGCAGGATTGGACCGGGGATTTCTTCCTATAGGACTCTGGTCAACGACAACGGGGGTAAGGGAAGGTCCCTCGACTCTTTCACATCCCCGAGGGTTCTTGCCCCGCAAGGAGGGTTCCAAGACGTCAATAAAGGTGCTCTTACCTGAACCAGAAACACCTGTGACTACTGTCAGTCTGCTCAGAGGTATGGGCACATCAATGTCCTTTAGATTTCGCAAGTGTGCTTTCCTGACCACAAGGAACTTCAAGGGTTTTGTGCGGCGTCTAGGCAGGGCCACCTTTTTCCGAAAGCTGAAATACTGACCAGTGGGTGTTTCTGCCTTCCACAATTCCTGCGGAATTCCTGCAAAAACGATTTTTCCTCCCCTGATACCTGCACCAGGCCCCAAATCAACAGCATAGTCTGCTATGGCTGCTGCCATTCGGTCATGTTCTACAAAGATAACCGGGCCAGCGAGTTCTCTAAAGGCAGGGACCAGGTTCTGCACATCATAAGGGTGCTGGCCGATGGTGGGTTCATCCAGAATATGGAGCATATCCTCTAGTCTGCTGGTCAAAGCGACTGCCAGGCGCACTCTTTGAGCTTCTCCTCTGGACATGGTGGGCGATGATCTGTCCAGGGTGATGTATCCCAGCCCCACCGTCTGCAAAGCTGTCAGTCTGGTCACGATCTCTGTGTAAAGGCGGTAGGCAGAATCTGGAAAATCATCACCATCAAAGACCGTTCGGGCTTCATCTACTGACAGGCCCAACATATCTGGCAATCTGAAGCCTTTCCAGGTGACAGCTGCTGCCTGTGGGTGTAACCCGGTATCCAAACAGGAAGTACAGCCTTCTCCCTGACAGTATGGACATACCGTGTGGAAATGTTTTGGCTTCACAGAATGAAACCAGTACCCACACTTCACACAGACAGAGGCACGGGACAGGATCTCTTCTTTCTCAAGAGATCGAATAATGACAGCAGTTGAACCTAGGGCAAATGCCTTCTTGACAGTTTCACGGGCTCTTGTAGCTGTGACCTCTCCTGACAATGAAGCTACTTCGATCTCGATCGAGTGGGGGTCTTGAGGGTTGAGGGATTTCTTTGTCCAGGGATGACCATCAACAGTAACATGGTCCCCAAATTCATGCGTCAGCAGTTGGATCAACGTTGTGTGGCTTCCGTGAACATTATGCACCAAGGGGGCAATCACGGTGATAGGTGAATCTCTTGCCCTTCTCAGTACGATTTCCACGATTTCATCTTCAGTCAATAAGGCCAACCCAGTCCCACACTGCGGGCAATACCGATTCCCAAAATTACTGTATAGGAGTCTGAGAAAGGGATGTAATCCTGAAGCAGTGGCCAGTGTTGAAAGAGGATTTCGATTAAGCAGATTCTGACCGACAGCAATGGCAGGACCCAACCCGGATATGGTTTCTACAGAGGCAGGGACCAGTTTCACTGACGACCCCAGTGAAAAAATCTCCAAGAATCTGCGGTGAGCCTCATGATAGATGGTGTCAAACACGAGTGAAGACTTGCCTGAGCCTGACACTCCAGTGACTACCGTGAGCCCCTCGCCAGGAACACATACATCAATATTCTGCAGATTGTTCTGTCGTGCACCTGCTACCTCAATGTTCCTCATGGTAATGTTCCTGAGCAGGAACGTATAAACCCTTTCTTTTTCTCTGGAATCGTGAGAGCTGAGAACTAATCTCTATTCTCTAACTCCCACAAAGGAGAAATAAAAGCAAAATGAGAATGCACCGAGAAGTTCAGCCTTATGCGCTTCAGAAATTTTCCACCCGATCAGCCTTCTGTATTGGTCAAAAGTCTCCTGGCCACTGCCCAACCTCCCAAGGTCCATTCTTCAGACTTCGCCACCATCAAAATCGGACTAATAACGGCCTCACCCTATCCTTTGATGAATCATATGAACCTTTTTCAATTTCCCTCTCACAAGCTTTTGAAACCCTGAACACATCAGCAGGATACCCTGAGGCTCTACACTCAATCTCCCTCACTTCGTGCACGTGGCCTGTGGTCCACTCAGCAAGGGCTGCAAGAGCGCCTACTGTGACGTGACATACAGGCGAAGAAGAAAAAACGTCCTCACTCTCCCAGTTATCCCTGAAAATGATGAGAAAGCAGTCTTCCTCTTCCTGCAATTCCAGTCGAGGCTCTGACATATCTTCAGGTGAAGGATATCTCTTTTCAACAGCTCCTATCAATTTTACGAGGGCATGTCTCAATCGGGGCTGTTCTGGGCCCAGGAACCGTAGACACAGAAGTAACCGTGTTGCCCACGAGTATTTTTCAAAGCTTTTCTTAACAATTTCTCTGCCGATTCGCAATTGGAGACTGCGAACACCTCTTCTTCCGAAAAGTTCCAGAAGAGAACGGCATAAGATCTGGAGATCCTCCAATGGAACATGAGTCTTATCGTCTGAAGGGGGGAAATTGTCAATGTACTTTTCAAGATGAGCATAATTCAAAACAGATTCTAGCCCGTGATGCCCTACAATTCCTTCAGTAGTTTCCAGATAGATTCTCATGCTGAAATTATCTGTCTTTCTTCCCTTAAGCGTGGAAAATCACCTCAAACAAAGTCCCAATCTGCAGGTTCTGACCATACATACATCCTCTGGTAGGTTCAATTCCTTCTTATCAACAAAATGCCGTGCCTGTGTTCCCAATAGAGACAGCGCTTCCACTTTCTTGAAGGACTGCATTCCACAGTGATTCCAAATTTATAAGTCTTGTCAATGAGCTGTAATGACCTGAGGTTTACCCAACGGAGTACGTTCTCTGCATCGACCTTGAATCCTTTTGAACATCAAAGGTGCAGCCTCCTGATCTTCTGAACCTATCTCAAATGCCCGTGGATCGTCCACATGGTTGTCCTGCCACATTCCTCTTGTAGATCATGGGACCTGCTACTCTCTTACAGCAGCGTAAATCTTCCCGGAGATCCTTTTCCACAGCGATCCACCGAAATCTTTTTATGTAGTTACTACTAACTATAATAGCTACTATGTGGCATACATGACAGCAGCTCAAGAGAAGATGAGATGATACGATGACGCGAAATATAGCGATTCTGGAAAGTGTTATCCTGTCTGCTGTAGCCGCTGCGGGTAACCCTGTCAAATCTGATGAAGAAGGAAAAGAAGAATCATCACCCGTAAAGCGGTTCTCTCTGGTCAATCAGCGAATAGGAGAATTCTTGCGCGGGGTGAACAGAAGATGAATTATTCAACCCTTTTTTCCTGGATGTTAATTGTGGCACTGGCAACAGGATGTGTTGGACAGGGTACAAGAGAGAATACGTCGGGAGCGACTGGCTCGTCGGTACAGGATATCTTGGCTGAGCTGGAAGGATTGCCGATAGATAAGTTCTTTGAAGAGTCGTATAATCAGTTGTTGCTGAGAAATCCGGAACATCTTACTGAACTGGGGATTGCCGAGAATTTCGGATTGAGAAATGATCAGCTTACCAATATCTCAGATAAGTATACGCAGGAAACACAGAAGCTTCAAGAAGGGATTCTGGAAATACTTCGAAAATATGATGTGTCCACACTGACGAAAGAACAAAAAGTATCATACCAGGTTTATGAATGGTACCTAGAGGATATGGTACGCGGCCATGAATTCATGTATTATGATTACCCAGTAACGCATTTTGTAACAGGTGCCCAGTACCAGCTCCTGCAGTTCTTTACTGAAATTCATCCCGTGGCCACGCGCCAGGATGCAGAGGACTACATTGCGTGTCTAGAGCAAGTCGACATAAAGATGGAGCAATTGATCGAATCATTACAGAAACGGAAAGAGGCAGGAGTAATATCGCCGAAATTCGTTATTCAGTGGTCCCTGTACAGTATAAGAGGCATGGCACAGGGGGACCCGAGGTATCTTCCCTTCTATACAGCTTTTCAGGAGAAGGTGGAGAACCTTGATATCCTAAATGAGGAAAAAGAGACACTGCTCCAAGCAGCTGAAAAGGCAATTCAGGAGAGTGTGATACCGGGATACGCGAAGCTTGCACAGTATCTCGAGGATCTCGAATCTGTGGCTCCCACTGACGATGGGGTGTGGCAGTTTCCGGAGGGAGAGGAATATTACTCGTATACACTTCGTCATCACACGACTACTGAAATGACTGCTCAGGAGATACACGAGCTCGGGTTACGTGAGCTGGAACGCATCCATCAGGAGATGAGATCCATCTTTGATGAACTGGGTTACCCTGCAGATGAGAGTCTTTCTGACCTGTTCCAAAGGGTTTCACGGGATTCTGGATATGTATCTGGTAGTGACGTAGCAGAAATGTATCAAACTCTCATTGAAGAGGCAGAACAGAACCTGGATTCTGTCTTCGACATCGCTCCTGCTGCAGATGTGATTGTCATTGCCGGTTCTGAAGGGGATTATTATACATCTGGATCTCTTGATGGCTCGAGGCCAGGGGCCTTCTATGCCAACGTGACGGGCAGGGAATTCCGGTATGGGATGCCCTCGCTTTCTTATCATGAGGCAGTTCCAGGGCATCACTTTCAGATCGGTATTGCCCAGGAACTGAATTTGCCCTTCTTCAGGACAGATCTTATTTTTACTGGATATACGGAGGGCTGGGCTCTGTATGCTGAACGGCTGGCATACGAACTGGGATGGTATACTGATGATCCTTATGGCAATTTGGGCAGGCTACAATATGAAGCATTTAGAGCAGCCCGTCTGGTGGTGGATACAGGTATCCACGATAAGGGATGGACCTTTGACGAGGCTGAACGGTTCATGGAGGAGAATGCGGGATACAAAAACTCTGATGTTGTCAATGTTGAGTTTGAGATCAGCCGGTACATTGCCTGGCCAGGTCAGGCTACAGCCTACATGGTGGGTATGCTCAAGATCGTGGAACTCCGGCAGAACGCCATGGATGCTTTGGGTGAAGCCTTTGACAGTAGAGAGTTTCACAGAATAGTGCTGGGGAACGGAAGCATGCCTTTATCGGTGCTGGAAGAGGTGGTTCAGGACTATATTGATGACTCTCTTGGAAGTCATATGGTATGGTCTCATAATGGCATATACCTGCAGTGAATTTGTATCAACCCTTGTGGAGGGTGTCGGTTCTTGATAGCCAGACTGTTCTTCCAACAAGCAGGGATTCAATCTCTCGGATGAATCCCAATGGAAAAACTAACCCGGCTTTTTTGCGCTCACTATTGTCCACCAGCGGACTGCATGATGACACACGAAATCTGTGAACCCTGCCTCCTCAAATAGACATGCAAGCTCTTCTGGAACGAAGGATCTCACGCCTCCATATTTGTGGTACAAGTGGCTGAGTTTTCGTGATACAGTCCCCATGGCAGGCACTTTCACTGTAGCCACCGTAAAGTGTGCTCCTGGTTTGAGAATCCTCAGAACCCCCTTGAGTGTTCGGGGAATGTCAGGGAACAAATGAAGTGCTCCACAGCAGTTGGCACCATCGAGGGAATTCTCAAAGAAAGGAAGGTCTTGAGCATCTCCATGGATGAAGAACAGGTTGTCGATAGATTGAGCCTTCTTGCTCGCATATTCTAGCATAGGCATGGACAAATCCAGCCCGGCAACAGTACCTTCGCTCAATTGCATAGCAAAAGGACGTGAATAAATCCCTGGACCACAGGCAATATCTACCAGAGATTCCGTTCCTTTGAGCTGATGGACATCTGAAATCAACTTGAATTCATCGTTGAATGAAATCCCAAACACAATATTGCCGTATGGACCAGTTCTCCAGAACCAGCTCTCATATACATCAACGAAGAAGTCCCATTCAACAATGCTATGCCAGAAATACCGTTTGACATGATATCTGGGAAGCACGTCAATGATGGTCCCCTTCACCCCGTATGCAGCACCGCACTTCCTGCAGTAGACATTGCCTCCAAGAGGCATAAGGTCGAGCTCCCCTGATCTGCAATCAGGACACACTATCTCCACCTGTGAACGCTTGATGGCCAGCCTATGTTCCTCATTCACTTCTTTTTCTGGAATTTCTACCATTTCTTTTCACCTCCTGCAGTTCTCTTCTTTCAATAATCTTGACTGACTGTCAGTCAAATTCCTTATGATAAAAAAGGGATTCTACTCTCCATTGTGTACCTCCAGCATCTCAACAATGGACCCTGTCAATGAACCGTTCTGGACGCCCAGCACTCTTTCAATGATGGAGAATCCTGCTACAATTAGTCGCTTTTTCGATTCAGGGGACGTAGAGGTGAATCTGGATGAATCAAAAAGCCTATCCCAACATGAAAAAATCACTGAAGAAGCTTCTCGGGGATATTTTGTATCAAAAACTCCTTCTTCTACTCCTTGTTGGATTACATCAGCGAAAATCGGCACAATTGCAGCTTCAGTTTTCTTTCCCATCTTAATGTGGAGAAGGCTATTTTTCTCCTGGTGAAAAAAGCTTATAAGTCCCTCATGTTCAGTTCCAAACTGATAAAACATCTTTATACTGTTTATGATCTTCTGAATAGCATTAATATCATCTCTCTGGCTCTGCTCTCTAATAAAAGCTGCAATACCAGAGATTAACCGATCTACTACACTATCCAGTATTTCATCCTTTGATTTGAAGTAGTAGTAGAATGTCCCTTGTGCTACCTGTGCTTTCTTCACGATGTCTGAAACCGGTGTTTCCTCGTATCCTTTCACGGCAAACAATTCCTCTGCAATGTCTATGAGTTCTTCTTTCCGAGTATCAGGATTCTTGGTTATTCTCGTCATAAGCATCACTTGACTGACTATCAGTCACTATATAGTACACGTATAAAAAGGTTTCGCTTCCTTGAAAGATAACTGAAGATGCATATTTTCCGTTCTGTTGTGTCAGCCCAATCTACGGCTGCAGAATATCCAACAATCCAATGATGTTCAACTATGAGAGAGACACTGATTACCCCGACACGATCTCAAAGAGCCCATATTTTCTTTCCAGCAATTTTAGGGAAAAGAATGCAATTATTCCGTAGGCCAATAACGCCAGGAGGATACTGTCAATACCATGAACCATGATTATAATCACCAGCAAAGGAGCAAACACCACACCCGTGAGGATCAGTCCTATGACCGCTGCCAACATTTGGCTCTCAGTCTGCGGAGGATAGTATAAGACCGCCACATTGCACAGTGTTGTTGCTATAATGCAAAACAAAGGGAGGAAGACCAGAGTAAACCAGAAAAGCTCAGCATCAGTCCCGCGCATGGGAAAGGCTAGAAAAGAGGTGATCAGGAAAGCATAGGACACTGCCATGGCAAGCACAGATGGGACAGCAATTTCAGACAAGATGATTCTCCAATTGGACTCCGGTATAAGTTTTATAATCTCGACTCTTCGTATGTCTTCTCGGAGATCCCAGCGTAGGTTGTTTGCTGCTATCAAGGCCAGCGGAATCGAGAAGAACACACTGGACTCACCAAGGATGTATGAGTATATGAAATAAAAGGCCGCCAGGGCACTGACAGCTCCCAAGTTCCTGATATCTCTAAGAGCACTTGTCAGATTCTTCCAGATCAAAGCAGTAGATCCCACACCAAAAGGTCGAATCTTGAACATCTTTCTGGCAAAAGACTCAGAAACCACGACTTCTTTGGCGTACGCTTTTTTTCGCAGCGTCCATTGTTTTCTACTGATGGCTTCTGAAGCCTCATAGTAGTGGCTCTTAACAGAGAGGACTGCACCTAGTGTGACAGCATCGACAAAGAGTAATCCTAAGATTTTCGCTATGACAGAAAAAGATATTTTCCAGGCCAGGGCCACATCAGCAGCGAGAACAGCTGGCGCCATAGCTGCTCGCATAACAGTGGAGTTGAGAACAGACAGTGCTGCATCACTCAGCTCTGTCCCCCTTACCGTTTCCTGATACACTCCAGCCAGGAATAAACCAACAACAACCAAACATGTCCCAATAACCACAGTCTTAAGACGAGAATACTTTAGCTCAGACAGATTCGAACCCAAGAGCACAATGAGCCAGCCCAGATTGAAGGCAAATACCATCAAGAGGGTAAGAGCTATCCATGAGAAGACCAGTCGGTGCCATACATTGAACATAAATGCAAAAGAGAAGACCCAGAAGAGGAATCCCCCCGACACGAAGGCCAGGGCTGCGTGGAGAGCATATTGTATTAATGTGCGGTTGAGTAGAATGGTCCGCCTGCTCAAAGGAGATGGGAATAGAAAATCGATTTCAGGCAAAGAGAATACCAATGCGTTACCAGTTATAGAATAAAATACCAGCACCCACATTGTTATAGCCATGAAAGAAAAGAGAACCGGCTTGATGCTCAACGCTGTAAAGGGGGGCTCTGTGGGCGGAAGTCCCAGGGTGTATAATGTGAGAAGAGGAAAAGCAGCTATAACCCCAATAACGAGAAACGGAATCACCTGTTTGGGACTCTTTGCTGTGGATATGAACCTGTTCTTCACGAGGTGGAGTCCCAGGTACAGAAAGGCATTCATTGGGGCTCCTCCGTGATCTTCAGAAATACTTCTTCCAGTGAAGCATCTGAGGAGGCAAGTGCTGTCTTTCTGATTTCCTGTAGAGTACCTTCTGCAATTTTCTTCCCCTGATCAATGATCAGGATTCTGTTGCACAGTTCCTCCACCAGGTAAAGCATGTGTGAACTGATGAGTACGGTCTTTTTCTGGGCAGCTCTTTCAAGGAGTACATCTTTCAGGGTTCTGGCCCCTCTTGGGTCAATGCCAATCAAGGGTTCATCAAGCAGAAGGATCTTTGGATCGTGTACCAGCGCGCAACAGATAGTCAATTTTTGTTTCATTCCTTTGGACAAGGAATTGACTAGATCATTTCTCTTCTGAGAGAGCTCAAATAGATTCAGCAGCTCATCAATTTTAGAATCTGGATCAGGAACGGAATACAGCAACGCAATAAATTTCATGTGCTCGTACACGGTGAGAATTTCGTATGGGTTGGGTGTCTCTGGCACAAAGGCCAGCAACCGTTTTGCTTCCTGCTCGTTCTCAAAAAGGTTGTAATCATCAATCATGATCAATCCTTCAGTGGGAAGAGCAACCCCACACAAACATTTCAGTGTGGTTGTCTTTCCTGCACCGTTGGGTCCCACCAATCCAAAGATTTCTCCATCATGAATGGTGAAAGACAGATCATTGACCGCTGTCACTTTCTTGTACACTTTGGTCAGTCCTCTAACCTGGATCATGTACAGGAATCAATAATCCTGTTTATATAGGTTTCTTAAAAGAGATGGAATGTGTGTAACTAGCAGAATCTTAAGATCAGGATGATGGATACTGTCAGAAGGTGTCATAATTCTATCGCACTGTGGTTTCACAATTCGTGACCTGTCAATCCTGTACCGCAGCAGGGCAGTTCTTTAGGGTTGGTCTCCTGGTAGTCAAGGGCTGAGGTGGCATCTCACTGCTAGAGTTCTTGCTGGATGATCTCTCTGAATGCTTTGACAAACACCACGTTATCGTGGTGATTCCCTACTGTTATCCTCAGCCACCCGCCACATAATGGCCCCGCCAGCTGTTTTACCAGAATGTTCCTCTGAAGAAGTCCTTGGTACACGTCATTGCATCGTTCGTTCAGATTGACAGATATAAAGTTTGTATGAGTCATATGTACATCAATCCCCATTGATTCTAGCTCTCTATACAGAAATTCCTTCTCTTCTTTCACATCCTGGATTATGGTCTGAGAATATTCTATGTCATCAAGAGCTGCCAGTCCCGCAATGACAGCCAGGGAGCTCACAGAAAATGGCAGTCTCACCTTGGATAGTTGTTCAAGGTTTCGAGGCTGCGAGACCACATACCCCAACCGCAGTCCAGCCAGCCCGAATGCTTTTGAAAATGACCTGGTTATAATCAGGTTAGAATACTCATTCACTAATGGTACACTGGTAGTCTCTGCGAAGTCTGCATATACCTCATCAATCAACACAATGCTTTCCGGGGAAGCTTCCAATATTCTCAGGACCTCCCTCTCTTTGAGCAGTGTCCCTGTGGGGCTATCTGGGTTTACCAGAACTACGAGAGAAGCCCCCGATGCGATACAGTCCAGAAACTTGTCCAGTGGGAAAGAGAGGTCTTCACTGTATGGTATTTCATTAACTGATGCTTCCCGCAGTTGAGCCAGGATCTTCATCATTCCAAAAGTTGGAGAAGCCATGACCACTGTGTCCCCGCGATCCACATAGGCATCCATGACACAGCGTATTCCTTCTTCAGCGCCATTGGTCAGGAAAACGAAATCAGGATTGATATGGTGATATTCAGCAATCTTGCAGGACAATATGTCATAGTCCGGATAGCGGGAGACGTCACTCATCTCAAGTGAATGCAGGGCCTTCAAGACAAGGGGCGAACACCCCTTTGAACTTTCATTGAAATCCAGCAAAACCTTGTTAGCTCTCGGTTCAGTTGAGATCTTGAATCGACTAACCTGTTCCACCCCTCTTCTCGGTTTCACGTGACCACTTTCTCTGCTCTCGGCATGCACTATGGATTTCACCTCTGGGACTCCACCTGCAGCCTTTATCAATCCAGTCTTCGAAATGAAATGTCCTCGGTAATTCCGACCAGACAAAAATCAACGTGGACCATCAGTTCCTGAGATGCACGTGGAGGCTGCTTTTTTTTCAGATGCTATTATGTCTTATCATTTTTCGCTAACAAGGTATATAAATGTTGTGAACGGTATCTAGGTGAGAATCGGTCCAGCGTGAGACATATGAACGACATGATAGAAAGTCCAGACACCAAGAAAAAGAATAGAATTCCTCCCGGACAGAGAGTGACGGAGAAAT
The DNA here is from genome assembly GCA_018992685.1 of Theionarchaea archaeon. Lineage (GTDB taxonomy): Archaea > Methanobacteriota_B > Thermococci > Methanofastidiosales > SZ-28-30 > SZ-28-30. The sequence goes on from JACVGT010000018.1 coordinate 43,708, forward strand.
GGCCTGTCCTTCAATACGGAAGTGTCTGCCACATAGACCCTGAAAAGTGGAGATTCACCTTGTCTGGACTCGTGGAGAAAGAGAGAACCCTCGGGATTGAGGAATTCATGTCCCTGCCCAGAGTAACAGTCTATTCAGACATTCACTGTGTCACAGGGTGGTCAAAGTTGGACAATGTGTGGGAAGGAGTAAGCACCAGTATCATCAAAAATCTGGTGACCATCTCCCCCGAGGCTCAGTATGTGATGGTCCATGCAGAGAACCGGTTCACTACCAATCTGACGCTATCTGATTTCTTCGCAGAAGATGTGCTTTTCGCAATTAAGCACAATGGGAAGGAACTGACCCCTGACCACGGATATCCTGTGCGATTGGTGGTCCCCAGGTTGTATTTCTGGAAGAGCGCCAAATGGGTTACCGGTGTGGAGTTCATGGCAGAGGATAAGAGAGGATTCTGGGAATCTCATGGATATCACAACAGGGGTGATCCTTGGATGGAAGAGCGCTACAGCTAGGAGTGAAAGGTCGCATCTGAGAGGATCCTTCAGCGGAGGAGACAAGGATGGGCTGTCTATCATCCCCTCACATAGGGGAAAGGAGGAGAGAAGATGAAACTAGAAAAGAAATATGATAATAACACTTTCGAGGCAAAGAAAGAGACCTCTGAACCTTTCACGATACCTACAAGAGGAAGGATCGGGAGACTGGCATCGAATATTGAGAAGATGGTTTCAAGAGATGTTGCTATCGCAGTGATGCAGGATGTCAATGAATTCCAGTCAGCGCCAACCAATGCAGCGAAAGCATCCTGGCTGAAAAAAGCCATGGAAACTCTCGAAACTCTGGCAGGGAGAGAAACTACCATAAAGATCATGGAAGAGTGCGGAAGAAAATGCTGTAGCAAGACATTAACGACACGTGCAAAGCAGATATTCAGCGAATCAGAATCTATTGAAGAATTCATTGAAACCATGAATAGGGCCCACCTGGGCGGAGGTCGACTCAGACTCCAGGGAGATACCATTACTGGGGGGTATAATCGCTGCTATTGCGGGCAGGTCAAGGAGACCAAGGATACCTTTCCCCTGACATACTGTCACTGTTCTGTAGGATGGTATAAACAGCTCTTCGAGTCAGCCCTGGGCAGACCAGTGGATGTGGAACTGGTACAATCAATTGTGGCAGGCGCGAGAACCTGTGAGTTTGTTATACATGTCGAGGAACAGTGATAGGTGAAAGAATCAGATGTAGTTAGGTGACTATTTCATCCCTAATTTTTCGTTTTTCTCCAAGATAGTTATAAGTTCTTTAAGTCTTCTTTTCTGGGTCTCCTCCCTTTTTGCAGAGGCTACCCAGCCAAGGTACTGTCGCTTGTATCCTGGAGCAAGTGCGACAAAGTTGTTCCAGGCCGTAGGATTGGTTTTCAAGGTTTCCTCAATGTAAGGAGGGACGAGAAATTCTTTCTCGGGTTCTGATCTGCCTTCGAGAATCGATTCGTCGATTTTCTGCAATCCCGCATCTGTCATTTTTCCCTGGTCGATCATCTTTCTTATTCTGGTGATATTCGAAGGGGACCACTTGCTTGCATCCCGACGTGGAGTAAATTTTCTGGCGAATTTCTCATCATCAATGCTCTTTATCGTGCTATCTATCCATCCAAAACATATAGCCTCTTCAACTGCATCGTTATAAGGGATCGTGGGTTTTCCAGTACGTTTCTTGTAAAAGAGTAGCCAGATTTCATTCTGTCTATTGTGATTTTCCTCCAGCCACGTTCGCCACTGGCTCCGGTTACTTACATACAGAAATCCTGTTACTTCCATGACATTCCAGCCATTCAAGGTACTATAAAGATTTCGCACCTCCTGTTTTTCCAGGGTGTCTCACTCTCCTCTGAGAAGAGTTTTTCATTACCACTTCGTGCTTATTATTACTCCCAGGTTTGTATGGTCAATGTCTGTGGCATGCAGCCTAATGCGATCTGAGATTACGTCAGTCTCGACTCTGAATCTGAACTTCGTGCGTTGACACTTGAGGAGCGGGCTGCTCTCAGTAATGAATTTGACTCCATTATCCACCTTCTCAAAGCGCCACCCCCGTGGTGCCTCTCGGCCTTCAACGCTTTTCCAAGAGGGTGTCTGCACCTTAGGGAAGATCTCTATGTCATAGATCACAGCGGAGTAAGGTTCATTCTCGACATGAATATAAAGGTCGATCACGTTATCATCAGTGACAATAAACGATGAGCGGATCCCTGTAAGGATTTCCTTTGCCCCTTCTTCTGGTCTTTCTTCCTCCTCTTCTGGTTCTTCTTCCTCCTCTTCTGGCTCTTCAGGTTCTCCCGGTTTCTCTGGTCCTTTTTTCTTCTTCTCCTTCTTCTCCTTTTTCTCCTTCTTCTCCTTCTTCTCCTTTTTCTCTTTTTTCTCTTTTTTCTCTTTTTTCTCCTTCTTAGGATGTCCTGGGTGTTCTGGATGTCCTGGGTGTTCTGGATGTCCTGGGTGTTCTGGATGTCCTGGTTTTTCCGACTCACTCCCGCCTATTCTCTGGGCCAGACTTCTCAAGAATGCCAACACTGAATTCTCATTTTCTGTAATACTATCACCTCCTCTCACGCTACTCCCTCAATACGTATGGATGCAACCTTTTTACATCTCACGATGGCTAACAATTGAAAAGCTCTGCTGTTTCAACAGGCTTTGCATCCCATCCAATTAATATGGTTTTAAGATATAAAAATCTTTCTTTTTGAAACGCTTGAGGCTCACACGTACCAGACTCCAGAATAGGAAAGAATACTGCAGATGTAATTTATTCTGGATCTGAATGGGTGCTGCAGGAAGTCATCACGAGATTGAGACAGAATATTGATTTAACAGGAGATTTCTTTGCCCCACCAAAAATAGAATCTAAATAAAAACAGCTTTTTGGACGCATTCAACCATGTCATTCATCCATGGATTTCTGATAAGTAGCCCTTCTTCTTACGGGACTGAACCCCATGCGTTCATACAGACGCAGTGCTCCGCTGGGATTGTCTGCATCCACTCCCAGCACTGCCTCAATCATCCCTTCTTCTTTGAGCCGGCTGAGACTGCGGGCAATCAATGCTTTTGCCAGTCCTTTTCCTCTGTAAGGTTGCGCTACTGTTACGAACTCTACATGCCCCCTTCTGTGGTGGTATTCTTTGTTTTCTGCTTCATCAATGAAGTTCAGGATTGCGCCGGCCACCTTATTCTCAGCATCCCACGCCACCACCCAGAGGGCGGGATTAAAGGTGGAATCTCCCATCCATTCCTCGAACATCTCATCACGAAACCGTGAACCCTGCCACAGTTCTCTCAGAGACTGGCATGTGGCTCTCCAGATAGCCCAGTACTGGTCAGGACGAGCAGGGCAAACCTCAATTCCCTCGGGGAGAGGTGCATCAGGAATTGGCTCTGAAAGAGAACGTGCCATCCGGACCGAAAACCTCACAGGGGCATAGTTCTCGCTCTCAAGAAGTGATACCCAGTGGGTTTCAGTCTCTTGTGTCCATGCCTGAAAGAAATGAGGCTTTTCTATCAAGTGAGTCAATCTGATCTCCCGGCCTCTCTGTTCATTGTAGTGCACCATAGCTCTGCGAATCCCTTTTCCCCGCCATTCTGGCAGTAGATATGCAGCATGAGGGTAAACGCACACGTCCTCCAGATCTTCCCTCCAGACTTCCGTATATCCGATGACATCTCCATCCATCTCTACAAAGAGCATGTCAGTGTATGGATCAAAGTTGTAGAGATGGTTGAATCCGTTAGCAATGTCCTCCACAGAGATAGAGAATTCAAGCCGGTCTTCATGCTTGCTTCCATTAAGAACGTTGACCATTGCCTTGTAGTCTTCTTTGCCCGTGAAGTGCCTGAAAGCCAACCCTGGGACAGGGGGTGCATCAGGTACTGTCATGTAGGGATCTGTTTCCATGGTAATTTTGCATTTCGGAACCATATATGGTTTATTGCTCAGTCCCGAAATGAGTCGTAACTGCAGAAGTTACTGATCGCTATTGCCAGAGCTGATAGCGTCATCAAATCACCCATGGCATCACCATGGCCTTTGTGAGGTTAGTTTTTATGGGAAAGGGGTTCAACCACTGAGAGGCTAACAATGAATAATGCAACATTTGTGATCAGGGAGTTCCGTCCCCCGGATCAGGAAGATGTCATCAAATTGTGGGACAAATGCAGGTTGACTGTTCCCCAGAATGACCCCAGGACAGACATTGAAAAGAAAGTCCAGTTCCAGCCCCAGTGGTTCTTTGTTGGGATTCTTGATGGTAGACTCATATCCAGTATGATGGTGGGGTACGAAGGGCACAGAGGGTGGATCAACTATTTGGCTGTTCTCCCTGATTTTCAGAGGAGGGGATTCGGCAGGAAAATGATGGAGAAGGCAGAATTCGTTTTGAGAGAGGTGGGGTGTCCCAAGATTAACCTCCAAGTACGAAAGAGTAATACATCAGTGATTCAGTTTTATGAGGCGTGTGGGTATTCAGAGGATGCTGTGACCAGCCTGGGGAAGAGGTTATAATAAATGTCAGGGGGCTGGCAGGAGAAGAGGTTATATGAAATCTGCTCAAGATCTTGGTAGAGAGCTCCAGAGAATCGCCGGAAGAGGATACAAAGCATACAGGAGCATACAGGGTGTATATGACTTTGCAAGGTATGTCCTCTTGATAGATTATGTCCAGGGAGATCCTTTTGCGTCTCCAAGTAGAATCAGGGTGCGAATCCCTCAACATGTGGCTCAATTTCCTGATAATACATTCAACACAAAAAGCAGAGAAGTGGCCCTACGGGACTATGTAACCCGAGCATTTTATTCTGCTTCCAAGAAATTCTGTAGAGGGAGGCGTGGAACGGGCAAGAGTGGAATCATATCCATTGACCGGCCTGGCCAGGAAGTGCTGGAGAGAACCTCAGCATTCATCACGCCTGACTATGTGGAGATACGGTTTGTCATGGGTCTGCCTGCATTCGGCAGGAGAATTGCAGGAACCCATTGCCACGCCATGTTCTTTGAAGAACTTCCCAGAATAGTGGAATCCGTGCAGTTTGGTGCTCTGGATAGGGAAAGGCTGTATGAACATCTTTCCACTGTTGAGGATGCAGATTTTCTCAGGGACACGCTTTCTTGCATGGGGCTGGTGGGTTTTGTGGCTGATGGTTCTGTTCTTCCTCGGGTCAGTGGTGTGGATCCACGACCTTTGACAGAGAAGGTGGTTCCTTTCAGGTCTCCGGATTCTCTGAGGAGAGAGGTTGATCTACCGAACAAGGGTATAATTACAGGGATGGGGGTCCCTGAAGGGGTGACCTTGGTTGTGGGAGGAGGGTACCATGGGAAGTCCACACTCCTGAATGCCATAGAGCTGGGTGTGTATGACCACATTCCAGGGGACGGGAGAGAGTTTGTGGTTTCCAATTTTGATACTGTCAAGATACGGGCCGAGGACGGGAGACGCATTGAAAAAGTAGATATTTCCCCATTTATTGGTGATTTGCCTTTTGGACAGAGTACGAAATGTTTTTCAACAGAAAATGCATCTGGAAGTACGTCCCAAGCAGCCAATATCATGGAAGCACTGGAAGTGGGCGCCGAGGTTCTGATAATTGATGAGGATACGTCAGCCACCAATTTCATGATACGGGATCATAGAATGCAGGAACTGGTGTCGAAAGACAAAGAACCAATTACTCCCTTTATCGACAAGGTGGGGCAGTTACATGAGGACTATGGTGTATCGACCGTTTTGGTGATTGGTGGATCGGGGGACTATTTTGATGTGGCAGACACAGTGATATGCATGGTTGAGTACGTGCCACAGGATGTGACGGACAAGGCACATGAGATTGCGGAGAGGTTTGAGGCTGAACGGATATCAGAGGGTGGCCAGAGATTCGGGGACATAACGGAGAGAATTCCCGTTAAGGAGAGTTTTGATGCCAGCAAAGGGAAAAGACAGGTGAAGATTTCTGCCAGAGGTATTGATACTATATTGTTCGGGATTCATGAGATTGATCTGCAAGATGTGGAGCAGTTGGTGGATGTGAGTCAGACGAGAGCAATTGGTGATGCGATCTACTATGCTACCCGGTATATGGACGGGGAGAGGACACTGAGAGATACTGTGGATGTTGTTTGCGAAGACGTACGAAAGAATCTTGATATTCTAAGTCCTGTAGCAGTGGGAAATTATGCAGCATTTAGAAGATTCGAACTTGTGGCTGCCATAAACAGATTGAGGACATTAAGAACGGCTCAGTCACGATGCAACGAAAGAAAATCTTGAGGTCATGAACAGGTTGTGGATGAACTGACTCTGAACAATGTTCTTGATCAGAGTCTACCCTTCTCTTGGTTTACAAATGACCTCCAGAACCCTCGTGTCAAAGAAGTTTTGCGAATGTGAAGGCATCATAACAACTGCCGTATCAGCCCCCCGTCCTGTCCCTCCAATTACTACAACCTCTTCTCCCGCAGGTGTCAACCCAGAATCCAATGCCATGACAGCAATCTCCACACACACCTTCATCCCCTGAGAAAACATTCGCAATGTATCAGCAACTATATCGGAAAACGTCCCCGTACCATACCTGTTTCTCACTCCTCTATTCAATCCTGCCAGCAGGTGCGTGGTAGTAAGAATTTTTGCTCCCTTCTTCATCAGTTCATCTCTGTCTGCTTCAAACTCATCTCCTCCTTCCTTTTTGAACCCCATAGAATGAGTCACACACACCACATAAACATCAGGATTCAACTCCATGACCCTCTCAATCGTATAACCCGTGGTAGATGCAACTACCACATACCTAATATCCAACTCTTCAGCTCTCTTCAGAGCCAGGTCAATACATTTCTCAGTATTGTCTCTTCCTATCTGGTCAAAATATTCTGCACTCATCATATCACTTCCTTTTGACCTTTTTTGCCGTGCCTTCCCCTCTTCCCTCTCAAATAAAAACCTTTGTCCACTACATTTTTCAACATATCACCATCAAACCTCCCCAGCCCCAGAACTTCTCCACGTTCATTTACAACCACCCGAATGCCTTCTTCTCTCCCTTTCACGATATTCCCTGCAAAGACATCTCTCCCATAGCTGAACAACTTCTCCCCCTCCTCAGAAATAGCAGTCTTCGCATTCGTGACTCCAGAAAGCAGGCCAGCCAGTTCAACGGAGGGCTCAAATTCCTCATTCACAGTCCCTATCTCTACACCCAGACAATACGGTGTGACTCCTATCTTCCGTGCTGTCTTAAGAACATCTCCACTCACAAGATACATCCTCTTCCCTATAGCCACCAAAACTCCATCCAACGCCTTACAATCTACCTGTAGCTGCATCAAGTAACTTTCGAGAATAATCCGTTCCTCACTGCTCACAATCCTCATTTTCCTCCCTGTTCTCCTCTTCATTCTGTCCCTTCCTTTTCCTTTCCCTTTCCTGTTCCTGTTCCACTGTCCGCTGTCCTGTCTCCTCACTATTCAATCACTCTCCTTCTCTTCTGGTTCCTCCTCCTCATAATCTATATACCACCCAATCAGAGCCTCCAGATCAGTTGCGAACACCTCATTTCGTAATACCAGTGCATCCCTCCTGATTTCCTCAAGATCAACAAGTTTCCCCCTGCCAACTCCCTTGCATGAAACATCTACGTACACAAAGGCGCTACTCCCATCATCCAGCTCTATGTTCTTCCCTTCTTCCTTCGTTAAAGGATAATCTGAAACACAGATGGGATACAGACGACAGACCAGTGGTTTGTCCTCCTGGATAGTACACATCCCATCTCTCAGAAAGACACAGCCTGAATCCCATTCTCTCCTATCCAGAACTAACTTCCTCTCCCCAAATATCACCACAAAATCCTTTGGATCTCTGTATCTGGAAATTCTCTTTATGTCCTCGCAAGTCAAGGGAATACTCCTGGAACAGCAGCACTCACCACACATGACACATTCAAACCGGTGATCCTCAAAGGGGGACAGTACCTCTTTCATTGTCACGCGTAGCTCCTCACACTTAAACACTTTTTCACTGTCAGTCAGAATGTCAGTCACGAAATCGGGATTTTCCTTCCTGCAGTCATCATGTACAGACTGTCGTCCTCCTCGTCATAGTACAGGGTAAACAGTCTGCTGGATCTGGGAAACAAATAGCTTCTGGCATCTCGTATTATGACATGCCTGTTCTCTCGAGAGTATGTGGGATATTCCAGAAAATGAGAGGTCATTGCTCCCTGAATCTTTGCATTGATTTTCTCTGCTAGCTCAAAATCTATCCCTTGACTCATCCGTGGAGCCTCAATGGTATGAGTCCTTCCCAGTACGTCCACCTTTCCTACCGTATAATCAGATCCCACATTGCAGAACACATAGGTAAAGTTCCCCATGGGTTCCAGGTTGGGGTAGGCGAGCCTGGTCCTCAACAAGAACCGCACTCCAATGTACCCAAAAAAGGCAGAAAAGGCCACTAATGGAGTAACAGAAACAAATCCGGATACACCCACTGCTAGACTCAAAATTGTCAAGGGGATATCAAAGATAGTCATCAATCCAAGGGAATATCTCTTGTCAGAAAAGGGTAGAAATGGGGATACACCCCAAGCAGTGACATAGTCCGTAAATATATGTAGTGCAAACCCACTGAGAATAATCACGGAGAATAGTGGGTTGATTACCAGGACCGCTGCAGATACCACAAGGGCAAATATCAGCGTGTGAGTGATCCCCCGGTGGGTGAATAATTGGGAGACTTTTGAACGAGACCGTCTGCGGACTTGAGAGAAGATCAGCACGAAATCTATGTCCTGTATGGCTCCCAAGAGCCCCAGGAGCAAGGCTTCCAGTCCTTCAAACCCACACAAGTACGCTATTCCTACGCCCAGAAAGTAGTGGATAAATGCTGCGGCCATGGTTGAGAAAATTTTCTCTCTCTTAAATAGGTTTGCGCAGTAGAATAGTAGCCGGGCCCGGCTTCGAACCGGGGTCGCGGGGTCCAAAGCCCCACAGGATTGTCCCCTACCCTACCCGGCTTTGGCAGAAATGTTTCGCTCTGAAGGCTTAAAAGGTTTGCCTCTTGCACTCTAAAATCAATCCTTCTCACCCAAAAAATCACTCATGTTGTCTCCTCGTTTATCCACCGAGTTTCGGATTTGTAAACTCCGTCTGATTTACGGTGGATAATTTGGAACCCTGGATCTGGAGAGTTCTTGTGCCATGGGTTCTGAACGATCCATGTTGAGTCTTTCCGGGAAAACTGGATATTCTTATTTATCCACCGAGATTCGAATTCACTGGTCTGGATTACTGGATGAGTTCGCCATCTTCCATGATGACAGTACCATCAACTTTGACTGTGGGGCGCAACATCACTAGATCCCAGTGAAGGCTTGATTCATTCTCCCCTCCGAATTCCCTGTTCTCTCCCAGAGCAATGTGTATCGTTCCAATAATCTTCTCGTCAGTTATCACATATCCTGTAGGTCGAGTTATCTCGGGATTCAGTCCGATGCCAAGCTCCCCGATAACATCTTTCTGGCCATGAGAGTGAGAGAGAACACCTTTGAACAGGTCCTCATTTTCCTGGCAGGTTACCGAGACCACCTTCCCATCCTTGAAGATACAGTCGATCCCCCTAATTTTTTCTCCTTTGTAGAAAGCAACATCAAAATATGCTCTTCCCTGGGCAGATGATTCTATAGGGGCACAGAAAACTTCCCCAGCAGGTAGATTATTGCCAATATCTCCCATAGATATATCCTCCTCAGAGATAATCCCATCATCGATGAAAACTGGCCTTCCTGCAATCTGAAATTGTAGATCTGTCTTTTCCGTGGTGATGTGTACAGTGTGGCCATTTCTCAGTAGGTCAGCCACAGCCTTTCCTCTGGTGTACAATTCCTGGTAGTCAGTGGTTACTGCTTTCCAGAACATGTCATGAAATTCCTCGTAACGGACCCCATACATCTCTGCTTTTTCTGGAGTTGGAAATCCCATTCCTGTCCATCTGACCTTTCTTTCCAGTAAGATGTTGTTGATAGGTAGGCGTGATTTCCTCTGGGCTCCAATTCTCTCCTCCGGTACTGATTGGAAAATTCTGGGATCCTCAGTCCTGTCAAGAAAGATCTGACCATCCACGAATCGAGCTAGTTCCAGGGTGGATTTTGGCGGGGTCTCCAGAAAGTCAGTGTCGGGCTCCAGGAGCAGCCTCGTGGTCAGTCGGTCAGTGTAGGGAGTAAGGACAAAATGAGCATTCTGTCTGGAAATTGCCACAGCCAAATCTTCCATAAGCTCAAAGCAGAACAGCCCTCCAGCAATCCATATGATCTCCCCCGCCCTGACCCTCATACACTGGGTCACAATCGTCTCCGCTACTGAATCCAGATCTACGTTAATCATGACCTGAAATTCTCTTTTCCATTATAACTCTTTCCTCTGCATTCACTACGCTGCCATTTACAGGATGACCCACGAGAGTGTATGCTGCAGCAGAACGCGAGAAAACAGATTATGACAGGTATAGAAATGAGTTTCCCATTCAGCTGTGACCGAAAAGCTTTTTAGCTCATTGGTTTAAAGCCTCTCAGGTGATGCTTATGGCAGAGATTATCAAGGAAATCTGCGAATCTCTGGAAGAATCTGTAGTGCAGGACCCTTCAGTACCCAGAAACATAAGAAAAGCGGCTTCGGAAGCCATAGAACACCTAAGAAACCAAACCCAGTCAAGAAAGGTAAGGGCCCATTCTGCCACTGAGATACTAGATGAAATATCGAATGATCCTAATATGCCCATGCATACAAGAACGATTATCTGGCAGGTTCTCACTGAATTGGAGCGAATAGAAGATTAGACTAATATCGACATTCGACGTATATCTACTCGTTTTCCGTCACTGGAAACCTTTAAATAGATGGCTGCATCTTGTAAATACATGGAAGATATACCGTTATTCGGAAACGAGAGCACAAGAGCTCATAAGACAAAAGACGAAAAGCTCTATTATACAGACCAAGAGATCACGTCTAGAGAGAAGACCACTCGAAAGGCTCTCTATGTCCTGACAGCTCTCGTGGTGGCCTGTGCTGCAGTCTTTGGCTACCTGTCCTACAACAGCTACGTCAATGACATCAGCATGTCACAACAAATATCAGATTTATCATTAAGTATGCAATCAAGCTTCGCTGTTCTCTCTGAAAGTGTTGAAGCTCTAGGAAGAAGAATTACAGGATTAGAAGAAAGAACTACGCAGCTGGAGCAGGATACAGCTGAGAACAGAGCTGAAATTGAGAAAACACAGAAAGAAGTCACCGATATCAAGAGCACTCAGGAAGAAATGCAGCAGCTTCAGATCACAGCTGAAGACTCTGAGCAGATTGCTCTGAACTGGGTGGCGGCAAATATTCAGGGTATAACCATTCCTCACCGGGAGTGGGACTTCAAGAACGGGAAGTACTATGTATATACGTTTTCTGTTGACAGTACCTCCTCTGCCAAAAGGGTAGAGGAAGAAATTGTCTCAGTGACTGAAACGGATGAAGGATTCCTGGTAAAAATGATTTTAACCTTTAAAGGGTTTACCTTCACCAATGACAAGCTCCACTGGGAAGTTGGAATTCTAGTGGACTACAAGGGGATCGCCACGCAAAAGTATATAAACTTCGCGTATTAGAGTGCCGCATGAAGCATGCAATGTTGGCGCTGCTGGTATTTTCACTCGCGGTGACAGGTGGTCTGGAGAGGAGCTTTTTCCTGGCAGACGACACGCCCATTTGCCTCGTAGTAGTAGCAGATGATGCCAGCTTTGATGATCTGTTGACTGCAGCCCAGATTGCAAAAGAGATCGTGGATCTGGCTGGAAGTGGATGTCCTTTTTCACTTATTCGGTTTGAAGAGGAGATATCCAAGGAGGATACGGCAAAGTACAACCTTGTCGTACTGGGCGAGATTGATCTGAACCTCAAGGGGGATCCTGCAGAGGTTGCAGATGGACTGTTGCTGTACGAGAATCCTTTTGGAACGAAAAGACACGTGCTGGTGGTTGAGAACGCTCAATCGCTGCTTGATTTGCTTCAGGATCTATAATCCTCTTTACATTTTTTTTTCATTCATCTGCTTTACATTTTTTTCATTCTGCCTTTTCCTGTGGAGAATTGCTGGCAGCCAGTTACAGCTTTTGAATCATTTGATGATAGAAACTTTTTTCAGTTCCCACAGATCTTAGATTGTAATGATTGAAAACACATTTATTCTCCTGGATGGGATAGGTGAGGTAACAGAACGGAACTTGTGGCGGAATGACGTAGTAACCTGGGAAGATTTCCTGTCCATGCGAAGGATTGAGAAGATGTCTGTCATAAGAAAGAAGAAGTATGATGGCCAGTTGATGAAGGCTCAGGACAGACTCGAAAAGGGAAATTCTGCTTATTTTTCGCGTAAATTGCACTACAAAGAACACTGGCGATTATACGAAAAGTGGAAAGAGGAAACGTGTTTTCTGGATATTGAGACCATGGGGCTGTATCACGGAATCACCGTGGTAGGAATCTACTCCAGTAAGGGGTACAGAAGTTTTGTGAGGGGGATAAACCTGGAAAAGGGTCTCCTGGAAGAGGAACTCAGGCAGTACAAGATTCTTGCAACATTTTATGGGAGAGCTTTTGACATGCCCTTCATTGAAAGGGAACTTGGAATCTGTGTGGATGTACCCCACATTGACCTCTGCTTTACGGGGAAGAAAATCGGATTGAAGGGCGGACTGAAAAAGGTGGAAGTACAGGTAGGTATTTCAAGAGAAGAAGATGTATGTGGACTTGATGGGCTGGATGCAGTGAGACTGTGGAACCTGTACACCAGGGGGGATGAAGAAGCACTGGACCTCCTCATCAGATATAACGAGGCAGACACAGTGAATCTGAAAACGCTGGCAGATATCATGTACAACCGGTTGAAAGAGGAGACCTTCTTGCGGTGGCAGGCAGGTTCCGATAGAGAAGGGGTTCTTCTGAGAGGATGACGAGACAACTATTATAAACAGAGGGTACCAGGATGAATCGATGTGCAGAATGCTGGCATTCATGGGACCCCCTTGTAGTCCTGAGGACCTCCTGACCAAATTCCAGAGGCTTGCTTTGTACGGAAACAGTATTGATGGAGTAGGTCATAGAGATGGCTGGGGGATTGGATATTATTCTCACGGTATTGTCCTCACCAAGAAGGCCGAATGTGCGGCTGAAAGTACGAAATATACAGAAGCCGCTCTAGAAGCAGCCCAGAAGGCCCCCCACGTTCTTATGGCACATCTCAGAAAAGCTTCTCCCAACACTCCAGTAACAGATGAAGAAGTTCATCCTTTTCAGATAGATCATTATCTGTTTTGTCATAATGGTTCTATCACCCAGAGAGATGGTCAGCCGCTTGGAAAAACTCTAGATAGTGTTCTCTTTTTCAGAAAATTGAGAGAAACATCCCTTATTGAAGCGGTAGCCTTTTTCAGAGACTTCAAGTACACCTCACTGACTTGTCTCCTGACTGATGGTGTCAAAATCTGGGCGTACAGAGAGTGCACAGAAAGAGAAGACTATTACACCCTGTACTATTGTACGCGTCAAGATTCTGTGATCGTATGTTCAGAACCAATCCTCGACTGTCGGTGGGTACCTGTGGACAACAGACAGCTCATTACTGTTCTCCCGGATCACTCCGTTCTGACAGAAATGCTCACATAGTCATCCGGCCAGTGTTTTGCATCCCACGTCTCCTAAAGGACACCCTGCCGTGCACTCCTCTTCCATGAGACAACCGTTGCATTCTAAAGGCATATACTTCTTGTTCCTGATGGAGGTAGCCAAGGGCGAATTCCAGATTTTCTCCCAGGGGTCTTTCAATATATTCCCCATCCCCTCAAACCAACTCTGGCAGGGTATTACCCTCCCGTCAGGTTCCACTGTCACATTAATCCGGGCGGCAGAGCACATCTTGAGCCCCAGTCCCAACCCCAATGGATCAAAATCACATCTCCTGGTGGGCGTATACCACACCATTTCGAGTCCCAATTCCAGAGCCTTGTCCCTGATGTTCTCTACATTGCCCTTCAATTCCTCAGGTGTGAGCCCATATTCTGCATCTTCTGCCCTCCCCGTCTTAATAATGGAATTCAGGGCGAACCGCTTCAACCCCATGCCAGAGAGCATTTCAAGAAGCTCTGGAACCTCATTGACATTCCTAGTTGTCAGGGTGGTATTGGTCAGTGTGAAAATGGAGGAATCTACACAATTCTTGATTCCCTGGACAGTCTCATCCCAGGCATCTGAGCAAACCATGTCGTTATGCGTTTTCTTCAACCCTTCTATCGTGATCTGGACATGATCCAGCTCCACCTTCTCCAGGGCAGACACCATGTTTCTTGTCAGCAGCCGGCCATTGGTCACCAACCCAGTAACCATGTTCCGAGCATACCTCACGAGGTCTACCAGGTCTTCCCGCAGTAACGGTTCTCCCCCTGTGAAAATGAGAGCACCTACATCAAGCGAGTCAATGATGTCAATAACCTGTTGCCACTGGCTGGTCTCTAATTCTGGAGTCTTCTTTGGTCCACCCATGTAACAATGGAAACAATCATTATTGCATCGATAGGTGACAGCCAGGTCAAATCGGTGAGGAGCCTTCAACTCACGTGAAAAGGGAGGAATACTCTCAATGCCCAGAAAAGAAAAGGGACAGACATCCCTTCTGGAAGCCAGAGTCAGTATGGAGAATAACACCTGTTCATAATCCTTCTTTGCCGTTTCTTTAGATACCCTGTACTTCCTGGTCATTTTGTCCACTACGTCGGCCTCGTCCAGTTCTTCCATAATCATTCGAGTATAGTCTGCTGCTGTTTGGTTCAGGTACAGCAGGTGTGCTCCATTGATATTCAGTATAGAGTAGTCTTTTTCCTCTCTCAATGATAGACGCACCTGACCTTCCTCGTATTGCAGTGTTTTCCTCATGATATCACCTCAGAACCCTCCTCCTGAAGCACAGGCACAGGCACAGGAAACACAGGCACAGGCACAGGCACAGGAAACACAGGCACAAACACAGCTCTTATGGGCATGTGAAACCTCGGCAGATGGTTTTCCAGGGACAGCGTGCTTTTCCCAGCCTTTTTCCAGCGATTTCTTGTTCAATCCAAGTTTGTCCTCCACGTTCTTCTTGGCCTGTGATATTGACTCTGAGAAGTCCTTTCCATTAGATGCTTTCCCCAGGTTATACCATATCCACCAGCTGGAAGGCGTGTAGGGCGTAGAAACATTACCAAAGGCGTCTCTGGTCTTCTCATCAAAGGTGGGATCAGCCATTAGCCAGTCCACCTTATCTCCAAAGAGCTTGTATCTGTCTTCTGCAGTAGCAGACTCAATATCTGCCCAGTAGCTCTTGATCTGTTCTCTGTAGAAGTCTTCTGTCTCTTTTCTGGAGTAGCCAGTCATCTTGGAATCCACTTTCTTGTATATGGTCTCCAGAAGGGTATTCACCGCAGTGCCATCCAGAGTTCCATCCTCTTTTATACCATGCAACAGGAATTCGTTTTCATAGTACGTGAGATGGCCAGAGAGGCGCACCTCACTTCCGCAGTACTGACAGAACTGGAGCTCAACAGCAGAATCCAGAGGGGCTCCGCAATTAGGGCAGTTGAAAGCTTCTTCTTTCTTTTTCTGCTCTATGACTTCAGCTTTTACAGGGCCCCAATCCAGAATCCGGAGGGCACCCTTCCGGACGAGCCCCAAGAGCATGAGATTCACCAGGTTTACAGGATGTGCATTCAGCACATAGGCAGCTTCAACAGAATCCAGATCTTTCCTGACACCCAGTGATTCCATGGACAGCGTTGGTGAGGTATACTTCACTTTCCTGACCAACTTGAATATTATAAAGATGAACGCAAATCCAAGAAGGAGCAGCACCACAAAACAGCATACGAACGTACTTGCAAGTGATCCCGGTTCTTTGACAGGTGTTACCGGCACTGCAGTCTCCTGCATGGTTACATAGGTTTCAGGGAAGGACACGCCGCACCTGAATTGATAGTTAGATCCCACATTCGCACGTTCGAAGTATACAAAGGCCCTTCCCCCTTCCATTCCCCTGTTTTCTGCTGTGGCGGGGTAATTCCCGACTTCAGATATATCACATCCTTCAGGTAAGATAAACTTGACTCGAAGAACCTCTGTTGGGAAATCAAACCACGTTGGAATAAATTCTACTCCTAACCTACCTTCTTCATCTGGAA
This sequence comes from Theionarchaea archaeon, assembly GCA_018992685.1. Lineage (GTDB taxonomy): Archaea > Methanobacteriota_B > Thermococci > Methanofastidiosales > SZ-28-30 > SZ-28-30. The sequence continues at coordinate 60,009 of JACVGT010000018.1, forward strand.
AAATCATATATAGTACGGAAAAGCTCACTTTAACCTCTGTTATGTCACCAGATTGGGCTTCATCAAGGAAAAACACTTTCAATCGTTCAGGCTCCTGTTCTACCGTCAGCATGCGTCCACTCTGGGAAGCTGCATAATCATACACGGAATCATTGGGTACACCCACATATATTCCTCTATGGGGGCCCTGTGTGGTCTGTATGGTAAAATAGTACCAGATTTCAACAGTAGAGTCGCTATTAATATAGACTTCAACATTCTCCTCTTTGACAATAAACTGAGGTGACTGTGCCTGCGCAGCACAGAGCATAAAAAACAGTATGACCAGGGGAATTACCTTTTTCATGAGAAGGTACCTGAATACAAGTATATAAATTTAGCGAACTTGCCCTGAGAGAGGTTGGTATCAACTGAGGCGCGAAACCTTCTTTAAGGACCCGTTCCAAAAAGAGGAATGAACGTTCGTTTTGTGTTGATGCTCACAGTATTTATCATGACCGGGTGCTTGAATCAGTCTTCCAGTCCCCAGAGTGTGCCTGACCGAACGGCATCACTGCCTCAGGACAGGACCAAGATGACTCCTGAAATGGATCTATATCCTCCGGTGGTTCATTCTGCGGAATGGGAAGATCCTGTACCCCTCCCCGGGTTTGTAAACACTCGAGGAGCTGAGGATTCTCCTTTTGTCCTGCCTGATGGGAACACGCTCTATTTCTTTTTCACGCCAGACGTAAGGAAATCTCCTCAAGAACAGCTCCTTGATGGAGTTACAGGCATTTATGTGGCAGCAAAGCAGGGTGCAACATGGGGCACTGCAGAGAGAGTTGCCCTTGAAGATCCAGCGGAGCTAGCTCTCGATGGATGTGTTTTTGTGAACCAGAATGTAATGTGGTTCTGTTCGGCACGTGAGGGGAATCTGAGAGAAATTGATATATATACTGCTGCGTTCAAAGACGGTACGTGGACATCCTGGGAGGGCGCCGGAGAAACATTGAATCTGGAATATGAGGTTGGTGAACTCCACATATGTGAGGATGAGTTATACTTCCATTCTCTGCGGGCTGGCAGCAAAGGAGGGCTTGATATATGGGTCTGCAAAAGAGTGGATGGAGAATGGCAGCCTCCTGAAAATCTGGAGACTGTGAACACTCCTGAGAACGAAGGTTGGCCATACCTGACAGAAGATGGGAAGGAATTGTGGTTTACCCGGACATACCAAGGTTCTCCAGCCATTTTCAGATCAGAGAGAACAAATGGAGAATGGTCAGACCCCGAATTGATTATCTCTCAGTTTGCAGGTGAACCAACATTGGATAGAGCTGGAAACATCTACTTTGTCCATCATTTTGTAGACAAGAATGGAATCATTGAAGCAGATATTTACGTAGCGTATCACAAGAGAAGTCACAAAGGAATATACGCCACAGATAGTCAGGATCGAGTCGATCTCACTCTTGGAAATGTGCTCGAATACTTCATGGATCGTTTGCTTCTCCATATCTTAGCCTATCAACAAGGTGAGAGTCCATGGATATTATGATGAACACTTGGGATGATGTAGATATCCACGAACTCGCTCACTTTGCGTTTCGTATTCGACACGCTGAAGGACAGTTGAGCACTACCACTCTTGAGCAAATTGAACAACAAGTTCGCCACACATCGAAGACATATGCTTCTCGCGTTGTTACTGCACATTCAGAAGACATGTTGTTGGGATGGCTTTACCTGATTATTGAATACCCGAGACTGGTTCTCATGGGTGATTGGCACCCCATTGTTTTTCCGGGCGACAAGGAGGGGGAAACTGCAGCCAGACTCATTGAGGAAAGTATTGAGTACACCAGGAGGGAAAAACGTGAACGATTGGAAGTCGCTCTTTCCGGAATAACAGAGAAAAACAGCCACCTGTTCACCAAGCAGAAGGAATGGTACGAGTCACAGGGCATGGGGAAAGTGTCAGAGGAAATCTCCATGGAGTGTGTCCTCACCGGTAGCCTTGATGATGTGGAATTTCCTGAAGATGTTAACCTCAAATTACTCACAGAAATAGATAACGACAAGATTTACCCCTATTTCAATGAAACATTTCTCGCAAGCAGAAATATGCTGTGGCTCGATCAGACTGCTGAACAGCAACGAGTAACATTCGATTACTGGTTCAGCAGATCAAGACCGCTGAATGAGAAAGCATCTATAATTCTCATGAGTGACCAACAAGTCATTGGATTCTCTGTGAGTCGACCTACTGCAGAGGGTGTCTACCTTGAGCCCTTCGGGATTCATCCGGAATACCGGAAGAGAGGACTGGGGAGAGCACTTCTCTTGCATAGCATGAAAATCGTGGCGCAACAAGGATTGAAAACCATGTCTCTAGGGGTCGATATCGAAAATAGACCAGCATGCCAGCTCTATCGGAGTGCAGGGTTCAAAGAATTACACCGGAACGTTGTATACTGCTGGAAAGACGTGCACATCCTCCGGCAAGGCAATCATGAATAAGACAAAGCTTCACATAAAGGCCTACCAACCCCCCAATGGTAGCGGTCTTATTAATCGAATTGTTATCTAGCGTCAGTAACCTTTATGATGTGATAGCCGAATTGCGTTTTCACAATATCTGAGAGTTCTCCCTTCTTTAACGAGAAGGCTGCTTTCTCAAATTCAGGTACCATTCTGCCCCTTCCAAACCAACCTAGGTCGCCACCTTTTTTCCTGGACGGGCACTCTGAATGCTGCTGTGCCAATTTGGAAAAACTGGCTCCCTTCTTCAACTCATCTAGAATTTTCTCAGCCTCACTCTTGGTCTTCACTAGGATATGACTTGCTTTCACTTCTTTCATGAACCTACCACGGGTTACCGCATATAAAGGTTAGCTCAGTGCCAGTATTCAAGCTTCTCTTCTGGAAAACGCCTTTCACCTCATGAAAACCTGGCGATTATCCACCACTTTGTGAACATTCGCAGAACTGACATTCCTCTCAGAAGGAGCCACAATCCTGTATTGTCGCTATGCCATAGGTGTGACTGAAAATGTCCCAAGAGTAGCCAGTAAGCCCAGAACCTCTGTGATATGGTCTCTTCTACCCACTTCAAATGCCTGATTATTTCTGCCGGAATTTCTCTTGAAACCTAGAATGTCACCCGAAACAGGATGGCAAGCGAATTCTCTGCAAAAGGGAAATCCAGTCTTTTTCTGAAGTCAGCAAAAATCTCCCATTCCATAGTCTCAAGGAGGAAATCTATAGCATTAGTGTTGAGGCCATTGTCTCTCTGGACATGTAGCGTATCTCCAAGAAGAACTCCCTGAAAGTCTGGGTCCACGGAAGCATGACGCAGTGTCCGTTCTATAGCTGTATCCATTCTATCGAGCACGATCTTCACCACCCTTTACTACCATGTCGTTGCTTATATAGTTTTCCGTGATTCATACAGAAATTGTCCTTGGGTAAGAATAATTCCAGATACATGTGGTGTTATGTATGTCAGATATTCTAAGATTAAAAGGATGACTTCCAGCCTCATTTATGAGTTTTCATGACGCCAGAAATTGTGCAGTCCCGGGCTTGTCAGAATTGGCCTAGTAAGCTTCGCAGAATGTGATGATTGTCTGTTCACCGGGTATCCTTGCATCGATTCTGTCTCTGAACTCTGAAAAGTTGTCGGGTGTTAGACTGTGCAGAAGCTTGATACGCTTTTCATCAATGCAGATACTCTCCGCTTCCTCCTCTGACGATTCATACCTCTCGGTCATATCTTTCACCTCAGTACCTATATTGACGGGATGCCTTAAATACTTTGCTGTGAGTGAAAAAGAAAGAATTACCGAAAAAAATTTAGAAAATAAATCCGCCAGAAACAGCCAAGTCTCCCCAATTTCCCTTCTTTCAGGAGAATGAACCGTGGATATCTGCACAGGGAAAAAAGATTCGGCAGACCTCAAGATACTCTGTGCAGGTGCAGTGGTTGGTGCTTTGATTCTTGCCAAGAAATTCCGCTCTGGAAAGACGTGATCCTCATATCATAGAATCCATCTCTACATCAATAAGATTATAACCTCTCACCCCTAGTCGCGCCATGCCAATCACTGCAGAAATGGAGGAAATCATGTCCTACCTGTCTGGCAGAGATGATTATGCCCTCTTTGCTGGGTTTGCAGCCTTTCTGTATACGGGAATTGAACCGTCTTCCGATATTGACATTTTTGTAGATTTGCCGGAAAAAGTAGAAGAAATCATAGAAGATTTTCTTAAAAAGGGCTGGAAAAGGACTCAATATTGCAGCCAGCAGTTTGTTACAGGCACAGTGAAGAGTCATGATACCACGCTAGACCTTTGCTTCTCGCCCCCTGCCCACAATGTCCTGATTCCTGAAAGGATTACTACCCATTATAAAGGAATTCCCCTGCTGGTCATAACTCCAGAAGCACTTTTACTCACTAAAATGAGCCAGCTCACAAGCCCATTGAGAACTGATGCAAAGACTGCCAGAGACAGGCAGGTCATTCAGATGTTGCGGAAGAAGGTCGATGTATCCGCCCTCAGAGAACTGGTGGGGAATCTGGAAGACTCCTTCTGGACCCAGGGGTGGTACTAGCTATGTGAGGTTTACTACCATCTGGCGGTTGATCTCATCTCCCTCACTACAAGCACAGAAAACTGTAACCGTCCCGACTTGTCCCAAGTACATTTATAAACAAGTTGTCAGTCTAGAATTATGGCGCGAGTCCCCGAGGATCAGATTCTAAAAGGCCCCATAGTTAAGACCTTGCTACTACTGGGCTGGCCAGTGATGATATCCAACCTCCTGCACAGCATGTACAACATTGTGGATACCTTCTGGCTAGGAAAGCTGGGAGGAATTGAATCCACCAGTGCAGTGGCTGCCCTCCAGGTTTCCTGGCCCATTATCTTTCTCATGATTGCTATTGCTTTTGGATTTGGATCCGCAGGAGTAGCACTGGTATCTCAGTATACAGGAGCTCGAAAGCCGGAAGAGGCTAACAGATCTGCAGGTCAGGTCTTGTCCATGTCATTTGTGTTCGGGGTCACGATAGCAATTTTTGGATTTACCTTCTCTCACAATATTGTAGAATTCCTGGGAATTAAGGACGCCATTGCAGAAGCAGCTGTGACTTACCTGAGAATAATTTTCTTGGGAATTCCCTTCATGTTTACCTCCATGATCTTTGGGTTTCTCATGAGAGCGTACGGCGATATGATAACCCCCATGAAATTAGAAGCAGCCACTGTTTGCATCAATATGGTGCTGGACCCTGTGCTTATCTTCGGACTGGCAGGCTTTCCTCAAATGGGAATAATGGGTGCAGCCATTGCCACCATATTCTCAAGGTCAGTCTCCTCGGCATTTGCTGTGTACATACTTTTCTCCGGAAGGGCTGGTATCAAGCTGGAATTCCCTTATTTGAAGCCTGTACAATGGAGAGTATCTCAGATTTTCGCCATCGGTGTTCCTGCTTCTGTGGGAAATTCTGGGACTGCTTTGGGATTCGTCGTGCTCATGGCCATCATAGCCCGCCTCCCTGACCAGGGCTCAGTACTGGCTGGATATGGTATTGCCAACAGGCTGACAAACCTGATGTTCATTGCCATTGAAGGTCTGGGAGTAGGTGTAGCCACCATACTGGGTCAGAGTCTCGGGGCCAACAATGTGAACAGAGCAGAGGAAGTGGCCAAGAAGGGCATGATCCTCATGTTCCTGATACTGGTGGGCGCTTCCGCCTTCTTGTATCTTGGGAGAGAATTCTTAATCCAGATTTTCATAGATAATGACGCAGTTATTGCGGAGGGATCGAATTTTATCAGAGTATTTGTGTTTGGAATGGCCTTCTTTGGCATTTTCAGGGCAGTCAACTCTTCTTTTATGGGCTCAGGACATAATATGCCCACCATGATCCTGGATCTGGTGAGACTGTGGGGACTGCGGATACCTCTGGCACTTGTATTTGGGTTTACCCTGGGCTGGGGGACAAGTGGAGTCTGGTTCGGTATGGCGTTGAGCAATGTCTTGGGAGCAGTACTAGCTCTCGGGCTATTTAAGACAGGAATCTGGAAAAAAAGAGTAATCAAAACTGCCTGACGTCCTTGAGAATTATCCGACAATGGAAAAGTGAGCCAGCAGGGATTCCAGTTGTATCTTTTCGTTCGATCCTTCTACCAATCTGAAATCGTGCTCTCCCAGCCTGTCAACGAGCTCAACTTTTTTCTCGTCAGGGATATTCAGGTTGAAAATCTCCCTGTGCATCTGGCGTAGAATGTCCTCCCCTGATAATCCATGATTGATCAGGAGATCATTTAATTGTTTTCGAGCTGCCAGAAAGTCGCCACTCAGTGCATTCTGCATCATCACTCGGATATCTTCAGGAGTCGCCCTGGCCGATACCTGGTATATGACATCTCCTGAGATGTTCTTGAAGGCACTGGCTGCCTGCAGCAGGTTTTCAGACTTACGCATATCTCCTTCCGCCACATAGAGGAGAGCGTTCATGCCATCTTCTGTCATGGTCAGCCCTTCATTCTCCGAAATCAAGGTTATTTTTGACCTGATTGCATCATCTGGTAAAGGGCCAAATCTGAACACAGCACACCTGGACTGGATGGGTTCGATTATCCGGGAAGAGTAGTTGCAAGACAAGATGAATCGGCACGTTGACGTGTAGATTTCCATGGTGCGCCTCAGAGCATTTTGAGCATCTGAGGTTAAAGCATCAGACTCATCCAGAAATATGACCTTAAAATCACCACCAATAGGTCTCGTTCTGGCAAAATCTTTGATTTTCTGACGGACGACATTGATACCACGTTCATCTGATGCATTTGTCTCCTGGAAATTCTGTCTCCAGGTTTCACCAAAGAACTCACGGGCCAGACAGATGGCACAGGTGGTTTTCCCCACTCCTGCAGGTCCTGCAAACAGAAGATGGGGCATGCTCTCGTGCTCCACATAGTATTTTAGTCGTTTCACAATACTATCCCGACCCACAACCTCATTCAGCGTTCGAGGTCTGTATTTTTCAGTCCAGGGTTTCTCGAAAACCACAGTATCACCTGCTACGTGGCTTGAGGTTCTGAAATTTATAAAGGTTTGGTGACCTCACCCAGAGAATACCGAGTTCCAGCATATCCTTGAACATACACACACCCGAAGATTCTCACATGGGCTTCCCCTATTCTTTTCTTCTATAGAGATCCAATCTCATTTTTCTCTTAAAACGAGATAATTATCTAAGTTTTTTGCCCGTTGTCTTCTGCGTCAAAACGTTTATATGGTCAATCCACTGTTTATTCACATGAAAGATCTCGAGCACAAGTACATTCGCTGGTCTGACAACTGTGTATGGCAGTCTTTTGGTGAGACACTAGCTGTTTTACATACCCTCATGCCTGATGCAGGACTCATTCCTGCAGAGAATGTCACTCCTAGAATCCAGCTGAATGACGTGGGGAAGGACGTCTGGGAGTTGTGCGACGGCACCAGAACATTCAAAACTATCTTTGAACAGCTGTTGGAAGAATATGAAGGCGATCCAGAGAAAATCGAAGAGAATTTGAGAAAAACGGCCATAGAATTAGAGAAAAAAGGGTTCTTATCCTTCGAAGATACTCCCAAGGAGTATGAATACACTGACATCAACCCAGAGATGTATCCCTACTGGGACGACAATGTGCTCTGGAACGAGGTGGAGAATCAGGTACTTGCCATGAACAATCAAACCGGAGTGTCTTTTGAGTTCCCTGAAGATCTAGGAAAACTCTGGAAACTCTGTGATGGCAAGAGCACACTCAGGGAAATTCTTGTCATCCTTGAAAGGGAAGGAGGGGTAGACAAGCCACACCCGAAAAATATGGTACATCTGCTCCTGAAACAGTTGATCAAGCTCAACATGATTGTCATGAGGGACTCCCCTGTCCCCTGAGGGATTCTCATGCATCCTCTCAAGAGAAGAATTGTCGTCCAGCTCAAAGAAGATGAATACCTCCTCATTAACCCCTACTCTGGGCTAACTGATATTGTTGATGCAGAAGCATTGCGCGCTCTGGAGAACGGACATCCAGATCTCCAGAATGGTGTTATCCGGGCTCTCAGAAGAAGAGGTCACCTCAAGGAGGAAGATGACGAAGAGTATCTCTTTTCTTTCCTGGAAGCACAGGCAACCCGTGTACATAAGGCTGCTCGTTCCACTTACCTCCACGTTATTGTACCCACCTATCAGTGCAATCTGCGGTGCCCCTACTGTTTTGAGAAACATGTTTACAGAAAGGAGTTGAAGCAGAGGGCAATCATGGACGAAAAATCGGTGGATCTTCTCTTTGAGTCTGTGATGTCCCTGGATACAGAATCAAAAGAGAAGTGCATCGTACTCTATGGGGGGGAGCCCCTCCAGGTTCAGAACAAAGATATCATCCAGTACATACTGGAAAAGGGAGAGGACCTGGACTATTCGTTCAAGGTGGTTACCAACGGTGCTGATCTGTATCATTTTGTTCCTGCACTCTCTGAGACAACTGTTCTCAAGATTCAGGTAACCCTTGACGGTCCCCAACCCGTGCATGATAGGAGAAGATTCCGACCCGGAGGAAAAGGAACGTTCCATGATATCGTGAGAGGCGTGGATGCATGTGTGGAGCATGAACTGCCCATAGGAATACGAATCAATGTAGACAGAGAAAATATTGATTACATGCCCGAGTTTGGGGAATTCTATAAACAAAAGGGGTGGTATCCCCAGGTATATGCCTTCCTGACCAATGTGCATGGCTCTGAGTGCGTTTCATACGTTCCATTAATCTCTCCAGAAGAATTCGTAGAGAAGATTGTACACCTCTTTGCAGAAGATGACCGGATGAGGCCTTTCTTACAAACATTCCGATACCCCAATGTTCTGCTGGAGCACCTCTTTGCGGGGAAGGAATTCAAGCCGCGGTTCTGGAGCTGTGGTGCCCACACCTCCATTTTGATATATGACCCTGTGGGAGATATCTATCCCTGCTACGAGGCTGTGGGTGATGAACGTCACAAGATTGGTGAGTACTTGCCCCAATTGCGGTTCAATGATGAATATGAATACTGGAGAAACAGAACAGTATTTGCAATCCCTGAGTGCAGAGAATGCAATTACAGCCTTCTCTGTGGTGGAGGATGTGCCTATGGGGCTTACAAGCAGCATGGATCGATATACAGCCCGTACTGTGACAAGACCAAGTATTCATTGAAGTATGAAATACCTTATTTAATGAGACTGAGTGGGGAAGAAGTCTCTCTGTCTGAAGAGAGAGACTGGTACTAGGTGATGCCATGAAGAGAACCCCTGTAATCCACGTGGGTGAGGATGAATTCCTCCTGTATAACCCTGTTTCAAAAGTGGTGGACGTGGTTGACTCTGACGTTGTCACTGCATTGGAGAGTGGAACCCTGCCGCCTGACATGAGAGAATATTTGGAAAGACATGGGCACCTCACCATGAGTGATGATGAGGCAGAAGCCTGGTTAAAGGAGGAATGTTACAGGTCACATGCCACCCTTGCTGATTCTCCTGCTTACTACATAATTCCTACCTATAATTGCAACATGCGCTGTATCTATTGTTACGAGAAGGATTTGAGAAGAGAACCAAAAATCATGAGCAGTCGGACTGTAGAACAAGTTTTCAGTCTTGTGGAAAGCCGTCTAGTAGATACCATCATTCTCTACGGGGGAGAACCCTTCCAGAAGGGAACAAAACCCGTAATAGAACAGATTGCTAGACTCTCAAGAGAGACGGGGTGCCGCCTTTCTGCATGTACAAACGGCCTTGAATTGCTGGACTCCGAACCTCTTTTTGACTATTTCTCTGAAATCATCGTAACGTTGGACGGAGTGGAACCAGTCCAGAACTTCAGGAGACCTTCTGTAGGAGGACCCTCTTTTTCAACGGTGATCCGCAGCATTGAGAGAGTCATTGAAACAGGCACTCCTGTAACCATCTCAGTGAACGCGGATGCTCAGAACGTGGAGTCACTACCTGAACTTGCAGATTTTTTCATTGAAAAAGGATGGCACACTCATCCTTCAGTTCACATTGCTGTGTCCCACATATTGCAGCCGCTCGATAGGACCTATCCTTACATGCTGGAGCCCAAAGATGCTGCACAGAAAATGGTGGAACTCCACCAGAACTATCCTTCTATGGAACTGTTCCAGGAATCATTCAAGGGGTTAAACCCGCTGGTTAACGTATTTTTCAAGGGAGAAGAGTGGAGGCCGCGCTACTGGTACTGTCGTGCAAACTGCTACATGCTCCTTTTTGATCCGTATAACTATCTCTATCCCTGTTACATGGTAGTAGGGAGGCCTTCTTTTGCAGTGGGAAGATTCTCTGATACAATTGAGGAGTCTCCCAGCATGGCTGCGTGGAGAGAACGCACCTGTTTCACCATACCTCAGTGCAGGGAGTGCGCACTGGGCTGTTTCTGTGGTGGGGGATGTGCGTATCGTCAGTATCGGAGAAGTGGTTCTTTTTCTGACCCGTATTGTGACACAGTGGAAGCCTTGATCACATATTATGTGCCATTTCTGTATGAAAAGGTGAAAGAAAGAGGTGATAGGCTGTGAAAACCAGTTTTTGGGAAAGGGAAGCACTGTATGACCCTGATCACCAGAAACCCATCAGGTTAGTGAGGAATGTAGTAGCTGAGATGAGAAAGAGGGGAATGTCGGATGTTCTGGAAGTAGGATGTGGCAAAGGAAGAAACTGCCTCTACCTGGCCAGGAAAGGACTTAATGTGACTGGAGTGGATTCTGATTGCAGGACGTTGCTCTCTTTCCAGGAACTCTTGAGAGAGGAGGGGTTGTCTGCTGCCGTCGCCTGCGCCGATATATCAGCCCTGCCATTCATAGGAGAGTGCTTTGACCTGATTATGTTCATTCATGTCTTGACGTTCACGAGGGAATGTGCCCGCTGGAAAACTCTTGATGAAGCAAAGAGGGTTCTGAAACGTGGCGGCATCCTGGTCCTGGTGGAACGATCCCAAGGAGATCCTCTGTACCAAGAAGGCGTGCAGATAGAAAGAGATACCTACCGGTGCCAGGGGATAACTCATCATTTTTTTTCCAAGGAAGAGCTGGACTCACTTCTATCTCCACTGAAAATCGCAATCATGCGAGAATCACGAACCATCGATACGAGCCACGGAAGCCCGCACGTTCATGGAATGTGGTTCTGTGTAGCAATTGATGAACCTCAGACGTCGTGCATGAAAGATTCCCTAATGGATATCAGTCATCAATGGTAAGAGTAACGTCTTCCACTCTTTTCCTTGGAGGGCTTCGAGGATTGTGGGAGGGTTTCCCAACGGGTATCATGGCCAGTAATTCCCAGGGGTCCTCGACGTCAAACAACATTTCCAGTGAGTCCTTTGCCACGAAGGGAATGTTCATCCAGCATGCACCATAGCCCAGATCGTGGGCTGCCAGAAGGAGGTTCTCAATAGCAGCTGAGACACTGAGAATATTCACGTATCCAAACTGTCTGAAAGCTTCAAGTTCATCCATGCCCTGATTCGTGTAGCATTTCAAGAACGGGCTATCTTCTCTTTCCATCAAGACCACGAACACCACCGGAGCAGACCCAAAGAAGAGGGAAACAAGACGAAATCGCTTCTTGAGGGCTTCTGCTGTTTCTTCAGGATTCTCCACAACTCCCCTCAGGAGTGACTTCAGCTCAAAGCAGCTCTTCTTAATACATGCTACCATCTCCCTTTTTCGCTGCTCTGATTTCACCACGATGAATCTCCAGGGCTGCCTGTTGGCACCGCTGGGAGCCATGGTTGCTGCCTCAAGCATGGCGACAATGTCCTCCTGCGGGACAGGAGTTGGGTTGAACCTTCTGATGCTTTTCCTGGTCCTGATAGCATCAAGTGTTTCCATGAGCACGTCTCCCCTCTCTGTATTCGGTATAAATGTTGTCCACTCGTTCCAGAACGTTCTGGGCATCTTGTTCTGGATCGAAAGAGCACTGTGGATCTGGCATGAAAGGGTCTCCATATGCCCCATAAGAAATACAGGATGCACCTCCCATGCATGTGAAGTTAAGTCGGGTATCTGTGTTAAAGGGGCATTTTGAACACTTTCCTTTCATGTGTGCGTATTTTTTTCTCATTTTCCAGAGGAAAGAATGGTTCCACATTTCTTCAAAACTCTGGGTCAATAAATTCCCTACCACCACAGGCATTCTCCTGCAGGCATAGCAGGTACCGTCAGGCATCACTGCAATATACTTCTTTCCTACCTGACAGTGGTTCCCATTCTTGTTGACTAGTGAAAACATGGAATCGAGACAGGTTCCTGTACACACTACGGGCCAGTCACACCGTAGCCGGTTGACAAATACGGCCTTTTCTTGGTTCACTGCTTTTTCAAATGCACTATCAGTGATGTTCCCCAACCAAGAATACAATGATTTAACCTCTTGCGAGGTAAGCAGCATGTCGTTCATTTGCTTTCCCCTTCCGAAGGGAACCAGCCGGGTTACCAGTACATACTCAGCCCCCAGCTGTTCTGCAAGATCAGTAATCTCATATGCATCCTGATAGTTATTCTTGTGTACGACGAGATGAATGTGGAAAGGGATTCCTGCCTCCTGCAGACATCCAATTCCCTGAAGCGTTTTTTCAAAGGCGCCTCTTCCCCTGACTCTGTCATGCGTCTCTGCACGGACTCCGTCCAGGCTTACCTGGACAAACCTCAGAACGTCGTAGGTTGCAAGGGTTTCAGCCACAGAACGATCCACCAAAGTGCCATTGGTGAGGACAGCGCCTGAAACAGGATGATTCTGGCTGTATGCCTGTAGATGATCCAGCAAGGGCCATACGCTTGGTGAAACCAGAGGTTCTCCTCCACTGAGGGGAACACGGGGCAACGCATGCCACTTTTCAACGGCTGTCAGAAACTTGTCCAGCATAGCAATCAACTGCTCAGTTGTGGCCTGGTAGGTGATGGACTCATCTTGATAGCAGTGGGTACAATGGAGGTTGCAGTTCTCAGTAATCTGGTATTGAAATGTGAATGAGTTCTCCAGTTGGTCAACTCTACGGACTCCTCGTTCCTCGAGTTGAGATATTCCAGACACGTCTTTCACAAGAATCACCAGCTTATCTGGCCCACTAACGTTTATATATTTAGTCCCCATAATGCCCGCATGCAGGTGTTATTCGTTTCTAAGTATCCCCCTATTGAAGGATTTGTGTCTTCTTATGCCTATTGGTTGGCTAGAGGTCTGGGAGAACGAGGGCACCAGGTTTTTGTTGCTACCAATGCCCAGGAAGTTGATACCAAATACAGAGAAGATGTTTCTTTGGAAGACCCGTCCCTGATACCAAAAGGAGTGACCCTACGTCTCACGTGTGAGGACAAAACTCTGGGGTGTATTCCCTATTTCAATCCTTTCACTGAGAAATTGGCCTCTCTTGCTCTGGATTGCATTGATGAGCACGGTATTTCCCTTATTGATTCATGGTACCTCATGCCGTACGGGATTGCTGGATTGATGGTCAGCCTGCTTTCAGGACTGCCCCTCGTGGGGAGAGTGGCTGGCACAGATGGAGAAAGAATGTGTCGCTCACCTCAATTTAACAGACTTGCGCTCTCATTTTTTGAGCATTGTTCACAGATTGTTGGAAATTTCAAAGCGATTCCCTCTATAACTCCGGAAATTCAGAAAAAGATGATTCCTCACGGGATTGTGCTGCATCCTTCATTCATAGAGGAGAGATCTCCTCTGGATCTGTCAGGATATCCTCAATACGTCGAGGGAATTCCTGTCATTACCTTTATAGGAAAGGCAACGTCATTCAAGGGATTTTTTCCCCTTGTTGACGCACTCTCGCAGATACCAGACCCGTTTCTCTTTTTGGTAGTTTCTAACGGACCTGAATCCTTTCAATTCACAGAGCATGTAAGGAATCGAAACCTTGAAGAGAGAACACTTTTCCTCCCTTTCCAACCTCCCTGGAAGATGCCTGCAGTATACCGCTCTTCCACCGTAGTGGCTTGTCTGGAACATGGAAATTTGATACAAAGAGCTCCCATTGTGCCAAGGGAAGCTGCCTCCTGTGGACGCTGCACAGTAATCAGCCCTGAAATCCATTCAAAAGGACACTATCGCCTCCTGGAAAATGGGGTCCATACCGTGATTGCAGATCCTGATGATCCGGAGGGCCTCAGGAGTGCAGTCCATGATCTGATTTCTCACCCAGAAAAGGCTGATGTCATCGGACAAGGCGGACATGACTTTTTTTCCCGGCTGGACAATCCAAGAAATCACAGCACATATATTGATGGTATCCTGGACATGTACAGAAGAATCTGCGAATAGAGTCTACAGGGGAAGAATACGGCTGTACTGGTGATCCACACCATTTGAAAGTGGTTTGCTCATCAGTTCCCAGAAAATATACAAAGAGAACCTTCAGAACTGTATCTCCTGAGTTTCTTATTTCATCTTCCTGAATTTCTTGATCATTTCCCCTATCAGCGGGTAGTACACATTCAGTGCCTGGCGAGAAAAGGTACAATCCGGCTTGGTCAGGTCTCCTTTCTCATGGGACGCATGATGAGAGGGTCATCAGGGGCTGAAAGGTTGAAAGCTCTAAGAAAGAATAGATGAATTCTGGTTATGACAACCGATTGATGCCTGAATTCAAATCCGGGGTACATATTTACGTCCCATCAAGAACAGAAACCCGATGAATAATCCAGCCAGTTGTACCTCAAGCAGTCCATGTCTTCTGGAATCAGTCCACTCAGGCACATCTTTTGGCACTACCTGATCTCCCAGTGCTTCAAATTCTTCTCTTGTCATGTAATGTATCACGGGATGGTAATGACCCATAATCCCCGGGCTATTCTCACCAACAAGAGTGACATCATATGCATCTTGAGACCACGCCCCGGTAGCCCAGGGAATATTGTTGCTATCGGGAGCTGCCTCCGGGAGATGCCACTCAGGAACAACACTCATCCACCTGAGAACTATGACCTGATGTGAAGAAGGACCCCATTCCTGCCAGGTGATACCATTTTCCTCTCGAGCATTTGCTGGCTTCTCTTCTTCTCGCGAAAATACTATGATGTATTCATTGTCCTCATTGGTGAGAATCTCGTCATCCATGAGACTCCCGTGAGGGACAGAGGTGTAGATGCTCTTTCCTAATCCACCACTTCCCTGTTGATGCGTGAACGAGAAGTACCGCACTTCACTTCCTGTCATGGTTCTCTGACCCTGGCGGGTCTTTGGAAACTCTGGCAATCGTCCTGTGAGGACAATCACCTTGTCCTCGCCAAGCGCAATTGGACGCAGCAGGTATGAGACATAGTTGCAGCATGTTGCTCCACACTCGAAGTTTCCTGGGGGATCAGCAGATGCACCCCGATTCCATAGGAGGCGGAAAAAGTCGCGAATCTCTTTTCGTGTGGTTTTTACATCGGTTCTCCCCCACGGGTTGGAGCTGATGTAGCCTTGCGCTTCCAGCATGGCAAGATCGATTCCAAACATTTTGAACCAGCCCAGTGTGGGCCCCTCAAAAACGTAAGGTTCAAAAGGGGAGACGGGCCTGTTGGGGACGAGAGCTGTCTGATCTTCAACAGCCTTTGATTTATCACATGTTATCCAGAATTTCTCACCTGTGGGCAGCTGGAGGGTGGCCCTGGGCCATTGTACGCCGCCAAAAGGCTCTCTATCTTGATCGGGGGCATAGATCCGAAGCCAGAGAACAGAAGGAACCAAAACATTATTACCCCAGGGTCCAGCAAATCCAAAAGGACTTCCCACGCGCGTGTTGCCTGGTGCACGGTAGTCAGGTGGGCTCATGACGTCTGGATTCAAGTCTACAGCATTCCCGATTCTTAGCTCAAAAGTGACTTGATAATGTCTTTTTTCACCAGTCCTGTCAGCACCTACCCTGAAGGGATTGGTATGCCCAGGGTCAGGCTCAATATCTACATCCACCAGTGGGACCTCACACACTCCCATGTTGCCGGTAACTGGATGAAGTGGGTCAAAGGGCTGCAGAATCTGGTAGTTCATGAAACGGCAGTGAGGGAAATCGCCTTCTATCAATAGTTTCGAGTTGAAAGGAGCAATGAAAATGAGTTTCAGATACGTAACGTGAGGATCAGGAGAGCTTTGATGAAGTTCCTCTGTAGGATCGTACATTTCGAGAGCATACCACTGATCTTCCGGTGTTATCTGGTCAGGAGTTACCAGTGTCCAGGTATGCGTTTTTTCACTGTCGATATAGGCAGGAAGCAGCCCATCAGGAAATTCGGCATCAGCCTCACCATCAAGCCATCGGTAGATGTAGTCCTGCAATGATTGGGAGAGAGTTTCAGCTTCCTCAAGAGCGCGCCTGCAGTATGTATCTCTGTCTTTCTGGCTTTCCAGTGCACACTGTAATCGTTCTTCACCCGTCATGGAGGGGAGATCCTGGTATGTCCATTGTGTATCGGGGAAGAGAACCTCATTTTCAGGAGAGGATCTTTTGTCCTGAGAGATACAACCGCATAAGAGAAACCCCAGTAGAATGAGGGCGCATTTCCTGTTCATAGTTGCCATTTCCTGCAATACTCTTAAGCCTTTTGTTTGGTGACTGCTGCTGGCCTGCTATCGTGGGACACCATCCCTCATCCCACACTGATCTTCATCCCTCTTCTGAAATAGTCTTCTCTTTGTGGCCAGAAGACAGCAACCCTTTATAGTGGTATTCTGCATTCTACTGTATGAAAATCGAAGAGCGTGTGAAAAGCACTTTTCCTGACCTGATTCTGCTGACAACAACATTTGAGGATGTGATAGTAAAATCGGAAAGTGAAGAACTAGAAAAATTTAAAACTGGATTCATTTCGAGGATCAAATCTCAGTATGATATCGAAACGCTGAAAGATATACTGGAACTCCGATTGTACCGTGATTTTTTCTGGAAGATCGGGATAGATCCCACCAAGACCAGACCTGCCTCAGAAGCTTTGATACGAAGAGTGATCCAAGGGAACCCCCTCCCTCGGATCAACACGTTGGTAGATGCGTACAACCTGGCCTCAATGGAAACACGGGTTCCTCTGGCAGCATTTGACACGAAAGCACTTTCGGGAGAGCTGGTACTCCGGTTTGCTGACAAGGGTGAGGAGTTTACAGGTATCGGCATGAAGAGTCCAGTTGTGCTGGAGGGAAATGAACTGGTGATTGAAGCGGGAGATGAGGTCATAGCACTGTATCCTCATCGGGATGCAGACAGAAGCAAGATAACTCTGTCAACTAGAGATGTACTCATTGTTGTCTGTGGAGCTCCCGGCATTCCTGTGGAAACGTTAAGAAAAGCTCAGAAGGTTGCTGAGGAATACATTAGCACGTTTTGTGGTGGCAGGTTTTCATAGAGGCGCCTCACCATCTGTGATACGTTCCACAGGCAGAATCATATCGGGATGAATTGCACCACAACAAACCGCTCAACTCCTGGACACCATGCTCTTGTGAGATGCACGGTCCAGGTGGGTGTCACTTATCTCCACCAAAATCATTTATACCTTGTAACAGAGGATACATCATGAAGAGACTCCTCATACTTTCCATTCTTGTTCTAGGAATCTCATCTGTTGTTTCTCAGCTGGTCGTGGTGAGAGAATTTCTGGCAGTTTTTGGCGGAAATGAACTCATATTTGGAATAATCTTGGGCAACTGGACCTTGCTAACTGGAATTGGGAGCTATCTGGGAAAGAAAGTCAACCCTTCTCAGCGTGCACTGATATTCCTGCACATAGGTCTGGGTGTCCTCCCCCTAACCCAGCTCGTACTCTTAAGGGTGACTAAGACCATACTCTTCATTTCTGGAGAAGTAGCTGACCCGACAGAACTTTTCGTCTGGTCGTGTGCATTATTGGCACCTCTCTGCCTCATAGCAGGTAGTTTCCTGGTTGTGGCCTGCTCGCTGTATGCACAGAAGAGAAAACCCTCCGACATTGGGAGTGTGTATATTATTGACAGCCTGGGTGACATTGCAGGTGGGGCCCTTTTCAGTTTCCTTCTGGTGTATTTCCTTAGCCAGATCCAGATTGTCTATGTTCTCTTAGTAGCAAACGTGAGTATGGCTCTTATTACGTCCTTTTCTTCACGATCAAAACTGGCCCTGGTCTGTGCTGTCATTCTGGTGGGTCTGGGAGTAATTACCACTGGTGTAGATCTCAATCATATGACAGTCCAGGCACTGTACCCGGGCCAGTCTATCCTTCACCAGGAATCCTCACTGTACGGTAATATTGTGGTCACACAACTGGAAAGCCAGACTACCATGTACGAGAATGGCACTCCCTTCTTTTCTACAGGAGATGTAATGGCTCGAGAAGAAACTGTCCACTACGCCATGATCCAGCGGGATAAAAACGTCTACACCGTCTTGCTCCTGGGCGGGGGAGCCTCAGGCACTATCCAAGAAGTCCTCAAGTATCCCGCTGCTCTGGATTATGTGGAATTGGACCCCTCAATCATTACCATATCACAGATGTACACTGGAAATCTATCTGGTGCCAACGTTTTCGAGATGGATGCCAGAAAGTACGTCAAAGAAGCCAGTACAGCGTATGATGTCATCATTGTAGATGTCCCTGATCCTGATTCAGCACAGATTAATAGGCTGTACACCGTGGAATTCTTCCGTGAAACAAAGAAAATCCTTGCAGAAAATGGCATATTCAGCACCAGTGTGAGTGCATCGCCTAATTACATGGGGGAACATACTCGAAAACTAAATTCTTCTTTATATCGTAGTTTAAAGTCCGTCTTCGAGAATGTCATCATTATTCCTGGCAACAACATTTATTTCCTGGCATCCGATGGTAACTTAACCTATGATATTGCCCAGAAAATTGAAGAAAAAGGCATCCTCACTCAATACGTTAACAAATACTACTTGTCAGGTGTCATAACTGAAGATAGGATTGAGATGGTTCTTGCCTCTGCAGCAGAAAATGTAGCTGAAAATACAGATTTTAGCCCTCACGCATATTACTACTACCTCTCGTTCTGGATGAGTCAGTTTCGTAGCCATTTTCTTGTGTTCCTGGCAATGGTGGTCATACTCGTGATAATTCTTTCTGTACGTATTGCCACTCACCCCGTTCCCCTTGCTCTAGTAACTGCTGGGTTTGCGGGCACTGCGCTGGAAGTAGTTCTGGTTCTGGGATTCCAAATTCTCTATGGATACGTGTATTCCCACATAGGAATCTTGATCACCTCATTCTTGATAGGGCTAGCTGGAGGCGCTTTCTATGTCAACAGAACTCCAAGTATTTCACAGAAGCACTATCTGGTGATTCTGGAGGGACTGTTGGCTGGCTTTGCTGTTCTTATAGGGATTATTCTTCCACATCTGACAAGAACCTCTTTTCCTGTGATAGTTGGAATAGTGGGGGCCCTGATAGGGTCTGAATTCCCTTTAGCTTCCCGGCTATACTACAAAGATATCCGGGTCACGGCAGCAGCCCTCTTCAGCGCAGATCTCTTGGGGGGATGTCTAGGTGCCCTCATGGTCAGCACACTGCTGATACCTGTACTGGGAGTGATCAAGGTGTGTCTCCTGGTGGGAACCCTGTCCTTCATGAGTGCACTCCTTGTTTTGTGGAAAGGATAGTCACATTTCTCACTTCTGTACAGTTCCTACTTTGGGACGAATGATGCATTTTCCTAAAACCACGCAAAAGATGGACTTTGTGCTTACAAGCATTCGTTACGAATGATTTGGATTATTCTTTCCATTTTGAGAAATTCTAATCCAGATAACAACCAGGTAGCATTGAATAGTGCAGTCTACTTATTTTCTTCCTACACTGAATTGATAGAACTTATTAAATGCTAAAATAGACAAATGATCTTTAAAAGTGAAATAATTAAACTAATGTTTTTAAAAAATAATATTAAGGAATTAAGACGATTTAAACCAGTATAGAAAAGTTTATATACCCCCATTGTTATGAAAGGTTGTCACTCTATGGCCAAGGGCAGATAGAAGGACATTCATCGCTTCAAACTGCAATCAAGCCAGAAAGGACATGCATCACTGGGAAATCGAGGTGATAAAAAATGTCCAACAAGAAGTCTGAGAAGAAGACAGGGAAAGAAAAAAAGAAGTGCTAATGTGATTAGCCAATTCTTGTTCTCTATGTAAGCTTTCTTATTCCTTTTTTTCCTTTTTGAATTCCAGATACCCTCCAGCTGACTTTTATCAGGCAGATGACCCGGTTCACCTGGTTCATCATGACAGATTCTTCCTCGAATGTGTGTTGCTGGAACATCCCTCCCAGTATTTAGGCAAATAGAAGCCCAACCCTTGAAAGAAAGCCGTGAAGAGGTTCTCCTTGTTGCAGGAGACCGAAGTGAGATGTGAGCACAAACCTTAAATAGGAAGTCGCCTCTACCAACACATGCGAATCTCCAGATTCTACGGACTGGCCATTTATAACTCCAGGGCAGAATACGTGGGCATTGTCAACGATGTCGTGCTGGATTTTGACAACGGAGAAGTCTTCGGACTAGCAGTAGGACAGGAAGCTGGAGTTCAAAACACTGCCGTCCCCTTCAAGGATGTCGTAGCAGTGGGTGATATCATCATTGTCAGGGCAAAGGGCCAGGAATAACTAGGACTGAGTATAAACCTGCATAATCCTACTGATAATCTCATCTTCAAAGTTCTCAGAAAGCCTACTCAATGGAATGGCAGCACCTGCACTCATCGGGTGTCCTCCTGCTCGTCCCAGCTGATGAAAAGCTTTTCTCAGGAGTTTTCCCATGTGCAGATCTTCATTCCATGACCTGGCTGAAACATAGAGAATGTCCCCAATAATCCCATACACGATGACTACATCGAGACGTTGCATCTTCAGGAGAAAATCAGCCGAATTCGAGACCGCATCCCTGTAGTGGACTTTTCCAACGAAACTGAAGACCACCCCATCTTTCACTTCCATGTTCTTGACGGCCTCCCCCATGACATTCAAGAAATCGGATGTTTCGTGACTTGGAGTTGCCCTTCTGGCCAACCCAGCCCGTTCTATCTGTGAGAGGAACTCAGTGTCAATTTTATCCTGTAGAAAATTTAGTGCTCTAATATCCTGCTCTGATATTCCTCTCCTGAACCCATTTGTGTCCACCAGTAACCCGTAGAACAATGCAGTTCCCAGCCTTGGAGTAATCTCTATGTTGAACAATTCCAGATACTCAGTAAGAATCGTGGATGTTGCACCGACGTCCTCCCTCACATCCACGAATTTTCCCTGATAGTCAGGGAAGAGGTGGTGATCGATAACAATGTCAGGGTTAATATCCCTCGCAATGCTCGTATAATCCCAGGGACTGTGATCCACAAAAGCTGTGAGATCATATCGAGAAAAATCGGGCTGAGAATCAGGAGAAGGGGGCACCAGAATCAACTCCAGAAGGTCTACCAGGGCTTTGTTCTCCAGAAACCCAATCTGTCCTCCGTAGTACAGATCAGAGGTCACGCCCATGTTCTGAGCAACTAACTTCAGAGATAGTGCAGAGGATATGCAGTCAGGATCTGGATTATCGTGCATAATAATGGCCATTGTGGTGCCCGACTGGAGAGCCTTTTGCAGGAGGTCTTTTCTCTTCTTTTTCTCCACATACTCAATCTGACTATAACATTCGCAGGCCATCATTTCCTCTGTGGGTATGATATGATCAGCCCCCAGGTCAACACTGCCACGCTCACTGTGGACAATGATAATGTAGGCATTGGGGGCATGGTTCCTCACTTCCTCGGAAGACACTGATCTGTCCAGAATCACAACGACAGCGGCCTCCTGTAGCCCGATAGTCTGCCATAGGACGTGATCACCAGGATCACCTTTCACCGCACTATATCCTTCTTTTTCGAGTATGTCGCCTTCTGGATCTACAATTTTGAATCGTGATTCTTTCTTCAAGAGAAGACGTCCAATCCAGCCGCATCCCAGCATCACATAGACGGGAACCACCAATGTCTTTAAATAGAAGCATTTATAACTCTTTCTAGAAGAGGTAGTTTCTGTGAACCAAACCGAATTTCCGCACATGGAGAACACTATCCGTCAGTTGCGCGAGAGGCTGGAAACGCTTAACGCAGAGATACGGGAACTCGTGAAAGAACGTGATGAACGAAATACCAAGGTTTCAGAGTTTTCTAAGGAAGCAAAGGAGAACAAAGCACTGAGAGATGAAATCAACGAGAGAGTCAAAGAGGATGTTGAACTGAGAAAAGAAGCCCTTGAGAAGATTAGAAGTCTGAATAAGGACATTGAAGCTCTCAAAACAGAAAGAGAAGACCTGTACGCTGCCATGGAGAAGAGCAAGATGAAACCTCGAAACCCCACCGCACTGCGAGAGGAAATTGAGAAAATGGAATGGAAACTGGTGACCAGTGTGCTCAGCCTAAAGAAAGAGAATCAACTGGTGGATCTCATTGAACAGAACACGAAGGTTCTTGAGTTGTCAGAGAAGGTTGACAAGATCAGGAAACATATGAAAGCCATTTACGAAGAGAAGTCAGAATTGAAAGAGAAACTGACAGAACTTAACGAGAGAATAAAAGAAGTTAGGGGGGAATCCGAAAAGTACCATCAACGCATGCTATATGCCTACCAAAGAGCTAACGAGATCAAGAAAGAGGCAGATTCCTATCACAATCAGTTCGTGGAGAGAAAGGAGGAACGAGACAAAGTATTTAAGGACTACAGGGAATTGATTGATAGGAAGGAAAAGATGATGAGCACACTCCGGGAAGAGAAGATCAGAAAGAAGGTGGAGGCGATCAGAGAACGTGACGAATTGCTGCGCAGTAGGGCTAAAAAAATCTTAGAGGAGTTCAGAAAAGGGAAAAAGCTGAATACTGAAGAGTTCCGAATTCTTCAGGAGGGTGGCTTGTTGTGAAGGAAAAGAAGGATATTCTGGTTATAAGTGTGGACCGCGACGATGATCTGGGCAGAAAAGCAGCATTGAAAGGCCCTATCGTTGGGAGAGAAAAGGTCCTGGATGCTGCCATGAAGCTGGGTCTGGCAGATCCCACTGACTCTGATACTAATGTTCTGTTCAGGGCAGTCAAAGTCAGAGATGAGTGGGCAGAATCTGCCGGGAAGATTGAAGTTGCAGCCGTTACGGGAGATGGAAAAGTAGGAGTCACATCTGACGTTAAGATTGGAGATCAGCTGGATGCAGTACTCAAATCGTTTAAGGCAGATGGAGTCATCCTGGTCACTGATGGAAAAGAAGATGAGTTTATTGAGCCAGTTGTCCGGTCGAAGACGCAGATTTTGTCTGTGGACAGGATCATTGTGCAGCAGTCTGAAGAACTGGAAACCCAGTACTTCATTTTGCAGGAATATCTGCACAACCTCATGGAAGATAGGAAGGTTTCTGGTCTGGTGTTTGGGCTTCCCGGATTGTGGGTTATGGCCTTCTGTCTGGCTAGATATTTCGAACGGTCTGAGATCTTATATGCTATTGGTGCGTTCACAGGGTTCTATTTTTTCTCCCGAGGATTTGGCATTGATAAGATACTATCAGAGGAACTGGCACCAGGCAAATTCAGTATCTTCACGTACCTGGCAGCCATTCTTCTGGCCTTTGTGGGAGTGTCCAATGTGTGGCAGCATGCTCCAAGTACCTGGCAGGAAGTCCAACTCTTCAGGGTGCTGCAGTTATACATCTACGCCAATCCCTGGATTCCCCTGGCTGTTTTTGTAGCCCTGGCAGGTAAAACCATTGATGCCTATGCGCACAGCGCAACTACTGAGTCTGAAGAATCCCCTCCTAGACCTGTCATGTGGTACTATTTGCGTGTGTGGGGATTTGCCACCTCTCTGTTCTTCCTGCTGTACCAGGTGGCCAACTATGTCGTGGGAGTGATTTCCTTTGATGAGCTGTCAATGACCGCTATCATAGCCATGTTCTTTGCTCTGACAGTCTGGGTCATATCATACCGTCAAGAGGGAAAGGCAGAGGTCGGGACAGCAGTGACCTAGAGGTCAATAGGTTCTTTTTCTACTATTTCTGAAGCTGAAAGCACAGCAATACCCACTTTCTTATCTATAATCTCAACGAGCACCACTTTGTCTGGGTTTTCCAGGTCCACGGGATTTCCCATTGTCTTTACGATCTGAGCACCCACTTTCCGTTCTATTTCCATGCTAGGTATGGGAAATCCACGTCTCTTACAGCGTACTGCAAACGTTTCTCCTTGACCTAGCTTCTTCTCTGCAAGGCAAAGCGTTCTCTCAAGAATTACAGCAAGATCTGCACGCATGAAGTCATCAAGAGGAATTACTCTGCATATGGCCGTTGTCTCATAGGATCGAACCTGCTGAAGAGCTTCCTCATCTGCCTCTATCAGAAAGAGTCCCCTGTACCTCGTTCTGATGATTCTGCAGTTCTCCACTGCCCATTGGATTTCCCACATGCCGTCATACTGGCGGTTCACAGGAGTGGTCACCATGAAGTACATACCCAAGGAAGGGGCTCCTCCATTAAAAGAGTTGTGTTTTGGCACAGACCATCAAATGAAATCACTGAGATGCAGCTGCTTCTGGGTTTCATGGAACATCAACTCAATCTCGTGTTCCACGAGATCAATTCGCTGTTTCACATAGCTTGATATGTCATACTTTTCCACCAGATCTTGGGAGATCTGTAAGTATTTTTCAATCGAACCTCTTGATATGGTGAGAATGACATTTCCTCTGCACCGAGGGCACACACCTGTGAGAGGTACTCTCCTGAACTTCTTGTTGCAGGTTGTGCATCTGAACCCCTGCTTTGAAAAAGAGCGCAGATTTCCTATCATATCAGGTATAAAATGAGATTTTATTAATCTTTCTGCGGTATCATCAATGTCTACTGCCCGTACCCTCCGTGCAATCTCTAGCTGGGCTGAAATCTTATCTTTCATGGCTCCCAGCGTCTTGTAGGAACTTTCTGGCGGTCCTTGCGATATATCAGAGGTGGGATGGGTCACCTTGAACCCCTGATACTGGGCAGGAGTGCCCAGTCTGTCTTTGACCGTTTCCACGTGCACAGCTGAAGGAGACACAATCTCCGAGCTGTACAGCTCCATTGGATACTGTGACACGATGTCAAGATCGTGGGCTTCTTTATCCACCTCGCGAGGATCAATCTTGGTAGTCAAGACAAGGGGTGCATCCATTTTGCCCCCTCTCTTCTCCGGGAGGTAGTACACAGAGAAATTCAGAAGAGCATCCAGGGCCACGATGATGGCATCTTCATCCCCATCGCAGTTCCGCCTCTTGGCAGCATGAAAATACGGATGGGCGTACCCCACCTTTGCATCGACAAATCCGATGATCCTTCCAAGCACACCTGCAGAGGTGTGGGGAGCGAGCCCAATGACGAGGTGGCCGAGAAGATCCTTTCCGGAGTGGACATTATAGAAAGGAGGAAGCTTGTAATGCCTCTCCAACAGCTGGTCTAAGAACTGAGTCACCCTGATCAGGTAGGGAATGGCATTCCTTGAGATGATTATGTCCTGGACATTGAGTTCCACCACCTGAGTCTCATGTTCCAGAGGGTTTCCCAGATAGTCGGTGGTATACCCCAGCTTTCTCAATTCCTCCAGTGATACTCCTATTTCCTGCGGAGTGAAATGTGTTAGTGGGAGATCAGTTGCATCAAATCGAATAGTGCCATCTTTAAACACATATACCTTGTTTCGAGCTCTGAGAACACCTTTCATCACGGGTTCAGGGAATTTATATGCTGACGTCATTCCGATTACTCCTTTTACCTGTTCGGGCACCTTCTCATTAATCTGACCTAATTCATCAGCTATATTGACTTTCTTTCTGGAATACAGTTGGAGTGGTAAATTACACGCAGGACACAGGTCATATTCAGTCTTGATTTTGTCTACTGAACAAGATCTATTGATGCAGGTCTTGAAAAGCTCCGTTACTGATCCACATTTCGGACAGGTCCGTTTGTAGGTGATCTCTCCGCAGCGAGGGCACTCCAGGTTGACCACGTCCACTTCAATGACATGATGACCTGCCTTCACCATGTTCCTGGTTTTTCCTCCATGAGTTCCCACGGGGAAGAGCGCGTGGACAGGGGGAGACATGACCCTGTATTTGCTCTTCTCTGGTCTGCCCATTCTCACACCCACAGTGTAAACGCATTTTGCTCTGACGGGGAATCCTGCCATCTTGCTGACAGCCTCCAGGACGGGGAGGTCTGGGCTGAACGTCTCTTCATTCAGACAGGCAAAAAAAGCAGGAGATTCAATAGTGAGTTGATCCTCCCTGACCCTGTGGGGGACTCCAAGGACTTCAAGAATGTCCTTTATCTGGGGGGAATAGGTTCTCTTGTCCCAGGTGACCAGCGCCAGTAGCTCCTCCTTCTCCAGGTAGTTCCAGGAGTAGGTGTACTTGGGATGGAGAGGGCATTTGTGCTCTCTGCTGATGGCCAACGCTTCCTCTTCACTCACAGAATGCGGGTCTACCTCGACGGGAACCTCCTGTATCCACCACTCTTCTACGTATCCCGAAGGGAGAACGACATGACTGTTCTGCAGAAAATCTCCATATGATATCAAAGCATCTCCCATGTACAGAATCTCATCAATCTCCTCTTTGGACGCTTCTGCCTGTTCATACGTCTCAAGCCTGACCACATCTCCATTCTTTAATAAGACGGTAGGGCCTTCAATTGAATCCACCGGTGCTGCAGCAGTGGCTTTTCCAGGCCGCTCCGTCTTCAACTGAGTCCCTGTGGCAATGAACCCGCTGCACACTGACATGGTGGCAGGATGTATTCCCCAGGCCCCCAGTCCCGTGTTTCTGGAGCGTCCCAGCCGAATGCGGAACCCGCCTCTTCGCATGGGATATGAGAAGACAGGTCGTCCTGCAATAACATCTTTCAAGTACTTCTCATTGGCAGAAATCACCGTGGCATCCTGTACTGACACTGTATGGAGATCTTTCAACCATTCCCAGTCAGGAATATTAAACTTAACTGCATATTTATAGACTTTCTTGCTTTTCTGGATAACACTCTCTGCCAGAGCCAGGATAGCACCTCCGCGAACCCTGTCGGTCTCGATTCGCTCCATATTCCGGTGCCCAGACACCTCTTCTTTCTCTGTGGGTTCTCCCGTTATTTCAACAGGGACATGTGTCAGGGCTTCCCGGGTTTCATCAGGAGTTGGAAAATACTGGAGACGAGTAATCCTGTTATATAACTCCATTTCCTCGATATACCGTTCAATTTCATCCTGAGAAGCCTTGAACGCATCAAGGTGGAGTTTTCGCCTGATATAATCTCCCAGTAGTACCACAAGGGCAGCAGCAGTCCCTCCTGCGCTCCTGATGGGACCTGCAAAGTAGACTGCCAAGTACTTGGTGCCATCAAAATTGGATTTGATCTTGACCTTGGCAATCCCCTCCAAGGGAGCTGCCACAATTCCCTCTGTGAGAATCGCCAGTGAGGTTCTGATGCACTGCTCTGCAGTCTTCTCTCCCTGGAAATCTGATTCGATGATCTGGTCAATGACCTTCAGTGCGATATCTTCCCGGGAGAATCCTTCTCTATCAAGAGTTCGGACAGTATCAGCAATCCCCCGGGGACCTACCAGACTCTCCACTCTATCTGCCATGTCTTTAGCCCGGGGAATTTCCACATGCGGCGAAGGGTCTTTCCACTGTCTCCGGGCATTTCCAGCCACCACATATAGCTCTTCCAGCTGCTCTTCCAACAGTGAAAAGTATTGTTCAGGCTCCAAAGTCCATCACCAGCATATTGTAGGTTTTCAGATTCAGGAGGGGAACCTTGCACGGCGTGGGTTTAATATTCCGGGTCTTCTGGTATTCCGATTGTTCCATCCAGCAACCCGCGTTCAACACTGTGGTCCCTCTATAGTTCTGGTACGAATTGACATGAATATGTCCAGTCACAAACACGTCCGGCACGTCCTCTATCACCAGCAAGTCCTCTTCAGAGGGAGCCATGGGCACATTTCCGTACATGGGACAGAGATGTCTTTTCTTCAGCATTTCAACCATGGGAACAGACGCATCATCATGCTCCTTCTGGAGAGCCAGAAAGTCGAAGAGACTCCCTCCGTGGTACAGCAGAACCTTCACTGAGTGTAGATCCAGGAAGCAGGGGTTGCCCACCATTCTCACATTCTCCATACTGTACAGATCGGGGGCATATTCTTCCAGAATGGGGAGCTGGGGCTCTGCAATGCGTGTCGCATCGTGATTTCCAGGTGCCAATATCAAGGTGATATGAGAAGGAATTAATTTCAAGAGAGTTGCCAGGTTCCGGTACTGCTCCATGATGTCTGGGATGACCAGATCGTTCTCCTGGCCAGGATAGATGCCCACGCCATCCACCAGGTCTCCCACCACCAGGAGGTATTGAATCTTGCGGGCAATTTCTGCCCGGTGATCATATTTCAGGTTCAACCAGCGAATGAACCTGAGGAATGCCTTCTCCATGAAACTGCTGCTTCCTACATGAAGATCAGAAGTGACAGCCACCCAGATATCCTCTTCACTGTGGTTGGGTTCCCGTCCTGGAATGTCCGGAAATTCCAGATGATTAACAAAAATAATATCTTGCCCCAGGATTCCCGAGACACCCACCACTTCATCGGTGAGAATGGTCCGGGCTTGCTCAGCCAGCGTTTCATTCCTACTGTGGAGCAGTGCTTTTATGGAGTCAGTCTCATCCTCAAGAGTCAGAATCGTGTGTCCATTGCGGGTAGTTCCACAGTCTGTTACTATGCCAACTGTTTTCACCATATCTTTGATCTTCATTTTCTTCACCACGGACAGTGGCTGGAAATCACGCATGGTGGGCTTAGCTCGAAACATTCGAGACAATTTGCGGTACCGGCTTCGGAACATGTCCACGAAGTTCTTGCAGGTCCCTTCAGACAGAACTTTTCGGGTAACATCCTTGATGATCCTGAAGTCATGATCGGCAGTGAGCGGGGTGGCGGGGACAAATTCGTCAAGAGGCAAATTCTCCCCCGTATATTCAAAGGTTGCTTCTGCTTCAACCTGTGGGTAAAAGAATGAATCAATATGATCTCTTCCTACGAATGTGACGTTTCTCTTCTTGAGATATTCAATGAATTCATCCAATTTGGTGGATTCCTGCGTGGCCAGCACTTCGACAGAATCTGTGGTTAGAAAGAGGTTGTTCCTGTTGAATTTCTCATTTATTATCCCTATGGAAGACGAAGTTTCAATCATTGTATCATCTGTATCCAAACATACTTTTTCCTATTTTCATGAATTCGCAGTATATACGGAGGTTAGAATACTTTTAAAGGTTAATATAATCATACGGCTTAAATGCCTCATTTACTTCATAAAATGGATTCTCCTTTTTCACATGTGAGACGCACGATGCTTCCCAGTCATGTTACTGATAGTGAAAAATGAAAGAAAGAGGTGAAAAAAGACAGAGATTAGAGCCCTTTCACCAGAATACCAAGGATGAGCAGGACATTTGAAATCACTAAGCAAAGCTGGGCAAAATCAGTACGTATTGCGATTACGTTTGTGTAGAGACCCAGAAGACCGATGAGAAAAAAGATGAGGGCTATAACAAAAGTCACTGTCTTTGGTGCTTGAGGTTTCATATGCACACTATGCATTCGACAATTAAAAGCTTTCTGATCCAAATGACTGAAAACTGAAAACAGCTTGAGAAACGGTCTCAGTAAGACATGTTTATTTTTGGAAACACTCTTTAAGAGAATGTATCCGCACCTTTATAAGTGGAGTATTTACTAACAATCATGGAAATGGAGTATTGCCAGATTTGTGGACGAAATACACCAGCCTTAAGAGAGTGCATTCTGTGCGGGAAGAACGTATGTCCCCGCTGTTTCCGAATTTCCATGGGCGTCTGCAGAGTCTGTGTGCCCGGGCAGAAAGGAGCCTATTATGATATTCTCAGAGAGCATGTAGAATAGTATCGAAGATTTGGGCAGTGAAGATGCTTTCCTTTGTGACTGCAACGTTTTGGGTGCTCTCAAGATCCGATCTCGCAATTGATTGAAGAAATCACTATTTTGGCCCTATAGTACTTCCCTTATTTCATTTCATAATGGTTTTTCAGCATCATGTCGACACCCTGTTCCTGAAAACGACTCTGAAGTGTTCCGGGAGCAAACCTTTCATTGGTGTAGGAAGTCCAGAGAGCAGTGATAGTCTGATCAAGTGCGTGACAGTGTGTGGAATTCTGATGTTGACAGTAGTGACCTCACGGGATGAGCTTCCTTTCACGGAGACAGTCTCTCTGAGTGAGCTACCTGATCGCCATTCCTCTGAAGTGGCTACAGCCATCCTGGAGAATACGAAGGAGTTAGGACTCCCCTAAAGGGTTGGTGAGGAGGACTGGGTTGAGTCGGAAAGTGACAGCATAAGTTCTAAAAAGAAGATGAAACTCTTAAATAGACCTACGTGTCATATGTACCCATGAAGAAATATGTGGTATTGGCCTTGCTCTTGCTTGTAGTCAGTTCGAATGCTGTGGTATCTCAGCCATTTACCGCAACTGTCGCCCTGTTCCCCGGATGTGGTCTGCAGTACTGGTATGGCCAGGAGGTGTGCGGGGAGATTGTGGTCTCTGATGATGCCTGGGTTACCCGATGGGTTGAGGACCAGTACGGGAATATCTGGTATCACTGGGGTACTCGGTACTACACGGCAGGTGTTCACCACTTCTGTGGATACATGGGATTACCCATAGGAGTCCATGTCATGAACATTGAAGCACAGCGGATCTCTGATGGTGCCATTGCCACTGACCAGTGCCAGTATACGGTATGCTGCGTCAGCTCGATATGGATACCTGGCAGACCTTCCTGTAATTGTGAGGATGTGACCTTTTCTGTTGATATTGACAAAAGAGAGGGTTCTCCAGGAGACTACATTACCGTGGTGGTGACAGCCACCAACGACATGGGAGGTGACTGCAACAAGAAGTTTGATGCAGGGCATCTCGAGATTGACTGGGGAATTCTCGGCGGCAACACGTCACCTCTGGAAAAGGATGTTCTGGTTAGACCCGGGGACACCAAGACCATTCTGGAAGAGACTCATTTGATACCCTTGATCCCTGAAGGAGATTACAATGTGGTGGTCTACTACTCTGATTCTGAATGCACCTGGATAGATTATACAATGATATCTGTTGTCTTGACGACTGAAGGCTCTCTTGAAGTCTTATCATATCCTGACATCATGAATGTGGATGAAAAAGGTCGCGTACGGGTCTTGGTACGAAATAAGAGCCAAAAAGAGGCTGAATTTACCTTGGTTGCCAGTGCTCCATCTGAGATTCATCTGCTTCAGAATAGATACACGGTTACTATTCCTCGAGCCGGGTACACTCAGATTGATGTGGCATTTCAGCCAGAGGAGAGAGGAACATACTCTCTCGAACTGGAGCTGACCAGTGAAGGCCAGTCTCTGGGGCACACAGTGGTCAGCATCCAGGTGGAAAAACCCATATCTGGACAGCTGGAAGTTATTCACCCGCCTGATGACGTCTCGAAGACTGAAAGTACTGTTGCTGTGCTACGCATAACAAACACGGGACAGTACGACACAGACTATCGACTGACTGCTTCAGCAGAAAATGTTGAGATTCAACCCATATCTGACTTCTTCGTGCCCGGGTCTCAAAACAGAGAAGTTCAGATCTACATGACCCCCCTGGCTGAGGGAGTGCATCAGGTGACCTTTCAACTTCTGGCAGAGGACCACCTTATGGACTCGGCCTCAGTCGCCTTTGAGACAACCAAGAGCCCTCCTCTGCTCATGATAGGTGGAATTGTCACAGTTGTAGTTGTCCTGGTAGGAATAGCACTCATGTACTACGCCCTCAGAAGATGACACTCAACCGGCCCCTCTCAGACCGCAGTCAGACTTCAGCCAGTGAGAGCACGGATCCTGAGAACAGGCTACCATGACCACTGGAAACTCTCCTCCTGACAGGATAACCATCAAATCGGGACGCCAAAAGTTAAAAAGCACTATTCGATCATAATTCATGAATATCCAACTGATTCCTGAGAAGGACCTTCATGACTTTATTACCATAGTGGCCAATGCGTATCCTAGGATGAAGCTATCTACTCCTGAGGAGAGAGACCGAACCAGGAGTCTGCTTCTCAAACTGCAGAATGAAGAACCCACAACACACATTTACGGATTTTATGAGGATGGAACCTTAAGGGGAGGAATGATACTCTATGATTTCACTATGACAATGTTTTCAGTGCCTGTCCTCGTTGGAGGAGTCGGCCTGGTAGCGGTGGATCTTATCCATAAGAGAGAAAAAGTCTGCAAGGAAATGATCTCCTTCTTCCTTGATTACTATAAGAAAAAGGGGTCTTTCTTAACTTCACTGTATCCATTTCGCCCTGATTTCTATAAAGAGATGGGATTTGGATTTGGGACGAAAATGCACCAGTACCGTCTTCACCCTGAACAGCTACCTGCCAGAACAAAAGAACACATCCACTTCTTGTCCAAGAAGGATACGGCGGCTCTGGTGGACTGTTACAACCGATATGCTGCAACAACACACGGAATGATGAAATTGACCAGCGAGAGAAAAGTGGAACGGATAATGGAAGATCCTCTTACCCGGATTGTGGGATATAAGACCGGGAATTCCATTCAGGGCTACCTTGTCTTCATGTTCAAGGAAGCTGAGACAGAGAATTTTGTCATCAATGACATCAGGGTCAGAGAATTCATTTATGAAACCACAGAGGCCTTCTGGGAATTGTTGACATTTCTTCACAGCCAGAAGGATCAAATTCGTTACTGCATGATTAATACCCAAGATGAGTACTTCCACCACGTACTTGATGATCCCCGGTACGGAGAGGACATGCTGATGCCACACATCTACCATGAGACTGATCGAGATGGGATTGGCCTCATGTACCGAATCATTGACGTAAAAAGAGCTTTTGAAGTTCTCAAAGATCACAATTTTGGAGGCATAGACTGCAGATTGCGTATTGATATCCAGGATGGGTTCTTTCCTGAGAATCAAGGGAGCTACATTGTCCATTTTGAAGAAGGAATTCCTCAACTGGGAAGAAACGATTTTGAAGTGAGTATTCACCTTAAAATTTCTGATTTCACGTCCCTGATCATGGGGATTGTTCCTTTTGATAGGTTGTGCACATATGGATTGGCAGAGATCTCTGATTCCGGCTATGTAGATGTGGTTACACGTCTTTTTGCATGGGCAGAGAAGCCAGTGTGTACCACAGAGTTTTAAATGGAAATTTCAGGCCGGAAGCGGGACTGATCAGGAAAGGGAGACCACTACTTTAATGGTTTTCCGGAGAAACCTTGAGCAGTCCTATCTCCTTTGTGCCTTCAAGACTGTTGAACCCAGCAACACGCCTCCCAGGACCAGAACGATGGTTGCACCTGAGGGCAAATCACCAACATAGGATATGAACAATCCTGTCACAGTTCCCATGACTCCAATGACCACGGATAATATCATCATTTTTTTCACATTGAAGGTGAAATACCTTGCAATTGCCGCAGGCATGGTCAGCAGAGCAATTACCAGGACAACTCCCACCACACGTATCAGTGCCACAACACTCAGTCCCACCAGGCAGAGCAGAAGCAAATTCAACCACTGGGCAGGAATCCCCACCACCGTGGAGAACTCTTCATCAAAAGACAGTCCCACAAACTCCTTATAGAACAGAAAAACACCTCCCAGGATCAAAACATCCAGGATCAGCATCATTATAAGATCCTGCCGTGGGACAGTGAGAATGCTCCCAAATAGGTAACTGAATAAATCAGGGGCATATCCCTCACTCATGTGAATAAATACCACACCAGATGCCATCCCCAGTGTCCACAATACTCCGACGGCTGCATCTTCCCCCATGTCTGCTTTCTTGCTCAGCATCCCGATTCCAACTGCTGACATCACACTGAAGGGGATGGCTGCCACAATGGGGCTTATTCCCACAAGGTACCCCAGGCCAATGCCTCCGAATGCAGCGTGGGCGATTCCCCCACTGATGAAGACGATCTTCCGGATGACTACAAATGTGCCCACCACTCCACATGCAATGCTCACCAGTGCTGCAGCTGCCAGTGCGTTCCTCATGAATTCATACTCAAGGATTTCAATCATCAGTGTGCCTCCTCAGTACTCGATGAGGTATCCCGTGGGCTAGAACCTCAACGGGACACTGATACACCTGTTCCAGCTGGTTCAGGGCTCCTTCTGCAGGACCATGATAGTACAGTTTCCGGTTGAGGCAGGCCACACTGTCCACATATACACTGACCACACTGATATCGTGCGTCACCAGGAGAATGGCCATCTTTTCCTTTAGAGAAGTCAATAACTCATAGAATGCTTTCCGTGCATCGGGATCAATACTCGCTGTCGGTTCATCAAGTAGCAAGAGCCGGGGCTGACGAACCAGGGCACGAGCCAGAAATACGCGCTGCTGTTCACCTCCGGAGAGGGTACCGATCCTCCTGTCTTTGAACTTGGCCATCTCCACCGTCCTGAGCGCATCCATAACGACCTCTTTATCCTCTTCAGAATGGGGGGAAAGAAGACCTTTGTAGCGACCCATTAAGACGACATCAAACACTGAAATGGGAAAGGCACTGTCAAATTGAATGTCCTGGGGCACATACCCGATCTGCTTTCTCCCAATCTTGGGTGGAGAACCAAAAACAGTCACGGAGCCCTTTGCTGGCTGTATCAAGCCTAGTATGACCTTGAGCAATGTTGTCTTCCCCGCTCCATTGGGACCAATTATGGACAGAAAATCATGGTCATTGACGACAAGAGATACATCTTCCAGCTGGGGAGAATGATCATAGTACACCCACACATTCAATACTTCTGCGAGAGACATTTCACACCTCCATAAAGGCCTGTGCCACTTTGAACAGGTTCTCAACGTAGTTCTTCTCCAGAGGATCTACCAGCACCACCTTCCCGCCGATTTCTCTGGCAATAACCTCAGCCGGTTGTCTGTTCACCTGCGGGGATACAAAAATCACTGTAATATGCTCCTTTCTGGCCAGATCGATGAGTCGAGCTATGTCCTGGGGAGTGGGATCTTTCCCTTCTTTTTCAATAGGAATCTCTTCCAGTCCGTACTCTCTACAGAAATAACCCCATGAAGGATGGTATACTATGAGTTTGGTGAGAGAAGCAGGAAGAGCTTCCCGTATTCTGTGATCCAGAGTTTCAAGCTCCTGGAGGTATCGTTCCTTGTTTTCTGTGTAATAATCAACAGAGTCTGGATCGACTGCTACCAGTCCCTGGAATATGTTTTCTACCATGATGGCTGCGTTCCTTGGGGAAAGCCAGACATGAGGATTAGTCCCTCCATGATCGTCACCGTCATGATCCCTGGATATGAGTTCTATCCCTTTGCTGCAGTCAATGACAGCCATATCTCTGTTCATGCTGATAATTCTATCCATCCAGCCCAGTTCGAACTCTATTCCTGAACCCACAGCACAATACAGAGAAGCTGTGCTGACCTGAATTAACTGGTCAGGCGCAGGTTCATAAGAGTGGGGACTGGCCCCGGGAGGTATCATGACTGTCACAATAACTCTGTCCCCTCCAACCTTTTCCACAAACTCGGCTTGAGGAAGTATGGAAACGATAACGCCGATTCTTCCGGTGGCTTCAGGCTGTGGGCCTGACGTGCATCCGGCTGATAAGATCAGTACAATGAGGAGGAGTCGCTTTGTCATATTACCATATATATAAAGTGTTATTAGTATATAAGGATTTGGACAATAATCTTTATGATGAATGCATCATTATCTTAATAAGGCAAAAAGTGAAGAAGAGTTGTCCATAGCGAACGGAGGCAAGAATCGAGACACAATCCCATCAGAATGCAACGGTTAACCTTTTATACCCTGTGATGTACCGTATGGTATGCCTGTGGTCAGTATTTCAGTAAATGAGAAAATGCTGGAGGAGATAGACAGAATACAGGAGAAACTGGGATTCTCCGGAAGATCTGAAGTGATCAGGGCAGGAGTCCGCATGCTGATTGCTGACACGAGGGAGAAGGAAAAATTCACTGGTGAAATCAATTCAATACTGCTGCTTGTTCATCACCAGGACGTGGAAAGCGTGGTAACCCAGATAAAACATAACTTCGAGGATATCACGACTACTCAGGTTCACAGTCATTTAAAGGGTGGGAAATGTTTGGAAATCTTCATCCTGGATGGAGAGGCTGAGAGGATAGAAGAATTGGCTGGATTTTTCCTCACCAGTGGGAAAATGGAATATGTTAAACTGATTGTCGCTTGAGGGCTGGGGAACATGGCGATGTGTTGTAACCAGAGGTGATTTCTTGAACTGGAGGTCTGCCTGGAACCTTATGATACTGTGGTTCGGTGCTGCATGTCTCATACTTGCTACTGCAAAAGAATGGTCTGTGGTTCTGTTTGCAGTAACGTATGGACTGGGATTTGGTGGAATTTGCTACGTACTGCGAAAAAGGGTGAGAAAGCGTCTTATGGACTTACATCTCAAGAATTATGGTGGATTCTTGGTGACCACTGTCCTCATTACTGTGGGAGAAGAAACGTACTGCTATGCTCTTGGCAATAGAATTGCTCATCCTGTTCTGTGGGTTGATCTTCTCATGGTGACGATCTTTTGGTCAGTGTGGTTTGGCACATGGTATTTCTTTCTTTCCAGGTGGTATCAGTTCCAGGAAAAGGAAGCGCTAATGACAGCAGGGTGCACAGGGATTTTGTATGAATTCGTGGGTACTGGAGCAATCCTGGAGAATCCTGGAGGATTCCTGCTGATCACACCCCTTGCTGTGGTGGTCTACGCCGCCATTTTCGTCCTACCTCTGCAGTTTCTGGACTTTTCTGGAAAACGAACGGGCTCTTCAAAATACATGGTCGGAATTTTCCTCCCTTTCTTTCTGACAGTTCCTGCAGCACTTGGATTGTATGTGATATTTTCCGTCCTTGGCATCTAGAGTGCATTTTACGGAAACCTGCAATCTCCCTTCTTGTACATTTTTACAGATGAAATCGAAGCCAGTCGGTAGTGGTCCGATTCCAGATGGGAAGAGTGCTCCCTGAGAGATGTGATCGGGAAAAAATGTGCCAGTTATCGTCTATGAGACCTGTGAACCTCTCGAATTATCAGTACGTATTCAGCAGGATATATAAACTATCAATCATATTGTAAGAGGTGATGACTATGAGCAAAGGCACACCAAGAGTTGGAGAAGAATTCAGACCTGCTTCACAGCTTCAAAAGCTGTATTTCATATATCTCATTCTGGTCATACTTCTGGCATTCGTGTGGTGGTGGATTCTTGTCTTGGTACTGGTTCCCTTTGTTGCAGTCCTGGTAAGCATTCCTTTCTGTGCTGCCTTTGGGTTTACTGCATACTGGATTCCCAAGTACTATTCCACAATTCGGTACACGATGACAGAGAATGAGGTTCGATGGCTGAGAGGAGTGTGGTTCAGGAAGACAGGAATTGTTCCCTACAACAGGATCACGAATGTAGACATATCACAGGGACCACTATCCAGGAGACTGGGCATTGCGTCTTTGAGGATACAAACGGCAGGGTATTCCGGTCAATCTGGAGGAATGGGTACTGCAGAACTGCATCTGGATGGCATTGAACAGTACGAAGAACTGCAGGAAGTCCTAGTGGAATATGTGCGTGGCAGGAAGCCTGTGGCGGTGGAAACATATGAACCTGAGGGTATACAGGGAAAGATGTTGGAGGAATTGACCAGGATTCGAACCTTACTGGAGAAGTCTTCCTAGTGTAGTATTTTGGAGAACCTGATGACTGCAGGAGCTTCTGGGAATTCAAAGTCCACAGATGAATTCTTTTTCAAAGTCAAAAAGAATTCCTTTCTCTTCTTTATAATGAAGTTCCAACTTCCTTTGTGTGGTAATTTCACCCATGATGCTAACTGAGATGTCACGATCTCTGAATATTTGAGTCACTTCATCTACATGAATGGGGTTCACAGTAAGAATGAATCCGTAACCAGGGTACATTTTCACAAAAGTGGTGATGTCTATCGGGGAGGGTATGGACTCTACATCTACAAGAGCACCTACTTTACTGGTTTCCAGCAACATGCCAAGAGACCCCAGTATTCCTGGGTTGGAAACGTCCTTGCAGGCTGTGGCCAGCCCCTTCTCAGCAATGACGGGTAATGCCTCAAGTCGGTACAGGACTTCTTTGGTGGTCTTCATACTGGTTGAATCCCAGTTTAGATAGGTCTTGTATTGCTTCCCTTCTAAATCAATAGCCAGAATAACCGTGTCCCCCGGACGTGCATCGAAGCTGGTGAGAACCTTTCTTGCCTTCCCGAGAATGGAAACGGCCACAGAGGTAGGTGCATCTGGGTGCACATGACCCCCCACCATGGGAACCGCAAACTTCTGGCAGGCAGTCTCAATTCCTTCCAGGAGCTCTTCTGCCTCCTCTTCTTTGAGAGACAGAACATTGACCATGGCCACGGGTACACCTCCCATGGCGTAGATGTCATTGACGTTAACGAGGACTGAACAGTACCCTGCCCAGAAAGGATCTCCTCCCAGCCTCCACCAGATACCATCTGAAGCAAACAACAGGTAGTAATCTTCCCAGGGGAGGATAGCTGCATCGTCTCCCAGCATGGTCGGAATTCCTGCCAAGGATGCACTCTCCTTAAGCCGTGTCACATGCTGTACTGCTTTCTTCCGGGTCAATCCCTCATAGTCCTTTATATCCTCTATCAACCTGTTCAACATATTCTTCCTCTAGCTCCTTTAAAATTTCTTTCCTCACGGAAACGAATTCAGGAGACGTGCGATCACGCTCCCTTTCCAGATCTATGAGGAATTCTTCTTTTACCGTGGCCGGCCTCCTGGTGAGAACCATGACTCTGTCTGCCAGAAAGACTGCTTCATCCACATTATGCGTAATAAACAAGATGGTCTTGTGTGTCTTATTCCAGATTCTCAGGAGCTCTTTCTGCAACATGTTCCTGGTCTGAGCATCCAGTGACACGAAAGGTTCATCCATGAGCAAAATCTCCGGATCAGTAGCGAGGGCTCTGGCAATGGCCACCTTTTTCTGCATCCCCCCTGAAAGTTCGTGAGGGTATGCGTGCTCGAATCCCTGCAGTAGGAAGAGATCCAGGAGTGATGCCACAATGTCGTCCATTTCTTTCCTGGGTTTCTTCTGGATTCTCAATCCAAATTCCATATTCCCCTTGACTGTCAGAAACGGGAAGAGAGAAAACTCTTGGAAAACATATCCGATTTTTGGATTGATCCCCTGTGACAGCCTCCCGTCAATGCGTATTTTGCCTTCATACGTTCTCAACCCTGCTATGCACTTGAGCAAGGTAGTCTTTCCACACCCTGACGGCCCTACCAGGCACATAAATTGCCCTTTCTTCACGGACAGAGATACAGCCTCCAGGATGGGGAGCTCACCAATGGTCTTGGCAACTTGTTCCAGTGTGATCATGGTCGCCACCTCACCAGTCGTTTCTCCAGCTGTCTGAGTGCTATATTCATTGCATACCCGATGACTCCTATTGCAATCATACCTGCCATCACGGTATCTGCCCTTCCAAGATCACGTGCTTCCATTATCAGATACCCTAACCCCAGAGGAGGGTTTAGCCCAGTGAGTTCTGCAGCCACCAGGCACATCCAGGCTATCCCCAATCCAATCCTCAACCCTTCCAGAATAGAAGGAAAGGAATTCGGAAGGATGATATTCCGGAGAATTTGACTATCACTGGCTCCCAAAACCCTGCCTGCTTCAACAAGATATGGTTCTGTCTCCCGCACACCAAGGAGAGCATTGCTGAGAATGGGGAAAAACGCCCCGATAAATATGATAAAGGCTTTTGACTGAAATCCAATGCCAAACCACAGCATGGCCAGAGGAATCCAGGCCAGGGGCGGGATGGGTCGCAGCATCTCGATGATGACAGAGAGATTCTCCATTTTCGGGAACCATCCCATCAACACTCCCAGAGGCAGCCCAACGGCAAGTGCCAGGAGGAACCCGGCCAGAACCCGGGCCAGACTTACAGCAGCGTGCCGAAACAGGGCGCCTGAACTCAGTAAGTTCCAGAACGTCGTTCCCACATGGAGAGGACTCGGCAGAAACCGGCTGTTTGCCAGTACTGCCACCACCTCCCAGACTACAACAAAAACAAAAACTATGAACACCTTGTGTGTTCTCATGTTCTCAACTCACGACAAGTGCCGATCCCTCATTATTTGCTCCTGCCAGTATCACAATGGGAATTCCGAGGTTCAGCCGCTTGGTGGTGGCGGGTGCAATACCCAGGTAACCCATGTCAATGTCCTGCGAACCGAAGGCATCCATCTCCTGGGGACCTGCAGAAAAGACATAGAGTTCTACAGTGAGCCCGAATTCTTCAAAGTACCCTTGGTCTAGGGCGACAAACAGGGCAAGCTGGTGCAAATCAGCTCTCAGGTACCCCATCCGAACTATCCTATCCAGGTTCGAACATGAGTACGCTGCAGCTTCCTCAATCAGCTGTGAATTGACGAATTCACCCAGAAATGTATCCATGTCACCCACGTCATCAGAAGACACGTACTCCATTTCCAGTAGCTGTTCAAGGTAATCCTTTATTCCTGCATAGTTGGGTTCATATACATATTCAATGGTCTGCACAGCCTGGCTGACTACCTCTTCAGACATCCCTGTGAAATCCACCCCGATCCTTATTGCTTCCTGAGGATTCTCCAGTATGAAGGCAGTGGCTCTCATGTGAGAGGCCAGGACAGCGAGAACAACATCTTTATTCTCTGCGAGGTACTCCTTCTGAACAGCCAGCACACAGCAGGGATGATGGGGCCAGATCTCCCGGGAGGTTACCAGTAGCATGTGTTCACCTTCCACAACGGCACGAGCGGGATATGGCTCCCAGGCAATGAACCCATCAATGCCACCACTCTCTAACGTTTGGATCATTTCAGGGGGTCCCACAATTATTGTGGTAGCCGTTATGTTATTGTCTCTAAGAAATCTCTGCAATAGAAAATCCTGCACGGTAGCTTTTCCGGGGATCGCTATTGTCTTGCCGTTCAAATCATCGATGGACTGAATCCCTCCTTCCTGCTGAGAGAGACAGCCCACCACTAGAATCACGAGAAGAAGACTGCAAATCTTCTTCAATCAATCACTCCCGTAGTTGGTCAATGTACTTCTTGACTTCGTCGTCTGACATCTTCTTGAACTTTCTGTCCTTGATCAACGCCATCTCAATGTTTCCTTTGACCAGTGCCTCCACAGAAGGCTTCAGGGCTTTGAGAGCCAGGACAATGCTCTCATCCATGGTGATATCGTCCCTGAATTCTGCCTCGAAGACATCCTGAGCACTGGTTCTGCCAGAACCGATGGCCGAGGCTTTCCAGCCCAGGTACCCTCCGCTGGGGTCTGTGACAAAGAGTTCAGGTTCGTCATTGACACCTGCAATGATGAGGGAAGCGCCGAAGGGTCTGAGTCCTCCATACTGAGTATGCATCTGCATGAGGTCTCCAATCTTCTTGCACAGAAGGGCAACAGAGATATCTTCATCGTAAGTTAGCCGGTGAATCTGCGCTTCCAGTCGTGCTCTTTCCACCAACTGGCGAGCGTCAGCAATCATCCCTGAGGCTGCTGTCCCGATGTGAGTATCCACCTGGAAGATCTTCTCAAAGGATTCAGGCTGCACCAGCTTTGAAGGGATTCGCTTGTCCACAGCCAGTACAATGCCTTCCTCGCACTTTACACCCAGAGCTGTTGCACCTCGCTTCACCGCCTCTGAAGCATAGTTTACCTGATACAGCGATCCGTCTGGACTGAAAACAGTGATAGCCATGTCATATCCAATACCGCGTGGTCTAAACGCCATTTACAACACCTCTTCTATTTCCTTCTTGGTGAGTTCTCGATACCCGTCTTTTGTGATGACTGCCATGGAAATACCATCCCCCGTTGCAAGGTCCCTCTGAGTCGCTGCGTTGATGCAGCGGGCGGCCAGTTTCTGCAGCTCTTTCACTGTCATTCCTTCCTTGTACTGGTCTTCAAGAAGACCA
Organism: Theionarchaea archaeon; assembly: GCA_018992685.1. Classification (GTDB taxonomy): domain Archaea; phylum Methanobacteriota_B; class Thermococci; order Methanofastidiosales; family SZ-28-30; genus SZ-28-30. The sequence goes on from JACVGT010000018.1 coordinate 102,239, forward strand.
TATGCCACCTGCATCCCTGATCCTGAAGCAATGAAGTTGTCCTCGTTCATTCCACCAAGTGGATCAAGTGAGAAAGCGACTGGTCGCTCATCATACCCTCCTATGATGAAGAGGGCAAAATAGGGATAGTATCTATGACTGAAGAGGATACGAGATGCAAGCGTGGCCAGCGATTTGACAGTCAAGTCCTGGTTAGTCTTAATGCTGTAGAGGTTTGATTCAACTCTGAGCAAGTTGACAAAGTTCTGTATGTCGCCCACTGAACCCGCTCCTGTAGCACCTGCTAACCCTGATACCTGGAAAATCTTGCGCGCGTTCTTATGGGCAACTGCATAGCCCATGGATGCTCTCTTGTCTGCTGCCAGCACAACTCCGTCTTTACCAACTAAGGCCACTGTAGTCGTTCCTTTTGTAACATCCATATTATCACCTTGAGCCAAGCATTCCTGTTCGCATGCTTAACCTTACCTTAAGTTAAGTTAAGGTACTTATAAAGGTATCGGTCACCGGTCCCCGGGGAACTCGCTCACCCTTTATCGAGAAGGATCTCCCTCTGAATTGCCTCAATCCAGACAAGGAGCCCTGTGAAATCCCCCGTCTCTCAACGTGAGAGCTACCCATTGTTCTCGATATAGAAGTCCTTGACAAACTGAGGCGGGAAGCCTCCGTTCTGAACCTCTAACACCAAAGTGTCCACCGTTTCAAGCGCTTTTTTCTCCACTGTCTCGGTCAGAAGTCCATCCTTGGCGATATTTCTAAATATGCTGGTGCCAAATACTTTACACTGATCTACAGGCGAAATCCATACCTTGATGAAGAGGTCCATGGTGTTGAGAAACGTGAGGTTCTCTTCCACAGGGGTCACGACATTGATGAGAAATCCTGTAGGACGAGCCTGAAAGTCGAAAATCTTCTCTGTGATGTACCAGTTGCCGTACTCTATGAAAGCTACTGCTGTATACCCATTCTCCAGGACATGAACCCCATCAACAACCAATGGGTTCTGCAGGTTGCTCACAGGGTAGCGAGCAATAACCATCTTGTTTGACTGATAGATAATCTCCATCTCTCTTCTAGAGAGGTTTCCCCACAGGTTCGTCTGGGTAATCTGTATTCGCATTATGATCCTCCTTTCAATTCCCGTATTTTGTCTCTGAGCACAGCGGCACGTTCGAATTCCAGTCTTCGTGCAGCCTCCAACATTTCTCTCTCCAGATCATCCAGAACCAGGGGCAGTTCCTCATGAGGTTTCTTCTCCCTGTCTTTTTCTTTCTCTTCCCTCATGCGCTGAAACACTTTTTTCCTTATGGACTCAGGTCTGATGTCGTGGCTTTCGTTGTATGCCTGCTGGATACCTCTCCTCCTCTCTGTCTCTTTAATAGCTTTTCGCATGGAATCGGTAACCTGGTCTGCATACATGATGACCTGACCTGAGACATGACGTGCGCATCTTCCAATTGTCTGGATGAGAGAGGTTTCGGATCGCAGGAATCCTTCTTTATCTGCATCCAGGATAGCCACGAGAGATACCTCTGGGAGGTCAAGTCCTTCCCTCAACAAGTTGATACCCACCAGACAGTCAAATTCACCCAGACGCAGGTCCCTTATGATGTCCATTCGATCCAGAGTGTCAATTTCGGAGTGCAGGTATCTCACCCTGAGTCCCATCTCAATGAGGTACTCAGTAAGATCCTCAGCCATTCTCTTGGTCAAAGTGGTTACCAGAATCCGTTCCTGTGGAGCTCTCCTCTCAATCTCCGCTATGAGGTCGTCAATCTGATTGGCAGTGGGACGGACTATAACTTCAGGATCTACAAGCCCTGTGGGCCTGATTATCTGTTCCACAACCTGCTGGGATCTTGTGAGTTCGTAGACGGCAGGTGTTGCGGATACGTAGACCACTTCGTTGATCTTCTTTTTGAACTCTTCAAACATCAAAGGCCTGTTGTCGAATGCGGAAGGCAGCCTGAATCCATATGCCACCAGGGCGTCCTTTCTGGCCTTGTCTTGAAAGTACATCCCCTTTATCTGGGGCACGGTAACGTGAGATTCATCAATGACTAAGAGATAATCCTCAGGAAAATAGTCCATGAGGGTGTAGGGCGGATCTCCTGGCACTCTGCCGTCAAAGTGTCTGGAATAGTTTTCAATACCAGGACAATACCCGATTTCCCTTAACATCTCCAGATCAAACCGGGTTCTCTGCTCCAGCCTCTGAGCCTCCAGCAGTTTCCCCTCCTTCTTGAGGTATTGCAACCGTTCCTCCAGTTCTTGTTCAATGGAATGGAGACCTCTTCTGGTTTTCTCTTCAGGGGTAACGTAATGCTTGGCTGGATGAATGTGAGATCCTGAGGTCTCTTCCAGTATCTTGCCTGTCACCGGATTGAAATAGTAAATTCGGGACATCTCACCCCCGGAAAATCCAACGCGGATGGGTATGTCGCTGTAGGAAGGGAAAACATCCACCATGTCCCCCCGTACCCTGAACGTGCCCCTGCCAAAGGCCATGTCATTTCGTTCATACTGAATCTCCACAAGGCGGCGCATGAACACATCCCTATCATAGGGGATACCTGGTCTCAGGGCAATGCCCATTTCCTTGTAATCCTTGGGAATACCCAACCCGTAAATACAGGATACGGAGGCTACCACAATCACATCGCTACGATCCTGGAGGGAAGCGGTGGCAGACAGACGCATCTTGTCAATCTCTTCATTCACCGAGGTTTCTTTTCCAATGTAGGTATCCGTCTTGGGAATATACGCTTCTGGTTGATAATAATCATAATAGGACACAAAATATTCCACCGCGTTTTCGGGGAAAAATTGTTTGAACTCAGTGTATAATTGTGCTGCCAGGGTCTTATTGTGGGAAATCACCAGTGTAGGCTTATCAATCCTTTCTATGACGCAGGCCATGCTAAATGTCTTTCCTGATCCTGTGACGCCCAAAAGGGTCTGTTCTGAGAGTCCTGACTGGATGCCCTCTGTCAACTGGGCAATTGCCTTGGGCTGATCCCCTGATGGGGCAAAATCAGATTGAAGAACAAAGGGCATACCTCGTTATTGCTCTCGCACTTTAAAAAGGTTCTCAGCAAAGAAAACTACTGACTGAAGTGAGTTGTACATATGATGTGGCATGTCCATATTGAGATGGACCAGATCGAACCCTTTATTGGTGACACATAATCTTCTGCGAAGAGTCCTCCACAAGAGTCATCCTCTCCCTAAAGAAATAGATATTGGATAGTACTATCTCTGAGCACTGTCTAACATGAGCTGTGTTCGATCGCGTCCTGGGGGCATCCTTCCACACATGCGCAACACTCGATGCATTCATCTACATTGGGAGCCGTCGACTTCTCGCCAACAATCTCGTACACTTCAGTGGGGCAGACTTCAGCGCACTCACCGCAACCCGTACACAGATCATAGTCAATTCGGATAGAGCATCCAACATCTTCACTTTCCCAGGTCTTAATATCAGCCATTTTAGTCACCTCTCTTTGTTCACCAACCTACTCATTTATAAATTTTTTGCCTCCTTTCTCAGGCTTCTAGAGCTTCTGTTCCTCTATTTATTTGTCATTGATACTCTTCTGGCATGATCCACCAGGACACACTAGTAGATGAAGGAGATCAATCAGTGCGAGAACAAACCCAAAAAATCTTTAAATGCATCCACAGCTTGTGTGATATGTACAAGCTTCTCATTGGTGACTGGGTGGAGACAGCTGATAGAGGTCTGGCCCTCCGGGCAGATGACATCATAAAAGATCCAGGCATATCCATTGCATACTATCTCAGAAAAGTTCCTGCTTATCAGAAACTGCTCTTGCGGCTGGCCTCTGGGTTCTTCACGCCCAAGAGTGCAGAAGAACGATATGCGGTCAAGTACATCAGGAAGCATGGTATTCCCCACTTTGATGAGAGCGCAGCCTATGCAGAGTTCTGTATTGCTTCTCAAAAAGAAGTCCAGGATTCTATCAAGGTGTCACGGTCCTGTGAACAGGACGTGAGGTCAACCTCCATAGAGAAAAGAAAGGAGATTTTGTCCAGAATTGGGGAGGAATTCAAAAACCACAGGAGAAAAATTGAAGAGATCAGCGTTGCAGAAGGACATCCCCAGAAAATGCTGGACTGGGAATACAGAGAATCGTCTACCTTTTTTACAGATGACATGTTGTACTACCTTGGAGAACAGATCAGCCCCAAGAACCTCAATGGAGATTCGTTGCTGAGGACTCCTTTCGGTTCAGTGGGATTGGTCACTCCTTATAATGCAGCTACAACTCTGGGAATTTTGAATATTTGCTGTTCTTTCATTTCGGGGAATTGTACTGTGGTGAAACCCCCCTCTATGCTACCCATTTCAACCCTCTACATTTCTGAAATGATGTATAACATATTCCAGGAATACGCCATCAACCCACTGTGCACAACGGTGGCTGAGTCAAAAATGTGTGTCACCGAATGGATCAACGGGCTGGACTGTATCATATTCTACGGATCATCTGAAAGCGGTGTGCAGATTGCAGCAAAGGCTGTGAAAAACTACAAGAAAGTAATTCTGGAGATTGCTGGAAGCGATGCCACACTCATATGGGAAGATTCCGACCTGGAGAGGGCCATCCAGGATGCTGGGAGGGCACGATTTCTCGGGTCAGGCCAGGCCTGCATTGCCACCAAGCGGCTGTTTGTGCATGAAAAGGTGTATGATGAGGTGGTCTCTGCCCTGACCAGATATGCAGAGTCTTTGCAGATTGGACTGCCTTCAGATCCCCGGACTGATATCGTCCCTACAGCCATTGAGGCTCTGGAAAATGTCGAAAGATACGCTGCAGATGCTCTGGAACAGGGGGCTCAGGTAGAGTGCGGTGGTCACAGAGTAAATCACAAAGGAGAACCGGACGATTTGGGACTCTATTTTGAACCCACCATCCTCTCGGGATGTGATACTTCTATGCTGTGCATGCAGGAAGAAACCTTTGGACCACTCCTGCCTGTCTGCAAGGTAAAGAACTTAGAAGAAGCTCTCACCAAGATTAACCAGTCCAAATATGGGCTGAGGGCCTCTGTGTGGTCTGAAGATGAGAATGTCACAGAATCCTTCATAGAGAAGGTGGATACAGGGGGAGTGATGGTCAATGATGATCATCTGCTCTTTACCTCCCGATTGCCACACCTGGGAGGCGTGAAGGCCTCTGGCATCATCGGTTCCAAATACTTCAACCTGGAGCTGACGTACATGAAATATGTTCACAGGAGGGGGCCAACCCACGGGTGAGTAACAGCTCGCATTGCCATTCACCAATCGAGAGAGCCCAGATAGCACAACAACCTCCCTCTTTTCTACTCATTGATGAGTATTTACCCAAACGTATTTAAAAAGACAATCCAACCTCATTGCGGTGATCCAATGGACATGGAAACATTGATCCCAGAACTGGCAGTAATTGTAATCATTGTACTTCTGGGAATTGTATTGAGGAGATATGTAAGTAAACAGAAAATCACGGTAAAACACATTGTCTTCGTGGGTATTATGTCAGCTATGGGTACCGCTCTGGCGGTGGTCTCTTTTGTGCCTATAGGACCTAATATCAATGTAGATTTCTCTCATATTGGGACGTTCATTGTGGCTATTGCTCTTGGGCCTTTCTATGGAATGATTACTGGTGCACTAATTGGAATTTATCCCATGACCGTATTTGGGAATGTACTTGTGCCTCCAGGCAAAGCCTTAACCGGGCTCTTCGTCGGGTACCTGGCCATGAAGTTGAATCTGATTGGCAGGAATGGTACTGAAAAGCCAGCTGAAACTGGGAACAAGAGAATACCACGAATTGTGCCTACAGTTCTGGCAGGCTGGATCCCTGAAGCAGTGTTTGTGTTAATCACCATGGGAATTGTGGGTATTCCCTATCTCTTGCCCATGCCTGTGGTGGAAGGAATCCTGGTCAAAGGGGTAGCAGAGATTCTGCTGCTGGGCATAGTGTGTGAAGCTCTATTTGCCAGTAAAGCGATAAGAAATGCCCTTAAGTCGTTTAGAAACCACTAATCTCTCTTTTCTTCACCTTTTTTTGGCCGTGCTTTTTACCTCCACAGCTTTATTAGCTGTGTGTGCCAGTGGAGAATGTGATACTGGATCATCCATGCTTTGATGAGAAAGCACACTTCCTATATGGGAGAATCCATCTCCCTGTGGCAAAGAGGTGTAACATTCACTGTACGTACTGCTCTCAAGAAGTGGGAATCTCATATCATGGATGCAGGCCAGGGGTAGCTGAACGAATATTGACCCCTCTTGAGGCAATCGAGAGAGTGTCCTTTCATATGAGGCCTGAGTTGAAAGTGGCAGGTGTTGCAGGACCCGGGGAACCCTTGTGCAACAATGAGACCTTTGCAACTCTTGAATTGATTCATGAGAAGTTTCCACATCTCATTCTGTGTGTTGCCACCAATGGACTGCTGTTGCCTGAGAAAGCTGACCTTCTCGCCCAGCTAGGGGTAAGGACAGTCACGGTCACAGTCAATACAGTCAACGCAGAGACTATTCCAGAGGTATATCAGCATATCATGGGGAACCCTCCAGAAAAGATGGCAGGACGATTTATTTCCAGTCAGCTGGAAGGAATCGAGGCCTGCGCTGAGCTGGGCATACAAGTCAAAGTGAACTCAGTGCTCATTCCCGGTGTTACAGCAGAGGGAATGAAAGACGTGGCCATCCAGTCAAAGAAGAGAGGTGCATATTTACAGAACATTATCCCTCTCATTCCACTGGCAAACCGTCCGCAACCGAGACCTCCCACATGTGAAGAGCTCAGGTCGGCCAGAGCAAAATGCGAAGAGACACTTCCCCAGTTCAAACTGTGTGTCCAATGCAGGGCTGACGCAGTTGGAATACCGGGTAAGAGAGAAATATTCATTACAGAGTAAGTAAAGATAACAGCTAAAGATCGAATTTTCGCTCTATGTATGGGATAACATAGTCCTATACTTTACATATAGCAATATTTATATTTCGAGAAACGCATCATGATGCTGAAATAAATCTGGATGTGTGAAACTCAAAGGAGGTGGGCCCTTTGAAAAGACGTGGAAGAAGGCCTTTAGTCTGGATGGAATGTCTCGAAAGGAGAGAGTATGTTGCAGCGCGGAGATGGGATGCTGCAGAACAGAAAAAGAAAAAGAATTGAAGTTGGAAAAGAAGCTAAGTAGAAAAATGGTTATAGATAACCCAATGTGACGTGATATATCCTGATAATCAAAAGGAATCGTGTACATCTATTGAGTTATCTTCGAGATCTCTCTCAGTATTTCCTCCACAACCAGTGGAATTGCAGCAGAAACTCTTTCTGATACTGTTGTGGCTGGTTCTATTTTCTCAGGCTGAACGGCAATGATTTGCATGATTTCCGGCGCTTCTCCAATCCTCTGGGAGAGAGTTATGACCTCCATCAAATCCAGCTGGTGCAGGGAATATTCGATCCCTCGTAGCGATCGCACTTCTTCGGGCAGAAATACTCTGACTTCTCCAGGAATTCCTCCAAAATCCACACAATCGATGAAGATAACGTGAGCATAATCCTTTATTACGTGTAAGAGTGCCATCCCTCCTGTCCCCCCATCAATCACATCGACACCTGGAGGCAGGGATTCCCTTTGAAGAGCCTTGAGAACAGCGGGGCCTGCCCCATCATCTCCCATGAGTTCATTTCCAAGAGCAATGACTGCAATTGCAGGTGGTTGAGGTAGTTCATCCCTTTTCTGATTCATTATCTACGGTGTAGCCAGAACAAAAATAAAGGTTTGGAAAAGATGTCTGATCACTGCAATATGCCCAGAAATCCACGCTAACCCAGGACACACAGAACCGCAATACAGTAAATAGAGAAAAGAAGTAAAAGAGAGTGCGAAAGAAACCTTCATGTGAATTCTACGGTGAGATAATGTGTTGAACACGATATGCAGGGATCATAGGCTCTGACCAGCATTTCCAGATTCAGTTCAATTTCCTTCTCTTCCAGATCAAGGAGTGTGGGGACAAAGGCTTCTAAATCCAGGTTAATGTTCTTGTGATTCTGATTGGATGGTATGATACAATTGGCTTTGGTACAGAATCCCTGATCATCATACGTGTAATCGTGGAACAAGATGCCGCGAGGAACCTCAATGGCTCCGACACCGCGTCCTGCCTTCACTGTGTAGGTTGCTGTCTCATTCTTCAGGTCTGTGTCTAAAATGGCGTCTAGTAACCTGATGGAATCCTCTACAGAATGATAGTACTCAACAAGCTGAACAGCATTGTTCATGAAGGGGTTGCAGTTGATGGGGCTGAGTCCGAACTTCTGTGCCCACGCCTTGGCTCCTGAGGTCAGGTTCGCTGCATTGAGATTGAACCGGGCCAGAGCTCCAACCATATAGGATTCCCGGGCGTGTTTGGCAAATTTGGCCGTTGAGTAGGGCACCATGTACTCATTGGCGATTGACTCATAGTCGGCCACAGCGTGAGTACCCGTATCTGTGGAACCAATGACTCCATCATATAATGCATATTCTGTGTCACTGGTGAGCCCGATGTACTCTGTCTCTCTGGTGAAATCAGGAAGTAGATGCAGATTATCCATTAGCAACTGGTTGACCTCGTCGCACACAGGCAGAACGCTGACGAGTCTATCTCTCAAGGTGGAAAGTTCTTTCTCCGAAGGTATCTTGGTAAATCCGCCCACCATCAAGGTGATAGGATGTGTAGTTCTGCCGCATATAAGGTCCGACATCTGATTAGCCAGCCGGTGAAGGCTCACGATCTTCAAGACAGCATCAGGGTGAGTCTCGATCAGCGGGAACACACTCCCTTTTCGAAACAAATCAGGAGCTACCAGATACCCCACGTGGAGAATGTGGCTTTGCATGTTCTCTGCATGGAGAGCAACCTTTCTCAAGAGTTCAGTCTCATCACTGATAGTAACACCCATTGCAGCCTCAGTGGCTTTTAGCGAGCATAATGCATGGCCAATGGAGCAGATCCCACATATCCGAGACATGACATGTGATACCTGATGGTAGTGCCTCCCTCTCACAAATGATTCAAACATGCGAGGGGCTTCAGTGACCTGCCACTGGACCTTCTCTACAATTCCATCTCTGGCGTTCAGAATAATGTTGCCGTGACCTTCCACCCGCGTGAGATGATCTACCTTAATAGCAATTTCACTCATTGTTCCACCTCCGCCTTGGCTTTCTCCTCAATGTACCGGTAGGTAAACATGGATTTCAGCTGCATGATCTGTTCTGCAGATATCTCGTACTTCTCCAGAACCTCAGTGTGGGCATCCTCTTCGGGGTGAGTGACATACCCGCGGCAAGCTTCACATTCACTTCCGTGGGTAGGACAGATTGCGCCACACCCTGCTCGAGCTACCGGGCCCATGCAGACTCTACTCAACTCATAGAGGCACACATTCTCTTTCTTTTTACAGTCCACGCACACAGGATAGTCAGGAATAGGGGGTTTCTTACCCTGCAGCAAAGCCGCCAGCACATTGCAGAACTCATCGCGATCTATGGGACATCCCGGGATATACACGTCGACTGTGACCACTTCATCCAAGGCCTTAGTTTTGAAATTGGCAAAATATGGGTTGTCATTGAGGGCCGGGTCCTTGTCATAGACTGCGGCGATGCTTTCCTCAACAGGCCACTGGTTGACCATTCTCTGAACACATCCGATACAGGCACAGGCCCCCAGAGCCACCAGTACCTTGGCATTTTTTCTGATTTTCTTTAACCGTTCAACGTCCATGGGGCGCATGATAGATCCTTCTATCACTGCAATATCATAATCATCAGAGTGTTCTTTCATCACTTCCCTGAAAGAGACGATGTCTACAAGCTTCGTTACATCGATGACTGCCTCTTCGAGGTTTGCTATCTGCAACTGACAGCCTTCGCAACTGGCAAAGTCAAAGAAGGCTACCCGTGGTTTTTGTTTCTTCATGTGAACGCCTCCGGGAGGTTCTTGATCTCGCTGTACTTGAACACTGGTCCCTCCTTGCAGACATAGACTCCATTCATCTGACAGTGGCCACACTTTCCCACACCGCACTTCATACGCCTTTCCAGAGACACGATGATGTTCTCTTCAGGCATGCCTCTGTTCACAAGGTCACGTATCACGAACTTGTACATGACAGGAGGACCCACCACGAAAGCAATAGTGGTTTTTGGATCAAACGTAGCCAGAGGGATCAAACAGGTGATGAGACCTACTTCACCCTCCCAGCATTCTCCTTCGGGACAGGAATCTACTGATCTCAGATGGGTAACATCGTCTCTCTTGTCCCATTCTGTCACTTCCTTAGAGAAGAGAAGTTCGCATGGCTTCTTGCATCCGTACAGAACGGTGAGTTCCCCGAAATCCTGCCTGTGATCCAGGACATAGTTGATGAGTGACCGTGTGGGAATAATCCCAATGCCACCTGCAATAACCAGGAGGTTCTTACCCTCGAGAGCCCTAGCACCAAACCCAGTGCCAAAAGGACCTCTAATTCCTACCTTGTCTCCGGGGCTCAATTCGTGCAGTCTCGAGGTGACGTCTCCCACTTTTCGGACTGCGAGCTCGAAGGACTTTGGTCCAGGGGCTGAAGACACAGATATGGGGGCTTCGCCATATCCCATAATGGACAATTCCACAAATTGACCAGGTTCATGGTCCAGTGTACTCCCATCATCCAGCTCAAGTTCAAATAGCTTCTCCCACTCTGATAGGTGCTCTACCCTCTTGATTGTGGCAGGACGGGGAATATACAAGTCCCTGTCTGTGGAACTGAGAGCTGGTCCTTTTGCCGTGATGGGAGAGACAGGATGCAGTACGGGTCTTTCTTCCAGTTCGCGAGAGCTTTCTGTTATCATGTTAAAGAGGGTGACAGGGTCTGCAATGTCAGGAATACACTGGGTGGAACAGCGACCACACCCAACGCATGCCACAAAGTTGAGTCTTGCAGGGAGATATTCTCCTTTGCGGCGGAACCTGTGTCTGTATCTATCTATCCTCTTCTCTCTGAAGATTTCGCCTGAGCCCACTTGTGTGAACCCGCGTAGCATGCAGCCGTCCCATGTCCTCATCCTGCTGCCAGTCTTCATGTCCAGGTGCATCTTGTCACTGACATCATAGCAGAAACAGGTGGGGCACACACTGGTGCAGGTTCCGCACGAGAGGCACTTGTCTGACTGGGTTTTCCACGCTGGGTTATCATGATTTCTCTGCAGGAGATGAGACCACTGTTCCGGAGGTGTTTTTAGTCCTCTCCTCGCAGCTGCTGCAGCATGTTCTCTCTTTCTTCTGACTTTGTCTGCCTCTTCCGGCGTGGCATCTCGAGTATGTACTTTCGCTATCAGGTCTGCTCCTGCTTCTGTGCCAACCTCAAGTGCCATGACATCTTCAAGGTCAGTAAGCATGAGATCAAACCCGGAATCTACAATACCAGTTCCCATGTCACCGAAAAACGCCTTCTCTGAAACATTCGCAACAGTTACACCCACAATCAAGGTATTCTTCCGCCTCCTGACATAGAGATCGTCCACAAAGGAATCTGTGTAGTACGTATCCATCTGTCTGATTGCAACAATATCGTACGGATGAACTCCGATTATGACTCTCTTTGGAACATCCTCGCTTGCCTGTACCCAAAAGGGCTGAGACACGTCGAAGTGCATCATGGACTCGTACAGGGGCAGGAAGTACTTTTTGGGGGGTATGACCGTAACGTCATAATCAAGCCGCAACTCATCGGCTGATTCCAGCGGTCCAAACACGAATTTTGTGTCTTTTGATTTTACGCCATGAACTTCTAGGGACTCATCTTCTATGAGTGAATCCAAAAAGGCCGCAAAATCTTTTTTCAACACTATTTTTAACGGATTCTTGTCTGGATTCGGATTATGTTCATTCTTGGTGTTCATTCTTCTCCCTCCTTCTGTAACGTGATCACATCCACCTTTCTGATGGCACAAGCACAGACCTTGAGCTCCGGAATCTTGGCCTCAGGGTCCAGAGCATCATTCGTCAGTCTGTTGGCCGGCGCCTCGCTAAAGTGGAAGGGGATAAACACAGATTGTGGAGCCACTCTGTCAGAGATTTTGGCTCTTACTGTAATTCTCCCTCTTCTGGTAGTGACTTCCACAAAATCATCCTGGTTAATGTTGAGGATATCTGCATCCTGGGAGGAAATCTCCACGTAGCCTTCATGGACAAAGGAGTCCAGTGCTTCTACTTTCCTGGACATTGTCCCCGTGTGATAATGAAAGAGAATTCTGCCTGTTGAGAGCACGAAAGGATACTCCTCGTCAGGACATTCTGCAGGGGGCACAAAGTCCACAGGGGAGAATAATCCCATTCCTCTTGAGAACGTTCCCCTGTGCAGGTACGGCGTCCCAGGATGGTCTTCAGATGGACATGGCCACTGGAGGCCTTCTGTAACCCTTTCTGGGGTAATTCCTCTGTAGATTGGCGTTACTTGGTTGATCTCCCTTAAAATATCCCATACTGTCCCATATTCCATGGGGTATCCCATTTTCCCCGCTATCGATCCAATGATTTGCCAGTCAGTCTTGGTGTTTGGAGGTGGTTCCACCACTCTTCTTCCTGGCTGGATGCGCCTTTCAGTATTGGTGAAGGTACCCTCTTTCTCCAGTGCCGCCTGTGAAGGAAGCACCACATCTGCTAGCAGAGCAGTTTCGGTCATAAAAATATCCTGTACTACCAGAAATTCCAGATTTTTCAACGCCCTTTCTACATGGTTGGTATTGGGGTCCGAAACCATGGGATTTTCACCCACGATGTACATTCCCTTGATTTCGCCCAGGGCTGCCTTGTTTATCATCTCTACAACAGTGAGCCCAGGGTTATCTGACAGAGCGACGCCCCAGGCAGTTTCAAACTGCTCCCGTGCTTCAGGACTGGTCACGGGCTGATATCCTGGATACACTGAGGACAGGGCACCGACATCGCAGGCTCCCTGTACATTTCCCTGGCCCCGGAGAGGGTTAACTCCGGTAGAGGGCCTGCCCACGTTTCCAGTAAGCAAGGCCAGATTGGCCAGTGATAGCACGTTGTCAGTGCCAGTAATGTGCTGGGTTATTCCCATGGAGAACACGATCGACGCTTTTTCAGCCTGGCCAAAAAGGAGAGCAGCCTCCTGTATTTTCTCTGAGGAAACTCCCGTAATATCCTCCACCCTTTCTGGGGTGTACTCGCCTACTACATTAATAAAATCAGAAAATCCTTCTGTTCGGGTTTCTATAAAATCCTGGCTGTGCAACCCTTGCGTATATATGTAATTCATAATGCCATTGAGCACTGCCACATCAGTGCCGTTCTTGAGCTGAAGATGGACATGAGCAGATGAAGCGAGGTCTATGGCTCGAGGGTCTGCTACAATGAGGGCAGCTCCCTTTCGAACTGCATTTCTAATGAAGGTGGCAATAACGGGGTGTGTCTCGGTGGTATTTGAACCCATGACAAAGATACAGTCACTGTCAGCGAGCTCAGCAATGGAATTGGTCATAGCACCTGAGCCAAATGCTCTGGTCAATCCTGCCACAGTGGAGGCATGGCAAAGACGGGCACAGTGATCTACATTGTTGTTATGGAACAGAACCCTCACGAATTTCTGGAAGAGGTAGTTCTCTTCATTGGTGCACCGTGCTGACGACAATCCCCCCAGCACGTGAGGTCCGTACGTGGTCAGCATTCTGGAGAATGTGTCTGCCACATGGTGAATCGCTTCATCCCAGGTGACTTCTACAAATGTGCCGTTCATCTTGATAAGAGGGGAGGTCAGTCGGTTTATTTCTAAGTATTGATGCCCAAATCGTCCCTTTACACACAATCGTCCTTCATTTGCTGGCCCGTCCTTACCTTTGACTTTGACAATGTGGTTGTTTTTTATATAAACCTGAATCAAACACCCCACACCGCAGTATTCGCACACTGTGTCTGTACTGGTGAGCTCCCACGTTCTCCCTTTTCGTACTGCCTCCTTTTCGTACAGAGCTCCCACAGGACAGGCCTGGATGCATTCACCACATCCATCACACGAGCTTTCTTTCCATATCCCGTTGTATCCAGCCCACACCCTGATCTCATTGCTGCGTTCAACCATGTCCAGAACGTGTTTTTCCTGAAGTTCATCGCACGCTTTCACACATCTATAACATTTTATGCATTTCCGCGGGTCAAACACGAGGACTTGTGTCTCATGAACAGGTGACGCCGTGTAAGCAGGGGGATACACCTCACTAGATGAATCAATGCCATATCGATACGCCAAGTCCTCCAAATCACAGCTACCCGCAGCTTCACACGTCATGCAGTCATGGTGATGTTCTGAAAGGATCAACTGCAGTGTCTCTTTCCGGTAACCTTCTATTTCCGGAGTGAAAACTTGAATATCCATCCCCTCACAGACAGTCAAAGTGCAGGCCATCTCCACCTTATCAGTCTTAGTATCTTTGATACAGCACAGGCGACAACATCCAGTTGGAGACACTTTTCCGTTGTAACAGAGCCCAGGGACGTCAACCCCTGAAGAGCGCAGCTCAGATAACAGGGTTTCCCCCTTGGTCAGCTGCATGGGGTTTCCGTCGACAGTAATCTCCACCTGCATTAAACTACCTCCAGGTTCAGGCCTGACTGCAGGGGCATTACAACGGACTGGCCCAGAGGACATAGGCAGGTCTTGTTCATGACCCGGGCAAGACTGAGGATTCTGTCAATGCCATCTTCGGGTTCTATTGTTCCGGTGGCCATACCACTGAGCAGGCGATGAATCTGAACAATACCCACCCTGCAGGGGGCACAGAGCCCACAGGATTCACGCATAAAGAACTCCATAATGCCGACCAGAATATCCAGGATATTGGTATCGCAATCCAGAACTACCACAACGCCTGAACCGAGCTGGGCATTCACCTGGTTCAGATGTTCAAAACTCAGAGGAACACTGAGGTTCTCTTTTCCCAAGAATGTTCCTGCAGCAGCTCCTCCCACCAGGACTGCCTTCAGCGTTTTCCCTTTTTTTATTCCGCCTGCATGGGTTAGAATGAGGGTTTCCAGAGAAGTCCCCATGGGCAGTTCATAACATCCAGGTCTTCTAACTGCACCTGAAACGGGAAAGAGCTTGGTGCCAGTAGACTGCGGCGTTCCTACTGAAGAGAACCACTTGCTGCCACCTGCAATGATCGCCGGTATGGTGGCCAGTGTTTCTACATTATTGACCACAGTGGGCTTACCGAATAATCCCCTGGACGTGGGATAGGGGGGTCTGATACGGGGATTCCCTCTTTTCCCTTCCAGAGAGGATATCAGGGCTGTTTCCTCTCCACACACATAGGAGCCAGCTCCCGCTCTCACTTTAATGTCAAAGCAGAAGTCAGAGCCAGCTATCTTGTTCCCCAGGAAGTGATGCTTCCGTGCGTCAGCACAGGCCTCGTCAAGCAGGTTCAGGCAGTGTGAATACTCTCCCCGCACGTATATGAACCCGTGAGAAGCACCCACTGCATACCCTGCAATGGCAATTCCTTCAATCAGTTTGTGAGGGTCTCCTTCCATGATGAGACGGTCTTTGAATGCCCCCGGTTCACCCTCATCTGCATTGGCCACCACATAGGCGGTGTCCTTCCGAGAGGCTGCATATCGCCATTTTGTCCCTGTGGGAAACCCTGCTCCCCCTCTTCCGCGGAGTTTGGAATCTTCCACTTCTCTTATCACAGATTCAGGATCTCTGGTCAGGCATTCCTTCAGAGCCTCATACCCTCCTTTCCCTGTGTATTCTCTTACAGACGCAGGGGTTTCATAACTGCCCACATTGTTGAGAACGATCTGTTCATTCATGAGAAATCCTCTCCAGTATCTCCCTGATCTTCTCACGAGTCAGATCACCATAGACCTCACCATCAACCATCATGGCTGGTGCTCTCTCACACACTCCAAGGCAGGATGAAGGTTCCAGCGTGACAAGATTGTCGCTGGTGGTCTCACCCGGAGATATCCCAAGCAGGTCTTCCAGCATGGTTATGATACTGTAGTGGATACTGCAGCTGGGAGAGGTGCACACCCTGATAACATACTTTCCTCTGGGCTCGAGAGAAAACATGGAATAGAAAGAGGCAACACCATATACTTCCGCGCAGGATATCCTGAGGTATGCTGCAGTTTCTCTCAGAGCATCCTCAGAAATGTAATGGGCTGGAGTGCTCCCCTGAAGGCGATGCAGAATGGGGAGAAGGTTTTCCCTTCTGGGTTCATATTCCTTCAGGATGGCACTAATAGAGCCTGAGGGTTTTTGTGGAAGATGGTCACCTTTCATGCTTTTCCACCTGGGTCAAATGGGTTACTGCGGGCTGGTGTCTCAGTCTGAGCATTTTTCAAGCCAGGGTAGCTATCTCAGGGTAGAAAGGTTCCATATATAAACTTTTACCTATGTCAACAATTAAGAAAAAAGACAAAATTGAAATCTTCTGCCCTTTCTGTCACGTAAAGGCAGTTGCTACAGTTGAGTTTCTGCACTGTACAGGCTACCTAGTTCTCATCCCTAAATGGTAGTTACTGGATTCTGCGGGTAGGCAACCCCCAGAACTTCGTCAAACGTGCCTGAGCTAGATATGGCTATCGAATAGCATCATGGTGGGAATTCTGAAGACATCCTTGTATATGAGATAAATTACTTACCTGCCATCCTATCTTTCATAAAGAAGAACTGACCCTGCTTCTTCGTGAAATCATATTGAATCTTGTAGGAAAGAAGATGGTCATGGAATACAAAATCCGTGTACGCTTTCGAAACCCCTGCGTTGACTGGAATTGTCCAATGATTCTCTTCAGCACTTGAAGGTGACTTATCAAGTATGGGGGGAGACTGGTTCCCAGACTCCAGTAATTTTCTTCTGGACAACCATAACAAGATTGAATACAGTAGCAAGACACAGTGTCGTCTTAGCCGCAGCGGCCAGACTCACGTGATGCTCCTACCCATTGTTTAGAATCTCAAGACATTCGCAAAAGTTGCTGAATTGCTGAGAGAAAAGACGATTTATTGGACAACTCCGTGTTGGTGTTGAGCATAACATTTATAAGATGAAATCCTTTGCTTTTGAACATGGATAAAGCACTTCCGATGGTGGCAGGTGAACAGTCTGGACTTTCTTGTAGTGTACTTCTTGGCATTCATCAGATCCTGTCGAAAGGAAGTGAGCGGAGGGTTTTTGTCCTCTTGAAGGATTCATGTCATCTTTTCAATTGAAGAGGAGGTAGAGTTCACCATGAAAGATACAACTGCGGTTGTAAAGTCTGTGTTGGATAGATGGAATAATGATAGCGCATGCTTGATCTCCATTTTGCTGGATATTCAGGAAGAGCTGAATTATCTGCCCCATGAGACAATCACTGCCATTGCTGATAGTCTGGGTATTCCCCTCATCGATGTATATTCTGCTGCAACTTTCTACACAGTTTTTAGCCTAGAACCCAGAGGCAAACACATCGTCAATGTTTGTGTTGGAACAGCATGTCACGTTCGGGGGGGAAAGCGAATCCTGGACAGAATTCAGAGAGATTTGAAGCTTAACCCCGGAGAGACAACAGAGGATGGTCTTTTCACCCTAGAAACAGTCAGGTGCCTCGGGTGCTGTGCGTTGGGCCCTGTGATGGTTGTGGACGAAACCTACTATCCACACATGACCACAAAAAAGGCAGACACGATTCTCAGCAAGTACAGAAAAGACTCAGAAGGAGTGGTTGCATGACTAGCATAGAGGAATTTCAACTACAGTGTACTGAAATTCGGAGGAAAAGATCAGAGACTGCAGACAGCCCGACAATAGTCATATCATCTGGGACATGCGGTCGGGCTAGAGGATCTGCTGAGGTTGCCATAGCATTGGAGGAAGCCATTAGAGCCCATAACCTAGAAAACAAAGTGAGCCTGAGGATAACAGGATGCCAGGGATTTTGTCAGGTGGCACCCATCGTTGTCATTCAACCTGAAAACATTTTCTACCAGGGTGTAACTCCAGAAGACGCAGAAGAGATCGTCACGGAAACAGTCATGAACAAGAAGGTCGTAAACAGACTACTCTATCCCGACCCACAGATTGGTGAGGGAATTCTGTCCAAAGAAGACATTCCTTTTTTCACCAAACAAAGAAAAATCCTCCTGGAAAACAATAGCCTGGTAGATCCAACGAATATTGATGATTATATCGGAATTGGCGGCTATTCTGCACTGTGTAGAGCTTTAAGAGATACCAATCCTGAAGAAATAATAGAGACAATAAAATCATCTGGCCTCAGAGGGAGAGGTGGTGCGGGATTTCCTACTGGCCTGAAATGGCAGTTCTGCAGGAATTCAAAGGGTGATCGCAAGTATATCGTGTGCAATGCTGATGAAGGTGATCCCGGAGCCTATATGAATAGGAGCCTTTTAGAAGGGAATCCTCATTCAGTGCTTGAAGGCATGCTAATTGGCGCATATGCAATAGGAGCACAACAGGGATATATCTACATCCGACACGAATACCCTCTTGCAGTCAAGCATGTCTTGATCGCTGTTGAACAAATGAGGGAAAAGGGCCTTTTGGGCAAGGATATTTTGGGTACGGGTTTCGAATTTGACATCAAGGTGGTAAAGGGTGCTGGAGCCTTTGTTTGTGGCGAGGAGACTGCACTCATCGCATCTGTTGAAGGAAGGAAGGGTGAACCCAGACAGAGACCACCATTCCCTGCACAGAAAGGCATATGGGGAAAACCAACAAACATTAACAACGTAGAGACCTGGGCCAATGTTCCACATATAATAAACAATGGGGCAGAATGGTACTCACAAATCGGCACAGAAAGGAGCAAGGGCACAAAGATATTCTCTCTCGTAGGGAAGATAAACAATACAGGACTCGTTGAAGTACCAATGGGAATAACATTGAAAGAAATGGTATATGATATCGGTGGTGGAATACCAAAGGGCAGGAAATTCAAGGCCGTACAAACAGGTGGCCCATCTGGAGGATGCATACCAGCAGAATTATTGGGTCTCAAGGTTGACTATGAGCAGTTGAAAGAAGTTGGCTCTATCATGGGCTCTGGCGGTATGGTCATCATGGACGAGGATACTTGTATGGTAGATACTGCCAAGTACTTCCTGGAGTTCCTGCAAGAAGAATCCTGCGGGAAATGTACAACCTGTAGAGAAGGTATCGAGCGACTTATTGAGATTCTCACAGACATTACTGAAGGAAAAGGAAGCCTCGAAGACCTAGAAACCTTACGAGATTTGGGTGAACTGGTCAGAGATGCGTCCATGTGCGGACTTGGACAGACTGCACCCAATCCGTTGCTGTCTACCCTCACCTACTTCTATGACGAGTATCTGCAACACATCAAGTACAAGAGGTGCCCTGCAGCTGTTTGTAAGGAGATTACCTCTGCTCCATGCCAGCATACCTGCCCCATTGGTACGGAGGCGGTGGTCTATGTCTCCTTAATAGCCCAGGGCAGGTACGATGAGGCCTTCACCATCATCAGGAAAGATAATCCTCTTCCATCTGTTTGCGCCCGAGTGTGCAGCCATCCCTGTGAATCTAAGTGCCAGGCGGGCAAGTTCGGAAATCCCATCGCTATCAGAGCACTGAAACGGTTTGCCACAGATTATGCAATGAAGAACAAGTTGATCTATCCCATTACGAAGGAGAACAAGAGAAAGGAGAAAGTAGCTATCATTGGATCTGGACCCGGGGGCCTGACCGCAGGCTACTACCTGGCTATCAAGGGGTACAATGTTACTGTCTTTGAGTCACTTCCCCTCTTGGGAGGAGCTCTGGCAGTCTACATCCCGGAGCATCGTCTTCCCAGAGACATGCTCAACTATGACATTGAGAACATCAGAAAGGCAGGGGTTGAGTTCAAAACCAATACTACCGTGGGCAAAGATATCTCCTTCAAAGAGCTCAAAGACACGTATGATGCCATCTTCATAGCTACCGGGGCCCACAAATCCATGGAACTGGGCATTCCTGGTGAAGAAGCTGAGGGGGTCATTCACGCTCTAGACTTTTTGAAAGATGTGAGCCTGGGAACCAAAGTCACTGTTGGACGAAGAGTGGGAGTGATTGGAGGCGGTAATGCAGCTGTGGATGCTGCTCGTGTGGCTGCCCGTCTTGAAGACTGTGACACGGTGACGATTCTCTACCGAAGAACCAGGAAGGAAATGCCTGCCTTTGAGGAGGAGACTGAAGCCTGCCTTGAGGAACAGATTGACATCCAGTTCTTGACTGCTCCTAGGAAAATCCTCACTGAGAAAGGTAGGGTTACAGGCGTGGAATGCGTGAAGATGCAGCTGGGAGAAATTGATGAAAGTGGCAGACGACGGCCCATCCCCATTGAGGGCTCAGAATTCGTGGTGCAGCTTGATACCCTGATTGTGGCCATCAGCGAACGTCCTGATGTTTCATTCCTGAAGGGTCATGAAGGTGTCGAATTCACCAAATGGGGAACTATTGTGGCAGACCCTGAAACCTATGTCACGGGGTTGGAAGGCGTCTTCGCTGGCGGAGATGTGGTCACCGGTCCCAACGTGGCTATTTATGCTATGGGAGCGGGAAAAGTGGTGGCTGAGATGATCCATCAGTATCTCCAGGGGAAGACACTGCAACCAGAGTACAAGGTAACCAGACCGTCCATGTACCTTAATCCTGTGGAACTGTCCGAAGAAGAAGTGGCTGAAGCAGAGCGTCCCGCCACGCGGTGTATATCTGTTGAAGAACGAGTATGCTCCTTCAACGAAGTAGACCTGGGGCTCTCTGAGGAACAGGCAGTGAAGGAAGCCCGGCGCTGCTTGCGATGCGATCTGGAAACAGAGGAGGGAAGAAAAAAAGTTGAGGAGGTGACAGCATGATAACACTGACCATCAATGGACTGGACCTGCAAGCTGAACAGGGGTGGAGTATCCTGGAAACCTGTGAATTCTATGGAATAGAAATACCCACCTTATGCTACCATGAAGGTCTTTCCCCATATGGAGCCTGCAGGTTGTGCATTGTGGAGATTGGAGAGGGAGAGAGAGCAAAGGTCGTGACCTCCTGTACCTATCCTGCTCAGGAAGGGCTGAAGGTCAGAACTCATTCTGAAAAGATCCACAAGTACAGGAAATTGATCATAGAACTGCTGCTTGCCAGATGCCCCACCTCAAAGACCGTGCAAGATCTGGCATCGAAACTGGGAGTCACTAAGGTGCGCTTTTCCATCAAGAATGATGACTGCATTCTCTGTGGGCTGTGTACACGCATATGCGAGGAGCAGATGGATGCCAGAGCCATTGGATTTGTTAACAGAGGGAAGGACAGAAAGATTACTACCCCGTTTGACATAAAATCTGATGTGTGTCGGACCTGCGGTGCCTGCATGTACGTCTGTCCAGCATGTCAGCTGAGATGCCACGGGCCTGAACCTCCGGGCGCTGTGTGCGGAGGCTGTCTCAATATCGAGTATCCATGTCTGGATGTATATGAGGACGTCCACTGCTACGTGGACCCCTGCGCTGCATGTCTCTTATCAGAAGCAGAAAAGAAGAAGGAGGAAGAAAAAAAGGAGGTCAAAGCATGACTATCAAGATTAAGAATGAATGTATAGAGGAGGTAAAACCATGTCTCTAACCAAGATTAACGCCACAGCAGCAACTCTGACCAAGAACAGAACAGAGGGGTCAATTAATCAGCTCAGTGGAATGTGTGTTACCTGTGTTGACGGATGCGTGGGTATGTGTGAAATCGGAAAATCAGCGTACCGGGGACACGAGATAATTTATCCACAACCTTTCGGTATCATCACGTCCGGAAGCGAAAAGCTCTATCCTGTTGACCTATCCCACTTCACCATCCTCGGTGGCGTCGTGGGTGCATGGGGAATCGAGACTGACAGTGATAAGGCGCTCTTCTCCAATGTGAAACTGGAAACCTCGATTGGAAAAGAGAAAGACATCAAGCTGAGAATGCCCGCCATCATCCCCGGACTTGGCTCCACAGCTATTGCCAAGAATAACTGGGAAGGGCTGGCTGTAGGTGCTGCACTCACCGGCATCCCTCTGACCATCGGAGAGAATGTGTGTGGAATGGACGCTGGATCTGAGATTGTCGATGGAAAGATAAAGCACTCGCCAGATCTGGAATGGAGAGTCAAACTGTACAAGAAATGGCAGAGAAAAGGGTATGGTGCCATTATAGTACAGGCCAATGTGGAGGACAGCAACCTGGGCGTCCATGAGTATGCCATATCAGAACTGGATGCAGATGCTGTTGAACTCAAGTGGGGCCAGGGAGCCAAGAACATTGGCGGTGAGGTCAAGCTCAAGACCCTTGAGAGAGCACAACTTCTCAAATCCAGAGGATATGTGGTGCTTCCTGATCCTACAAACCCGGCAGTGATCGAGGCCTTCAAGAAAGGAGGCTTCAAAGAGTTTGAACGGCACTCTCGAGTGGGTATGGTATCAGAAGAAGCCTTCATGAAAAGGATAAAGGAATTGCGAGACTACGGCGCAAAGCACGTCTTTCTGAAGACTGGTGCCTACAGACCAATGGATCTTGCCCGCGCTCTGAAATTCGCGTCCAAGGCAGAACTGGATCTTCTGACAGTTGATGCTGCGGGCGGAGGAACCGGCATGTCGCCCTGGAGAATGATGAATGAGTGGGGAGTTCCAGAAGTGGAATTACACTCACTGTTGTACCAGTACGCAGACAAGCTGGCCAAGAAGGGCAAGTACGTCCCGGACATTGCCATTGCTGGAGGGTTTGCCTTTGAAGACCAGATGTTCAAGGGGCTGGCAATGGGCGCACCATATGTCAAATTGATTGGCATGGCACGAGCACCACTTGCTGCAGCCATGGTGGGAAAGACCATAGGAAAGAAGATCAACGAAGGAATGGTCCCTGTCTACATTGAACGGTTCGGAACTTCCAAGGAAGAGATCTTTGTTACTGCCCCCGATTTGAAGAGGGATCTGGGGAAGGACTTTGATGAGCTTCCCACAGGTGCTATGGGTCTGTACACCTATATGGAACGACTGCACCAGGGTCTGAGGCAGATCATGGCAGGGTCACGCAAGTTCGCACTGGAGTACATCAGCAGAGACGATATTGCAGCCCTCACCCATGAGGCAGCTGACATCAGTGGCATTTCATACATCATGGACTGTGACAAAGAAGAAGCTGAAAAGATACTCAATTCCTGAGTAATCTTCTACTTTTTCCCCTTTTTTTTAAATATTCTCCTCTTTCTGTTTTCAACTGCCCCAACTGATCACCATAGCCATTCTCATGCAGTGTACACTAGGTACATACGCCATATGGCAAAATCCCTCACTGACATCACAACCTATTTAAAACTGCACGAAGAACGTATGTAAAAAGACTTGAGGAATGGCCTATGGAATTCTCGCTAACTCAAATGGTTCAACAACAAGTGGAGAAAGCATTTAACTGTGCAACCATCCCCGAGTATGTTCAAAAAATACTAAAGTGTCCCAAACTGGTGCTGGAAGTGAATTTCCCAGTCAAAATGGACGACGGCAGCTACAAGTGTTTCAAAGGGTTCCGCTGCCAATATGACAATGCTTTGGGCCCCACCAAAGGGGGCGTGAGATACCATCCTGGAGTGACCAGAGAAGAGGTGGAGGCACTGGCTGCCTGGATGACCTGGAAATGTGCGCTGGCTGACCTGCCCTACGGGGGAGCAAAAGGGGGAGTGGTGTGCGATCCCTTGGAACTGTCAGAATCTGAACTGGAGCGATTGACCAGGCGATTCACTGCTGAAATCATGCCCATCTTGAGCCCTCATTCAGATATTCCTGCCCCCGATGTGTTCACCACCTCAAAGACAATGGCCTGGATGATGGATACCTTTAGCATGTTTAAAGGGTATACTGAGCCCGCCATTGTCACTGGAAAGCCTGAGGCTCTTGGAGGGTCCCTCGGGCGGAAAGAAGCAACAGGACATGGCGTGGCAATTACCACCCGGGAGCTCTACAGGAACGTGGGAAAGTCACTGAAAGGCGCGACTGTGTCAATCCAGGGGTTCGGTAATGTGGGAACGTACTCTGCTCTCTTTCTGGAGGAGATGGGCGCCAAAATCGTGGCAGTGTCAGACTCATCAGGGGGCGTTATCGACAAGGATGGACTCAACTTAAAGGAACTTCTAGAATGCATGGAAAAACACAAATGCCTTGCAAAATATGAGAAATCAAAAATATGGCCCAGAGATGACATCCTATATCAGGACGTGGATATTCTGATCCCAGCTGCTCTGGAGAACCAAATCCGAAAGGACAACGTAGAACCTGTGAAGGCCAAGGTAATATCTGAGGGTGCAAATGGGCCCACGACTCCCGATGCAGACGAAGTGCTGGAGAAAAAGGGAGTCCTTGTGATCCCAGATATCCTGGCCAATGCCGGAGGCGTCATCGTCAGCCATCTAGAATGGGTTCAGGCACTCAGTGGTTTGCGGTGGGAAGAGAAAGAAATCAATGACAGATTGGAGAAACGGCTGGTAACAGTGTTTGACAAAGTGTGGAAGAAAGCACAGGAAAAGAAAATATCTCTGAGAACTGCTGCCTATGTTGTTGCCATTGAAAGGATTGCTGAAGTCTATGGCTACAGGGGAGTGTTCCCCTAGCTCATTCTCATCCTTTTCTCTTTCCCTTTCTCCTTTCCTTAAAATCCCACCTGCAATTGGAGGCAGCGCGGGATAGTCAATAGGACATCTCAAGTCATGAAAGTTGGTGGATAATTCAAAAACCCTTTCCGAGAAGAAGTCGGGATTTCGATGACGTAGGTTCACTCTACCTGAAATCGCTCTTTGATCTCACTTGGATAGAGAAGAGAGAGGTATCTATCCAGCTCTTCAGCCACAACATAGGACAGGTAATGGTATTCCTCGAAGGCATAGGGCGGGCTCACTGCAATCGTCACCACCCTGGAATTGATGCGTATCCTGTTCAGCACACGCATGAATCTGTCAATTGTTATCCAGGGAACGATCTCGCCCTGGTTATAGAAATAGTCCGGATATCTGTCGATGTCCAATGCGTTGATGAAATAATCTGTATCGACATCCAGAAGGACCTCCTTCTCAAAGTGAGGTAGCATTCCTAAGGTGACAAAGTGGACGCGTGTCTCAGTTTTTTCGTACATATCAAGGGTGAGGAGAGGAGGAGCCACCTGGTGAACCTGCATTAATGCACACACCACATGATCCTCTTCTTTTTCGCAGTCGCAGAATTTCACATATTTGTAGAAAGTTCGGGGTTCTCCATTGCTGATAAAAGTCTCCACAGAGTCAAATCGCTCACGCCAGTACCGGTAATCAGGCACGACCCACCAGATTTCTGTGACCAGCCCTTCGCCAACTGCTGCTGAAATAAAAGTGGCATTGGTCACACCTTCCACCTTGTCCGGACCTCGTTCACAGGTAGCCAGCCACAGATCATAGTAATCCCCTACCATGCAGTCCATGTCACTGTGTGCGTCAAAATGAACGAGTGTCATGCCATTCTGAATCAACCCTCTCTCCCGGGCAATCCTCCAGTAAAGGTAAGCATCTTTGTGATTAGCAGAATGAGCTATCATATAAGGGTTAGAAGTAAAGAGTGTGCACTGAACTTGAGATGCCAGAACAACGATGAGTAAAATGGCAAGAACCCTTTTCATAAACTCACATGTGCCATTTGAATAAAAGGCTTTCCACATTTCTGAGAGAGATATGGGTTCCAGTCTTCCTCAACTGTGAAATCTCTCTTTGAATACCATTCAGTTCGAAATCCTTAAGAACTTGGAGAGCCTTTAAAGACTATGAAATGGTCCTACAGAATTATCACCATATTTGGGATTCCTTTGAAGATGCATATTACCTTTCCTATGCTGATCATTGCATATGCGGCCCTCTTCGGGTACCAATATGGAATCTGGGCAGCCCTCCGTGGGACTGTACTCATCAGTGCACTCTTTGTGTTCGTTGTGTTTCATGAGCTGGCCCACTCAAAACAGGCTCAGAAGTATGGGGTTAAGGTAAGAGATGTCACACTGCTGCCGATCGGGGGAGTTTCCAACATGGAGAGCATGCCTTCAGAGCCAAGAGAAGAACTGAAGGTGGCTCTTGCTGGTCCTCTTACCAGTCTTGTCCTCGGATTTATCGTGCTGGGATTGAATTACCTGGCAGGCTACCGCATTCTGGATTTCAGTCTTGAGAAAATCGCCACGAGCTGGGACTATATTCCTGTGTACCTGGGATGGATCAACATATTTCTGGCATTCTTTAATTTGCTGCCTGCTTTTCCCATGGACGGAGGGAGAGTGGTCAGGGCATACCTTGCTCAGAGGATGAACTATGCGAGAGCCACACGGGTGGCAGCCTCCATTGGTAAACTGTTTGCCGTCCTTTTTGGAATTGCAGGGCTTCTGGTTAACCCCTTCCTCATCTTCATAGCCTTCTTCGTGTATCTGGGTGCCTCATCAGAAGAACAGGGGGCCATCGTGGGAGAGATTCTCAGGGATATGAAGGTAAAGAATGTGATGAACACACAGTGTGATACTGTCCCAGCAGAGACAACGCTGGCCCAAATTGTGGAAAGCATCTTTCATGGTTCGTGTGGGGGAGCTGTCCCGGTGACAGAGTATGGTACGTTCATTGGGGTGGCAACTCGAGACGACATTCTGTCTGCAATCCACGAACATGGACTGGAAATCAACCTTGGGAGAATCGTGAGAAGAGACACTCCCTTCGTTAATGGTGACGAGTCATTGAACGAAGTATACGTGAAGATGCAGCAAAACCAGCGTAATGCTTTTGCAGTGGTCGAGCGAGGAGAACTGGTGGGCATAGTCACACTGGAAGACCTGGGAAGAGCCTACGCACTAAAGTCGGCCATACTATCCGGGAAGAACACTATGTAGTGCCTTCTTTCCCCCATTCCATTGAGGAAATTCGAAGTAGTGGGGTTTTTCCCAGTGTGGGTTGTTATCCTTTCCAACACTGGATATATCCCCGAATTCCTGTCAGGGAGTATCCTGACTTCCGCCCTCCGCTCTCGATGTACCAGGCTTTTATTTTTCCACTGCTCTCCCTCAAGAAATTATTACTTCTCTTCCCTCATTACTACAATGGACCGGACAATTTCCCATGTGGACATGGATGCATTTTACGCATCCTGTCACATCAGAGAAACTCCAGACCTGAAAGGAACACCCGTCATCATCGGAGGGGATCCTGAAAAAGGAAGAGGTGTGGTGACTACCTGTTCCTACGAAGCGCGAAAGTATGGAATCCACTCTGCCATGCCCATTTCTACGGCTTACCAGCTGTGCCCTCATGGCACGTATCTTAGGCCCGACTTCCAACTGTACAAAAGCGTATCAGACAACATTATGGGGATACTGGTCCAGTTTGCAGACATTTTTCAAAGGGCCGGAATTGATGAGGCGTACTTGGATGTCTCCCAGAAAATTACCCACTACCAAACGCCCTACCACTTTGCGAAGGCAATACAGGACTCAATACTGACTCATGAACGCATAACGTGCTCTGTAGGGATTGCTCCCAATAAATCAGTTGCAAAGATCGCATCTGACTTCAGAAAGCCACATGGTATCACCGTCATACCTCCAGATGAAGTATTGTCATTTTTGAGGCCGTTGCCCGTTGAAAGAATCAGTGGAGTGGGAAAGAAAACGAAACAGATTCTGAACGATCACGGCATTGGAACCATTGGACAACTTGAAAAGATGGACGTGACTCAATTGGAGAGAATTCTTGGGAAACCCGGTGGGTGGCTGTGGATTGTGGCAAACGGAAAAGACGAGAGACCTGTAGGGTATAGAGGTTCTGTGAAATCTGTAGGGAAAGAGCATACCTTTACCAAAGACACAAGAAATATTCAGGATATGTCCAATGCTATAGAATGGATAGCAGACCGGTTGGCCAGAAGACTTCACGTGAGGACCATGGAGTTCAAGACTGTGAGCATCAAAGTGAGACTCCGGGGATTTCGAACGTACACTCGCAGTAGGACATTGCCCTGTCACGTTGATACCAAAGAAGTAATCATTCTTGTGTCCAGCGAGTTATTTCAGGAATTCCGGGGAGAATACGTTCGATTACTGGGAATCAGGCTAACGAACCTCAGAGCAACAACAACATATCAGGAGAATCTCCTGCAATGGTTCTAAAACCTACTGCACAGACAAGACATAGACGTGCCTGTCCAGGCTCTTGTGAACATGGAGAATGAAATGTTCTCTCTCTTCATATCCAAGTCTTTCAAAATCATAGGGGCGAGACAGCACAATGCACGCTTTCTTGGTAACATCCCGTATGGACTCAAATGCACTCTCGTACAACTGCTTCCGGGAAGAGGTAAGTCGAGATGCTTTTCCGTAGGGCATGTCTGTGACTACTGACTCCACCTCCTGGAAGTGGTTGTGCAAACGGGTGGCGTCGCCCTGGAATATTCTATGAGTTCTAATCCCAAAGTGTTCTAGATTCGTCCGTGTTCCTGCTACCATATGTTCTGAAACATCCAGACCTTTCACCTCCAGTCCCATGAGCCCTGCTTCAATGAGAATTCCTCCTGTCCCACAAAAGGGATCCAGCACCTCACGGCTGCACCTTCCCAGGTTCACGAGGGTCCTGGCTATTCGGGGATGGACAGAAGAAGGATGGAAGTACGGCCTGTAATGTGGCTTTCTTCCTTCATAGGAATAGGGAAAATCCATAACAGTCTGTCCCAGAAACCGTTTTCCTTTCTGCAAGATACAGTACACTTCCTGTTCTGGATTTTCGAGATCTACAGGAATTCTGCCGTACTCTTTCTGAAGATCATCTGCAATCTCCCTTTCCAGCTGTAACGTGTCTGCCTCAGAGAGGAGTTTCTTCACCCGCACCCTGAAGGGCTGCTTTGAAAGAGAGAAATCCACAGATAGAATCTTGTGAGTCATGGACAGTCTCGATAATCCAGGAAAAATCTCAGCCTCATAGATTGCCACCTGATGCTCAAGAAGGAGACACCTCCACGGGATGTGATAGGTCTCGAATAGGGCTCTCACCTCTGCCTCTGCCATTCCAGTATGTTCTCCAGAAAGGTAAAACAGGAGCCTCATACACCAGGATGGACGTGCACCATAAAAGCATTTCCTGACACACGGGCAGGACCACAGTCCTATTGCCCGCATTGCCATGACGCCATCCATCAGATGACCACTCCGCATGTCCCCCACTAGAGTCGAGACCTCAGGACAGATGATGCTGCAGTATCAGCATACTGTATCACGGGCAGAATCTACCCACTTAAAATTCACCTTGCCTTAAGTCATCCTGTCTTTTGTTATAGGGCGACAAGAAACAGGACAAAAATCTTATGGAGACTATGTACCTACATCGGATAATTACCGATAAATTTTTAAGTTTGCCCCAGCGAGTTCGGCCATGGGACAAGAACTGGAACTCGTCCAGGAACATAATTTGGAAGACCTGGGTGTTGATTTTGAAACCACCCGGACTGTCCCTATACCTGATTTTCTGATTGACCAGGTTATTGGGCAGGAGCATGCTGTGGAACTTGTGAAGATAGCTGCTAAACAGAGACGAAATGTTCTCTTGATAGGTGATCCCGGCAATGGCAAGTCCATGCTGGGACAGGCGATGGCTGAACTGCTTCCTCGGGAAGAGCTCCAGGATGTAATTGCATATCCCAATTATGAAGATCCCAATACTCCCAGAATACGCACTGTACGTGCAGGAGAGGCACGCGAAATCGTGGAAAGAGACAGAGAAAGTGCAAAAAAACAGGAAGGGTCAAAATTCATCTTCTTTCTGCTCATGGGTGTAATTATAGCGTATCTGGTGATTCGTTCCAATTTAGAACCCAACACCATTTTGCTGGGCATTCTGATTATGATGTTGATGGTATTCTTGCTGCAGTCTGTGCGCAGCAAGGCATCAGTCATGGTTCCCAAAGTGCTGGTGGATAATTCAGACAGAGAACATGCCCCGTTCGTGGATGCCACAGGTGCCCATGCTGGAGCACTCTTGGGTGATGTGAGACACGATCCCTTTCAAAGTGGCGGTCTGGGAACTCCTGCCCACGAGAGGGTTGAAGGCGGAATGATCCATAAGGCGCATAAAGGTGTGTTGTTCATTGATGAGATATCCACTCTCAAGGTGAACATGCAACAGGCGATCCTGACTGCCATGCAGGACAGGAAATTCGCCATCACAGGGCAGTCGGAAATGTCCTCTGGTGCCATGGTGCACACCAGTCCCGTCCCTTGCGATTTTGTGCTGGCGGCTGCAGGTAATCTGGAGACCGTGAACCAGATGCATCCTGCCCTGAGGTCCCGGATCAGAGGATATGGATATGAAATCTACATGAATAATTCCATGCCGGATACGCCAGAGAATAGAAGGAAGATCGTTCAATTTGTGGCTCAAGAAGTCGTAAAAGACGGAAAGATTCCTCATTTTACAAAAGGAGCTGTCCTTGAGATCTTGAGAGAAAGCAGGAGAAAATCGGGCAGGAAGGGACATTTGACCTGCATATTCAGAGATCTGGGTGGACTGGTGAGGTCAGCAGGGGACCTGGCCCTGAAGAACGGTAAGAAATATGTTGATGCTGATGACATTGTGGGATCGAAGAAACTGGCCCGTACACTTGAACATCAAATAGCTGATAGATACATAGAACAAAAGAAGGAATATCAGGTGATGCGGACAGCCGGGCTGCAGATCGGCCGAGTCAACGGGCTGGCAGTCATAGGACGATCGGGGGAATCTGGCATTCTGACTCCCATTGAAGCAGAAACGCCTCCGGCCTCCAGTAGATCAGAAGGAAAAGTCATTGCCACCGGCAAACTGGGGAAGATTGCCAAAGAAGCAGTCGCCAATGTATCTGCCCTGATAAAGAAGTATGCCAAAAAGGACATGTCCCAATTTGATGTACACATTCAATTTCTGCAAACCTACGAAGGGGTGGAGGGAGATTCAGCCAGTGTATCCATTGCTACAGCAGTAGTATCTGCCTTGGAAGAATTGCCTGTAAAGCAGAATCTTGCCATGACTGGCTCATTGTCTGTACGAGGAGAAGTCTTGCCCATTGGTGCTGTGAATGCCAAGATTGAGGCAGCTATTGAGGCCGGGATTGAGAAAGTGTTGATACCTTATGCCAACCTTGGGGAAGTCATGTTGAGCCGAAGTAATCTGGAAAAAATCGAGATCATTCCTGTGAAAACACTGGGTGAAGTCATTGATCATGCCATGGTTGGTGAAGGAAAAGACGTCCTAGTGAAGAGAGTGAAAGCATCGATCAACCAGTTTGAGAATCACGTAGAGAGTCAGGCAGCGAACTAGAACCACCATCGCAGGGTCGAATTACTATTCTGAATCACTTTTCCAATTCTTCCTTGTTCAATGAAATTGAGAACAGTTCATCTCGACAATACACTAACATGCCATTCAGGACTTGTCTGAGGAAAGAAAATAGGAAAAGAAAGAGAAGACTTAGGTGCACTCTGATCCTGACGAAAGATCCCATTTCCTTTTCAGTGAGAATCTGGATGATCGTGATTTCTGGGTTGTGAACATTCTCCTTCTTTCAGAGTTCTCAATGGCCTCTTGCACTTTCTGCTTTCCCAGTTCATACAAGAACAATTCAGTTCCATTCATTTTTCACACCTCTTGAGATTGTTTTCCTATTCAGTATTTATGTGCTGTATCTGTTATTATTAACAATAAATGTATTTATAAACTTATCGGTTGTATGTTATTTTATAGTAGATGAGCCGAAATAGAAGTACTGAAAGAGAAATCGTCAATACCCCTGAAATGTCTGAAAGCTCCGATATGCGACCATCTTCCACCCATGGGGGAATCACCCTCTCCAGACAATGAGGAACCAGCGAGCAAGATCCAGACAGTGGACCTGCAGTTCTTGGAGGCAGGCAGGAACTTCTATATATTGAACAAAATAATGATCCCACCTAAGAGGAGTCAGCTCCGATAATAAAGAGATGATAACAATGATTTATCGGTTAATGGTCACGGTTTCAACTAAATCCGATTTTATTCCTCCAGAAGATCACTGACTTTGAATAGAAGTGATAGAAGAACCTGTTTAACGCTTTCTCTCTCAAGTGCGACACAGGGAATTAATGGAACATCTTCTGGAAGACTGAGCTTGTCCCTGATCGTATCCAGATCCGCAGCCCCCTCCACGTCCTGTTTATTGGCAGCCACCACAAAAGGAGCGTTCACACATTCAAAAAACTTTAGTATCCTCCTGGTTTGCTCAAGGCTCTCAGAATCACTGCTATCCACCAGAACTACATAACCCAGGATACCTTCAGACAGAATCTCCCACATGAAATCAAATCGATCTTGGCCTGGAGTGCCAAAGAGATGCAGGGCGATTTCATCATCAATAGTTATCCTTCCAAAATCCATGGCCACGGTCGTTTCCGTTTTCTCTTTTTCGTTTCCAGAGTGAGAGACAATTCTCTTCTCCGTTTTCACTGGTTCAATCTCACTGATAGACTGAATGAACTGCGTCTTTCCTGCATTGTATGTACCTGTTATGAGGATCTTCAACTGCATACTACATCCCCTGTATCCTCTGGATAACCTTGGAGAGAGTTTGTCTTGTCAACCCCCTAATTCGAAATAAAGCTATCTCGGTCTTGATATCGACACTAACTTTATTCTCGCAGAAAAAAGGAACTTCCTCCTCAACAATGCCCTGAATTCTCTCTTTCATAGTAGAAACTTCCTCTTGAGACGGTACTGTCACGACAACTGTTCCCGAAATCGAAAGTCCATCAACCTGTAACTCCAATCTACTGGTACCTGTACTGCGGCTACTTGCCATGGTTTCGTCTATCCTGTCTTGTATTCTGTTTTCCAGTATCCTGGTGTCTGTTCTCCGGAAACTGTCAAAGTACGAATCAACTTTGGAGGCAATTCTCCCAGTAAGAGCACTGACCAGTGCCAGATTCGCTTTCTCATTGAGAACAGCACCTAGGACAAAATGGCGAGTGACTCGCACCACGATGGAAGAATGAGTAGTTTCCACCCATATTTGCTGGAGTGAAATTCTATCAGACAAAGCAAGGATTAGGTATCTCAAATTTCGATGAAATAAGGACTCGTCCTTCTCTTGTGACTTGGGAAAGATAAAAACCTGCTGGACCCCTCTCGTATCTCTTTTGAGCCCCAAGAAAAAGGCCGATAGACTGGTTGATTCTCTGTTTATCACGAAGACTCCCCCATGCAGCAAGAAGTCAATTCTTCAATTTCCACAAGAAAGGTAATATTAATCCCTTCCGATTCTTCGGGATTGAACCCCTCAGTAAACTTGAGAGGTTCGTCCGATCCGTAGGCGATCACAGTGTCAACTCCTGAGTCTTTGAATAATACATAGTAGGTATATTCCTCTGAATCTACTTCGTTTTTTCTGGTGAAATAGACTGTGCCTCTGTTTCTAACCAGTCTCTTGAAATCATCCAGGTTCTTGATTCGCATCCTGATCATGTGATCACCATTTCATCTTGGTTTTTCAAAAGAGAGAAGGAAGAACTATGAGAGACTCTCTCTCTTACTCTTTGAGATTCTGAATACATCTGCAGGATTTCCCATTGCTCTGCATTCGATCTCTCTGACTTCATGGCTCGCTCCTGAAATCCAGTACATGAAATACTCAAGCATACCTACGTAGATATTGCAGACAGGCTTGTCAGATTTCCGCCCATCGCTTTCGAAGCGATCCCTGTGGATCAAAAGGAAGTGATCGTCGTGTTCCTGAATTTCTACTTCCGGGAGATCGGAATGAGAAGTGAACATCTTGTCCGTCTGTTCGGCAACTCTGTCCAGCAACATCTTCATTTTCTTCTCTTCTGGAATGAGACGGGCCGCTAGTGACAAAGCTTTGGCCATTGCTGAACGTCCCTCTATTCCTTCACGGGCAAATTCACGGCCCACTCGAAGTGAAAGAGCGCGCGTGCCAGTTTCTCCAAATAACTCATAAAGGGCAGCAAACAACGTCTGTGCATCTGTCACGGGAACCTCAAGCTTCCCGTTGTCTGGGGGAAAACTGCCGACATACTTCTGTAGGTGAGAATAGTTCAGGACTGAATTGAGTCCATTTATTCCTACAATGTTTTGGATCGTCTTAAGGTAGGTTTTCATCAAAAAATTGTCAATCATCTTCTCTTCATTCATGAACTCACCTACACCAGGGTAGCTACTTCTTCTGCCGTTCTCTTCATGTCCAAAAAGACCAGCCCTAGTTTGGCCTCTTTTCTTGCCAGAGCAGTCAGGACGGCATTCTCACCTGATGCCATCAACACTATGTATCCATCCTCTCCTTTGACGTAGACTTCTGACAAATCTCCTCTGGCCAGCTCCTTGGCTGTCCTCTCTCCGAGTGATAGCATTGCAGCAGACATGGCAGCCACTCTATCCTCTTCCACATCTCGGGGTAGAGCAGACGCTATCATCAATCCATCCACAGAAACGACAGCAGAAGCTTCAATATCAGGAGTTGTAGCTTCCAAGTCTTTCAAGAGATCTGTTAGGTCTTCAACCTTTGATTTTCTCGCCATCTTTCTTTCCTCCTGCATATCATCTATGAGGGTATCACCTTTCATTGAATAAATAAATATATGAAAAAAACAGTGAAAACGGGTTTCACCGTCTCAATATAAGATATTCCCCCTCAGTTCGTTGAACTGATGCCAAATGAGAACAGTCTTGCTTATTTCTCCTTCAAAATCATTTTGAGACATGTCTCTCATATGGTGATTGAATCTCCCAGTAAATATCAATCAGGTACTTCAGGAACGAAAAAATGAAACTTCTATGGACGCCATTCATACTTCTCCATGAGGGGATTCCAGCAATCTTTAAAAGAGCCGCTGGGTACCCACAGATATGATCGTCGTTGTCGCTGGAACCTTCGACATACTACACCCTGGACACGTGTACCTGCTCGAAGAAGCTGCAACCCTGGGAGATCTCTATGTCATCATAGCGAGGGATTGCAACATCAACAAAACGAAAATCGTTTTCAATGAGAAAGAAAGACTGAAGATGGTACAGATTCTGAAACCTGTGATGAAAGCAATTCTTGGTGATGAAAAAGACTTCTTCAGACCCATAGAAGATATTTCGCCTGATTACCTGTTCCTTGGTCCTGATCAAGACTATGAATGGGTGAAATCGCAGATCAAAGAACGAAATTTGGCCATTACAGTGAAACAATTACCTGAGAGGCTGCCTTATTCTTCCACTGAAATCAGGAATCGTATCTGTGAAGAACATTGAAAGACGAACACAATTCCAAAAGAAATCGTAGAAGAGTTTCAGTAGACAACAACACGAACATGACCTGGAACCAGGGTAATTTTTGCCTGTGCTGTGATCAGATCCTTTCCGAATCCCTGCCTACTCCTGAGCAAATCCTTCAGCAGATCCTCCGCTCTCACGTACTTTCTGTCAACCATGGCATAGATCCTGTCTCCACACACACCTGCCATTACATGTTTGTGGAGGAACCGCTCACAATGCTCTTTCTCAAATACTGGAGGACCCATGTGTCTTCTTGAGGGAGGTAACTCAAAGACAGAGAGTTCTATGATGATTCCTCTGTCAAATACGGCTGTATTGAAGACGCGAAACCCCTGGTGCTCCAGTGTCTTTACCATGTATTCTCTGGTTTTCCTCAATTGAGGGAAAAGAATATCATCTATAACATCTAGTTGAAAATCGATTCTGTACAATTCAGTTCCTGCTATCCGTGCATAGGATTCCGGTTCTCTGAAAAAATAAGAGGGGTCGGGATTCTTCAGGAATTCTCGAGCATGGTACACCAGTCTGGTAAAATTCTCCAGTGACACCACTGCAGCCACATTTCGTTCTGGATCCACTGGGTCTATGAACACCAAAGGTTCAGTGAACTCCTTTGAAGGAGGCACGCCCAGGCGCAGACAGCATCCCTGCTTTGCAGTGCTCATGTTCTCCAAAACCCTGGTAAAGGTGTCATATTTAATGACAAGAAGCTCACACAAATACCCCGATAACCCCTGAACCTTGAGATCAGACCCATACACCCCGATAGAACGGGTGAATTTCTTGAGAAGTCTCACCTGGTCTTTGTCATTGAGGTGAGTGAGTACGTACTCTGTGTGCAAGGGGGTTCTATCAACCGAACTTCTGATCCCTTCTCTGAACCTGTAGGCTGGAACCACATCCACTTCGTATCCTTCAACAAAATTCCTCACATACGGGTGTTCTGCATAGGCGATCTCGTGCTCTCCCAGGACACCGATCTCCAATCCATATGTCTTCAATTCCTTCTCAGAATAGTCATGAGAAAAGACGAGGAACATATCGACATTCCTATCACCTGAGATCCAGGTGTCTTTGGCCATTGAACCCTGGAGAGAAACCTCCGCATCCAACCCTTTTTCATCAATTCTGTCTTCCAATATGACTGTACATTCTTTAATTACCTTTTCAACAGCCTTTCGTTCTTCTTCTGTGGGACGAATCTTCTCCAACACTTCTTTCATAGCCGAATTTCCTCTATATCTGTATATATGGGACCTTTCTTCGTTAACTCACTCTTCTTGAGTCGTATGGTGTCCACCATCATGTCTCCCACGCGTACCTCGGCTAGTGCTTCCACCTGAGTCTTCAGGACTGCCTTATTTCCAGGAAATTTCACCCTTCCTATGGTCAGGTGGGGAACAAGATTTCGTTCCTGCTTGAACCCCAGTCTTCCCATGCCGGAATCCACCAGTCGGGACAGAGAAAAGAACTCTTCGCTTTCCACGCCCACCCAGACCACTTTCATGTAATCCAAAGAGGGGAAAGCACCCACTGTCTTCAAAGTAATGGGAAAGGGCTTGAAGGCACTGCATATCTCTTTGAGTTTGACTGTCACATCGTGCCCTTTCTTTTCAGTGATGTCTCCAAGGAATTTCACGGTGAAATGCAGGTTTTCAGGTTCGACAAATTTTATCTTTCCCTCTGTGATATGGGTTTGGATATCAACTACTGTGGGAATCAGCTCTTCTGCCAGATCCACAGCAATGAAGCTTCTCATGGAGTCACCTTCTTACACACAGGCATTTTCTCCCAGGGGAATATTATCCATCTGTCAGTTTGGAAGATATAGTAGTCAGGGTCTACAATGCTCTGGGGTTTCTTGGCAATCACTGCAATGCGCACGTCGCGACAACCCTTCTTCCGGATGTCTTCTTTCACCACCTTCAAAGTTTTTCCTGTGTCTGCCACATCATCAACAATGAGAATATTCTTGTTCTCTATGGGCTCAGTCAAAGGGACGGTAATCTCAGGTAGCTCTGTATGCTGTTCAACATCAGTATAGAATTTGACGTCCATCACCCGCATGAGAATGTTATCCATGATGTGCGACATTCGCACTGCAGGAATCAGCCCTCCTCTGGCTATTCCCACGATAATGTCCACTTTGTAGTCTTTCCTCACGTAATCGGCCAATGTCCAAATCGCTTCATCCACCTTGGACCAGTGCAGGTACTCCTTCTCCATGTTCTTTAGTTATTGGAAGTTCTTAAAAGGTTTTAGGTATATGGGTATATGGGTAAAGAATCGGTCCTATATATCTACTGTACATCAATCCCACGCATGGTCTTTCAGATTCGAGAAATATTACGATCCTATCTGAGACATCACTGCAAGATCTGTGCCATCTTCACCGAACCCAAATGAGTGGCCTCCTCATGTTCCTTTCTTATCTAGTTCTTTCCATAAACCT
Source organism: Theionarchaea archaeon (assembly GCA_018992685.1). Classification (GTDB taxonomy): domain Archaea; phylum Methanobacteriota_B; class Thermococci; order Methanofastidiosales; family SZ-28-30; genus SZ-28-30. Next base: position 140,119 of record JACVGT010000018.1, read on the forward strand.
GTTTTGGCGTGAGGTATTGGGGAAACCGATCCAGTAATTCCAGCCTTCCACAGTAGCAGCAGTGACAGGCATCGACGTACACATCATCATGATCCACCTTGTATTCTCGGAGTAGCTGGGCAGGGCCACCTCGAATAAGCTGCCCGACTACAGGATGAGCATAAGGATCATACTCTTCAAATAGCTGATAAAGAGGCGTCTCCCACACATTTCCTATTGATATGCCCTGACAGACGTGCACATTGCCAAAAGGGTCTATATGAACTCTCTTTGGGTCTTCTAGATCCTCGTAAGGGCATTGATTGAAGTGATGCCACAACCTCTGGGGCAACCCTGTGGCCAGGTTCTCCACAGCCCTCCCCCTGAACATGCAACCACCACCCACAACAGGTTCTCCTTTTTCTTGGTCTTTGTCCGTCTTCACTGTTGGCTTCTCAATACAGATTGTACTCACAGGGATGCCTGCCATTTCAGCAGCTTCCACAGCTGCTTTAGCTGGATTCAATTGATCTTCATAATGGAATGAATCATCACTTACACTCAAATCATAAAGATTGGCTTGAGAGAGTGGAGCCAGCCACAAAGCTGCATCTTCAACGGATGTTGCCCAGTAGCCGTTCGTTACTACCCCTGCCTTCAGTCCAATGGCATGAGCCATCCGGACGCCTTCCACCAGGAGAGGAAAGTACAGGAAAGGTTCGCCTCCTTCGAAATATACCTGTTCTAGAGACGTGATTCTCTCCGCATCTTCGAACAGAGTTCTCAACTGCTGCAGCAAGAACGTTCCCACAGATTTCGGGCTGCAGTACAGAAAACAATGATCGCATTCAAAATTACACGCATAGGTGAGGAGGATGTGTATCCCTGTTAGCATGCACGGTAATTCTATGCGGTAAATAAATAAGTATGGGTTAAAGGTTAGAGAACACAACGTCACATTGGCCGATTGTGGGGCTGATTCACCGATTTCCAATTCCCCGCATGAGTATACGGAGGAGAACAAAAGCCTTTTAAATGCATGGGGGAGGGAGAACATAGGGTGTTCACATGGAATGGGAATCTCGCTACTCGGAAAGGGCCAGAGGAATGAAGGCCTCTGAAATCCGTGAATTGCTCAGGCTAACACAACAACCGGATATCATCTCCTTTGCAGGAGGACTCCCCAGTCCTGAATCGTTTCCTACTGTGGATATTGCAGAGGTTACGACACACATCATGCTCACTGCTGCTGAAGAAGCACTGCAATATGGTACAACTGAAGGATACAATCGACTGAGGGAATACTGCGCGTATTGGTCGAAAAAAGAAGGCATTGAGGCAACTATGGACAATGTAGTCATCACCAGTGGGTCTCAACAGGGCTTGGACATCGTATCAAAGATACTGCTTGATCCCAATGACGTGGTCATTGTGGAAGCTCCCAGCTACCTGGGAGGACTGGGAGCCATACGGGCATACCAGGCCTCGTTTACTGCGGTGAAGATGGATGACGAAGGACTGATGATGGACCAGCTGGAGGATACCATCAAGAAGATGAACCATCCTCCCAAGCTGGTATACACCGTACCCACCTTCCAGAACCCTGCTGGAGTGACCATGATCGAGAAGAGGCGGAAGAAACTGGTGGACTTGGCCCATGACTACGATTTCGTTATCATGGAAGATAATCCGTATGGAGATCTCCGATATTCTGGTGATCCTGTGAAGGCAATCAAAGCATTCGATGATGAGGGGAGAGTAATCTACACGTCCACCTTCTCCAAGATTTTCTCACCCGGAATGCGATTGGCCTGGATTATCGGGCACGAGACGTTCATTCGAAAATTCGTCATTGCAAAACAGAGTACTGATCTGTGTACCAATTCCTTTGTGCAGCGTATTCTCTATGAGTACTGTCGCAGGGATCTAATCGAGAACCATATCAACAAGATCAGGGAAATCTATCGAGAGAAACGAGATGTCATGCTGGAGAGTCTGGAAGAGTACTTCCCTGAAGGATGCTCATGGACAAGACCTGATGGAGGTCTGTTCTTGTGGGCCAGGGTTCCAGAATACATCGACACCAAGGTCATGATCGGAGAAGCCATCAAAGAAAGGGTGGCCTATGTTCACGGCGCAGCCTTCTTCGTGGACGGATCAGGGACCAATACCATGCGGTTGTGTTTTTCATATGCATCAAACGAAAAGATCAGGGAGGGGATAAAACGGCTCGGAAGGGTCATTGAAAAGGAGATAAAGGCCCATAAAGCCTGATCTTTTATTTTTTACTTTATTTCCTTCTATGTCAAACTGTTACTGATCATTCTTTTTCCTTGATACCCTGAGAGAAATCAGAAGTCCCTCCCCCTCTCCCATACTTCTTGATGAGTTCATTGGCTTTGTATCCCTTCTCCACAGCTTTTTTACCACAGAAGACCACCAGATCACCTTTTTCATTGTGAAGGATTACTACCCCATTATCACACACCAGGCTGAGCCCGGTTTCCCGCAACACATCTCTGTCCCCTTCCACCTCTTCTTCCAGAAAGAGAATATCCCCTTCTTCTGTGAAGCACTCGTTGAGTCGTATTTTCCGTATCTGAGACAATTCTCGCTTCAAAGTATCAATCTCCTTTGACTTCATCTTCCATTCATCAAAGAAGCGCTGAGCAGTTTTCACCACCTGCGATTTTTCAACCCGGAGAATCTCCCCTATTTCCCGCAGCATATCTGCATCTTCTTGCACACATTTCAAAGCTGTCAATCCTGCAGTGAATTCCAGCCGCAAAACGGCATCCGATATCTTTTCAAAGTTCACAATCTTAATAAACCCTACTTCACTGGTGCTGTCTGCATGGGTTCCCCCACAAGCTTCCACGTCAAACCCAGAAATGTTCAATACCCGCAAGACTTTTCCCGGTACAGCACCTCCCTGGTATAACCTGAACCCGTACTCTCTTTCCGCTTCATTGCGAAAAAGGAACATCTTCTGAATGTGGATTCCCTTGAGAACCATGTCGTTGGCAATCTTCTCTATCAGGTGAAGCTCCTGTGAAGTCAGGGTTTCGTAGTGTGTAACATCCAGTCTCCCACATGATTCCGATATATGAGAACCTGCTTGCCACACGTGGTTACCCAGGACCTTGCGACAGGCTCCGTTGATTAGATGGGCTGCTGTATGGTGTCTCGTAAGCGTATCCCTTCTTTCTCCATTGATTCTACAAGAAACAGATTTTCCTTTCTTAATGGTTCCTTCCTTCAGACGATGAACTACAGTTTTTCCTTCCTTGAACACATCAACGACTTCTCTATCATCAATCCATCCTGTATCATGTTCCTGACCGCCTCCTTCGGGATAGAATGCGGTTTTGTCCAGGACAACAAGTGTGTCGCAGCTGTCTATGACGGTGGCAGTGAATTCCCTCATCTTCTCGTTCTCATAGTACAGGGGTTCTGTTTCATAGGGCGGAAATACTGCAGGCTCCTGTTCACATATGGGGGCAGCCTTCTCGACTTCTTCAAACCGCGGTATGGAGAATGAAATCCCTGCTTCCTGGGCTGCTTTCTCCAGCAACTCTGGATTGACGCCGTGAGATTGGTACAATTCTGCCAGTTTATGATGAGTAATCTTCTTTGAGGAAAGTGCCTTTTCAAGTTCTTTTTCCACTTTTATGCGTGCCTTCCTGTATTTTCTCTTCTCCACATCTATAATTTTGTAGATATCCTCCAGGTTTTCAGTCAATTCAGGAAATTGCGGCTTCAAATACCGGGCATGTTCTTCAAATACGTTCTCCAGGGAAATATCCCAGCCGTATGTTTGAATGAAGTTCAGGCATCGCCTCAGTAAAGCACGGAGGTTATATCCTCCCCCAATATTTGAAGGGAGGGCGCCATCATTAAGGGCAACTAAAAGTCCCCTCGTATGCTCTCCAATAGAGTATAAAGCTGCCTGATTTTCAACTCTCTTTCTGAGAAATTCTGGGTCAACTTCTAAAATGCGAGCCGTGTGATTCCATGCTTGGTTCACGTCATCAATTTCATCTATATTAAATAATCCCGCATAGGGAGCGAATTTATCCATTAATGGACGATCAGGCTTGAACCCCGTCATCTTGTACAACATGTCCATGACAGTGGGGAAAACAGCATCGTACGATGTTGACAGCCCGGAGCAAAACCATGTGTTTCGTTCCTGACCCATCCCCATGTCCAGCACCTTGAGGTTCAATTCATCATACCCTGATTCAGTCAGGGTATACAACATGTATACCTGATTTCCCAGTTCCAGTCCCCCTGAGAAATACTCCATACAGGCTCCTCCATTTCCTCCTCCTGCCCAGCCGTCCTCATGAAAGATTATCTCATCTTGGGGGATTCTCAGTCCTTGCGTCAGCCAGGAATAGATGTGATCAAGATATTCATTCTGATCATAGGCTTCGGGGGGTTCAAAGGCATGCTGCCCGATCATGACAAATCCTGTGTAGTGGATGCCAGTAATTCCAACATTTTCCACATCCACAAATCGCAAGGAAAACTGGGGCACAACTAACGGATTGGCAGGAGGATCGACAGCACCTGATACCACATGGGGCTGGAAATCGTAGATTGAGGCCTGCACAAAATCGGTATCATCCCTCCACCTGGCTACCACTGGATATCTTTGGATGGGCGTATACCCAAACTTCTCAAACATGGCGCTGAACTCATCCCATACTTCAGTGTACGTAAGAGAACGGTAAGGAGTTCTGCCCACAAACTGGAAGGTGCCCTGGCATTGAGGGTCTCCGCACACTGCTCTTTCACATGTGCTCCAGAAGTACTTGCCGCACCTTGTGCACTGGTGCCTGGAAAACCCTAAATTCCTCAGCGTTTCCACTCCGAAGTACCTTTCCGGCTGGTTGGATGCAACCTGTCTAAACATCTCCTTGGTCTTCTTCACATCCATTAATTCTCATTTCTTCACCCATTTTTATATCTATGGGATAACCGGTGTGGAGGCATTCATGAATCGGCACAAAGAGTGACAAGAATCAATTGACTATCCAGCCAGCAATTATTTAACTACTACAGGTATAGTAAATTTAGAGGTTGTCACCCTCTCAACTCAGCATATATGGAATTTGGATGGTGATTGAATGAAGGGATTTTCATCCAGAAGTATACTTGCAATACTGGTGGCAGCATGTATAGTGACCGGGTGCATAGATTCCTTCCGGGAACACGAAAAAGAAAAAAACTTCGTACTCGTAGAAGAGTATCCTGGAGTATGTCTGACGAACGATCTGACTGCCCTGCCCCTGGCAACATCAGGACATGATGTCTATGTTATCGGAGAGCTTCATGGCACGCGAGAAATACATCTCCTGTTTGTTACATACCTGAAAATGCTTCACGAGACATGTGGTCTGCGCGATGTCATTATGGAAGTCAACCAGCATGCAGAAGAAGAGGCCAATGCCTATGCTGTGGGGGAACTTGAAGAATTTCCCGCAACAATATGGAACAGGCCTGACAGATTTGACGTTCTTGAATACATCAGGGAAATGAATGAGGGGTTACCCGACAAGGGAAAGATCAGGGTACATCTCGTGGACCTAGATATCGCCCCTCAGGGTGTTGAGCCGTATACCTACTTCTACATGCATCTGGTGGAGCTCAGAGAAGAACTGAAGGCTGAATCCATCAATATTCCCCCCGTACAGGAGTTTGCACAATGGGATGAAACTGAAATGCTTGAAGTAGTGGAAGCCCTCGAAAAGGAAACGGAGGATGAGAAAGTTCTCAATGAACTACGGACAGTGCGGACTTCAATCAAATTCAAAAGCGGACAAAATGACTTTGATCTCCGTGAGGAAGCTATAGCCCAAAACATCCAAAACGTTTTGAAAGAAGTGGATCGTGCACCATTACTGGCACTGTATGGTCGCTACCATTCATTCAAGGTAAGGGGCACCTATTCCTGGGGTGATCCGTGGGTGGATCGCCTGAGAGATTCAGGAACATCAGTGTATTCAGTGAGCGTGACAGCAGCATCGGGAGAGTATTGGCTCGATTACCACGTGTTTGACGCCGGTGCTGAAGGGTTCTATATGGATGACGTGCTCCTGGAAAAAGACACTCCGCTGAAAGCGCTTTTTGACATATGGGCAGACTATGAGATTGCATATGTGGATCTTCATACAATTACGTACCTGGTGGTACCGTGGCAGGCAAGTGGCCACTGTCCTTTGGAATGCGGTACCAGTCTCTCAGAAGCGTTTGATGGGATAGTACTGTTCAAAGAGGTGAGCCCCAGTAGGACCTCATAAACCGAATGGCGCTGGTGATCCTCATCTGAAAGGGGATCCAGGTATTCCAGATCTGGTATCACAACCCATATAAACGTGCTGGAGCCACAACTATCATGGTGCAGCGGACTGGACTCGTTCTGGCATCAGTTCTGGGATCGAGTATTCTTGCAGGTGTCGTACTACCATACCCTTTTTACATTGTAGCATGGATGGTGGGACTCTTCTTTGTCACCGGGGCCGGGATCTTGCTGCACCTGGAACCGACGTTGAATCTCGATACGTTGTTGACCTCTGTCCTGGTAGGACTGTGTGTTCATGTGGTGTATGGATACGTTTTGGGGGCTCTTCAGATAGAATTGACCCTGTGGCTTCTCTTGGCTCCCAGCGTCCTCAGCAGCATCTCAGTAATGCGTAGCCGGCAAAATATACATCTAAATCTGAAAGACAGCCTCCTCCTGATTCCTCTAATGGTCTTTGTGGTCTTGGCCGGTCATGCAGTTCCTGGGGAACAGGCTGGCCTCTTTGCTTTTCGGTCCATCATGGAAGCAGGATTCATACCTTCTCATTATCCACTGTATGAGATTCCTTTGAAGACTCCCCTGGGGTTTCATTTTCTGGTGTATGAGGTACTTTTTTTGGCTGGAGACTGGCACTCTTATTCTCTCTGTGGGGTGATACTGAGTTCTCTTGCTTTTATTCCCTGCTATCTCATGGCAAAGAGTCTTCACTCAGAGAAGGCAGGATGGGCCGCAGGAATGTGCGCTCTCTTTGCTTCAGTTGCCCTTGTAGACTGCGCACAGGATGGGCTGTATAGTCTCGGCCTATCTCTTGTAATCCAAGGAACTGTCATGTATTGGGCTCTAGATTCCTCAAAGCAATGCAGTGCCAGAAAACTAGTTCTCGTGGGGCTGGGTTGTGCTGCTGGAATCGAAGTACATACTTCATTCGTGGTGGTTCTTCCTGCAGTTCTTGTTCTTGCACTGTACGGTGTCTTTCGCAGTTACAGGGGGCGACCTATCAAGCCCCTGGCAGTCTTCGGAGGCAGTCTCTTCGTGTTTTTCATTCCATTTGTGGGACAGTCATGCGATGTGACGTCTTCCATCCACGAAGTCGCGTACTGGGCTGGGGAGATCGGGACTGCAGGAACACCAGGATTTGTCACCGCTAATGTAGGAATCTGGGTAATATTCATTGGAGCTGTGGGATTCCTGTTTGTGAGAAAAGTGCATGTCCTCTTCTTTGCCGGCTGGATCGGTCTCGGTGCTTCTGCAGCATTGATCAGTGGGTTCATGCTCTCATTTCCTGTGTGGTCCATGATTTCCAGCGCAGAGGGACTGAAAATCCTGTCTATTCCCCTATCTGTTCTCGCTGGGATTGGGTTGGTTCATCTCACCAAGCCCTCCTGGAGCATTGTCTTTCTGCTCTTGCTCATGTCAGTGACACCACAGCCGGTGGTCCGCGAGACCCCTTCCCTACTCACTGGACCCTTTGTTCCTGCAGACTCACAGTATTTCCTGGATGACCAGGAGGCTATGCAGCTTCTGGAACCCTATCCTGACAGTTATATCCTCAATGACTGGTGGATGGGGACAGGTTCATCCTGGATACTTCCCCTGGTTGAAAGAAAGGTGATGTTTCCATATCTATACAGGTATGATGGAGCTGTTTCAACATTGAATATTCCAGAGAAGGAGAAAAAATCCTTCCTAGTGGCAGCACTTCCTGATATTGAGCCATCCTTGCTGTTCTTAAGAGAGGAAGGGGTGGACTACGTTTTCTTATCAGGATATATACGGCCTGAGGTCGCATGGAGGAGAATCCTGTGGGATCCTGAATGCATGCTGAAAAGCCTGAACTACAACCTCGTTTTCCACAGAGGAGATACCTATCTCTTCAAGGTCTTGCCTTCCTTCACCTTTTCAAATACCTACAGGATATCAGAGGTTCCCACGTTTGTGGGGTTCACTGGACGTTGTCCGGCTGGAGGCGGTATGCTGCAGAGCGATGTCCAGCCTGTTCTTGTGGACTTTGATGGAAATGGCCAGGCGATCATCGCCTGGGGTAGCATGAGTTTTCGTCCTGCACTCTATGTGAGGATCACCTTCCTGGATTCAGGCTTTGACCCATTTGACATCCTGGTGAGAGAGCAGGAAGAATTCTTTCTGGCCACGGTACCCAGAACGAATTCTGGCCTGTGGGAAACCCTGTACTTCAGACTTCCTGTTGAAATTGAGGAAGGTGCTGCTGTGATGCTGACTCCTCATGGAACTCCTGTCACTGTGAGTGATGTAGCTGTGATGGCATGTTTTCACGGGATGAAAGTGTCTGATGAAGTTGTTCTTGTGGGAGATTCGTGGAGCCAGGTCAACGAGGTGTATGTTGCCAAATCATCAGCCACAACCAGCCACATCTATGTACTTTCCCCCTTGATTACTGTTGTGAACATAACCTACTTTGATGATGCTCCGGGCAATGTGGATTTCAACATTCTGCTCAGTGGTGGTCAGCTGGGCAGGTTCATCCTTGAGAGAACGGGAGACGGGAATGTGAAATGTGTGAGTATCCCTATCCCTACAGGGTATTCGTTCCTGGATATTGGCGTTTCTGCCTGGGAGAGTGATCTCACAATCCTCGCTATATCCTGCGAATAGGAATTCTGGTCAGGAATAGGAAAGTCATGAGGGCAGAGAAAGCTGAGGGGACTCAAAGAAGTCATCTGGACTCACAATTCTTAAATAGGAGAACCTACCATTCACAACAATGAAGCCCTTTCTGACCACACTCGCTCTCTGCAGCATCGTGGTGACTGTTCTGGCACCTCCTGAAGCGAAACTGGCAGCTGTCTTCGTGCTGCTCCTCTTGCCTGGAGCAGGGATATCCCTCACCATGTACCCCAAGAGAGATTTCGTCGACCAGATGGTCTTCTCGGTGCTGTGTGGTCTGGGGTTTCAGATCGTCTATGGCTACTTCCTTTCCATGGTATCCCATTTCTCTCTTGTCAGTTTGAGCGTCCCTGCTGTAGCGTTTTCTCTCTTAGCGGATTTCAAAGCGATGAAGACTGTGAGCCTTGATAAAAAGTCTCTCCTCATCTTTGTTCCCGCCCTCCTGTTCGGGTTGGCAACCTGGAACGTGGTGCCTGGAGAAGACGCAATTGCCCATTTACTGATAATTGAAGATATTGTCCAGGAGGCAGCTGTTCCCCAGACATACCTTTTGTATCCCGAAATTCCTACAATCATTTATCCCTTGGGTGTTCATATTCTCACAGCACAGCTCGAACTCTTTTCTGGGATGAACAATCTCATATTCGGAATGGCTTCCTTTCTTGCTGCTGTATTGTGCTTGTCAATATACTGGTTTACCAAGACCATGTTTTCCACAGAAATGGGGCTTCTGGCAGGCGTTCTTGCAGTATTTTCCACACTCCCCCCTTTGAACAGTGTCATTCTCAGCAATTATTCCACATTACTGGCCTATGTGATGACCTGTGCCGCAATAGGGGTGATAGTCAATCTTAATTCGAGGAAGGATTTTAGGTTATGGGCTGTACTGGCCCTGCTGCTGGCTGCAGGAGCAGAGAGTCACCTTCTCTTTTTTGTGGTCCTGATACCTCTATCAGTGCTCTTGGTACAGGAGCTGAGAAAGAAGCCTCGTTCTTGGATCAACTACGTTCTCATAATCGGGCTGGCTGCCGTGTTCTGTCTGCCCTTCTTGCTGCGCATTTCTTCCGCCTACATTCCTTCCAGAGAAGCAGATTTCTCATCTGTGGAATATCTCGTGAGACAGGAAAGTCACTTCTTCCAACGATTCTCTGCTGACTTGGTTCCTCGAACCATTGGGATATGGATAACCCTGGTGGGCGCACTGGGATTCTTCCTCCTACAAAAATACCGATTGTTCTTTGGTGTATGGGCTGTCACATTCCTTTTTCTGGCCCTAAATAGTGCAATGGGCATCGAATTCCCATTATGGTACACTTTCTTTGCTCCTCGGATGATAGACCAGTTATTCATCCCCTTTTCTGTGATGGGAGCCTTTTTCCTCCTGCAGATGAAAGACTTCTCTAGGCCAGGAGCTGTAATTCTTTCGGGAATCTTACTGCTGTCTGGATGTTCATATATCCTTCAGACCCCACGGGCAGACCGGGGAGAGCTGTTTCCCACCACATCCCCGTTTTTTGAGAATGATCAAAAGGGCATGATATGGCTCCTGCAGACTGAACAGGAGAGTATCATACTCAATGATTGGTGGACGGGGACGGGGTCTGCATGGATCCCAAGTCTCACCAGGAGAAAGGTGGTCTTTCCCTACACCGTAAATGCTTTCTCCATAAATGTTTTTGCCCGCAAAGATTACGTTAAAGCGTTGAACTTGGCTCAGAAAGAACAGAAAAGCTTCCTAATTGCTGCATATCCGGACTCTAAAGAAGCCCATGCCTATCTCAAGGAATGGCACGTAGATTATATATTTTTGTCCAGCTATGTTCTGGAGGAATCCAAATGGAGAGCCGCTCTGTGGAACCCCTATGGACTGACAGAGAGTCCCAACTATGAATTGGTGTTTCAAGATGGGTATACCTATATCTTCAACGTGAACAGTGAATTTGAATACAGCACAACCTTCAGATTGAAGGAGCTGGGTGAAGTCAACGTAGAACAGAGTACACCCACTGAGCTCGATGTGTCTCTCGGGTTGTTGAGTTTTCCGGTGGACAGAATCCTGGATATCCAGTTTGAAGACGAAGGATTGGGACAGATCGAAGTGAGAACAGGGGATTCCCTTCTGGCACTGATTCCTCAGACTGACAGTAAGAGTATGGTTCATGTAGCATTCAGGCTCCCTCTTGATGTGGAGCGGATTACACTGTCCTGTCCAGATCGGCCCATAACTGTGGCAGCATCTGTTACCACGACTTTCATGACCAGCATTTCCTGTGGAAATACCGTATTCATAGGAACGTCATGGCAGAAGGTAGAATCAGGATGTGAATTATACGATCAGGGACACATCTACTTGATCAATCCTTCAGGAGAGGTGGCATTGACATACCTGGACGTGGGCGAAGGCAATGTGGATTTGAATGTCTTCCTCAAGGGTGAATGGCAGAAGGTAACTACCATCTACCGGGAAAATGATGGATTGAAGAAGACGATTGTTCTGAAAATGCCTGAAGGATACACACTGCTGGACGTAGGAATTAAAACCTGGGGCGACCCTCTCGTGCTTGTTGCAGTCGAATAGGGCTACTAGGAATCCTTACCTGCTCTTGAGCCCCATGGGAAAACCTTTTTATAACCTCAGAAGGAGAAAAACTATGATTCTAGCAGGATCACCAACGGAATATGAGGCAGTAATGGAAGCTGCAAAGCTGATACTGGCTTCCATCAGGACTGCTCCTAAGTCAAGAGGACGGGATACAATCTGCTCCTGCATAGTGACAGGCGCAGAAAAACAGAAAGTGGCTGACTGGTTGATAGCCCGTAAGGAAAAGGCAGCCTTCTTTGAAAGAGATGGAATATGTGTAGAAAAGGCACAGGCTCTAATCTTGGTGGGAGTCAAGGGAGAACCTGTTGACCTCAATTGTGGTGGATGCGGCTTTAAAACGTGCCAGGAACTCAGAAGTACACAGAAAATCCAGGGAACTGACTTCACAGGGCCGAATTGCATTTTCAAGCTGATGGATCTGGGAGTTGCCCTGGGATCTGCAGCCAAGACTGCTAGCCTTCTCAATGTGGATAACCGTCTCTTTTATACTGCAGGAACTGCAGCTCACGCACTCGGATTCCTGGAAGAAGCAGATGTTATCATTGGCATTCCTCTGGTCTTAGCAGGGAAAAATCCCTTCTTTGACCGGTAACTGTTACTGGCTTCGTAACCACTTGACCATTCTCTGCATTTTCTTTTCTCTGCTGCGCTCTGCCCACAGATAGGCTTCATCCCTGGAGTCCTTAGTGATCAGGATGACGACTTTCCCCACTTCGGACCTCCCTGTCCTCCCTTTTCTCTGGATCGACCTAATCTCAGAAGGAATTGGTTCATAAAACACCACCAGATCTACAGCGGGGATGTCTAATCCTTCTTCTGCTACTGAACTTGCCACCAGAATATTGTATTCCCCCTTTTTAAAGTCCTCCAGGATCTTTTTCTGCTCATCCTGCTTCAATCCCTTGTCCGTTCGGGATGATTGTCCCACGAATCGCACAGGTTTTGCATGCAGAATAGGCTGAACCTCTTCAAGAATTGAAGAAATCGTATCCCTGTACTGGGCAAACACAATGATGAGAGAAGCTTCTTTGGTGTAAAGTTGTCTCTCCAGTACTGCACGCAGGGCCCGTAACTTGGGATGTGATATCTCAGAACACGCCTGCACCTCCCGGTACAGTGCCTGAACTCTCTCGTCGTTGACAAGGATCTTCTCAGAACGTTTCTCGCAGGGGCCTTCAATCATTCGTTTCAGATAATCCCGCAGTGGATTAACACCCTGTGTTTCCAGAAGCTCCAGACAGTGATATAAAGAAATGGCCATTGCCTGATTCAAGTACGCGGCAAACCGGTATTTGGACCGGTACCCTGTGAGGTACCTGGGTATGTATCCTCTCAAATCCAGCAAATCCTTCTTGGATGTATATTCCTTTTTCTTGTAGGTCAGAAGTCCCAGATTGTTCAATTTCTCAATCTTTTCGTAGAGGAGAGGTTCCACCTTCCTTCTCAGAGCTTCCATTTCTGGAGTCAGCTCAACCTTATGCCATTCAATCTTGATGTCCTTAACATAACTGATGACGTCCTCATCCTGACGTACCCTGGCCTCCACATTCTGTACATAGAGGTTTTCCATTACCTCCTTTATTTTTGCTTTCTGAGAACCCGGAGAAGCTGTCAATCCGAGAATCAAGGGCGCCTGTCTCTGATTGACATAGGACTGCGCTATCTCCACGTATGCATAGTCCCCGACTGCCCGGTGTGCTTCATCAAAGATTATGAGTGCTGTGTCCTCCAGGGTGTACAGGCTATTGTGCAAGTCATTCCGGATTACCTGGGGCGTGGAGAATATGAACTCACTATCTCTCCACAGATCCTTTCTCTTCTCTGGAACAGTCTTTCCAGTGAGCACAGTGCTGGACTTCATGACCAGCATTTCATCAAATGAGTGCTGATGCTGAAGTACTAAAGGCCTGGTAGGAGCAAGCATGACAACTTTTCCCTTTTTCATTACATCTGCTGCCACCAAAACGGCTATTACTGTCTTGCCAAGTCCTGTGGGAATAACAACGAGTGTGTTCTCCTTCTTGGCCTTTTCAGCAATATCCATTTGAAATGCCCTTTCCCGCACCGTTTTGGGTTTGATGGCAGGGTGAGAAACGAACCCTCTATCTTGGGCTACATAGTCATCCAGTTTCAGCTGCTCCATGTATAGTGGTTTCTGTCATGGTTAAAAAAGGTTGTCCACTGGTTGGTTCCACCAGGTTGTTGTCAGTCAACAGGCTGAACTATATAGATGGGACCCCTAGAATCTGCGTGAAGCTACAGATAGCAAAAGACCGCTGTACACAATGCAGAAAATGCGTTGAGATTTGTCACAAGGGGCCCCTGATCTTTGATATTGATAAAAAGGAAATTAAGAACATGGATTACTGCAACCTGTGTCGTCTCTGTATTACTGTATGTCCTGAACATGCTTTGAAATGCCTTAATCATCGTCAATCATCAACCAGATGAGAAACCTTTATGTTCTTCTCCAGTATTGAAAGATAATGTGCAACCTTGAGTGCCAGGGATATGCCAGAGGAAGCTGTCTCACAAAGACGGGGAGCAGAATGGTCCCTGCATGTGAAGCTACTCTGCTGAAAGAGGAAACAGTGCACCGGCTGGTGATGAGTGCGCACTTGTCCAGGCCGGAACACTACTTCTCTGTGTATCAGTCTGGATGCAACCTCACGTGTCTGAAATGCCACTCTCACGAGTTCACCCAGGTGGCCACAGGACACTGGTACTCCCCTTCTGACATTCTGGACCTGGCCAAAGGCTACGAACTTCAGGTTACCTATATAGAGAAGAAGGAGCACGTTACTGCCTTCCACGGAGCTTCAATGTGCAGAGGATGTGGGAGGTGCGTCACTCATGTGAGGCCGCGGTCATGTCCAGGTGTTGTGGACCCCACGCAAGTCGTCCTCTCGCCTCAGGGGTGGGGTCCAGCACGTAACATCATTGGATTCACAGGAGGTGACATAACCTGCTGTCCTGACTTCTATGCAAAATGTGCCAGATTAATCAAGGAACAAACAGATCTGTATGTTCTCATTGAGACCAATGGGTTCGGATTGACTCCAGCGAACCTGGATATCCTCAAGAAGGCAGGTGTGGACTCTTTCTGGTTGGACATTAAAGCATTCAAGGATACCATTCATAAGACACTAACCGGGGTCTCCAACAAGCGGATACTGGAGCTGCCGTGGGAGATGAATCATATGGGATTCGTTCTGGAAGTCTCCACATTGTATATCCCTTCCTGGGTGGAAATTGACCAAATCGAGCACATTGCAGAGCTCCTGGTGGACGTTGATCCCGAAATACCTTTCACAATACTGGCATACTTTCCCAGCTTCAAGATGACGGAAAGATCCCCCACCTACGACGAGATGGTATCTGCATATGAAGTGGTGCGAAATGTGGGGCTCAAGAATGTGAGAATGGGCAACCTATCAGTAGTGTCTGAGACAGCCGAGTGATGCACCAGAACTGTCGAGGACTGTGTCAGGATCACTGCTCTGAAATTCCCTGATGGAACGGCGAGTCAAGAGGTGATCGCTGAGATGATCTGCATAACGTAGCATATGGTAGTGGAGCATCCCGAGCTGAAGGGATATCCCAGAAATGAAAAGCACTCCCGTGTCCGGGACTGGTGTATCCTCCTCAACAGGCGGACCACAGTAACTCAAAATCTGAATTCTTTCCTTCTTACAGTGAATTTCTCTACCACATCATCGTGAACGTGCACACCAATTCCTGGTCCTTCAGGAACAGTGATGGTTCCATCAGGATTCAGCATGAAGGGGTCAGTAATATCCTGATGATAGTACCTGTCAGTGGCTGAAATATCATTTGGCAGGCAAAACCCGGGCAAGGAACTGAGAGCAATATTCGTGGCCCTCCCGATGCCGAATTCCAGCATGCCTCCAGCCCAGACAGGCACCTTGTTCTTCATGCAGAGATCGTGAATCTTCCGGGAAGCCGTCAACCCGCCTACCCGTCCATGCTTAATATTGATGATTTTGCAGCTCCCCATCTTCAAAGCTATCTCTGCATCTCGGACTGATTCAATGGACTCGTCAAGGCAAAGTGGAGTGGCCAATTCCTTCTGGAGTACGGCGTGATCATACAAATCATCGTACCCCAATGGCTGCTCAATCATCATCAATCCATACTGGTCGAGTTCTTTCATGATGTCCATGTCGGCCAACGTGTAGGCAGCATTGGCATCTACCATCAACGGTATGTCGCCCATCTCTTTTCTGATTCTCTTCACAACCTGGACGTCCCACCCGGGTTTAATTTTGACCTTGATCCTCTTATACCCTTCCGCCCATTTCTCAGCTACATTCTTTAGAAGCGTCTCCATTTTATCGATACCGATACTTACACCACTTTCAATTGTGGATTTATTTCCACCCAGAACTCGTGATAATGACACCCCTTTCTGGGTTGCATAGAGATCATACAGTGCTTCCTCTATCCCTGCCTTGGCCATCGGATGGCCTCGAATTCTCTTGAATATTCCTTGAAGATCATCGGGAGTCTCGAATTCGCGAGATTCCATTTCCGGTATAATGAAATCTTCCAAGATGTGCCATTCAGTGTTCACTGTCTCATAGGAATAGGAGGGTTTGTCCAGGGCTACGCACTCTCCGAATCCTTCCATCTCCTCACTGCAGAGGTGCACAATAATCTCCTGATTCCTCTCTTCCCTGCCAAAGCTGGTTTCAAAAGGGTAGATATACGGGATTTCTACAACTCGTAACTCAATTGCTTTTATCTTCATGGACATCCTTCCGCAACAGGTAGTAAGTCCTTCTCTCCTCGTCTTTCATTTCTGATGTCACATTGTACACAGAATACCCTGCAGAAAAGTACGTTTCAAATATCTGTCTGGTGATGTCACGCCATTCTTGAGCTATTCTCATGTCCTCCTCCTTGATGTTATTGATATCTGAGGGTATTTCCAAAAGCAGTCTCTTGTTGGTCAGCCTCAGGTTGAGAGACGCACATTTCCTGATCCCATCCCTACTCTCAGTTTCATTGATAATTCCTGCCTGGGGAATCTTGTCCAGAATGGGTTGCTGGAAGGTGCCTTCAACCCGCCGCACCACGTCATCCGCTTTGACCCTCCACTCTACCAGAAGACGATCAGAAACCAGCCCCCTGTTTAGAGAGTCTCTCATCTCGCCATAATAGTTCTCACAGTACGTGCTACTCACGACGCCCAGTTTAGCGAAGTTGAAATATGCGTTTGAACTCTGCAGTGGATCAAATGTCCAGGTAACTAATTCCAGTCCCTGGGAAATCACGAATTCCCTCTGTTTCTGCTTCAACTGGTATCCCACTCCCTTGTATCGATCCAGAACACCTGTCACATGAGAATGGTGGTGCAGTTCTCCCTTGTAAAATGCCAAGAATCCCACCAGAATGCCAACCATGGTACCGTTCTCAAATGCCCCAAGTACAAGCCCCCCTTGTTCGTTGATCGGCTTGAGCACATGATGAGGTATGACATCACGATCATCAAATTTCCAGATCGCTTTCATGGTTTTTTCACAAGCCGTGTACTCTTCAGGAGTTTCCAGTCTTTTGATGATCATTATAGATCAATACCTGGTGGGTCTTATGAATATTTCTGTTGAACCAAAGAACGATGGATGAGCTACTAGGCAGACCGCATGTCACATCTCAGGCTGCAATCATCGCACACTCTGGGACACGGTTCTACATGGATGACCACATCTTTTCTGAATTTTTTGGCGATGTCATCTTCAAGATGGTGGGCAAGCTGGTGAGCCTCTCGCAGTTCCATGTTCTTATCCACCAGAATATGGAAATCAATCTTCTGCCCTACATCCACAGCGTGGCAAGACACGACTTCTTTGTGAGCCTCCACAATAGCTGAAATCTCTTCTTTCAAGGACTCATCCACAGTGAATCCATCGATGTGTACCACAGCTGACGCATTGAGCTCCTCCTCAATCTTTTGTTCCACGTCATCAGCTATGGCATGGGCTTCTTTCAATCCCATAGGCTCAACCTGTATGTGCATTGAAATGACCTTTCTCTCCCCGTAGTGGTGCACATTGACACTGTGAATGTCTGTGATTCCTGCGTGTGAAGCAAGTCTCTTTACTTGAAAGATCAGGTCATCAGGAGGAGCCTTCCCCAGCAAAGTACTGGAGGCATCTCTGGCTATGGTGTAGCCAACATAAACGATAACGCCTGAGACTAACATACCCGAGATGGCGTCAACCCAGTAGTACCCGTAAATCGAGGCAAGAATACCAAATGCTACAGGGATGACTGCCAGAGCATCACTTCTGTGGTGCCAAGCGTCTGCAAGCAGGGCATGGGAATTTATCTTCCGGGAAAGATACAGGGAATAGCGAGCTAGAATTTCTTTTGCGGCAGCAGTCGAGAGTATGACCAGAAAGAAGACAACGCTACCCTTGACTATCTCGGGGCGATAGAGACGTTCAATTGAAGAGATGAAGAATTGAGCTCCCACTATCGCCAGCAGAATTGCAATAATAAGTGAAGCAATATCCTCGTAGCGCCCATGGCCGAAGGGATGTTCTTCATCCGGCGGCTGCTGGGAGAATTTGAATCCTATGATGACTACGAGGGACGTAAGGAGGTCTGATAGGGTATGGAACCCATCTGCAATGAGCGCGATTGAATTTATGTAAAACCCAACTCCGAACTTGACAAAGGAAAGGGCTAAATTAATCACTATACTCACTGCACCTTCCAGATAACCATAATGTGCTCTTTCTTTTTCTGTGAGAGATTCCATGACAGATACCGCTTATTGATGCTTTTAAAGGTTGGTTAGGCATGCCAAACAATTTCTATCTGTTTTTTAATCTCCTCAAGAGAAATTAGTAAACATTCCACTGGTCGGGCAGGCGCTGGTTGGTAGGTCACACCTCAGGTTTGACACGACCTGATCAGGGTATCCACGAATAGGTTGGTAACGGTATGAAGAACATTGCTGGGAGTCCTCCGAGAGAAGGGTACATCACCAGGAGCCCGGTACAGTAGATCGACATTTAGATAATTTCTGCACACTCGATTCTTAAAAAACCAACGAATAGTGGAGGTGATGGCATGAGAGAAGTATGTTTCATTGATAAAGGAGGAGGAATTGGAGTATGCACTCAAGACACAGTGACATCATGTGAAAAATGCGATTTCAGGAAACTTTGTGATGCTCACTGACCATGTTGTTACCTCCCAATCCGTTCTCATTTGGCGTATAAATCCCAAGCCACCGCTTGGACACCAGCACGCCCTGCTGAAGTGAGCATTCAAAACAGTAGCAGAAGAGAAGTAAGAATGCTTGAGATTGTAAATTTGCTCAGGACGTGACAATGGCATACTTGAGGCTCAGTAGTTGAACGACGGCCATATTCATTAAAGAGCACCTCGAAGACATAAAGAGAAATGTGGGAGCAGTTGAGACACGCAGTAGGAGGAGAGGGAATAGGAGATTAGGCAGAGGGCAAGAAACGAGTGAGGTACACAGATAAAGGAAAGAGCCAAAAATCAAGCTAGGCACACACCCATAGCGAATACCGATTATCTGGTTTACAACAAAGATCAGCATCCAAAGATTTAAAAATACAACTATCTCATTAAGAAATGAATAGGTGGTTAGCATAATTGGTGAAACTTCAACATTAGAGAATCTAGCCAAGAAGTATAGAATTGAAGACTTTGAGAGACTCTTTAGTTTTATCACTACAGAATATGTTGAAGACACCACTTCTGGAATGAAGGCATTCCTATTTATAAGTAAATATGGTATCCCGGAATGGAGCAAGATAAGGAAGAGAAATGCCAGAATTGATGTTTCGATCATCAAGGAAGGCGATGATTTGTACACGATGACTCTCAATCGCGTGGACAGACACATTCGATGTTTCTTCATAGCAACAGAAGTCAATAGCAACATCTTCTTGCTAATCACGGATGAAAAGATGATAGAAAACATTAAACCAACTCTGGATGTCTTCCTGAATTCTCTGTATCCTCATGTCCACAGGATTTACTTGAGAAACCTAGACATGGATTTGATAATTAACAAGTTGAAGGAGCTTTATAATACAGTTTTTATCAGTGAGATAAGAGCAGAGAATGATAAAGGGTTGTCGCATTTTGACAAAGAAGAGGCAAATCGAAACTATTTGGAAAGAGAACACGAGGAAAGCAGACTGAAGGGTAAGGCAATCAAGCTTATGAAACTTTTATGTAGAGACGAGAGGAATCGATTAATTCTCGGAACAACAATCAAAAGAGACGGCTCATCAACTCTGAATTCTGGTGACCTGCAGTTCTTCAAATCAGATATCATTGACAATATCTCATTATTATTGGAAAATAATAACCAAAAACTCAAAGGAAGAGAACGTAAATTTGATGAAATACTCAATCAAGTAGTCATCAAGCCTATCTTCCTCAAGTACAAGAACAGATTCAATGAAAGTCAAATCTGCTTAATTAGAAAGGTCCTTGAGAAACCCAACTTTTCAAGTGAGACGTCTTTCTCTTCAAATCCATATTTTTCCGCAACGGTGCTCGATAACCGAGATTTTTCAACTTTCGACTTGAATATTGTTGATAATGTCATAGCTCTAATCCCCAGAGCTGCGATGTCATCCTCTTCCTTGTCGGAATTCTGTGATCTGATTTTAACAAGATTGGGTGAACCTGAAAGTATTGATATCGGGGAGTGATTCCATTTTTGACAATTATGAGAGTGATTTGAAAAGAGAGATGGAACAGAGATTCGAGGAAATAGATTGGAGAGTCAAGAACTACAAACACAATAAGAGTGTCACAACTTTTCTCAAAGGAGAATTAGAAAAAAGAGGACTGAAGTTCATAGGAGAAGATATATCCCTACAAAATGTTAATAGAAGAGTTTGTAGGCCGGATTTGGCCTTCTTATGTGAAGACGATTTCGCTATCTTGATAGAAATAAAATCATCTCTGCCTAATCATCATGATATTTCAAGAACAGAAATCCAGAGTATTGGCCAAGGAGAAGACGAATATTTTAACATGTTCGTGAAAGAGATGCAAGAAAAAGAAAATTGCTTTGAGAAACTCATAGACTATGTTAGACATGAGATAATTTTTGTAGTCCATGATCAAGACAAACATAAATTCAGCGAAATGGTCTTTCCTCCCAATTCAAGAAAAGAACTGACTTTTATGCTAGCACGAGACTATAATTTCCAATTATGGTATTGGGTGTTTCAGAGAGACAAAAGAGACAGAGAGATTATCAAGGTTGAGCCTTTGAAGAGAACGCAATCAAGTTGTCAGAAACTCACACAAATCCCCCATCTACAGACCAAATCTCATGGAGATTTCATTTATGCAATGGAGTCAGTGAAATTCATTCATGAAAAACCCGTAACTGAGTATACAATGGCATACTTACTCACAAATCTTCAAGGATTAATTAGAAAACACACATCTGAAGCTGAACCAGATACATATGTATGGAAAAGCGCCGATGATATCCATGAGATAATACTTGTTAATCATGAATCCTTGTTCGGGCCAATTCCAAAAAAGGGGTGGATCAAAGAAGCTCTCGAAGAATTAGTTGAATTGGGATATGTAGAGAAAAGACATTACAAAGATGATCAATATAAAATCCCTCTCGCGAGGAGATGGGCACCAAAGACCATTTATGAGAAGTTCGCAGAACAACAGATTCTGAAAAAATATGGCCTTCTAAAAAAAAGAATTATGTCAAGAAAAAGGAGGTCAGTAGAGGAGTTTTTTATTCCAAATGCTACCTACAATCAGGTCAAAGACATTGTCCTTAGGGTGTATGAATCTGGAGGAATAATCACAAAGGATGAACTCAAAGAGAAGCGAAATAGTGCTGATATTCATCAGGAAAAGAACGTTGCTTGTTACCTAGATCTTATCGAGGAAAAAGACGGGGAAATCCTCATTACAAAGTTAGGAGCAAAATACGCAGAATCTGACGATTCTGGACAAAAAGGAATTTTCCATGACTCTGCAAATAATAAGATCCCTCTTTATCATTTTATTTTCGAAAAACTTAGTGAAGAGAGATTCCTAACAAAGGAACAAGTATGCGATGAAATCCAGAGTAGAAGGGATGATCCATATTCAAGAAAATCCATAATAGCAATTACAAACACGATCATGAATTGGCTCAAAACCACAGGCCATTGCCGTTACGAAAGGAGAAAAAAGGGATATTATTTTGTTCAATAGTGGGAAAAGAAGGAATCGAGTAGAATTAATCCCAGAATCGACAAATCTTATACAAAAAGAGGTTTAGCCTTTCAAAGAGGATACTTGCCTATGATTATCAAATTGTGAATCTCACGAGAGTGTACAAGAATCATCTACATGTTGATCAACAATCAGCTCAGCAAACGTCATTAACGTAACATGACCATACTCAATGACAACGGCATTGAACAGGTAATACCCGTTTCGAATTAATAACCCAAAGAGAACAAAGAACCACCTTACTGAGAAATCCTTACATGTGGTCTTGGTTCTTACCTCTCCAAGCATACGATATGATGTCTCCACTGTCCACCTGTTCCGGTATAGTTCACACAGTTTCTCAATTTGCTCAGCATCTACTGCTAAATTGGTAACAAAGGCATATACTTCCTTCTTCCTCTCATTACCCTTCTCCTTGACAGTCTCAATGAGTATTAATGTCATGTCAACAGTCTTATTCCTGCTTCCCAACGTGTAAGGCATGACAACGGGATAATCTCTGTTTTCCTTGATTATCTTCTGTATCTTGGTGTTCTTAATGGCGGGCATTAAGTACTTCAATCCAAGTTTCTCAAAAGTCTTAATGCATGGAACGCTAAAGAATCCCCTATCCACGTATGTTACCCCAATATGACCGTCTATGTACTTCAATGCCTTTACTAACATCTCTTCCAGCGTCTTTGGAGTGGAAGATAATTGAGTCATTGGCGTTGCAGAAAGCGTATATCTATCCTTCTGCGCAGTGACACACTGTCATGTACCTGAATGCGTAATTCGTTCCCAATTTCCGCTTCGTTCCTATGATTCCCCTTGTATTTCTCTTCCCGTAGAATGGTATGTCGTGAATGTCAATGGCTAAATCCACCCATCCTTTGAACACTCTCGCCTTTACGGCGGATTCAAGCAATTTCCTATTAGCCTCTTCATATCTGTTGATCCATTCTCTCGTGTCTACCTTCTTGGCTCTGTTAAAGACTGTATCAGAGGTTGGATAGCTCGGAACGACAATTCCCCTCACAATCTTAGGTTTCAGTAGATTAAGACTATTCACCGTGTCTTCAAGGCAGGTATTTCTCTTTCCAGCCTGCACAACTACGTCTAATATCTCACCAGAAGTCCACTGTAAATTATGCCGTCCAGGCAGCTCCAGAAAAGGATACACTATTCTTTTTATCTTCCTGACTGTGTGGTCAGAAATCTCTCTAAAACTCTTACCGCTCCCAACGGGGAGCATACTTTTATATTCCCTCTCACCAATTGGTGAATCGGTGGAGGTGATTTTCTTTGGGTACATATTGGATCACCTTCGCCCCCCACAGAGGCTTTTCTTGCAGGAATCCCTCTGTGGGGTTATGCGATTTATTTCATTTCTTCATTGGCAGCTTTCACTACCATTATCAGTTGAATAGCATTACTATATAAATGAAATCCGTCAGAGCACAGGAAAAATAATACTATATCGCATATAGTAAATGATGAATCTACAGAATCTTCTCATTTTGCATATTGTGTTAATGATGGATGAATGAAATATACGATGTTCTTTGACAAAAAAATAATAATGATAAAAATACTATTCACTCAATCAAGATAAAAATAAAGAATTACATATTTAAAAAAATAAAAAAAGAAATAATAAACCTTATTGGAGAAGGTCTATTACTATTCCAAAGAGTCTATCTATCGCTTTCTGCACAAATTTCAGTGATGGAATGAGCTGTCCATGATTGTGCAAGTTGTCAACCACTATGCCAACACCGAATGCAATCGCAATAGCTATAATCCATCTCAGCCATCTGTTGATTGTATCACCTCCTCAAAGCCTTTTCGAGGGAGGTGTATCCCACATTTTTCAAATTCCGCCCCACTGTAATTCAGAAACACAAGATTTATATACTTGCAGTTAGATGAACTACATGTTACAAGTGAACATTTCTGTGGGAGGGAATTCGTGTTTAGAGATTTTCCTCCCTATTTAATTAAATATTTACTCGGTTTATAAAGGTTACGATTTTTTATATATAATTTTGAGAACATTTGCTACTTGGTAACCATTTTGGATAGTAGATTTCATAGAGTGGTTTTTCCATCAGATATGTAGGTTAAATCAACATTCAATTCAATCCAGATATTTCCTCATGCAAGACATGAAATTTCTTACCGTGTCAAAATTACAATTCTCGAATAAATAGAGTGATTGATCAGAGTTTTTATCAAAGGTGATTATAATGAGCAATGTTAAGAATAAGAAATCAAGGAACGAACAACAAAAGGAGAATGAATCAGATAAAAGAGATTATTCGGATAGAGAAGATGAAATATTCAATATTGGTAGAGACTCTTTTTACCCACCAAAGAAAAGAAGGACTTCACATTATTCACGTAAGAAGAACACACATTTTTAGTAAATGAAAAAAAGAAATGAAAAAAAAGAACGATTTCTTCCTTGATTATCTTAGGATTAACCAGCTCCAAATAGGAGAAGTCCTCCAATGAGAGCCATTATACCACTCGGAATCCATACAATAAATGGTGAGGTAAATCTCTGTTCACTTATCCATTGAGTGACTTCCGGTAGGTATCTAAATATCCATTGGGGTAGATTGTTGAGGAGCCATGAAGCACCATTTGTGTGAAACCAGATGTTCACAAATGCAGACAAGAGGAATATTACTCCTATGGAAGGAACAATATCTTCTCTCCTCATGTTATCACCTCTATTTCTTTTAGTAAACTCCCCAACAGATGTGCTTTGACTGTCCTCCGATGTTTATTGTAGGATTTACAATCCTCAAACCATACCTTTTTAAGGAATGGTGCCTCTATATGGGATGCTTGAGTTATGAATGGAAACTCTCTATCTTCTATCTGTTGGGGAGTTTCCATATCTACATTTGCGGGCCTCCTTTTATACTTATCTGTCAAATAATCTTTCGAAAGACTAACCTTGGAGAAATAAATCATGAAATACGTATTTTTCTATACCCATGCCGGCTGATTGTAATGGGTTAAAACCGCACTTTTCTCACACATATTAATAGTCATCCTCCATTCTGAAGACAGTAATTTTGAAAATGTCTATCTAGTTTTAATTTCTGAGATTATTAATTAAAATGGACTTATTCATCGTGGAATTATATGCTATATATAACACTATATAATCATTATAGCAAATACGGAAAATTTTTATTCATAAAACTGTCTCATATCAGGGAGATATGATAAATATTGTTGTAGTGATATTCACAATATGTGTGCAGTAATTTTCTACATTCGGAACTACTGCGGTAACCACAACCTTTATAAGTGTCCTCCAATACTGGCTCCAAAGGTGTGTGATATGTGCCAATTTTGATATGTCGGCCCGAATTAGATTCAACCACTTATTCTGAGGTGTTTTCATGTTAACAGTACAGGATAAAAAAGTATTGCTGGCTTTAGAAGATACTGGTGACATTCAGGGGTTGATAGAGAAGACACAGCTCCCAGAGGTTGCCATCATGAGGAGTGCCCTCACGCTGCAGGACAACAATCTGGCTGAGATTCATGAGCATACAGAGGCTGTCGTTGACCTGACAGAAGAAGGTGAATACCTTTCTCAGGAGCTTCCAGAGCGGAAGATTCTCAACCTATTCAAAGAACCTGACACACTGGATGTGGAAGATATCTCAATAGACCCGTCAGAGGTAACTATTGCCCTGGGCTGGCTCAAGAGAAAAGGACTCATTGACATTCTGAAAAAGGACACATCCCTCACTCTGAAGATCACTGAAAGAGGAAGAGAATACCAGAAGATGAAGCTACCCGAAGAAGAAGCCCTGGACAAGATACGATCAGGAATGGGAGGAGACACACTTTCTCCTGAAATCCTCAAGACGTTGAAATCCAGGAAAGCAGTCACCATCAGGGAGAAGACACAGAGAAAGATCATCCTGACTGAAAAAGGAGCCCAGAAAATCAGAGAAGGCCTTGAATTGACAGAGCAAATCTCACAGGTTACACCTGAGGTGCTCCGGGAAAGAAAGTGGACCACCATTGGGTTCAGACCCTATGACATTACAGCAGACGTGAGAGATATCCCGTACGGCAAGAGGCATTTTGTCAATCGGGCCATAGAATACGTGCGGAAGATCTGGTTGGAGATGGGGTTCAAGGAAATGAAAGGGCCCTTGGTGTCCTCGGCATTCTGGAACTTTGACGCCCTCTTTCAACCCCAGGATCATCCCGCCCGAGACATGCAGGACACCTTCTTCGTGGCAGGAAAAGCCGATCTACCTGAAAATTCTCTGGTGGAAAGAGTGAAAGCCATGCATGAGCATGGAGGAGACATCTCTTCAACAGGGTGGAAATACCAATGGGATAAAAAAGAGGCACAGAAACTTGTGCTCAGAACGCATACCACCGTGCTATCTGCCAGGACGCTGGCTGAAATCAAGAAGAGCGATTTGCCTTTGAAGTTCTTCTCCGTGGGGAAAGTCTTCAGGAATGAGAAACCTGACTGGAACCACCTTGCAGAGTTTTACCAGACAGATGGAATTGTGGTGGGAGAAGGTGTCAACCTGAGAAACCTCCTGGGGTATCTGGCACGGTTCCTGCAAAAGATGGGAATACAGAACTTCAGGTTCAGGCCAGCCTACTTCCCCTATACTGAACCCTCGGTGGAAGCAGAAGTGTACAATTCCCGCACCAAAGAGTGGGTGGAACTAATAGGATCTGGAGTGTTCAGACCGGAAGTGGTGGTTCCTCTCTTGGGAGAAGACATCCCTGTGCTGGCATGGGGACCTGGATTCGGAAGAATCATCATGGACTACTACAGAATAACGTATTTGAGGGATCTGTACAGAAACGATCTCAGGCAGATTAGAGACCTGGAATTGTGGATGTGGTGAAATGCCTCTCATAACACTTGATAAACAGGATGTGCTTCAGCTTCTGGGAAAGACCGTATCGGATGATGATCTGGCCTACAACATCTCCATGATGGGTACAGACCTGAGACAGGTGAAAGACACAATTGAGGTTGAAGTCTTCCCTGATCGACCTGACATGCTGTCCACGGAAGGATTCGTCATGGCACTGGAGGGGTACCTTGGTATCAGGACAGGACTTCCAGACTTTCATGCTGCCGGCCCCAGCAATGCGAACGAATCTGAGTACTCTGCATATATTGATGAGAAAGTGGCTACTGTGAGGCCCTATGCAGTGTGTGCTGCAATCAGGGACGTACATCTGTCTGATGGGGCAGTGAAGTCGCTGATGCAGGTTCAGGAGAAGCTGCACATAACTCACGGACGAAACAGAAAGAAGGTGGCCATAGGAGTGCACGACCTGGACAAGATAGCATTTCCCGTTACCTATACAACCCGTCCTCTGAATTTCGCGTTTGTCCCCCTGGAATGGTATACTGAATTGACCTTGAAGGAGATTCTAACCAAACACAAGAAAGGGATTGAATTCGCTCACCTGCTCGAAACCTACGCAGAATATCCTCTGTGGATTGATAAGAAGGGAACTGTCTTATCCATGCCCCCTATTATTAACTCTGAAGATACCAAAGTTGAAGAGGATACTGAGAACCTCTTTCTGGATGTTACCGGGTACTCCCGGCTGGCTTTAGAACAGGCTCTGAACATACTGGTATGCAGTCTTGCAAGGCGGGGCGGAACCATTCACCCAGTACACGTCCATGAACAGGAAAAAGAACTCTGGTATCCTCACCTGACTCCCCAGGAAATGGAGGTTGATCTAGACTATGTCAACAGATGGCTGGGCCTCAGTCTATCCTGGGACCAGGTAAAGGGATATCTTGAACGGATGCGGTATTCACTGAAAGGACACATAGCAATGATACCACCCTACAGGGCAGACATTCTTCACCCTGTGGATATCATAGAAGACATTGCCAAAGCCTATTGCCTAGACAAAATGGAACCTGTCATCCCAAAAGTTTCAACCATCGGTGAAGAGGACCCTCTGGAGGTGTTTGTGAGAAAGGTTGCCTACTTGATGGTTGGATTCGGCCTGCTGGAAGTGAAGAACTATTACCTCACTTCACGGGAGTTCTTTTTGAAGACCCGGATTGGTGATGACGTTGTGGAAGTGGTAAATGCAATTACAGCTGAATACAATGTCTTGCGATCCTGGCTCCTCCCTGAGATGCTGTACACCCTCTCATCCAACAAACACCATGAATACCCGCAGAATATCTTTGAAGTGGGAGAGGTGGTGAAACCCTCTTCAAAAGCCCAGGAACGCACCAGAGAGGAATATCATCTCGCTGTAGTGCTGTGCCATCCCAGAGCATCCTTCACCGAAGCAAAGGAAATCCTCAAAGCATTTACAAAGAATGTGCGAAACCCCTTCACTCTTGATGTCACTGAACATCCTGCCTTTATTGAAGGACGATGCGGATCCATTATCATGGGAGAAAAAGTGGGAGTAATTGGTGAGGTAGCCCCTGAGGTCCTGCTGGCATGGGGCCTGGAAGTTCCTGCTGCATGTTTTGAGCTCGATCTGGGGAAGGTGCTTT
Organism: Theionarchaea archaeon; assembly: GCA_018992685.1. Taxonomy (GTDB): domain Archaea; phylum Methanobacteriota_B; class Thermococci; order Methanofastidiosales; family SZ-28-30; genus SZ-28-30. The sequence goes on from JACVGT010000018.1 coordinate 168,460, forward strand.
CTGAGGTGACAGCAGTCACCTGATTCTGGTGCCACAGAATCGGCAGAACTTGGCCGTGGGTTCTAACTCCTTGCCACACTTCTTGCAGGACAGAGATTCCTGAGGTACACGTGAGGAGATCAGTCCTTTCAATTTGTTGAAGGTGGGTTCATCAATTTCTCCCTGGGCCAGAGAGAGCCTAAGCTTCTGGAATGCTTCTTCTTCAGGCAAAGACAGAATTTCTTCTGTGAGAGATTTCTGAGCTGTGTGAGGGGAATCAGGGGACTCAACTCTTTCAGGTTCTTTACGCTCAACAGATTCCTCCCTGGATTCACCCGAACCCGTGCGGAACGCATCAATTTTCTCTGCGAGAATTTTTCTCACTTCAGTGGAAAACATGTCGGAGACAGCAGGGCGTATTTTGTCAGATACCTCCTCGATCAGTTTTTTCCTGACCTCGGCCTCCAGCAAATTCATGAACTCAGGGAGTTCAATCTCAATACACGTAGGTTCAGCCATGATGTCACTGCATGGCACAGGATAAAAACCTTTCGTAGGAACGAAGAAGGCACATATTGCTCAGAAATCAGCAAAATCGTTCAGTTGGAACCAGAAAGGAGATCAGCTGTTGTACGTATGCCTCCTGTATCATGACTGTCCTCTCAGGTTCATGACGCTGGCTACTTCATTAGCCCAACTCCTACCCAAAGCTTTATATAGTTTAACAATTATCACATAATAAATATCACATAATAATCGTGATACAACAAATGACAGAGAAGGTTGAACGAGAGATGAAGATGACTACCGCTGACGTTAAGGCTCTTCCCTACGAAATCAAGCGAAATCCTACGGCTCTGCTGATTCTGCTTTATTTGGCCGAGAATGGTGGGGCCAACTCAATCTGTTTTATTGCAGGTGAAATCGGATTCACGGAAGCAGCTGTTTCAAAAAGCGCCGAAAGACTACTAAAATATGATTTGATAGAGAAATCATATGGCAAAAGTGATTTAGGCAAAAGGAAGACTTTGATCAGACTGAAAAAGTAAGAATTAGTAATATGAGGTGATAATGTGATTGTAGCAATCTTGGGAGCTGGTAATGGAGGTCAGGCTCTGGCCGGATACCTCTCCCTAAAAGGATTTTCCGTAAACCTATTCAATCGGAGTGAGAAGAGAATCAGACACATTAAGAATGATGCAGGTGTTCATATACAGGGGCTTTTTGAGGAATTTGCCCCTCTAAATATCGTTACGACTGACATCAAGAAAGCACTTTCTGATGCTGACCTGGTCATGGTCGTGGTACCTGCTCAGGCGCACAAGCATGTTGCAGAAATCTGTGCTCCTCATCTGGAGGACGGCCAGGTTGTTGTTCTCAGCCCTGGACGTACGGGGGGCGCTTTAGAATTCAAGAAGACGCTGGATAAGAATGGGTTCTCAAAGAGAATATACCTTGCAGAAACTCAAACCTTTTTGTTCGTGAGCCGTGTGGTGAACAACAAGGCTAGAATCACAGGCACCAAGAACTCAGTTCCTGTGGCAGCTTTCCCCGCTTCAGACACGGACAGGGTGATGAGTATGTTGAGACAGGTTCATCCTTCTTTCGAGAAGGCAGAGAACGTGATGGAAACAAGTCTAGCCAACATAGGGGCCATTTTCCATCCCTCGACTATGATTCTTAACATGGGCAGAATCGAATCAAGCCAAGATTTCAGCTACTATTTTGATGGGATTACGCCTTATGTGGCACGGTTTCTTGAGCGGATCGATAAGGAGAGGCAGCGGGTTGCTCGAGCTATCGGAGTTCAGACACTGTCTGCACGCCAGTGGCTGAAGAGAGTTTACAACGCTCAGGGAGAGACCTTGTTTGAACGCATCCAGGACAATGGAAAATATCGAGGAGTAGGGTCTCCACAAACCCCGATGCATCGATACATCATGGAAGACATACCCACAGGGCTGGTGCCCATTGCATCACTTGGTAATCATCTGGGAGTACACGCCCCGGCAATTGACAGTGTCATTGGGATCGCCACCCATCTATATGGGATTGATTTTGAAGCAAAGGGAAGGACAGTCGAGAGCCTGGGTCTCGAAGGAATGAATAGCCGGCGGATGATAGAATACGTGACAAGAGGTGCATAGCATGAGAAAGAGACTACTTGGGGCGTCAATTGGAAGTTGCATTCATGTGGCAGGGGTTTTGAATTTTTTAGACCTTGCTGAAAAGCTAGGATATCAAACAAAATATATGGGACCCGCGGTTCGTGTTGAAGATCTCGTTGACGAGATCTTAGAATCTGATCCTGACATCATTGGGGTCTCGTATCGCCTGACCCCAGAGAATGCACAGGTGCTGTTTGAAGAATTGAAGAGAAGGATAGTGCAGTACAATATACAGAACAAGAGATGGATATTCGGGGGGACCAGACCAGTGTGTATTGTTGCTGAACGCTCGGGACTTTTTGAAAGAGCCTTTGACGGGCTATCTACCATGGAGGACGCTATTTCATACTTAAAGTGCCAGGAAGTAACCCAGGAACAAGAGTACTATCCCCAGACATTGATTGAACGTGTTTTTCTCAAGAAACCCTTTCCCATTCTACGGCACCACTTTGGATTACCCTCGCTGGAAGAAACGATTGACGGTATTCAGACGATTGCTGAAGCTCAGGTGGTGGATGTAATCAGCATTGCTCCTGACCAGAATGCGCAGGAGAGCCTATTCCGTCCGGAAGAGATGACAGAAGAAACAGGTTCTGGAGGCGTTCCCTTCCGCAGTAAGGAAGATCTTGCGAGGATGTACAGGGCTTCCAGACGGGGGAACTACCCCCTCTTGCGATGCTATAGCGGGACGCGGGACCTGGTCAAGATGTCAGAGCTTCTCAAGGAATCGATCAACAATGCATGGACTGCCACTCCTTTGACCTGGTACAGTGTACTGGACGGAAGAAGTTGCAGGCCTTTGAAGGAAGCCATTTCCGAGAATCAGAAGAATATGACGTGGAATGCAGAAAGAGGAATTCCTGTGGAGGTTAATGAAGCCCATCAGTGGTCACTGAGAAACGCTCATGATGCTCTGGCTGTTGTCATGGCCTACCTTGCTGCCTACAACGCAAAGAAGATGGGTGTATCAACCTATGTGGCGCAATACATGTTCAACACGCCCCTGGGGACATCTCCTTTGATGGATGTGGCCAAGATGCTTGCCAAGATTGAACTGATCGAATCTCTACACGATCAAACGTTCACTTCGCTTCGACAGGTGCGGGTGGCTGGACTGCTGAGTTATCCTGTGGACACAGACTCTGCCATAGGGCAGCTCGCCTCTGCAGTCAATATAGGAATGAGCATTCACCCTGATATTGTACATGCTGTATCATACAGTGAAGCAGATCATGCAGCAACCTCTGAGGACGTTATCAGGACTTCGAAGATTGCAAAACGTGTTATCCAGAACTGTCTCATGGGCATGCCCGATGCAGCGTCTGACCCCAGAGTGATTCAGAGAAAGAACCAGTTGGTAGAGGAAGCTCAGATCCTCCTTAATGCCATCAGGACTCTGGGGGACAGTGTCAGAGAATCGTTCACTGATCCACGGGTTCTGGAGGAAGCTGTGAGAAGTGGGCTGCTCGATGCTCCTCAGTTGAAAGGCAATCCCGTTGCTAAAGGTGAAATCGAAACACAGATGGTCAATGGGGCATGCTATGCCGTGAATGGGGATCAAATCATGACAGAATGGGAGCGAACAGAAAGACTGATGGAGGATGTTATTCGTGAATATTAATGCAGAATTACTGAAAGAACACCTGATTGACTTTATCAGTGGCGAAGTGGCCAAATCTCCCTTCGACAAGGTTGTTATCGGTATTTCGGGAGGGATCGATTCTGCTGTGGTTGCATACTTGGCCGCTGAAGCCTTGGGAAAAAGGAATGTCATTGGAATCTTAATGCCGTACAGGACAATGTCTGAAGAGAACAAAGAGGATGCGTCAGCTGTTATTGACGATCTGGGAATACCTTATGTTGAGGTGGATATTTCTCCCATGGTGGACGCTTTCAAAGTCCTGGTAGATGACACCGACAAGAGACGACTTGGGAGCAAAATGGTCAGAGAACGTATGAGCATTCTGTACTACTATGCAGACAGGTATAAGGCTGCAGTCTTGGGAACTAGCAACAAGTCTGAAGACCTCTTGGGATATTTCACCAATCATGGAGATTCTGCCTGGGATATTAACCCAATCTCGGGATTATTCAAGACTCAGGTTATCATGCTAGGTCTGGAACTGGGAGTTCCTGAACGTATTGTGGAGAAGAAGTCAACTGCTGATTTCTGGGTCGGTCAGACAGATGAGGAGGAATTCGGATTCACCTATTTCGAAGCCGACACCATACTGCATCAGATTGAGAAAGGATATTCCGCAGAAGACCTGGTAGACATAGGACTTGATGAACAGGTAGTCAGGAAGGTTCTTGAAAGAGTGGATAAAACTGCCCACAAGAGAGTTCCTCCTTCGATACCACAATTGCCTCGTGAGGTACTCAGATGAAGGTCGGAATTGTGTACAGCCAGAGGTGCATAGAACGATTGGAGAAAAAAATCTATGCTGATCACCCCGAAATGAAGGGAAGAACACTCCAGGCTATCTACAGGGCGCTGGACGACGTGTCCGAGCCAGAGTTCATAAACGAAGATGGAGCTATTATCCCTGCTTTGAGGAGGATGGATGCAGTATTCAACTTGAGCACAGGTTTGAGAGGAGAAAGCAGGCAGGCACACATTCCAGCCCTTCTGGAACGACTGGAAATACCCTATACGGGATCAGGAGTCCTGACGCATGCGATGGGGCTGAACAAGCCGAAATCTAAGGAAGTTTTCATAGCCAATGGTGTCCCAACCCCTCCCTTCGAGATTCTGGATACCCTTCAGATAACCCGTAAGGATCTTGATGGCATAGATTTCCCAATGGTGTTGAAACCCACGAATGGAGGTTCCAGCCGAGGCGTAAGAATAGCGGACTCCCTTACCCAGTTGAAAAAGGCGGTCAGAGAGGCTATTCCCAAGTACGGCAGAGTGATGATTGAGCCTTTCGTCGAGGGAAGGGAACTAACAGTGGGGATTCTGGGAAATGAATCACCAGACGTACTTCCCATTTTGGAAACTGATTTTGAAGATCTTGATACAGTCGTTTACAATTTTGAAGTGAAAGCACGCATCGGGTATACCACAGAACATACATTCCCGGCTCAATTGACTCCTCAAGAGAGAGAAACAGTGTGTCAGGTGGCGATGAAGGCATACAGAGCGCTCCTCTGCAGGGATTATGCCCGTGTCGACATCCGGTTAGAGGACGGCGTCCCGTACGTACTTGAGATTAACACGCTTCCTGGACTCTACGTTGACTACAGTGCGATCCCCACCATGGCCCGAGTACGGGGATTGCCCTTTGAAACACTCATCAGAAGAATATACTTGTATGCTATGGAGCGCGAATGACCTGAGTTCTCGCTCGAGGAACAATGCCAACCAGAGAGTGTCACACAAGTCCTGAGTTCTCTGGCTGCTTGTTCTCACCTGTACAAAGTTAAAACCCTGAAACCAGTCTTCTTCTTGAGGTCAGACTCATGGTTGTGACGGAGATAGTCTCCTGCACTCGGCAATTTCGTGTCGCCAAACAGGATCTGAGGTAATGTACCATTCTGGTGTCGTCTACGCCAATTTTCTGGCCTTCGAGACCCTGAATACGTCAGCATTACATCCTTGGGCTCTGCACTCAATTTCCTCCACTGTATGAGGATGACCTGTGATCCACTCCACCAATCCATAGAGAAGTCCAGCATAGATATTGCATACAGGAGACTGGGAGACTAATCCTTCGCTTTCGGTGCTGCTCTTTTCGATGATCAGAAAGTGATCTTCTTCCTCCCTGACCTCAATGCGCGGCCTGTGTTCAGAGGGCAATCTTTTCTCTGATTCTTCTGCGTATTTTTCCAGAGCAAGACGCATTCTTCTGTTCTCTGGCAGAAGGTGTGATGCTGCAAGAAGTGCTTTTGCCATTGTACCTGCCTCCACGACTCCTACCCGCACAAATTCGCGGCCAGCTCTGAACTGGAGGGCGCGAGCACCCTTCTCACCAAACAGCTCAGTCAGGCCTGCTACTAGGCTCCGAACGTCCTGCAGAGGGATTTCTATGCCATCATTCTGGGGAGGCAATTCCTCAATGTATTTCTGCAGGCGGGCGAAGTTAAGAATCGATTTCAGTCCGCCTGGGCCAACAGTATTCTCCAATGTCTCTAGGAAGATTCTCATTGTGAGATTGTCCATTTTTCGCTCATCAGACATGATACCACCAATTTGAACATGAATCCTCTCATTCTGACTGTTCTGGTCTACACCAGCTTCGCTACCTCTTCTGCCGTTCTCTTCATGTCCAGGAAGACCAGCCCCAACTTGGCGTCTTTTCTTGCCAGTGCAGTCAGGACGGCATTCTCACCTGATGCCATTAGCACCACATACCCGTTCTCTCCCTTAACATAGACTTCTGAGAGGTCTCCCCTTGCTAGCTCATTTGCTGTCCTCTCTCCCAATGATAACATGGCAGCAGACATAGCAGCAACTCGGTCCTCTTCCACATCTCGGGGTAGAGCGGATGCTATCATCAATCCATCCACAGAAACGACGGCAGAAGCTTCAATGTCAGGTGTTGTAGCTTCCAAATCTTTTAGAAGGTCTGTGAGAGCTTCAGTTTTGGGTCTTGCCATTCTTGTCACCTTTTTTCTTTCTCATTTGAATTGAGATCAGGTTGTGACAGTAGTCTTTTTGACAGAGCCAGGGTAGTCAACTATCTGTCACAGCCACTTCCTACCTATGCTCTCATTGTATATGAATCCTGTTTTTCGTTATTCAAGCAACTTTTCCAACCTTTTTCTGCAGAGATACGTATGTCACTTCATATCAATGGTAGAGCCAACTCTATCACAATACAGGCAAACTAAGCTCAGCATTTGAACGTGTCAGTTACATCATCAATTGCCTGAACATACTGTGATTTCACACTTCCTTGTTCAAATGGAGTTGAAAGGTGAGAGACATCCATGTAAAATGAAGATTCCAAAATGCTGAAACAGAACCCTGGTAAGCTCTCATGGCGGCAAAATGGCACATATTAGTGAGATCGAAAAGCCAGATGTCTACGAAAGGGCAACAGCCAGTATTGGCACACGACTGGTAGACAAGTCATGAAGGGTATCATTTAAATTGTGGCGATCAATAGTCAAGCTGTTAGGAGGTCTAACTATGTGGTATTTCTACTCGCCGATCGTGGTTTTCGGGGAAGATGCCCTGGATCACCTGGAAACCATTGAAGGAAAAAGATGCTTTATAGTGACAGACCCAGGTATCAAGAGCCTGGGATTGCTGGAAATCCTCACCAGAAAATTGGAACGATTGGGAAGGAGCTGGGAAGTCTTTTCTGATGTTGAACCTGATCCCAGAGAAGAGACTGTGTATAGAGCTGCTGAGCAATGCAAAAAATATAATCCAGATCTCATCATTGGAATTGGAGGAGGTTCGTCGCTTGATGCAGCAAAAGGTGTCTGGGTCTTATATGAACATCCAGAATTCAAGAGTGTGGACGAGATCCATCCTTTTCAGAATTTGAATACTGGGAAGAAAGCCCGGTTGATCGCGATTCCTACGACCTCGGGAACAGGTGCTGAAACAACGTGGGCTGTGGTCATTACCAGAACCAAAGAAGGGAAAACCCTGAAACTTGAGCAGGGAAACAAAGGAGTTATCCCCACGTATGCTGTGGTTGACCCTGTTTTCACCAAGGGAATGCCTCCAGGCCTGACAGCTGGAACAGGGTTTGATGCGCTGGCCCACAGTATGGAGTGCTTGATATCCACCTGGCAGAACATGTTTTCGGATGCCTTGGCCATTGGAGCTATCCGTCTCATTCTTGAGTATCTACCGCTGGCGGTGAAAGATGGAGATAATATGAAAGCTCGAGAAGCACTGCATAATGCAGCCAGCATGGGGGGACTGGCATTCGGAAACGCACAGGTGACATTGGGGCACGCCATGGCTCATGCTCTGGGCGCTGTTTTTCATATTCCTCACGGCACTGCGGTGGGGTTGTGTCTGCCCTATGCCATGGAATACTGCATTCACGATCCTGAAAGTGACAGCTCAATTGAGAAACTTGCCCTGACTGCAAAATCAGTGGGGGTTGCTCAATGGTCAGATGACAATTCTGGAGCTGCCGAGAAGCTCGTGGAGAAGGTGAAGTGGCTGCAGAAAGAGACGGGACTACCCGTCTCGTTGCAGGCCTTGGATGTCTCGAGGGAAGATTTGGATGAGAACCTGGATACCCTCATCACCCTGTGTATGGAATCAGCCAGTACCGTGATGACTCCTCGGAATATTGGCGTCTCGGAATTTAGGAAGCTCTTTGACTATATGTACTCTGGAAGGAAAGTCGACTTCTGAAGGTGATATCATGAAAGGATTCCGCGGGAAGATCTTGGTGGTGGACTTGTCCTCAGAGACCATTAAGACTGAACTGGTGAATGAAGAGATTGCCAGGGCGTTTCTGGGTGGAGCTGGATATGCTGTTCGATACCTCTATGATCTTGTGGATGAGGGTACGGACCCTTTAGGGCCAGAAAATCCTCTTTTTTTCATGACGGGACCTCTCACCGGGACTCTTGCTCCTTCTGCAGGCCGGTGGGTGGTATGTGCCAAGTCGCCACTCAGCCAGATCTGGGGAGAATCCAACTGTGGAGGCTTTTTCGGAGCTGAGCTAAAATTCGCCGGCTTTGATGGCATTCTGGTGAAGGGAACTTCTGAACATCCTGTATACGTGTGGATTACCAACGATGAACAAGACATAATGGATGCATCTGATCTGTGGGGGAACGGTATCTATGAAACCCACTCCAGACTGAAACAAGCAGTTTCGGACAAACTAGCACGAGTAGCCTGTATCGGTCCTGCAGGGGAAAACCTGGTAAAATATGCCAGCATTGGATCTGAAGAACGAGCAGCGGGAAGGACAGGGATGGGAGCTGTCATGGGCAGCAAGAACCTGAAGGCTGTGGTGGTCAGGGGAAAACTACGGGACATTGACCTCGCACATCCCGACCAGTATAATCAGCTGGCAAAGACCATCAAGAATGAGATCATGGATATCTTTACTGCCCAGATGATGGGTGAACTGGGAACGTCAGGTGGTGTTGATATGTACAATTATAGAGGACAGCTTCCGGTCAAGTACTGGACGAGAGGTGAATTTGACGGTGCCTATGATATCTCGGGTTCCACCATGAAAGAGACAATTCTGGTACGTCCCCGTCACTGTTTTGCCTGCCCCATTGGGTGTGGGCGAGTGGTCAACGTGAAAGAAGGGAGATACAAGACCCCTGGTGAGGTGGAAGGGCCTGAGTACGAAACGGTGGCGGGATTTGGATCCCAACTCCTCAACAATAACCTAGAAGCCATAGCCAAGGCTAACTATCTGTGCAATGACTACGGGATTGACACCATCTCCTCAAGTGTTATTATTTCTTTTGTATACTACCTCGTGGAAAAAGGAATTGTTTCTGCTGGAGACCTTGATGGAATCAACCCCCGGTTTGGAGACTTTGATCCTGCACTGGAGTTCATTTCCAGGATTGCCCAGCGAAAAGGAATTGGGAATCTGCTTGCTGAAGGTGCTCAAGCTGTTGGCAGCCACTTTGGCGTTTCCCGTGACGAGATTGCCACCGTTGACGGCATGGAGGTAACATATCATGATCTGCGCTCCACGTATGGGATGGCCATTGCGTATGCTACAGGGCCCCGAGGACCTGGGCATAACTCCTGTGATATGTACATGACCTCCACGGGGCAGCCCTTTCCAGAACTGGACATTCCTGTTCCAGATCACTATGATGAGAGTTGTGTCATGACTGATGCCTGCGCCCGCCTCCAGGATTATCGAGCTTTCTACAGTACTGTGATCTTCTGCATGTTCTGCAACCCCGCTCCCTCTTCCATTGGTGACCTCATTTCGTTGGCCACTGGGTGGGACATTGGAATACCGGAGATCAAGATCATCGGAGAGCGAGTCTTCACCATGAAGAGGCTGTTCAACATCAAGATGGGCCTCTCTGGAGACTGGGACACCATTCCTGAGATATTGACAGCGCCGGTGTCTGATGGAGGGTCAGCAGGGAGGAGCCCCGACTGGAAAAAGATGCTCAGACAGTATTATGAATTTCGAAAATGGGACCCGAAGACGGGTATTCCTTCAAAAGAAAAACTGGAAGAACTGGGAATCCATGTGTAGATTGATCAGATTTTTCTTCTCTTTTCCTCTTTCACCCAACCGTATGACAGTGCCAGCACGCTATTCATGCCACCATAAGTATGATACTGAAGCAATGAACAGCTAGCGCCTGCGAGCCAGCTCCTCCATCAGCTCCATCTGAATCTCCTGGATCTGCAGGAGTCTCTGCCACTGATTTGCCAGCAGATGATCAATTTTTTCATGAAGATTCCGTATCTCCACTTCTGCTTTGAGGTTGACAACATAATCATGCTCTGACCGCAAACGATCCTTTGATTCCTGACGATTCTGACTCATCATGATAACAGGAGCCTGTATTGCAGCAAGACATGACAGCACAAGGTTCAGGAGAATGAAGGGATAAGGATCAAAATGTTTAGAAAGGAGCACCACACTGTTTATGCCGATCCATACAACCAGTATGCTAAAGAACATCATGATAAAAAGCCAGCTCCCAGCAAATTTGGCAAGTGCGTCTGAAAGGCGTTCTCCGAAGGTGAGGTTCTGTTGAAACTCAACATTAATATCTCTGGATATGAGCTCCTGTTCTCTGAGACTTTTCATTACCTGTTCCTCCAATGAGGAGAGTTCGCCTTTCTCAGTTTCCAGGATCTCCCTCACATACTCTGATCTGAAGTGGTTGAGGTCAGAAAGACAGATAAATCCAGAGGGGGACCACTGAGGGTACTTCTTCTGGATAGTCTCAACCAGGGGGTCTCGAATGAGATCTCCCGGGATGACCTCATCCGGATCTTTATGTTCTCCACAAATCCCACATACAATAGTCTTCTTATCTGCATCTGTCATATTACCACCTCTGAAGGTTCCTGAATTTATACTCCCGGAGTCTAATAAATTCTTTCATCGCCATCCTCAATCCTCAAAACGGCAGGGCCTGCAGGAAGTTCCTCCTGTTGGGAACCCGTGGGCGTGAGGAAGACCACGTTGCAGGCGATGACAAAGATGTCTCCTGAATACTCAGGCTACAAGAATGATGGTACCTCGCTTTGATATCGAGGCCATCCTGCAGATTTTTAAGGTGTGACAGCAATACATAGGAGAATGGTGATGTCATGACAGAGAAAAGACCAAAGTTGACTGGTGGCGACGTTCTTGTGCAGTGTTTGGTCCAGGAGGGAGCCAAGAAGGTTTTCGGTGTCCCTGGAGATCAATTATACCCTTTCTTGGATGCCATATACAAATCAGATGAAATCGATTTTGTTACCACCCGGCATGAACAGGCTGCAGCCCACGCAGCAGATGCCTGGGCACGGGTAACGGGTAACCCAGGAGTCTGTGTGGGAACTGTGGGACCAGGTGCTGCAGACCTGGTTCCTGGCGTGTATGTCGCATATGCAGATTCCATTCCTATGATTGTAATAACAGCTCAAAATCAATCCTGGAAGATACATCCTGATCATGGTTCTATGCAAGCTCTGGATCAGCAGTCCCTGTTTCATCCTATTACCAAGTGGAGAGTGCTAGTAAATCACTGGAAGAGAATTCCTTCTTTGGTCCAGTGGGCGTACCGGAATGCTGTGTCAGGCCGGCCGGGTCCTGTGCTCCTAGACTTTCCTGCAGATGTCTTGTTTGATGCGGGGTATCCTGAAGAGCTGGAGAGCCCTGTATTACCCCCTCACCAGTACAGAGCTGTAGCCTCCCCCGTGGGGAATCCTGAGGCCATACGAACGGCTGCACAGTTGCTGGTTGAAGCCAAGGCCCCTCTTATTCATGCAGGAGGAGGTGTCCTGCAATCTGAAGCATCAGATGAAATCGTTGGGCTCGCAGAACATTTGCAGGCCCCTGTCACCACGTCGCTGATGGCCAGAGGAGTCATACCTGAAGACCACGAGCTCTGTCTGCTTCCTGCAGGGTACGGTTCTCTGGCAGCACAGGTTGGAGCAGATATTGTCCTTGCCGTAGGAGGCAGGTTCGGTGATCTGGACTTTTGGGGAAAGCCTCCTGGATGGGGCGAACCTGATGAGCAGAGAGTGATCCAGATAGACATTGATCCCACCATGCACGCATTGAACCGTCGCGTGGATCTGGCAATTACAGGAGATGCAAAGGTTACCCTCCGGCAGCTGCTGGAAGAAGTCAAGAAAATTCACCCAGAGAAGAAAATCCCCAGAGAAGACCTCGAGGATGATAGGGCAGCTCAGGAGGCGTGGCTGAATGATTTCAAGGAATTGAGTAACTCCAGCCAGGTACCTATCCACCCTTTGACTGTGATCCAGAAAGTACGCGATTTCTTTCCCCGTTCAGCCATCAGTATCGTTGATGGAGGAAATACTGCAATCTGGGCCGTGTATCTCAATCGGATTTATGAGCCCCGTACGTTCTTGTGGGCATCTGATTCTGGCCACCTGGGTACAGGTATTGGTTATGCTATCGGTGCCCAACTAGCCCGACCTGATAGGAGCGTGTACTGCATTACCAGTGACGGCTCAGTCATGTTTAACATACAGGAACTTGAAACTGCGGCGCGCCTGTGTGTTCCAATAGTCATTATCGTGGTTAATGATCAAGCCTACGGAATGATCAAAGCAGGCCAGAAGGCAGTGTGTGACTCCCGATTCATTGGAGTGGACTTCACTGATGCGAGATATGACAGGATTGCAGAAGCTATGGGATGCTATGGGGAGCGTATTCAGTCTCCTGATGAAGTCACCCCTGCACTGCAGAGAGCTGTAGATTCGGGCAAACCTGCCTTGCTGGATGTGGTTGTGGACAGTGATGTCAATTTAGAACCTCCTGATTTCAAGACCGTGGCTGCGCTCTGGTTGGAAGGCTGTGAAATGCCCGATGAGTAACTGGTGATGAGGTGAAGGCTGCAGTATTTTACGGAGAAAAGGATGTCCGCATTGAAGACGTGGATGATCCTTCTCCAGGACCGGGTGACGTCCTGCTCAGTCCCTTGTATTGTGGAATCTGTGGTACAGATGTTGATGCCTGGAAAACTGGCATGTATACACCTGGAGTGATACTGGGTCACGAATTCTCTGCCAGAGTTGTTGAATGCGGACCTGGAGTGGACGGATGGAGCCCCGGGGACAACGTGGTAGTCAACTCGATTATCCCCTGTGGGACCTGTTCTTTCTGCGTACAAGGGAGGTACAGCCTGTGTGACAATGTGAAAATGCCGGGTATTACTGTCAATGGTGGTCTTGCTGAGCTTGTCTCCATCCCTGCTGATTCATTATTGCGGATGCCAAATTCTGTTACTGCAAGAGAAGCTGCCCTTACAGAACCACTGGCTGTTGTCCTGCACGGGTTCAATTTAATCAAAGGGGACTGGGGACTGGGCAACAAAGCACTGGTGACAGGTGCAGGCACCCTGGGATTACTTGCACTGCAGGTGGCTCACGCTGCAGGTGCTTCTCTTGTGGCAGTTTCTGAACCCAATTCCTCCAGGCGGGACACTGCAGTCGCTCTGGGTGCTGACATGGTAATTGATCCTGAAGTATCTAATGTGTGGGTGGAATTTGGAGAAAAGGCAGGTCACCTTCCCGATCTAGTGGTGGAATGTTCAGGATCGGCCCTGGCTGCAACAGAAACGTTCTCTCTGGCCAAGAAAGGAGGGGTGGTCCTTGTCTTGGGAATATCTGAAGAGCCAGTAGAAGCAGATTTCATGGCAGCAGTCCTTAACGAATTGACCTTTCACTTCAGTTACTGTGGATATTCAGAGTTTTCCGCCGCACTGGCTATGATTGAAAGGAAGATAGTCCGCGTAGGTGACTTAATCACTGAAATACCCCTGGACGATACCGTTGAGAAGGGATTTCAGAGGCTGGCAGATTCCCACTCTGACGTAGTAAAACTCTTGGTAAAAATATCATGAATGGAGGTGATTGTATTCTCTTAGGTTGTGAAGAGTATCTCGAAGAAGCTAAAAAGCGGGTGAATGAGGATTCTCAGTATGAAGAGCTAGCCAAGGAAATTAATGACTCCTATACCTTGGTAATGGAGGCAGAACCCACCAAGGGGGTTCCCAATTCCATGGTTCTGGGATTTCAGATCTCCAATGGAAAAATGATTGATATCTGGCGCGGTGACAGGAAAACTGATTTCATCCTTTCAGCCAAATACGGAGACTTTGTGGACATCTTGATGGGAAACCTCAATGTCACCAAGGCGTTTGTCACCCGGAAACTGAAGATAAAAGGGTCTCTAGCCCGCATGCTGAAAACTTCAAAAGCCACAGAACGGTTTGTTGAAGTGCTGAAGGCTATTCCTACAGAATTTGAGGGAGACTACTGCAAATAAGAAATTAGAAAAAAAGAATTAGTAAAACTGCGTATCGATCAACGTGATAGTGCGAACAAGCTCCTGGGCTGCTTTGACCGCCCGCATGACTTTGGCCATTTCACCTTTGAGCTTGAATTTGCCAGTCATCAATCCCTGGATGGGATCCAATTTCCCTTCCACTAACTTGACATAGTTTGAGTAAGGACCTTCGTATACGAAGGCACTCTCTACCTCATCAGGAGACTGGAGGACTCTTCCATCGCGGGCCTCACCATGCCAGAGATCAATCCACAGAAATATGTCATGATCCAGCGGACCATCTGCTCTGATGATGAAGATGAAGTCACCTTCCCATGTGCTGGCAGCTTCACCATAAGCTGGGTTTTTGTTCAGCCTATCCATATATTCCTGACACCATTCTTCTGTTCCAAAAAGGGGCATTGAGTTCAACTCCTCTTTACGTATGTTGAGGTTGTTTCGATCTTCGTCTAATAAATGTTTGCAGTAATGACTCGCATCTTGGTCCCGCAGCGCCAGATTTATTTGATAGCCATCATGGTTTCTGATTCTGAGCTACATTGATGATGTTCGAAGTTTCCCCTCAAGGCGGGCGTCCTTTCGAGACCAGACAACTCCAGACTGGCAAAAGGAAGGCAGATCTCTGATTCTCCTTTTCTATTCGGCTTATATTTTGTGTTCTTTCTTTGATATATTCTCATATTCTCATGAAACGTTCAAGCTTTCCCGTGAATTCCTTCTTATGACGGTATTAGAAACATCCTGATCATCTCACTATCGACGATACCATTAAATATATCATGTGTCCAAAGGAAGCCAGAAAAGAACCTGAAGAGGTTGCACATGAAAACTCACCACTTCACCTGTATCAAGTGTCCTTTAAGCTGCCAAATAGAACTCATTGAAGACAATGGCACTGTCCTGGAAATAAGAGGATGTACATGCAATCAAGGAGAACAATACGCTCTTGACGAGTTCAGTAACCCTCTACGAATTGTCACCACTACTGTTCGCGTCACTGAGGGAATACTTCCTGTTGTCCCTGTTCGAAGCCAGGCCCCCCTGCCAAAATCATTGATCGCTGACTGTGTTAGTGTGTTGAATACTACGGAGGTTGAAGCACCGGTGACGTGTGGGCAGATCGTCTGCAGCAACATCCTGGACACAGGTATTGATGTAGTAGCGTCCCGAGATCTAGAAAGGAGGCATTAGTATGTATGTTCTGGTTATTGATGCAGGGACCACAGGTATCAGGTCCATTATTTTCGATAAAGAGACCACCGTCGTCTCACAAGCATATGAAGAAATCCCCCAGATTTACCCTGAGCCGGGCTGGTGTGAGCAAGATCCTGTTGTCATCTGGGAAAAATGCGTTAGTGTCCTCAAGCAGTCCTTGGAAAAGGCCAAACTATCCTCAACCGATATTGTGGCCATAGGAATGACCAATCAGAGATCCACCAGTTTGCTCTGGGACAAGAAAACAGGTGTTCCCATCCATAATGCTGTTACCTGGCAGGACACCAGAACAGCTCACTTATGTAAAGAAAAAGACAGAGCCTTCAAGATAAGGGCACTTCGAGGTGCAGGTTCTGCAGTGAAGCTTCTTGGTCAGATAATCAAGCCAATCAAGAGGAGCCGCACCGGAAAATTGCTGATGACGGTGTCGAACCTTTCCTTCAGCCCTGCTACTTCACTAGCCCATATTGCATGGGTTCTCAACAATGTAAATGGAGCACGAGAAAAAGCAGAAAAGGGGGATCTCCTTGCGGGTACCATTGATACCTGGTTAATCTGGAACCTTACAAGAGGCAGTGTTCACGCCACAGACTATAGCAATGCCAGTGCCACCAATATGTTTGATACCTTCAGCCTGAAGTGGAGCACCCTGTTTCTGGGGCTATTTGACATTCCTCTTTCATTACTGCCTGAAGTCAGAGAATCCAGTGGAGATTTCGGCAAAACCCATCCCGACCTGTTTGGCACTCCAATACCCATCACAGGTGTGTGTGCAGACCAGCAGGCTGCCCTCTTCGGGGAGACCTGTTTCAACGCAGGTGACGTGAAATGCACACACGGGACGGGCACCTTCATTGATATGAATGTGGGAGAAGAACCGGTCACCTCTCCTCACAAGCTTGTTCCCCTCATTGCCTGGTGTCTGAATAAGAAGGTGACCTACATGCTGGAAGGATATCTCGGGGCAACAGGTTCTGCTGTCCAGTGGCTGTGTGATGGACTGCAAATCGTCAACGCTCCCTCAGAAACGGATGATATCGCCTGTTCCATAGGAGACACAGGAGGAGTCTACCTTGTACCCGCCTTCCAGGGGCTGACCTCTCCATACTGGGACCCTCTGGCCAGGGGAGTTGTGGTAGGACTGACCCGGGGAACCAGAAAGGAACACGTGGTCAGAGCAACTCTGGAGGCCATTGCATACTGCTGCAGAGATATCATGGTAGCTATGGAAGAGGATTCTGGAGTGACCATCAAGACCATAAAGGCGGATGGAAATGCTTCCACCAACAATTTCATAATGCAATTCATGGCGGATCTCCTGGATGTGGAGATCGAGAGACCTGCAATGCTGGAGTCTACAGCACTGGGAGCAGCATTCCTTGCTGGATTGTCTGTAGCCTACTGGAAATCACAGGAAGAGCTCAAGAAATACCGGAAAATAGATTCAAGATTCCAACCTGCAATGGACCACGCAGAAAGAGAGAAACTGTATAAAAAATGGAAAAAAGCAGTGAAAAGATCATTTGACTGGGCTTAGAACTATTCTGAATCAGGGGAGAAGGCATAGTGGACAGTTATCGTGCCATCCTCTCCAATAAGTGCAGTGATTCCGCTGTGCCTGGTTTCATTCCCCATGAATGCATCATACCAGAGAACCTGCCAATTCTCTTCTCCGACCTGAGTGACTACCACAGCCGGGAGCCGCGCCTTGGCCAGGAATGCCTGTATTTTTTCATCCTTTCTGGAATAGGAGACTGCTTTCTCAGGAGTGTCCACTGGAGGATCAGAAACAGTGTCCAATAGGGGCAGAGTCTCAACAGTCCGCGTTTCCAGGATGCTCTGGGAAAGAGTGTTCACGGTGTATATGTAGTATATCCGGGCTTTCTCATCCTCTCTCTGGACCACTACTGACCATATGTGGGGTAAAGCAGTGGGGAGACCATAGCCCTCTTCTCCTGCCTCTTTTTGGACAGTGGCGAGGGCCACTCCTTTTTCGTAGTACCGTATTCCAAAAAAAGTGGCTACAAGACAGAGAGATACCACCGCGAGGACCTTCACGGTCTTTCTATCCTTGCGATAGTGACCAACTACAGCAGCCAAAAGGAAAATGGCGAAGAAGACTGGATCAAAGAAACTGGTGATATCGAACACAGTTCTCGAATCTGAGAATGGCCATCGTATAGCCATGCTCCACGGAGTCAGTAAATCAAGGAAAAGGTGACCAAAAGCTCCGATCATGAATAGACAGAGCATCAAGAGGACCTTGTTCTTCTGAAAGTTGGACAGTTGGACAGTCATCACGAGATACAGCAGTCCCAGAACAAGAGCCCCAACAATAACTCCCACAATCGAGTGAGTGACTCCTCTGTGGTACTGGAATACAGCATCTATGCCCCCCAGAATGGAGACACCGTCAAAGTCAGGGAGCATGCATGCCGCTACAAAGAGCACCCAGGATTTCTTATCCAGGTTCAGCCCTCTGCCAATCACGATTCCTACCAGCCCATGAGATATGAGGTCCATTCATGAATCACCTGTATATGGTCAATCCAGAGTCTCAATTGTTAAATACTTTCTCACTATCACGGAAATAATCAAAATGTCTGCACAACACAGAACCATCAATATATTGACGTGTTGTACCTTGAGCTTTCTTCCTCGAAAGCTCATTCCCCTAGTCTAATAACATCAAAGTGCAGTTCCTCATTCACATTTTCAAGTACAGCTTTTTCCATTTGCACCTTGACCATTTCAGGAGGTTTGACAATCCTCTCCTTTTTTTCCTTGACTACTTCCCCTTGTGAGGATATGATAACCTTCACATTCTTCTCAATTTCCTTTACACGTAGGTAAAACACAATGTCTTCCTTGGGATGTCCTCGGATTATCTGAGGAACAACATAACTAACATTTCGTCCCTTTTTTACTGAAACGACGGTATCCCTTCTCTCTACGGTTCCTTTAACGCAGGCTGCAGCACCTTTACCTGCGACTTCAGCCGCCTGAGATACGTCATCCACCAGGTCGTGGACATGCACCACATTTCCACAGGCGAATATCCCAGGAACAGAGGTTTCCATCGACTCATCTACCACCGGCCCTCCTGTGGTCAAGTCCATTTCAATGGTAGCTTTCCTGGATAACTCGTTTTCTGGAATCAGTCCCACAGACAACAACACGGTATCACACGGAATATACCGTTCAGTTCCAGGTACCGGTTTGAATCTCTCATCAACTTGCGCCACTGTCACTCCCTCGACTCTCTCCTTCCCTTTGATGTCAACGATCGTATGTGAAACATGCAAGGGTATCCCATAATCCTCCAGACACTGAACCACATTTCTGGTCAACCCCCCAGCCCTTGGCAGAATCTCGTATACTCCCTCCACGTCTCCGCCTTCCAGAGAAAATCGCCGAGCCATGATTAACCCCACATCGCCTGAACCCAGAACAACCACTTTCTTTCCTGGTAGTAGTCCTTCCATGTTGATGAACCGCTGAGCAACCCCTGCAGTATAAATGCCTGATGGCCTCTCCCCCGGAATCAAGATCTGTGAGCGTGTTCTTTCCCTGCATCCCATGGCCAGTATTACGGCTTTCGCCTTCATGGTGACCACCCCCTCTTCGGGATTCACAACAGTCACCTTTTTGTCAGAGTCCAGGTCCACCACCATGCTATTTAGCATAACGCTGATTCCTGTTTTCTCAATCTCCTCAATGTATCGCTGGGCATATTCAGGACCTGTCAACATCTCGCCAAAGACAAAATTCCCAAACCCATCATGAATACACTGAGGCAGGATACCCCCCAGCTCGAAATCACGTTCCAGAATTACCACCTGTTGAGCTCCAGCCCTGTATGCACTCAGAGCAGCCGCCAACCCCGCAGGACCGCCTCCAATGACCACAATATCCACATTCATGAGACCACCTTTGTTTTGCTGGCCACAATGTATGATCCTCCACCCTTTTTCGTAACTCTCTCCAGTGGTAAGCCCTGCTCTCTGGACAGTATTTCAGCTACCCTGGGTCCACAGAACCCACCCTGACACCTTCCCATCCCCGCCCTGGTTCTCCTCTTGACTGCGTCCATAGTCACAGCTGGTATTGACCCATGGATTGCATTAACAATCTCAGCTTCAGTAACCTGCTCACATCGACACACTATGTGTCCATATCGTGAATTTTTCTTGATCAGTTCTGTCTTTTCTTCTGCAGACAGTTCTTTAAACACTGGAGGTGCCTTCCTCACTGGGTTAAACCCTTCCTTCTCCTTCAAAGGAACACCTGATTTTCTCAATATGTCCACAACCCTCTTGGCAATCACAGGAGCAGCTGTCAACCCGGGGGATTGTATGCCTGCTGCATGGATGAATCCCCTTACCCTGGAAGGTCCAATCACGAAATCTTCAGTGTACGTGGCAGCTCTCACGCCGGCAAAATATGTAATAACAGAATTCAAGGGAAATTCGGGGACTGCTGGATGGTATTTCTCCACCATGGTCTCAAGTTCACTCTTGCTCACAGATGTATCCTCCCTGTCTGAGACTTCCACTGCTGTGGGTCCCCACAACATGTTGCCGTCCACGGTCTCTAGGACCCCGCCTCCCTTGGTATGGGGATCCTGAGGGAATCGTAACTCGCTAACCTGGTGTGTAAGATACCCCTCAGTCTTATCAAAGAGCAAGATACTTCCTTTCCGGGGATGGATTGTGTACTCTCTGGCCCCTGCCATGCCGGCAATCACATCCGCATACACACCTGCTGCATTGATCACGGTCCTACAGGAAATGTCCCCTCTGGAGGTTGCTACTTTCCTGACAGCATCATTCTCTACCATAATGTCGAGCACTTCAGTATCTAGAACAAAGGTGACTCCATTCTCGACAGCGTTTTCTGCCAGGGCAATTGTGATCTTATAGGGACAGGTTACACCATACCCAGGCATTAATATGGCTTTTACTGCCCTTTTCGTTATGTGGGGCTCCATCTGTAGCAGTTCCTTTCTGTTCACAACGCGGGGAGTATCTCCCACACTTTTGCCCCTGTGAGCCACAAAGTATGGTACTATGTACGTGAGAATAATTCGGGAAAGAAAAGAAGGAACCCACTGGGGCAGACTCTCCTCTGTTAATAAGATTAAGAGCCCATTCTTCTCATAGGGAACATCCAGATCTTCTGCAATCTTTTGGTATAGAGGCCAGGCTTCAGCACACAATTCTTTCTTAAGAGTGCCGGATTTCTCTCCGACCCCGGTGTGGATCTGTCCATTATTGGCTTTGGTTGCCCCACATGCCACATCTGATTCTTTTTCCACCACCACAACATCTAGATTATACCGGGACAGCTCCCTGGCAACAAAACAGCCAATGACCCCTGCCCCTATGATGACTACATCTGTTTTTCCTGGAAGTTTCATACGTATTCCAGAATCTCTGAAAAAGGACTGAGCCTCATCTTTACGCTCTGTGATATCTCTGCTTTTAGTATTATTGACAATCCCCCTCACTCCTTTCAGGCTGCCCGCATAGTGACCTATCTGCACCACGTCGTCCCATGTGTCAGCTAATCCAGCAATGGTGACAATTCTATCTTCTACAGAAACTTTAATAGACGATAGATTCTTTTTTTCCAGGAATTTTTCTAATTTTTTCTTTATTTTTTCATTTGTGGTCATAGTAGTCCCTCCAGCAACCTCAGATCACCAAGAACGGGCTAAGATTTTAAATGTTTCTGTGTACTGAAGCGTCTTTTCTAGGAATTGAGCAGGAAGCAGCATCATAGCTCTGTGTCCACAGCAATCCACTGAATCCTTCAGCAGAATCTATACTCTATTGATTCATGCTTTCAAAAACGATTTCTGACAGATCACGCGATTCAGAATTCCTGGTCCTCTTAAAAGCAATTTTGCACGCAGGGCAGGCAGTGACCACAGTGTCAGCAAGCTCACACAACTCACTGTCCCTAGCTCGCAGCAGTGTGACAGAAAGTTCAGGATTGGTCATGGCCAGGAGCCCACCTATTCCGCAGCATCGAGTGTGCTCCCTGGTCAGAGGAGGCTCCCTCACGGATACGCCCGGGATAGCTTCCAAGACCCTTCTTGGCTGTTCAATGATATGCAATTTCCTGGCCAGGACACAGGGATCATGATACACCAGGTCTTTGTTGAGCTCTTTCAACTGAATCTTCCCTTGTTCAATCAATTCCAGAAAATACTCAGACGTGTGCATCACGTCAGCTTTCACGGGGAATCCTGCTTCAGCATATACGTCCTTGAAGGTATACACACACTCAGGACAGCTACAGATCATCTTCTTACAGCCACTTTTCTCAATGATATCTGCATTACGGGCTGCGAATTCCTTGAAATCATTTTCAAACCCCAAGAGATTCAAAGGAGCCCCGCAGCACCATTCCTCGGGTAACGTAGTCACAGCAATTCCTACTTTCTCGAGAATCTTCATGGTGGTCTGGGCAATGACTCGTTCCTTGTTCAGCACCGTGCACCCAGCAACGTACAGTATATCTGCTTCTCGTGGCTCCAGCCCCAGGGAAGTCCTGGAATTCTGATAGATGGTGTGGCTGTTGACAATCTGATCTCTAATGCCCATCAGCATCTCTGGAGCCAGATTCCTGTCCACCAGATCTCTTCTCACCCCTATTAAGAGATCATCCACAGAAAAATCAAAAGGACACCACTGCTGGCATGCAGAACATGCAGCACATGCATACATCAAATCCACGGCATCTTGAGATGAAACCCGGCCCATCTCCAGTAAATAAGCTATCCGTGCCCTGCCTGCGGGTGCATATGTTTCAGACTTGGCTGCCTGCAACACGGGGCAATCAAATCGGCACATATTAGGACAGAGTGCACACTTCAAAATGTCATCCACGTGTGCCTTCGTTTTGCCATCTGGTAGATACTTCTTCTTTGCTGTGAGAAACCTGACCACAACTTCCTTTTGCGTAGAAAGGGCCAACCTTGAGATAGCTTTTGCAATCCAGAAATACTTTTTGAATTCTTCCAGCATGTTATAACCCCATTTTTCCCGGATTCATTACATACTCAGGATCCAATGCTTTCTTTATCGTTCTCAGAACTTCAAGAGATGATCCCAGTTCCTGTTGTACCCACGGGCTCCGCAAGATTCCAATGCCGTGGTGATGACTTATGGAACCTCCAGCGTGCAAGCACGCTTTCATGGCAGCATCCCATACAGTCTGGTAGAAATCTGTAGGACTCCCAGTCATGGGTGTTCCCCCGAAAGTGAAATAGAAACACACACCCTGGGGATAGAAGTGTGAGGCGTGGGCAGATGCGATAATCACCCCGTCAATTGATTTCATTGCAGAAATCATGGATTGATATAACTCCATGGATTTATCCCACATGACAGAGACTTCAATGGTGTCAAAAACAACATCTCGGGGGGTGAATTCTGAGATTTCCTTCACATTGAAGCGGGTCTCTAACCAGTGGGCTGCGGGTCCCTCACCTACTGAGATTCCGCCGTGCTCTGTGCATACTGCATGAGAGACGGATCCTTCAAGGTCTACCAGCTCTCTGTCTCCTTCCAGAATCAGAATCAAAACACACTTTCCTCTTGTCTTCTTTGTACGGTAAAAATGCCTTTCTGTCTCCACCTGATCATATAATCGGGCCACAGCAGGAAAGATGCCTCTTCTCAAGATGATTCGTATGGATTCTAATGCCTCTTCCAGATGGGAAAAAACATAGGATTGCAATACCCTCTTTTCAGGGTAGGGCCAGATCTTCAGGGTTGCTTCTGTAATGATTCCGAGGGTCCCTTCTGCTCCCAGCAGGAGCATGTCAATCCGGGGGCCTGTGGAGGATTTGGGAACTGGTTTTGACCTGATAATTGTCCCCTGAGGGAAAACGGCTTCCAAGGAAATGAGTATGTCATCAATCTTGCCGTATTTAGTGGAGAATTGACCTGCCGCCCTGCAAGCAAGCCACCCACCTAGCGTGGAGCAGTACAATGACTGTGGTATGTGTCCCAGAGTGTAGCCCTTCTGATTGAGGAAGCGTTCCAAATTCATGCCGTTGATCCCTGGTTGGACAGTTATAGTCAAATTAGTATCGTCAAGGGCTAGAACTGCATTCATTCTCTTCATGTCGACGATAATTCCTCCCTGAACAGGGATAGCTGCTCCTAGTACTCCTGATCCTTCCCCAAAAGGTGTAACAGCCAGGTTTTCTTCATTAGCCATCCTCATGATGCGAGAAATGTGATCTGCTGTTTCCGGCCACACCACGAATTCGGGAAGGGCAGGGACTTTCCCCTCTAACATCCATCTCAGTGCAATGGGCCAGTAGTCTCTAGAATAGGACAGCCGATCCAGCTCCCTGTGAGACACATTTCGCTTACCCACTATCTTCTGTAGGTTCACCAGGATCTGTTCTTTCTGTTCAGCAGACAACGGTGTCTGTGGGTAGACTATTTCGTAGTCCGAGCCATGAGTGTGTCCTGTAGTATTTTCTGAAGACATGATATTCACTTCCTCAGTACCCGTATCAATAAAAGGTATTTAAATTCTCCTGTAGATTTTTTCTTTGCCTGAGTACATCGTTTAATTACTTTCTCTATTCCTCGTTTTTCTTCCATACTTGTGGTTCCTCAATAAGACTCCTGACACACCCTGAGGTTGTCCGGGATGGAATCCTTTCAGGTTCTGAGAATCGAAAGTCCCTTGTGCCGGGTCTGATAGAGAGCAGTGTGAACACGCATTCTGCACGGATTTCATCATTTCTCCTTAGCGCAGGCAGGGAAATCCTTATATGGATAAGACGCCCAAGAATAAGAAATGTAAAAGAGGTGAGAACCATGAGGAAATTCGCGATAGGAGTTCTTGTTGCATTTCTGCTGCTGTCGTTGTATTCTGTGTCTGCTCCAGCACCCGAGAGAGTGATCGTGGTCTTTAATACGGGGCCAGATGTGGGGCTGGTGAGTCAGTACGGACAGGTTCATCAAACCTTCCACTTGATTCCTGCTGTTGTGGCGACACTCCCTCAGCATGCAGTTGAAGCACTCTCCAAGAACCCCAACATCAAGTACATTCAGATAGATCACTACAGGCCATACGTGGGCCCACCAGCAGAGGTGAAAGCCAAACCGGAACCTCCTGCTGAAGAACTTCCCTGGGGTGTGGACAGAATCGATGCTGACCTGGCTTGGAGCACCAGTAAGGGAACAGGTGTCAAGGTAGCCATCGTGGATACCGGGATTGACATGGATCACCCGGACCTGGTTGCAAACATTAAAGGCGGATTCAATGCCATTGCACCTTCCAGAAAGTACAAAGATCCCAGTAATTTCGATGATGATCATGGTCATGGAAGCCACTGCGCAGGAATCGTGGCGGCCGTTGACAATGAGATTGGGGTCATCGGTGTGGCACCAGAGGCATGGTTATACGGTGTCAAAGTACTAGATTCATCTGGTTCGGGGTATGATTCAGACATCATTGAGGGAATTCAGTGGTGCGTGGACAATGACATCCAGGTGCTCTCCATGAGTTTCGGAGGATATGATGATGATCAGACCTTCCACGATGCCATTGATGCTGCCTGGAATGCAGGATTGCTCCTGGTAGCAGCAGCCGGAAATGAAGGATATGAAGAACCTGACCTGTATCCTGCTGGCTACTCTACAGTGATGGCAATTTCTGCCATGGACTCCAGTGACGCAATCGTCGAATGGAGCAACACGGGCTCAGAAATTGAACTGGCAGCACCAGGTGTTAGCATTTACTCAACCTACAAGAGAGGTGGATACACTACCATGTCGGGTACGTCCATGGCCTGCCCCCACGTTTCTGGTACGGCAGCTCTGGTGTGGGCTGTTCATCCCAGTTACACAAATGCCCAGGTCAGGCAGACCCTCTGGAATACAGCGGAAGACCTAGGGGTTTCTGGATGGGATCCATACTACGGCTATGGGTTGGTAGATGCTCAAGCAGCAGTTTGAATTTAATTCTTTTCTTTCTTTTCTTGATTGCGAACTCTTTGGTGGAAGTCATCAAAGTTCTGAGGTAGGTGAATGTGTAGCTGGGGTTGATTCACCAGGCCACGGTATGGAAGAGTGGCTTCACGCATCACTTTCTCGCTCTGAATTAT
The DNA here is from genome assembly GCA_018992685.1 of Theionarchaea archaeon. Classification (GTDB taxonomy): domain Archaea; phylum Methanobacteriota_B; class Thermococci; order Methanofastidiosales; family SZ-28-30; genus SZ-28-30. The sequence continues at coordinate 194,418 of JACVGT010000018.1, forward strand.
CACAGTCAACAGCAGAACTCAGTTCAAAAGAAAGAGGTTGACCAGGGAGTCTGGTGTCAACCTCGGTTCGGTTTCCAGCGAACCTATACCAATCTCTTGTAGGCGTGCCTGTACAGAGAACATCCCACGAATATAAAAATGTCTCCAGAAAGCCACAGAAGATCCACAGGATGGCCACTCCAGTACAACTCTTCCCAGGTGAGATACGAGAATGCCAGATCAGCAAAAGAGAACAGTATGAATCCTACTGAAATCAGGATCCATGATCTGCCTAGGCGGCCTCCAAAGTACACAAAGCACAGAAGAAAGGCAGCATACAGCAACGCCATATCACCAATGGGATACGTCAAGTCTAGGAATTTTTCTGTTGTGGAGATTTCATCTGATATTGCGATGGAATACAGCAACGTCCAGATCATTATGACAGAGGCAATAAGAACAAGAGCCAGAATTCCCGTTTTTTTAGCGCTGCCAAGATCTATATCCAGTCTCCTATACTCCAGGAAAAGAGCAGCAAAAAGCACAGGATATCCAGCAAGCCAGGAGACATCTGCCACAGAAGGGAAAGGTACTTCCTGTAGGGTTTCTTCTAGATACAGCCACAGGGTTTCGCCTCCCAGGTACAGAAGCAGTCCCAGAGCCAAAAGCATCCACACAGTACTTTCTCCTTCTCTTTCTCTCAAGCGAAGCCAGGTGAGGACTGAAGCAGCGAACCCCAGGAAGGCAGCTATCACTGCAAGAGCGTCAGTGAGCGTTGGAGCGGGGTACACAGCATAAATAACAACCGCCGCTGCCATAAAGAGAGCAGCTATACCATATTCAATTTTCATAGGATACCTCCAAATATTTCTTTCATGGGAGAGTTCATTTCTCCTAGCAGCCTCCGGTAGAGGCTGTGAGTTGCTTCTTCTCCCAGTTCTCTCTTGAAAAGGGTTAACTCACATTTCATAAGGGTCTTCAGGATCTTCTCCCGTTCCCAGGGGTCTCGAGGGAGCTCTTCAAGCCTAAATTCAAGGTGTCCCACTTCCACTCCTTTGACCTTCTTAACGCATGATGATAGTCTTTTCCACATCTTTTGAGTCAGCATCGTACCCTTGAGGTCTGTGTAAGCAGAAAGAAGACCCTGCGACAACATAACGAAAGCATCTGTCAAGGGTAATGAGGCAAGCGGGTAAACGCTGATAGAGGCTTGCATTTGACTCATATCGTTGAAGATTCTCTCCAGTGCGCCTGCTCCTCTCACAAGGTTCCCTGATGAGAAATGGAGAGCTGTTCTCGGCCCACCATCTTCCATAGTGATGTAGTAAGCCCCACTCTCAGTTTCCAGCTCTACGAAGCCACTGAACTTTTCTGCTTCTAGACTCTTGAGCAGTGTCCTGAAGTCAGTGAAGGATGAAGAAAGGTTGTGATGCAGAGGCGTACACAGGAGAAGACGGGCTATCATTTCAACAATCTCTGGGGGGAGCATCACTCCTCTCACCTCACCGGAATGCAATTCCTTGAGAATGTCATCGGCATGGTGCAGGCCAGGACTCCCATCGTGCATGCTGAAGGACCTCAGTATTTCGCCCTTCTCGAAGAGGATGACAGCCCGAGTGTCACCTGTATCAAATTCCAGAAATCCAGTGAACCTGTCCTGTTCAAGAGAGAGTAAGAGTTTGTCCACGTTGACCAACTCAATATTGATGGGCTTATAACGTGTGGTACCTTCTGGCAAGAACATTTATCCACCTTCTGTGGGGTTCTGCACCAAGAGGTAAGTGAGTTCATTCTCCTCGAGAAATCGCTCCAGGCTCCTCCTGTCAATATCAGGCAAGGGAGATATGTACAGTTCCTCTTCATCATACAGGAGTTCCTGCCATTTCAACCACAACTCGACCTGGCGCTGAGAGAGCTGCGTGACTTGCGTGTTAAAGGGAAGAGGAAGCGGAGACATCGTGTCGAGAGCTGAGCGACCTGAAACATCCTTGTATGACACGAGCTTAACACTTCCCCCTATGAAGAGAATTTTCCCCTTCTCAAAAGTAAGTGCACCGGTGAAATTCTTACCCCTAAGGATTGTAGTCAATGCTTGCACTGTTATGCGATTATTATGCATACTATCCTTGTTATGTGACTTTGAAGAGAATATAAACGTTACTATGATTATAGTGTTCAAAATGGTGAATATCCCTTCTTCTTCTGGTGAGACTGATGCGGTGAAGTCAGAAAGAGGCTGCTCTGAAGGGTTCTTCGGTTGAAGGTGTGGTCGTGTGATCATATCGTGAAGCACTGCAAACCCTCTTATTGGGGAAAGATATCCGTGCACCATGGAACCCACCATACGAATCGCTCAGAAGCAGGACCTTGATGTGATTACAGAGCTGAACAGTGAACTTGCAGATTACCATAGAGCTCTGGATGCGTACTACCGATCAGGCCAGGAGACCCGCAACGTATTCAATGAGTATGTACGTGAAATACTGGGGAAGAACCATGTGAGAATTGTGGTTGCAGACATGGGAGGGAGAGTCGTCGGGTATTGTATTGGCAAGATTGAACCTACCAAACCATTCATTTCTCCCGAAAGAATCGGGAAGATATCTGATGCAATTGTCAAAAAGGCATACAGGAATTGTGGAATTGGAAGACACATGGTGTACTCACTTTTTGACTGGTTTGAAGAACATGGCATTTGCCAGATAGAACTTTCAGTGGATTCTCGGAACGAAGATGGAGTGAAAGCCTGGGAAAGTCTTGGATTTTACGAATTCATGAAGAAGATGAGAATAGAACTCTAATGCATCTGTGGTACCTGGTTGAGTGATACGCTTCTTTCCTCACACCGGAATGACTATTCCGAATCCTGCAACCTAAGGCATCAAAATGAACTTCCTGACCAGTGCCATTGGATTTGAAGGCAGAGATACAGTGGGGAGGAGAAGGATGGTGCGCCCCCAGTGGACTCGAGCCCTTCACTATAGCTCTCAAAGCCTGGACACTCTTCATGAGCGTCTTGACTTCAATCGTGGTCTTTTTGCCGTAGGACAGCACGGGGGGGAACTTCTGGGCAGTTCACATGTTTCGCAGTAGACCAAAGGTTTATAAGGCCTCGACGTGGTGTATTATCGGATAACATATGCGAGCCTTTTTCAAGAAGCTTAACTATGTTACTAACCAGGAGGACTAGCTATGAGAAGTAGTAGACCTCGCGGTCGTAGAAACTACGGGCCACGAGAAATGCATAAGGCAGTTTGTAGTGAGTGCGGTCAGGAGTGTGAAGTTCCTTTCAAGCCCACAGATGGCCGGCCGGTATACTGCAAGGAATGCTATATGAAAAGGAAGAAGGGTTACTGATTCTTTGAAATATAGTGGAAGAATAGACTTTATTTTTTGTTCCTTTATTATTTTTTTTCATTGATTGACCTTGAATATGATGATATCTTCATTCTGGTAGACTATGGTAAACCACTCGGTGAAAAACTTATCGGGGGGGATTTCCAATCCCCATTTCTCTTTCTGGAGATACGTGCCGAAATAACCAGTTGCTTCCAGGTTTCTCGAGTAGAATACATGCGTGATTCTATACCGTCTGATAATCTGTAGAGCTTCTTCCACGTCTTCTGTCGTATATAAAGTGTAGATATCATCCTGAACCTGTCCCGGTGCCTGTATATACGGGTAGTCCACATTTCGTAAGGGGAACAGGCCTCCCAGTAAAGCTTTCCCTCCACATACACCAGCAATCATCTGGGCTCTGTAATAGTCTGCTACAATCAATGCATCCTCTGAGGAATTCCCCCTGAACCATACAGCGGCATCATACTCGGGCCGTGTGATTCCAGCATTGATCAGATCAAATGTAATGTCATACATCCACAAATTGAGAGCAAGTAACAGGAGGACCCCTGAGAATACCACCTTGGCAGAGATTCTCTGGGTCAGCTTCCACACCAGGACCCCGCCTGCAATACTCACCGGCTGAGCGAGAAAACAGTAAAACCTGAACCCTTCCAATGGTTTGGCCAGTGTTTCCCAGGAAAGTTCAACGTGCCCAATCAGCTGAAGAATTGTCTCGTTCTGAGTTTCCAGAAAGAGGGGGAGAATCCACAGTCCCAGCAGAGCAAAATACCTGTCACGTTTCACAGCCAGATACACCAGCCCAACAGCACCCAAGAGCGCAGGAACAGCACCGAATTCAAGAAAGTGCTTCAACGGCGTATAGTATCCCGATGAGGATGTGAGCCCTTTGATCCACCACCAGTACAAATCCCTTGGGTACCACCACCAGAATGCCACCATTTGTGAGAGTCCGACAAGAACAACAAAGGCAATCAAGGGCCTCCTGATACTGTTTTGGGTAGCAAAGTATACGAGAACCATGAACAGCACCAGGATAAGGACGAAATAGGAAAGATGAAAGAGAAAGGCGACACCCAGCAGAGTCCCCATGATGACCAGAGAGGTATTCCCATACTCTCCTTTAGCATACTTGATGAACCACAAAATATACAGTGGAATGAGGAATAGCACGAATGATTGAGGGTCAGCTATCCCTGTCCAGTAGATGAAGCTGGAAGTAGCTGCCAGAATGACGGTGGAATAGATAGCAATGTGCTGGCGGTACAAATATCGAGCCAGAACATATATGGACAGAGGGGACAGAGCCTCGAAAAAGGGAATTACCCGAGTGACAACTTCCGGGATAGTGAGAGTGGTAACCTTGGAGAGAGCTGCGAGAACCGCAACAGAGAGTGGTGGATACCACATGGGCACAAACCCGTAAGGGAGATATCTGATATCTGGCTCTGGAAGCCGCCCATGATCAAAGATGTGCTGGGCCATGCAAATTCGGTACCATACATCACCCTGAAAGGCAGGTAAGTGAGGATCTACCGCCAGTTTGGGCCCCAGTCTGATGGCTACACTAAAGAGGTAGATGGAAATGAGAAAGTACACTTCCCAGCGCTTCAGGTTCCACGTCATATGTTTTCTATGCTTCCTGTTATTAAACATTGCTGTCCCGCTGAGTCCTCGTGGCTGGATATGACCCACGTATTAAGTCACTCCTGCAGTACCTGTCACTAATGAGACCCTCACACGTGAAGAGGATCAAGAATCTTGTAGAAAGGATACCCATACTCCTCAAAAAATGACGTCATCGGCTCTTATGTCCTTCCCTATTGATTGTGTCAGGAATTTCAAAGAAAGAACACATTCATACAAGAATTCAGTGAAGTGGATATGATTCTCCAAGCATTTCGCTTTCCGAAAACCATTTAATACCCCCATCCTCATACTACTGTGGTGATTATATGCACGGATGGAATGGAAAGATCCTGCGAGTGAACCTAAACGAAAAAACATCTGCGGTTCAGTCCTATGATAGAGATTTCGCTCTCAACTATCTGGGAGGTCGAGGATTTGCCATCAAGATACTTTGGGATGAACTCCCTGCAGGCACTGATCCTCTCTCTCCCCGGAACAAGCTGATTTTTACAACAGGCCCTCTGACCGGGCTCCCTGTAGCCAGCAGCGGCAAGATTGTGGTGGCGGCCAAGAGCCCTCTGACCAATGGATACGGTGATGGTAACCTGGGGTCACGAGCTGCAGTCACATTGAGAAAGGCAGGGTACGAAGTCCTCGTAGTGGAGGGAAAAGCAGATTCTCCAGTCTACATCCTGATTGAAGATGATTCTGTTGAAATAAAGGATGCAAAAGACCTGTGGGGAAGAGGAACGTTTGATGTAGAGGATGACCTTACCAGAACCCATGGGAAAAGTGCAGGGGTCTTGCTCATCGGCCAGGCAGGGGAGAATCTGGTGAAATTCGCTCCTGTCATGTCACAGAAGGGAAGAGCAGGCGGTCGTCCTGGAATGGGTGCAGTCATGGGTTCAAAGAACTTGAAAGCAGTGGTCATCAGAGGAACGAAAGATATCCCTCTTGCAGATCCTGAGAGCCTTAAAGAACTTGGAAGAGATGCATATAAAGACATCAGAGAGAAGGAAAGCTATGACTTCTGGATTCGGCAGGGCACCATGCAAGCTTTGGAATGGGCTAACGAGAGCAGCTGCCTCCCAAGCTACAACTTCAAGGAGGGAGTCTTTGATGAAGCAAAAGGCATTGATGGGTACAAAGTAGAGGAACTGAAGGTGGATAGACGGGGATGCCCCAACTGCAACATGCAGTGCGGTAATGTCATCAAGGACATAGAGGGTCAGGAGGCGGAACTGGACTACGAGAATGTCGGATTGCTGGGCTCCAACATCGGAATTGGAAAATTGAAAGAGGTTGCCCTCCTAAACAGACTGGCAGATGACTGGGGAATTGACACTATATCTGCTGGAAACATCATCGGCTTTGTCATGGAGGCCTCAGAAAAGAACCTACTATCAGAGACCTACAGGTGGGGTTCAGTAGATGATGCGCGCTCTCTCTTGGAAGCTATAGCATTCAGAAAAGGATTTGGAAAGACCCTGGCTGAGGGTGTGAAACATACCGCAGCCACTATTGGAAAGGGCAGTGAGAAATGGGCGATTCAGTGCAAGGGGCTTGAGTGTTCTGCATATGACTGTCATGCAGCACCTGGGATGGCTCTGGCCTTTGCCACCTCCAGTATTGGTGCTCACCACAAGGATGCATGGTTGATCTCCTGGGAGATAGCAACGGATCGGTCTGGATACAACAGGGAAAAAGTGGCAAAGCTCATCGAACTGCAACAGCTGAGAGGAGGAGTCTTTGAAGGGTTGGTGGCCTGCAGGCTGCCCTGGATTGAAGTTGGGTTTGCTCTTGATTGGTACCCCAAGTTCCTGAAGGCAGCTACTGGAGAGAATCTCTCCCTGGATCAGTTGAAAACCGCAGGTGATCGCATCTTTGCATTGATAAGATGCTTCTGGAAGCGGGAAAATCCGGATTTTGGGCGTTCCTGGGACATGCCGCCTGAACGGTGGTTTACTGAACCATTAACCAAGGGACCCATGAAAGGTACAAAAGTGGACCGCGAAGGGTATACAAGGATGCAGAACTGGTATTATGAGATAAGGGGATGGGACAGTAACGGAATTCCCACCAGGAAGACGCTGGAATCGCTGGGGTTGGCCTATGCGGCCGAGGCTTTGCACATTGCATGAAAGTGAAATTTCTGGGCTGGATCTCCTCACTGGCAGGAAGAAGAGAAATGCAGGTTGATCTAGACAATCCTGTCAAGTTAGGAGAAATTCTACCCTTTTCTTTACAGGGGAGGAGTATTATAATCATTGTGAACAATGAACCTGGTTCAGGAGAGACCGTAGTAAAGAATTCAGACCAGGTTACACTCATGCCTGTGATTTCTGGGGGGTAGGGGTCTTTCATTGTGCAGGTGTATCAAAGTGAATGGTGAGGTACTGATGGGGATTTACATGTGAAGAGAATTGTCTGAATACTGAATTCTGTCTTTCAGAAAAGACAACCCCCTTGTGGCAGGGCAAAGAGCTTCTTTTGAACCCCATAATGCAAAACCCATTATCCTAGTATACCCCTGGAGTCATAATGAAAATCTTTTTAAATGAGAAGTCTCCACCTCTGGCATGAAATGGTTACTTCCACTGTTACTCTTCATCTTACTCTTGGGACCAGTGAAGGTGGTGGTGATCTCAAACTCCATTGATTACTCACCAGAACTCATCCAGTACATCAGTCAGGAATTTCAGACGATATCCATTACTGCTGACCAGTTCCCTAATTATCAGAACTACCAGTACTTTGTGATACTGGGAGGGCCAGATGCTCCCGAGGGTATTGGGGAGCTTGTGAGTACCATTTTGTCACTCCGCGAACAGGAATATCTTCGAACTACAGAAGAATATAATTTGTTTATCAGGGTGAAGGACGGAAAGACTTTCTTTGTCCTGGCAGGATCAGATCGGGAGCAGACAAGGCTGGCGGTGGACACTCTGAAAGATGATGTGTTGACATATATACCAAAGCAGCCCATCCAGTGGATGGATGACTACGAGGCTGCACTGGAGAAGGCCCAAGCGGAGAATAAGCTGATTTATATAGACTTCTATACAACATGGTGTAAATACTGTACACAAATGGACGAAGAGACCTACAGTGAAATTCGTATCATCAAACTGCTCACGGAAGACTTCGTAGCCGTTCGATTGAACAGGGAAGATCCAGAGAATGAGGATATTGTCTCGTTGTACAGAATTTTCGGTCAGCCAGTCGAGATTGTAATTAATGCTCAAGGTGAAATTGTCTGGACTCATCAGGGCTTTCTGGATGCACCTGAGTTATACTATTACTTGACTACCATTCTCTCTGAAACGCAATAAAGTCCAACAGGGGATTTCAGGATTTATCCACCGAATTTCAATTGAATGAACCAAGGTTGAGTTTTCTCAACCACGTCCAGCTGACCTTCTGGGAAACCATTCATGTCTTACCGTCCAATTCATTCATCAACTCCCTGATGAATTCTGCCTTTGCCCTCATGGTGAACTCTTCTGTAATCAAATAGGCCCTCTCAAGAACGTTGAGGATTTCAGAGAAGCCCGCGGACTCAGTATCTTCAGGAGTACGATCCTGCATTCTATGCAGCAGGTCTTCTATCTTGCTTCGGGTTGTTGACGCATACGCAAATCCACGATCATAGTAATTCAGAATCAATTCCGCAAGCGACACAGCTGGCCTGTACATCTTTGTGCGAGAGCCGGAAACCTTCTCAACCACAATGAACCCTTCTTCAACTGCAACAGACAGCATATCTGATATAGTACTCTGGGGAAGCTGGGTCGACTCCTGTAGTGCTTTCTGCGTTGTGGTCTTCTCGATAATCACATCATGTACGACGATTAGCAGGTCTGCTGCACTTTGAGCGTAGAGGGGATTGAGACCTGTCTTGATTCCCCTGAAGTACTCTCTCTTTAGTTCAATGTAGTGAAGAGGTGGCTTGCCCTCTGTAGATCTATCTTCTGTTCCAGAAAGATCTTCTGAACCCTTTAGACGACGGAGGAAACCAATTACTTCGTTGGAGTTGAGAGCTGTAACCTCCGGAATGTTCAGACCGGCGAATGAACCAGACTGGAGAACTTTCTTGAATGTTATAAGGTTACTTTTTCGGACAGAATGCATGATCTTCAAGTAGAGCTGCAATTCTTCAAGATACTGAAGGAGTCTACGGTATGAAACATGCTTTAGTACCTTCTTTTCTGCTTTCTTCTGAATGGTGCGAATCATCTCTGGATTGATGTCTGGTATATCTGTCCTCCTGCTAAGTATGTCCACAAGAAACTGCTCTGGATCTTTCTCGTACGTGTAATAATGCTTTCGGTCACCCATGATCTTGAGCGTTCGTACTGGTAATGTCAACTGGATTTTCTGAAGAGCAAGGGAAACAGATGCCCGTGAGTATCGCGTCAGCTCCATGATTCTTTCCTGAGTAGTGGGTCCATCTTCTACAAGGAGTGCTGTCAAACATCCAAAGAAATTGTGATGATATCGTCTTCCATGGGCCTTTTCCATATACTGGACTAGCTCTCTCTTGAAGTCATCTCCTGTCATCTCGCATCACTGAGTCCTTTTTCCGGTCGCATGATACGCGCAACTATATGCGCTTGTTATTTCGAAACTTTTAAAAACTTTCGAAATATAATTCTTCTCATGGCCATGACACATCGTGTAGGAGAAATCAACTCTTTTCGACGGGCTGTAACACCGCAGGAACGAAGATTCGTTATGGCTCCCACATCTCACATCTCGCTGGGAGTCAAAGTAAAGGGGAACTTATCAAAAGAGTCATTGCGAGATGCCGTAGACAAGATGCTGGTCACCTATCCTCTATTCGGTGTACGAATTCTATGGGATTATGAGATAACACAGTCTACAACGGAAGATGCTGCTGAGGTACCTGTGAAGGTATACAGAAGAGAATCAGAAACCAGTTGGCTGGAGGCATTGAACAAGGAACACTCAATCCCCATCAAACCCTCCAGTGGCCCTCTTACTCGCATCATTCTGGTGAAGGGCCCAGATGTATCAGAACTATTCATCTTCTGCCATCATTCCATTTGTGATGGGAGATCTCTGGAGTTTGCTCTTCGAGAGATACTCCTTCATCTGAGAGATCCTGGCAGAGTTCCTCATCTACTTCCTGAGGTACCGCCACAGACTCCTGAGATATTTCCGGAAGGTGTTTCCAGGAGCAGACTCAAATTATGGTTCATCGAACGACTCAACAAGAAGTGGCTCAAAGAGAAGGTACTGTTTGATGAAGAGGATCTGTTGAATGTATGGGAGTCATTTTGGAAGAACTCTAGCTATGGTGTTGAACTTGTCACCCTTGATGCGCGTGAAACACAGAACCTCGTGGAGGCATGTAGAGCTAATAGTGTAACAGTCAATTCAGCGTTGCTTGTTGCATTTGTTAGGGCACGATGGGAAGCTTTGGGACCCTACAAGGACACGGTGAAAATCGGTACTGCAGTTGATACTCGTGACCGACTTCGCATTACAGTTGGAGATGCAGTTGGTCTCTATGCAGGTGGAATATCTCTTGCATTCAAGTACAGAAGCGATCGTCCTTTCTGGGAGAATGTCCAAGAATACCATAAGGAGGTCAAGAGACATCTGAAGGACAACAATGTGTTTGGTCCCATATACGACCAAATCGCATTAGACCCGACGTTGCTCGATGCCTTGCTCTTTGCCATGATTGGAGATCAGGTGGAACCTCATCAGAGTCGATACAAGAAAATATCGGAGTTCGCCAAGCGTCAAAAAGGTCTCGTGGCAGAATATCTCGACAAGTTTTCAAGCAACATACCGGATGTCATGAGCACCAACCTTGGTGTATTGAATCTACCTGATGAGATTCATGGGTTGGAGATAGAAGAAGCATTTTTCACACCCTCCTCTGGCTTGAAGATGGAAATCGTCCTGGGTGTTGCTACAGCTGGAGGTTGTCTTACTGTATCTTTGAACTATCATGATGCATATGTCGACGGTGAAAAGATCAGGCGCGTTCGTGATAGGGCTGAAGAGATATTGAAGACCATACTCCCTTAGAAGTCGTACTGAGAAGACAAAAGATCATTCTTTTGCCTCGATTCTCATTTCGAAATGCTAATGCTGTTCCTGGCCCTGCACTCATGTCACTGAACATTAATCGTCTGACTAAGTGTTGAAGAGTAGCTTCAGAACCCAATGTTCTCACTACTCAGATGAAAACTGACTAACGCCTGCGATGAGGCACAGAAAAACTTAAGAAGGGTACTGCCATCACAGCGTGTGGACGCCATCACCTGTGAGCATGTGGATAGAATTTTCGAAAGCAAAAATAGAATGGTGAAAGCACTCAATGATGTGACAATTACTGTGAAGAAGGGAGAACTCTTTGGGCTACTCGGTCCAAATGGGGCTGGGAAGACTACCCTCATCAAAATTTTGACTACACTACTCCTCCCTACATCAGGAGAAGCCCACGTTTATGGCTATGATGTCACCAAAGATGAAACCAAGATCAGACCCATTATCAACATGGTGTCAGGTGGGGAATTTTCTGGCTACGGACTACTAACCGTCCATGAAAATCTCTGGATGTTCTCTCAATTCTACGGAATACCTGGAAAAGAAGCCAACAAGAGAATCGAAACCCTCATGGAACGGTTAGGAATAGTACATATGGGGGACAGAAAAATTAGAACATTATCCACTGGGGAAAGGCAGAAAGTAAGCATCATTAGAGCATTCATGACAGATCCACGGGTAGTTTTCCTGGATGAACCCACGTTGGGACTGGATGTGGAAACTGCCCGGCTGATCCGACGGTTCATTCAAGAATGGCTGGCACAAGACTCTCAGAGAACCGTCCTTCTGACTACTCACTATATGATGGAAGCAGATGAACTCTGCAGCAGGATTGCCATCATTAATGAAGGGAAGATTGTGGCTCTGGACACTCCTGGAAACCTAAAGAACATGGTAAAAAAGGAAATCTCCCTGAACATAGAGGTCTTCCCAGAAATTAGAGTGGACTGGCTCAATACCCTAGAAGGTGTCATGGGATTCAATTCCAGGGATGCTGGAGGGAATCTCAATCTGAGGGTTGTGGTTGATAACGATGCTACTGTGGGGGAAGTTCTCGCAGGTATTAGCCAGCGTGGAGGAAAGATCAGCTATTTAAACAAAGAAGAACCTACTCTCGAAGACGTCTTCCTCAAATTAACAGGGAGAGGACTGGAATGAATGTCATGCTCAATCTCCGGGCTCTCAAGGGGAGAGCCTACCCACGAATGATTGGCGCAGTACGAGAACCCTCCTGGATGTTCTGGGATACATTCTTACCCATTCTCAGTATGGCCGCCTACATATACGTATATCGAAGCCTTGATGCCCCAAAGGAATTTGAAGGATTCGTGGTTTTAGGCGGAGTCATGACCACCTACTGGATGAACGTCTTGTGGGGAATGGCCTCCCAACTGTACTGGGAGAAAGAGACTGCAAACCTCCAGTTGTACCTGGCAGCTCCCATGTCAAAAATGTCGATTCTGGCTGGAATGGCTCTGGGTGGCATGTTTTCCACCAGCGTCCGCTGCATCAGCATAATTCTGATAGGCATAGTAATTTTCAAGGTGGAATTTGTTGTCACCAGTGTAGGACTACTTCTCGGGATATTCGGTGTTACCCTAGTAGCTCTCTACGGGATGGGTATGGTGTTTGCCTCTCTCTTTCTCATGTGGGGGCGAGAAGCGTGGCATCTGAATATGATTATGGAGGAACCCATATACTTTCTCTCTGGCTACTCATTCCCGGTGAAGGCTCTGGGATCACTTTCAGCCTTTGCTACCGTGATACCCTTCACCCTGGGATTGGACGCCATGAGACAGTTGACCTTCCCGAGCATGGCTGCCCAGTGGGGATTGGTGTCCCCTCACCTGGAGCTGGGAATATTACTGGTCATGAGCATTACTTTGTTGTACGTTGCCAGGCTCTCATTGGATCGCATGGAACGTATGGGGAGATCAAAAGGGACACTCACCATGAGGTGGCAGTAATGGCAATTAGGAGTTCACTATGGCTGGAATACCAGATTGAAGCCAATTGGACGTCACCTGTGATATTTATACTGTATAATACGTTAAAACCAGTCGGGGGCTCATTGTTACTTCTGGCCATGTACTATGTAGTCACTGGCGGCTTTCTGGGAGGTGAAGGCCTGTATTTTTTGTATATTGGTAACGCATTCTACATGCTGGTGGCCCAGACACTGTTTAGCGTGGGCTGGATCATCCACGATGATAGAGAGCACTACCAGACCATGAAGTACCTGTACATATCGCCCCTGTCGTACTTCACCTACTTGATGGGGAGAAGTGCCATGAGATTTCTCCTGAGCTTACTCCCTCTGTCAGTGTTGATAGGGCTGGGTATCCTTCTGAAGATACCATACCGCATTGAGATTCTGTTGCTGATTGGCACATTTTTTCTAGGATGGATTTTTGTTATATCGGCAGGGCTGCTCTTGTCAGGGGTCAACATGCTCACAGCGCGTCACGGGAATTCAATTGGACAGGCCTTTTCAGGGATATTCTATCTCTTTTCAGGGGTTGTCTTTCCCATACACGTCCTCCCAGGTTGGGCAAGCACTGCAGCTCTCGGGCTGCCTTCAACGTATTGGTTCTCATTGGTGAGAAGGAGCGTCCTGGGAAAAGAGGTTGACAGCATTATGAGTGGGTTCACCACAGGGGACGTTGCTGTCCGGTTGATCATTATTTCAGTACTATTCTTTGTGATTTCTTATCTCACGTTTAGACTGGCCGATTACCTGGCCAGGAAGAAAGGCATCATTGACATGTCCACTACCTACTAGGGTATACTAGAGCTGGAGTTCCCATAGAATAGTTGAATCTAGCCCACAAGGGACAACAATACTCCAGCAGCAATTGCTGAACCGATAACTCCCGCCACATTGGGACCCATAGCATGCATTAGCAGGTAGTTCTTGGGGTTCTCCTTCAGCCCGACCTTTTGAACCACCCGTGCTGCCATGGGAACTGCTGAAACCCCTGCTGCTCCAATCAGTGGGTTAACCTGCCCCCTGGTGAGAAAGCACATGAGTTTCCCAAACAGCACACCTGCTGCAGTGCCAAAACAGAATGCAATTAGCCCCAGAACGATGATTTTAATGGTCCCCATTGTCAGAAATTGGGAAGCAGTCATGGTAGCCCCCACTGATAATCCCAGAAAGATGGTGACCAGGTTGATCAGTTCATTTTCAGATGCTTTCCACAACCTGTTGACCACTCCTGATTCTCTGAAAAGATTTCCCGCCATGAGCATGCCAATCAGGGGAGTAGCAGAAGGCAGAAGGAGTGCAGTCACGATGGTGATGGCAATGGGAAAAACAATCTTTGTCTTCTTGCTCACAGGTCGCAACTGAACCATCTCAATACTGCGTTCCCTCTTCGTGGTAAGTGCCCGCATGATGGGGGGCTGAATAATTGGAACCAGAGCCATGTACGAATACGCAGCCACTGCCACTGGTCCCAGAAGATGTGGAGCGAGCTTGCTGGTTAAATAGATGGCAGTTGGACCATCTGCCCCTCCAATAATCCCTATAGAAGAAGCTTCTGGTAGACTGAATCCAAGGTACAGTGCACCCAGTAGCGTCCCGAAAATTCCAAACTGGGCAGCAGCTCCCAGCAGGAAAGTCTTTGGATTGGCCAGTAGAGGGCCAAAATCAGTGAGAGCGCCCACCCCCAGGAAAATTAGCGGAGGAAAGATACCATATCTAACTCCCTGATAAAAGAAATAGAGCAGTCCTCCCTCTTCCATCAATCCTGCCAGGGGAATATTGGTTAGAATCGCACCAAATCCAATTGGCAGGAGCAGTAATGGCTCATATTCCCTGGTGATGGCTAGATATATGAGAACACAGCCGATACCGATCATGACAACACTTCCCAGTGTGAGGTTGCTGAACCCTGTCAACTGAAGAAACTCACGCATCACGTCCTGCATTTTAATCACCTCTAAGAAATGATTGCCAGTGAATCCCCTGTATTCACAGCCTGCCCTTCTTTCACCAGAATTCTCTTTAAGGTGCCTGTAAGTGGGGACGATATCTGGTTTTCCATCTTCATGGCCTCCAGCGTGAACAGAAGGTCGCCTGCTGAAACCGTCTTCCCTTCCACAGCATGGATTTTGAGAATGGTTCCCGGCATAGGGGAAGGCACTGATCCTGGAGACATGGCTCTGGATGTGGGAATAGAGGGCGATGAAACAACGACGGGTCCCTGAGCGTGCAGGGTTTTCTCTTCCCTGACCCTCTCTTCCTGGATTGAGACTTCATATGGGACTCCGTCCACGATTACTGAATAGGAGGGTCCTTCTCCTTCTATTTCCACTTCATAGGGCTTGCCTTCAATTTCGACTGTGTATTTGGTCATGGTATGATCTCCCTTGTTGTATCCACAAACTCTCTGCTACGGTGTCAAACCGGATGAAACCTTTTCTTTTCAGGTGGTAGGTCAGAGCACAGGCTATCACCGCCTTCACACGTGGCTCTGGCTCACCATGTGCAATCTGCTCTGCAGGCTCAGTCCTGAACATTCGTTCCAGTCCCCAGGCGATGACTGCTAAAAGCCCCAGAGCGGAAAACACGACCCCCATGCCCACCGCTGTCAATATGTATCCTGATACCATGGACCATCCACCTACAACGGGATACTCCCGTGCTTTTTTCGGGGCCTGTCTTCTCTCTTTCTATGTAACATCTTTACTGCCTGTATGAGATGGTATCTAGTTTTTCTGGGGTCAATGACGGCATCTACAAACCCACACCTGGCTGCTACATACGGATTTGCAAACCTCTCCCTGTATTGTCTCACTTTTTCTTCCCGCACTTTCTCGGGGTTCTCTGCCGCACTGATCTCTCTCCTATGGGCGACATTAACTGCACCTTCAGGCCCCATGACAGCAATCTCTGCCTGTGGCCAGGCCAGTACTAGATCAGTTCCGAGCTTCTTGCTGCACATGCATACGTAGGCTCCCCCGTATGCTTTTCTCACAATCAACGAAATCTTGGGAACATTGGCTTCAGCATAGGCGAACAGCATTTTAGCGCCGTGACGGATGATTCCGCCATGTTCTTGGGACACACCCGGAAGAAACCCAGGAACATCCACAATAGCAACCAGAGGAATGTTAAAAGCATCACAGAACCTGATGAATCGTGCACCCTTGTCAGACGCATCGATATCCAGACAGCCAGCCAAGACTGCAGGTTGGTTCGCTACAATCCCCACCACTTTCCCGTTGAGGCGAGAGAATCCCACCACCAGGTTCCCGGCAAACAGTGCATGAACCTCTATGAACTCACCATTATCAACGACACTGCAGATGATGTCCTTGACATCAAAGACTTTCTGTGGATCTTCTGGGACAACTGTTAACAAAGACTCATCCTCCCTGAAAGGAGAATCAGTGACCTCTTTTTCTGGTGGGTCTTCCACATTATTCGACGGTAGGTATTCCAGCAGCTTTCTCACCTTCAAGAGACACTCTTTTTCAGTCTGATCAAAGAAGTGGGCAACTCCGCTGCGCGTGCTGTGAGCGGCTGCGCCTCCAAGTTGCTCGAACGTCACCTCTTCACCGGTGACCGTTCTGATTACATCCGGCCCGGTGATGAACATGTGGGAAACTTGGTCCACCATGAATACGAAATCAGTGATCGCAGGTGAATAAACGGCTCCCCCTGCACAGGGGCCCAGAATGATAGAAATCTGTGGAATAACTCCTGAAGCAAGCGTATTGAACTTAAAAATCTCGCCATATCCCTCCAGAGAGGCCACACCTTCCTGGATGCGGGCTCCTCCTGAATCATTGATCTGTATGAATGGCACTCCGTTTTTCAAGGCCAGCTCCTGGGCATAGACAATCCTTCTGGCATGCATTTCTCCCAAGGAACCCCCCATTATTGTAAAATCCTGGCTTGCCACATACACCAATCGACCATCAATGGTTCCACACCCCGTGACCACACCATCTCCCAAGAATTCTCTTTGATCGGCCACAAGGCCATGACATCCCTGGGAAATGAACATATCGATTTCCTCAAAGCTTCCCTCGTCAAGCAGGACAGAAATGCGTTCACGTGCCGTCAGTTTTCCTTTCTGATGCCGCTGTTCAATCCGTTCGAGTCCTCCTCCCAGGCAGGATTCCTGCAGTTTTTCCTGGAGCTCCTTCAATTTTTCTTCCATTACAGTTCTTTTCACTAGGGCTTAAAATAGCTTTCTCATAAAGTGGGGCTTGAAAGCGTAAGATTCAAATAATGAACCTGACTACCAGTAATATGCATCTAGTAACTGCAGACGTACTCGATGAGTATGGCCTCCCCGACTTTTCTTTCATCATTGCCGATCCGGAGAACACTCGCTACGTACGAGACCTCGCACAGTTCTCCTACATCAAGGATGGATCTGACGTCGTAGGATTCCTGGCTTTTCACGAGCAGGAGTCCCAGATGGTCATCCATTATATCTCCCTAGATGAGCATGTTTCTCTGTCCAGTGCTGAAACCTTTATCAACAACCTCGCGTCCGGAAAGGAAGTCTACGCTGTTACCTACGATTGCAACAGGGCAACAGACCTTTTCGAAACCATGGGATTCTACAGGGAGGCTGGTCTCCAGTACATGGAGATGAAAACCATCCCCCATTTCAGATCGCCCTATGGATTAGAATTCGTATCCATAGCAACCTCGAAAATCCCCCAAAAAATGTCCAATCTGTACAATACCTGTTTTTCAGTGTCTGATGGAAAGAAGACTCTGGAGGAATTTGTCGTTGACCCCTTTTCCACCACAGGAATTGATCTTATTTTGCGAAGAGAAGGGAGGAATATCGGGTTCTGGGTAGATGTCACCTACTTCGGGACTGTGTGCTTCAACTGCTGGATCGGCATTGTTCCCCGACACAGAAGAAAAGGGTATGCAACTCAGCTAATGGAGTACGCTCTGACTGTTGCCACTGAAAAAGGATGTACCAGAGCTGGTCTCCTTGTAAACCCGCGGAATGATGCTGCAGTGAGTTTTTATGATCAGATGGGGTTCGAAAAACGGTGGGGAAGACTCCATTTTAGAAGCGAATCCGACTGAGGTTTCTACATTTCCTTCAAGAAGTGAGGGGTGGCATCCCGCACTGGGTCGAATTTCTCCCAGTTTTTGACCACAGTACACACCATGGATACCTTGGAATGCAGTGAAGTCGGCAGCCTCAGAATTCGTTTAATATCTATGGTACATTTCCCATCGACCGATTCTGCATTAACCAGTGATAGTTCCTCCAGCAAAGATTCCAGAGCTTTTTTCTTGATTATTCCTTCCAGGCGCATTTTATCTCTGCTGGTCAAAGCTTCAATGATGGAATCTCTGTTCTCGAGAAGTGTTGAACCCCCTCTCATGGCAAGGCTCCTCATTTTGGAGAGTGTCACCCCACTCATCCTCCGGAAAGCTGAAGAATACCCCTTCACCATGAAAAGATCTGAGGGAACCTTAGACCCTGTCACAAATGTGAAAACACTGCCCCTGTCTCTGATGCTCATGGCTTCCTCATCAGTACACCTGACGTGATATCCCCTCCCTGAGTAGACCAGGAACAGCTTGCTCACTCCAAAGCTCTCTTTCAGCGTCTCGATGAGGGTCAGAGCGACATCTCGCGCATCTTCCAGGCAGATTTCACACACCTCCCCTGCTTTGCATTCGCATCGGCGAGCAGGGAGATCACGAGCATCAATATCAAATACCAGCTCAGCCCTCAGCCATCCTTCTCTCTGGGAAGGCACGTCGTAATGAGAAACACTGGAGTATATGGCGTACGGTGCAGCCTTTCGGATTCTGGAACTCAACTCGTCAAGAGAGGAAAAGGCATTGTACCTGTCATTTGGGCCTGTACCATCATTATCAAAGGCGAATTCCAGAAAGCGAAAATAATCAGTAATAAAAGAAGGAAGATCACGAGGATTCCATTCCCGAGCAAAATACTCTCGTCTATCTTGAAGGGTAGCTTCTCTGAACTCCATGGTCTTTCTCTAAACGAGTTATTATTCCCCCAACCTCAGCTGAAATTTCATCAATTGATCTGGTTCCGTCAAGGGTGATAAGGGTTCCTTTGTCCTTGTAGTACTGGATCAGAGGAGTTGTCTGCTTCTTGTAGATTTCAAATCGGTGTGTAATAGCTCCGGGGGTATCATCAGCTCTTTGATACAGATCTTCCCCACACGTGTCACACAGACCTTTCTGGCGGGGTGGATTGTACGATGTGTGATAAATGGCGTTGCACTCAGGACAGGTCAGCCTTCCTGAAAGTCTTTCCACCAGGCTATCAAGAGGTACATCAATGGAGATTACGGCATCAAGGGCGAGGTTCATCTCTTCCAGAACATCATCCAGTGTTGTGGCCTGCTCCAGGGTTCGGGGAAACCCATCCAGGATGAACTGGTCTCCGTTGGAAATAGCTTCTCTCACAAGTTCAATGACTATTGAGTCAGGAACCAGAGCTCCTCTTTCCATGTACTCCTGGGCCTTTGTACCTGCAGGAGTACCCTTGTCTGCTGCTTCCCTGAGGAGGTCTCCTGTAGAAATCTGAGGAATTCCCAGGCTTCTGGCTATTACTTGAGCCTGAGTCCCCTTTCCGCTCCCGGGGGGTCCAAGAAAAACGATCCTCATACTGTCACCTGAGCATACACAGAGTACCACCATAAAAAGCTTTTCAGTGCCAGGTGATTTGCCCAGCTATCTTGTCTCCACTCACTGTTCAGCCATATTGGGTTCAGGGGGACTCTTCAACTCCTTCTCGAGAATGGCAAGATTCTCCCTATCAAAGGCCCTGCCGTCATAGCTCAGGATAAATCTGCACTGCTGCTGGACAACTCTGTCATCAAGACAATACAGAAACTTCATGATCGTGTCAAACGAATTGTGGATCATGAGAAACTCAAACCCTTCAAACAGTACGCAGGAAACGGGGTACTCTTTTATGAAACTGCTTATCATGTGAGTCAGCTTGGCGAGGTCGATGGGACTCACACTCCACGAATTCTCCTCATTGATGGCAAGCCAGATCATGGGGACACGGTCCAGGTCCCATTCCCTGAAAAAGATATCAGGGTGCTCTCTGCTCACCACAAGCCCGAAATCGCCCCGTATCAGCTGATCTCTAAAGATCCCCCTGGCTACCCCATAATCAGGTGAATCT
Source organism: Theionarchaea archaeon (assembly GCA_018992685.1). GTDB lineage: Archaea > Methanobacteriota_B > Thermococci > Methanofastidiosales > SZ-28-30 > SZ-28-30. The sequence continues at coordinate 214,637 of JACVGT010000018.1, forward strand.
ACCCTGTAGGAGCTGCCCACAGGAAGTTTTTTCGCATGATCCATAAATGGACATTGTTCCCTGTATTGAGCGAATATCTGACACCATGTAATCTGACTGCAACGATGGCAGTTGACGCCCTTTTCATTTGCACATATGTATATCGGGCACTCCCTCTTCTGCTGCTCCTCGGCTGCTGCACAACTCTTGCATCTCCCCGTCTGAAAAGAAGAACACAAAGAACACCTGCCTCCACACAGCGCATCTTTCATGGTCAATGCTTTCTGCACAGGGTAAATAATGGAACTTCCCTCCACATAGGAATATCCAAACGCCACCGTGCTGAATAAAGCAAACATAGACCCGATTTTTGGCAACCCCCATCCCATCAAAGGGGAGAAGACTTCAAAAATATAAGCAAATGCCATGGAAAACATGAATCCCTGCATCATAACGTCCACACGATGAATCTTTCCCAACTCTTTGAGTTTCATCCTCTCAGCATAGAGGAGTATGAATACCGTGACCGTCAGCGTGAGGTGAATCACTGCCAGATATAAAAACGTGGGCCCCGGCTCAAATGGGGGCGAGGTACCCGGCCGAATGAAAGCGTCTGTGAGGATTAGAACCATGAAGGGAATGCACAAGACTTTCGAGAAATAGTAAGGGATCTTGAATCTATTTTCGGAAATATGATAAGCCAGGTGATACAGTTCTGAAGGCAAAATGAAGAAGGGTATATACGACAGTCGTGTCCACCATATTGTCTCCCGATGTGAAGCTAATGCACCCGCTTCGGTAATTCCCCACGCCCCAATAAGCAGTGCAACCAAGAAGAACCTTCTCACTATTTTTGAGTCGGGGGATTCCCAGTATATCCACAATCCAATGCCGAGGCTGCACAAGGCTCCCAGCATGGCTGCAGCTCCGTAAACCTCCATTGCATCTACTCCCTTTCATCCTCCCCTCCTTTTCCTGAAAGAATGTAGGAGTGCGATCATAAAAACCTTTCCATCCTGAACAGGGAATCTTCCGAGTGTGGAAAATACTCTTCGCCTGATTGGCAAAAAGTGTGAGGTCTGCTGTTCGTAGACGCGATCTTCTCAGTCACAATCAACAGTCCAGTGGGTACGTGCTGCATCTCGCGTTATGGGCACACTATCCCACTACATACGCTTCTCCAGTGATTTCCCCTTCAAACCGGCTCAAGGTAAGATCATCTATGGGCATGGATGGTTTCCCATCTACAATGAGCTCAGCAACTAACTCAGTAACCTTGGGGGCAACCATGAACCCGTGTCCACTGTAACCATTGGCCTGGCAGAACCGATCTACCCCCTCTGTCCATCCCAGAATTGGTTGTGCATCTGGAGTAACATCATACAGCCCTGCCCACTGGCGGAGAACATTGAGATGACCAAAGGCAGGCACCAGCTCAACCATGGTCCTGGCCATTCGTTTCAAGAACCGCAGACTCCCTGAAAGGTTGTAGGACGATGGTTCTTCAGGGTCACCAATACCTCCAATGATAGAACCATGCTTCTGCTGTGAGAAGTATATTCCTGTCTTAAAGGATATGACCATGGGATCCAGTACGTGTTCCAACGGTTCAGTTACCAGGATCTCATGACGGTAGGGTTTATTAGGCAAATCTACCCCCACCATAGCAGCAATGTCTCTAGAATGGGCTCCTGCAGCATTGACTACGGTGTCGGTCTTTACTGTTCCCTTATCAGTCCTTACGGCCTGAATATGACCATCTACAGCTACAATGTCTGTAACATTGGTGAATTTGTTGATCTCAACCCCCATCTCCTGCGCTTTCCTTGCATATCCATGAACTACCCGGAAGGGGTTGGCATGTCCATCAGTCTGGCAGAACGTTGCTCCTGCTATGGGATCCGTATTCAACAAAGGGACAATCTCCTGAGCTTCTGCGGGAGTGATAAACCTGCTGTGGAGGCCCAGCGAGTTCTGCAACCTGACGTTCTTCCTGAACTGATCCACGTCGTCCTCATATGCAATGATCAGGTACCCTCCCTGTTCATACTCAATGTCTGTATCAAGTTCCTCTGAGAGCTGCTCAAAAAGGCGCACACTTTCCATTGCCAGAGCAATATTGGCTTCTGTCGTGAACTGCTGTCTGATACCCCCACCGCACCGGCCGGAGGCTCCCGTACACAGACCCCCCCTCTCCAGAACTACAACATCGGTCAGTCCCTTCTTCGCCAGGCTATAAGCAGTTCCACATCCCGTGACCCCTCCTCCTATGATCACTGCTTCTGCCTTTTCTCTCATTCTTCGTCACCTGCAAATAGTGATAGGGACAGGGGCTGTAAGGGTGGTCTGGTCGTGGGACGTGATACTTCTGCTGCAGATTTTCCAGTCTCCCGGGCTACCACCCTGGTTATCAGAGGTATACATGTCCGTCCCTGACAGGGCCCCATGCCGCACCTCAATACGTGTTTTATTTCGTCCAGCGTGGTATATCCCTGGTCAATGGCCTTCAAAATGTCTTCTTTGGTTATGTCCTCACATCTGCACACCATTTCCGTCATTGAATCCTCCTCACATTGCGGACCTTCATAGCCAGATCTCTTGGAACTAGAACAGATAAGACAGCAGTCTTATTCTTGTGAACTCTCACTCTTTCAATCTCACCCTTTCCGCACGGAGTTCCTTCTCTATCCAGGAGGTCAACTCGTTCTCCCTTTTCCGGAAGAGGGATGAATTCGTAAGGCAGCATCACCAGTGCTTTGTCCTGAGAATAGTCAAAATCCACCACAAAGACTGCCAGCCCAGGGCATTCTGCAATGCAGGCGCCGCACCCCCCACACTTCTCAACAATGAGCTGTGGTCTGCCCACCAGTGAATCCTTAACCAGGGCATCAGAAGGACAGGCTGTCACACAGGGGTCGCAGGGGATGTCTTCAACACATTCAACAATGGCTATCTTTCCTTTGAGTTCAGGCGTCATCTCTTTCAACTGAGATTCTGTAAGCACTCCTGTCTTACGGTGTTCATTCATGCAATTCCTCCATTATGGCAAATACTCTCTCCTTTCCCTGACGGGCCCTTTCCCCAAAGGATCCTGAACGTAACAGCCGTAATTCTTCGTATGATTCTTTCGACTCCTTTTCTGTCTCAAGTGTTGATAGTCCCAGAGCTTTCACGCAGGAGAGGGCTGCTATTTTCCCCTCCATCATGGCAGTATTGGCTTCACCGATTCCTGCTGCATCCCCTGCAGCATACATACCCTTGACAGTCGTTTCCATTGCGGGAGAGTGTACTGGTGTATTTCCACCCAGTTCAGGGATGTGAGCAATCCTGCACCCTGCCTGACAGAAGAATTCAATTGAGGGCGATAACCCTACTGCCAGACAGATTGTATCCACATCGAATTTTCTCTCGGTTCCAGGTATGTGATTCCAGTCTTTATCCAGTGAGACTGTGACTGCACCGGTCACGTACTCTTCTCCCAGGGCTTTCAAAATGCTGGTAGAGGTATAAATGGGAACACCGCACCGCCTGACCTTGGCTGCGTGTACGTGGTATCCTCCGATACGCGGAAGAGCCTCCACAACCCCCACTACTTTCACACCTGCCTGCAATAGCTGGTAGCTGACAATCAATCCCACATTTCCTGCCCCAACCATGAGTACTGAATTTCCGGGTACAATACCATATACATTCATGAGAGTCTGGACTGCCCCTGCTCCATACACACCAGGAAGGTCATTATTTTCAAAAAGCAGCATATTCTCAGAAGCACCTGTTGCCACAATGACTTTCTCAGCCTCCAATTCAGCAAGGGTTCCATCTTTCACCAGGACAAGCCGGTGGCCCCTGTCATTGTAGTGCCCCACGACAGCTGCCTGCAGCATGACGAAGGACTCAGCCTCCCGGTACAAGATCTTGGCAATCTCTGTTCCTCTGGTACCTGCACGTTCCCTGCTTGATCCAAAAAACTTGTGAGTCTGCTTAACCAACTGTCCACCCGCATGGGGATTCTCATCGATGACCAGAACAGAAGCCCCATATGCATGGGCAGTCACGGCTGCATTGAGTCCTGCAGGTCCTGCTCCTATCACCGCAACTTGTGTTTTCATGTGGCTGATATGGGATTTCTTCGGCCCTGTAAACGGTTTCAAGACACCCTTGTGCTGTGATTCAACCACCATGCCCTCCTCAACCAGCGTGACACAGGTTTTAACATTGGGCACACCGTTGACATTCATCATGCACGAGGCACACTTCCCGATGGCACAAAAAAACCCCCTGGGCCTGGAATAGGTAATACTCCGGGAGAGGACTTTGATCCCTGCTGCATGGAGTGCTGCTGCAATAGTCTCTCCTTCATATGCTTCAAGTGGCCCTCCATTGAAGGTAAAATGGATTACTCTCTTTCGTTGAAAACTAAGGAGTGGATGCTCTGTGATTCTCATGATACTCGACCTACCGCTTGCATAGCTCTTATCCTATATAAGGTTTTAGCGCTTTAGCGAAGCTCTTCCTTTGTGAAGCAACCATTCTCTTTCATTGGTGTTGGCGAGAACCCATCACCAATGGGCCTCAGAATCGTCTGTCCTGACCTCCTGAGATAGTTCCACGTCCATGAAACCCCTGAAATTCAGTAGATCTCCAGCAGGCGTCTTACAGCATTCTCTGCAATTCCTTCCAGATCATCAAGGCACCTGTAGATATCCCCATCCACAATAGAATAGTAGATTGATTTTCCTTCCTTCCTATCTGTCAGTACATTCGCATCTTTAAGAATTCTCAGATGCTGTGATACGTTGGACTGAGAGGTGCCGATGTAGGGCACAATCTCGCAAACACATTTCTCCCCATCCCGCAAGAATTCCAGGATATTCAACCGAGTTTCGTCACTTAATGCCTTCAGAATCCTGAGCTTAAGATGCATAATAATATTAGTGATGACTTATATTTAAACCTACGGGTACTGTCTCTCAACCGATCAATAAGTATATAAATACATCATTATATATTGGCCAATCATGCTGGACATCAACAAGATCTGTGAGGAGGAAGAGAATGAAAGAAAAAAAACTATCCATCTTTGAGAAATACCTGACTGTATGGGTTCTTGGCTGTATTGCGGGAGGCATCCTCCTGGGAAAGCTGGCACCTGGAGTCGCTCTCGCTCTGGATTCATTCTCGGTCTATCAGGTTTCAGTTCCGATTGCAGTGTGTCTCTTCTTCATGATGTACCCCATTATGGTGAAGATCGATTTCGCAGAGGTGGTGAGAGCTGCCAAAACCCCCAAACCTGTGGGACTCACTCTGTTCATCAACTGGGCAATTAAGCCTTTCACCATGTACCTGATCGCTTCTTTCTTTCTGGGGGTTGTGTTCAGAGGATTCATTCCGGGAACTGAAGTAGTGAAGACAGGACAGGAGGTTGAATTGTGGAGAAGCTATATATCTGGTGCAATTCTGCTGGGGATTGCTCCCTGTACTGCCATGGTTCTCATGTGGAGTTACCTTGCTAAAGGGAATGATGGGTTAACCCTGGTCATGGTGGCTATTAATTCTCTGACAATGCTGGTGCTGTATGCTCCTTTGGGAGGATTTCTCTTGGGAGTCAACGCAATGCCCATTCCCTGGCAAACTATTGTGCTGTCTGTAACCTTCTATGTGGCAGTGCCGTTGGTTGCAGGGTATTTCTCCCGAAAACAGATCATCAAGTCCAAGGGAAAGCAGTGGTTTACTGAGAAATTCTTGCATCTCCTTACTCCAGTAAGCATTGTTGCACTTCTGGCGACCCTGGTATTACTATTCGCCTTCAAGGGGGAGGTAATTGTTGAGAACCCCCTGACCATTCTGTGGATTGCTGTCCCTCTGTTCGTTCAGACAGTCGTAATCTTCAGTCTGGGATACTTCGTGCTGGCCCGTCTGCTAAATCTATCCTATCACGATGCAGCCCCGTCCGCAATGATAGGTGCTTCAAACCATTTTGAGGTGGCAATTGCAACCGCCACGATTCTGTTCGGGCTATCATCAGGTGCATCCCTGGCTACTGTTGTCGGGGTGCTCATTGAAGTGCCTGTCATGTTGATGCTGGTTTCTGTCTGTAAGAGAACATGCCATCTCTTCTCTGAATGCAATCTGGACCTGCCTCAGTGTCACAACGATTCTGAGGCAGATAGTACTGCTCATTGACAGGATCTTCCCTTTTTTCCTCAGGAAATTTCCCCGCTATTCTTTGACCTTCTCTCTGCAAGTTCCCGTGCTATTACCAATCCCACACCTATTATGCCTACTACAAGGGGAAGCCACCTGATGAGCGTGGGGTCAGAACTCACACAAGGGACAATATAGGATATGCCCACACTGATGAGGACAACTCCCAGGACACTGCTGACCTCCCTCCACAGATGAGAAAGCCTCTGGAGAGCGGTCCTCGCCCTGGTAGCCCCGAAATACAGCAGACCTGTGTACACAAGTATTGGCACATTGACTCCTAATCCAAAAAAGAGAGGCAGAGAGTACCCTTCTGATACCTGGACTGCCAGCGGGATCAACATTCCAAAGAAGAGCGCAGCAGAGTACGGGCAGAAAGCAAGCCCCAGCAGGAGTCCCAGTACCAGTGCTCCCACAAGACCCATGGTATGGGTCTTGAACATCAATCGGGCAAGAATCCCTCCTCCAAAGCCCCGATTAATGGAAATCACGTTCAAGAACAGCGCACCGAAGAGAATGAGCATGCATCCCAGCAAAAGACTTCCTGCAGTCTGAGAGAATAGCGCAATCTTGCCGATGGTGTGACCTGCAGAGATCATCAGACCACCAATGATCAAGAACGTGATGATTCTTCCCAGACTGATAAGGGTTCCCACCACCACAGCATACTTGGGCAAAACCATTGTGCGGGATATGAAGGCTGCTCCTGAAACATTGGCGGCCAGTGCACAGGGACTGACTGCTGTCACCAGCCCCAGAAAGAAGGCAGTGGCAATTGGGATCTGGTTTGTTGCTTGTGTCCAATCAAACACGACATGACCTCCCAATTCACAGCTGCTGTAGCGCATCGTCCAGCACTGTTTTCAGCAGGCTAATATAGCGGTCGTGGTCAAAACAATACTGCCACACTTCTGCATTTTCATTGATATGGTCAGTACCTTCTTTCACTATGTTAATGTACAACGAGGCGCCATACGCGTCGTATTTACTGGCCAGCTCCGGATTTTCCTCAACACAAACATCCAGGTATCTGATCGTCTCGGATTCAAATTCTCCTGGGAAGAATTCTTTGATAGTTTCTTCCGCCCACTTGCCCACGTTTATGCAACAGGTACACTGATTGATCCTGTGAAAATGCACCACCAGAATCTGGGATTCCTTTGTCACATCAGTTGACATGTCAGAGGATGGTTCCTCTGGGCTGTCTTGTAGGCACAGGCTGAAAGCCATCAAGATTCCGAGCAGGATAAGAGCGCGTCTCATTCCGAACCATCTCCTAAGACCTTTTTCACCGCGCTTTCCAGGGTTTCGACAGACGGTATCCTGCCAACCTCCACTGTCAGATCGTTGACCATTACAGTGGGAGTCATCATAATGCCACATTCCTCAGCCTCCTCTGAAAACACATCGCACTTCTTCACAGTTACTCCTTCAAATTTCTGAGCCACTTCAGCTGCAACCTTCTCTGCACCTTTGCATTTTGCGCAGCCAGGCTCAGGACCGAACACACGGATAACGACCTCCATTTTACCACCTCCTCATTTATTTCATTCTCTGGGTTGATCTCTTTTTAGATCGGTGATGAAAGCCTTGATCTCCTTGATATCAGGAAATGAAATGGCACCTTGGGGACATAGCGACTGGCAATTGGAACAGCCCACCACACACTGATACGGGTGATCCACTTTCGCGGTAGTGCCTTCCATTTGGTATACAGAATGAGGACAGAACTCAAAGCACGTCTTGCACGCGGTACACTTCTTTTCATCAATGGTAGGAAACCACGGGATTTTTTCCCTCTGAATATTGCGCCACATCATGCTATCCCTCCATAGACTATTCCTGAGATACTGGCAAAGAGGATTACGAGTCCAATATACGTGAGTGTTTTCTGCGTCCCCAGAACTTGTCTGATGGCCAGCATATTAGGCAGGGAAAGAGCAGGTCCCGCCAACAACAAGGCCAATTCTGGTCCCTTTCCCATCCCAAGGGAGACCAGGGAGTTTACAATGGGGACCTCAGTGAGTGTTGCAAAATACATCAATGCTCCTGCAACAGACGCAATCACATTTGCTGATACAGAATTTCCTCCCACAAATCGGGACACATAGGCTGGAGGCAGCCCTTGTTTGATAATACCGGCTACAAAGACACCGACAAGTAAGTAGGGTATGATTAGCTTGGAGAGCTGCCACGTTTCGCTCATCCACAGCCTCGTCTCTGAACGATCTTGCCACGCAATCACAACATATATCAGCACTACCAGCAATCCAATGACCACCGGCCACTTCACCACCCCCGGCAAGGTGGAAGCTCCAATTACCAGAATGAGCACCAAATCCACAAAGAATAGCCATTTCCTATACGATCTATCTTCAGATTCAGTAAAGCTCTTGCTCTTGGGTAGAGGGGTGATGCTGTCTTCTTTCTGATAGATAAAAGCCATGATCAGCCCGATGACTACTGCCATGAGGATCGCAAGGACAGCCCTTGCTACTCCAATTTCGACTCCCAACACACGGGCGGTAAACACAATGGCCAGAATATTGATGGCTGGGCCTGAGTATAAGAAGGCTGTGGCAGGTCCTATCCCTGCCCCTCTCTTGTAGATTCCTGCAAACAATGGAATGACTGTGCATGAGCAGGCAGCCAGAATGCATCCAGAAACGGAAGCTACAGGATATGACACATATTTCTTGGCCTGGGCTCCAAAATATGCAAGAACCGATTGCTTGGAGACAAAAACAGCTATTGCTCCAGCAATGAAGAACGCAGGCACCAGACAGGTAACCACATGTGCCTGCAGGTAATCGAGGAGTTCAAGAACTCCTGCCTCGAGTAGGGTTACGACATTCATATATCCACCTATCAGTATATGCTAATATATTCATTTATAAATGTTGCTATTCTGCTAGAGAGAAATAGAGGTTACCTGCTCTTTCAGGTGGATATGGTTTCTCTTCAACTGAGATGTGAAAACCATGAGGTTGACACCTTGCTCGGCTGCCTTCCGCAAAGCAGTCGTAAACTGAGGATCTGTTTCTTTGTTAGGTGAGAATGCAGACGCATCTGGTCTTTGTATGAGGAACAGAACATAGGAGATGTATCCCAGGTTCGTTGCAGAGGTCAGGGTTTCTACATGGCGTCTGCCCCGTTGAGTTGGGGCATCTGGAAACAGAGCCAATCCGTTTTTCACCAGAGAGACTCCTTTTACTTCTATGAGTATTCTGTGGTCGAGGCAGAAATCAATCCTGGAATTCTGAAATGAAAACTCCGGGACAATCTCCCGATATTCAGGCAGGCCAGGAAGAGAGGTTTCTTGAAGTGCCTTTTTGACCAGTTGGTTTGGAACTCGAGAATCGCAGCACACAGGAGTTGAGTGCGTGTATATAACTACCATATCATAATGAGTTCTCCTGTGGGATCCTGGCTCTTTACGAAGCAGAACGGGGACTCCTTCAACCAAGAGCTCCTCAAGTCGTCCCGGATCGTGAAGATGAGCTTCCTTTATGCTGCCATCAAGCAAAACTGTACATAGAAACCTGTTAACCCGTTTGATGAACCGTCCTCTCACGAGTTCTCCTAGGTGAATGGAAGCCATCATCCTGACCTGATATTGAGAATTCTGGCCATATTTTCGCCAAATATCTTTGCCTGATCTTCCTCACTGATCTGAAGGGAGTCAAGAATGAGTCTCTGCTCCTGTAGTATGCTGTATCGGTATCCTCGGGGGAAAAAATTGGAATCTGTTCCATATATGAGTCTTTCTGGCCCCAGGACCTTCAAGCATTTTTGGAAAACCTCTTTCAGAGTGATCTCATAGGGCAGATACTCCATCCATCTATTGGAGCTCGAGGTATCAAAATAGATATTCTGACATTGGTAGCTCAAGAAGAGGGACTCCCGCAAGAAGCCGCATCCAAAATGAGCCAGAATGAAGGTAACGTCGGGGAAATCTCTTGCCACAGGATGAAGATCTATGGGATTCCCATATCGTAGATCACTGAAGTACCCAATTGAGACGCCAAAATGGATGGTAACTGGAATTCCCAATGCCTGTGCTGTCTCATACACAGGGTAGCAGCGTTTGTCTGAGACAGAAAACCCCCTGTTTACAGGATAGAGTTTCAACCCTTTCAGCCCCGCTCTAATGTCTTCTTCCACCATGGCAGGAGCGTCCTCTTCGGTGGGATCAACACTGGTAAACCCGATGAACTGAGTATCTTTTACAAAAGAGAGCATTTCATCATTGTGAGGCTCATGTGTAAGAAAGACTCCCTTCCATATGTTATATTTATTGAACTCCGACTTCCACAGTTCCGTTGTCTTCTGAAGTGAGTGTAACTCAAAACGTGGGATCTTGAACTGCTCTCTCCTCTTTTTTATTATGGACTCTTCCTGTTCAGATCGCGTCCATTTTCTTACCATGGAATCTGTCGCAAGATGCATGTGACCGTCAATAATAGGGAAAGGCATGACCGGGATGTGAATTATGTGTATATAAACGCTTCCATGAAAAAAGACTGAGAATTCCTTATTCAGGTCATTCAGGGAATCCACAGGAGCTACGATTTCTCCCAGAGTTGCTGGCTGAAATACAGCTGGAACTTCGCTGCAAATGGACTAAAATCCTCACGGAGCATTCATGACTGTGACAGTAGTCACAAAGTGATGGAAATCTATTTAAGCCGTTCGTTTTCTTGACATGGATGATGGATGAGAACAATCCCCGCCCTGTTGAGAAGACTGTCAGATTACAAGGTCATCTCGTGGATTCGGACATTATGTCTTCTGTACTGGACAGAATCGTAAGCTTGGAAGGCAAATTTAGATTCGAGGAGTTTGATATCGGAAAGACAAATGTTGATCCTTCTGTCACAATCCTAACAGTTTTCGCAAAAGACAATGAACACATGGGACTGATACTGGGAGAATTGACCCAGCTTGGAGCGTTTGTTGATGATGAGAACGCCATGGTGGAGAAAGCCCCAGCAGACTGCGTGGTCCCTGAGAATTTTTATTCCACAACAAATCATCGTACAGCAATTAGGATAAAGGGAACGTGGGTAGAAGTGGAGGAGCAAATGATGGACAGTGTCATTGTCGTTTCTCCTGATTATGAGAGGGCTTCATGCAAGAAACTCCGTTACATAGAGAAGGACGATTATGTCGTTGTTGGAACCAGAGGCATACATGTCATGCCCAGAGAAAAATCCAGGAAGCGATCCATCTTTGACTTCATGCATTCTGTGGTAAGCTCTGAAAGGAATATCACTGTCTTCGTAAAACAGGCAGCCCATATCATGAAAGACATCAAATCAGCGGGAGGGAAAACATGTGTTGTTCCAGGACCAGCCGTAATCCACACCGGGGGCTCACGTCACCTTGCCAGTTTGATAAGGAAAGGGTATATTGACGGTCTTCTTTCAGGAAATGCGCTTGCGGTCCACGATGTAGAGACCATGCTGTTCGGAACTTCTCTGGGTGTTTCCCTGGAATCTGGACAGAGTGTTGAGGGAGGACACAGGCACCACATGGCAGCCATCAACCACATAAATAAATACGGGGGCTTGAGGGGACTATTCGAGAAAGGGCTGTTGACCTCTGGAATTTTCTTTGAGTGCTTGAGTCATGATGTTCCATTCGCACTTGCAGGATCTATCAGAGACGATGGACCAATTCCAGATGTTATTACAGATGTGAGAACTGCCCAGGAGCAATACATTGAATTACTGGAAGATGTCGATCTGGTGCTCATGCTGGCAAGCATGTTGCACTCCATCGCCGTTGGGAACGTTCTCCCCAGCTATGTGAGGACAATCTGTGTGGACATAAATCCGGCTGCAGTTACAAAGCTGGTTGACAGGGGTTCTTTTCAGGCATTTGGCATCGTGACTGATGTGAGTTTGTTTCTCAGAGTACTGGATTCTCTGCTGTGATCAACATTAGTCTGCTTGAATCCACCTGCGGAACGGGTCACAGGAAGAGAGCTCTGAAAGAGTCTTTCATGAGAACTCAAGAACAAGGAGTGTCTCGCGGCTGTCATTACCGGTGTACGTGGGGCTGATTCTGACTGTGGTTATCCTGCTCACGAATGTTTCGGAGAGAATTCAACCCCTGCAAACCCTTAAAAGAACGCGCCAATAATCACCATCATGAAGAAGCTGAAGCTTTACGACTGGCACACGGCACATGCCAAAATGGGCGAATATGCTGGCTGGCACATGCCCCTATGGTATTCTTCAGTGAAAAATGAACATCTGGCAGTGAGAAACAATGTGGGAATATTCGACGTCTCCCACATGACGGAGATCTATGTAGGAGGGAAGGATGCCCTCAAATTCCTGCAGTATGTGGCAACTGCTGATGTGTCAATTCCTCCCCCCATATCTACCACCTACACGACCTTCCTCAATGAAAGGGGTGGAATTAAGGATGAAGGACTTATTTACAACCTTGGCGACAAGTACATGATTGTGTGTGATGCAGTAGCTATGGAAAAGCTGTACTCCTGGCTGATGTCCCTGAAAGGGGCTGCTTCTCTAGCCGGTGATCTTGATGTAGGTATTACTAATAAGACTTTTGACATCTCATTACTTTCGGTTCAGGGCCCCAAAGCCCGTGCCATAGCTGAGAAGCTTTTTTCCATCGACATTCAGGATTTGTGGTGGTTCCAGTGCCGGGAAACAGAGTACAAAGGCGAACCCGTTCTCCTGTCGAAATCAGGATACACTGGCGAGAATGGATTTGAGCTCTTTGTGGAGATGGATCCTTTACCCTTATGGGAGAACCTACTGGAGCTGGGGGCAGCGCCTTGTGGACTTGCCACGCGGGACACCACCAGAATTGAGGCCGGATACACGTTATATGGTCATGAAACCATGGAAAAACAGGTTCTTTCCCAGCCGTACGATGAATACACACCCCTCCATGCTGGGTTCCACCTGTGGGAATTCTCCCCCATCAAATGGGAAAAGGACTTCGTTGGAAAGGAAGCACTGGAAATCCAGAAACGAATGGGTATTGACAAGAATCTTATCCATCTGGAGATGGTAGACAGGGGAATCCCCAGAGAGGGATACATCATCACAAAGGCTGGAACCCCCATCGGGGAGGTAACCAGCGGGACACAATCAGTGATAACAGGAAAGGGAATTGCCATTGGATACAGTTCTGAAGGCAAACCTGGAGAATCAGTGGAAATCATTATAAGGGAAGAACCAAGGAAAGCAACCATAGTGACGCCGCCCTTTTACGACCCCAAGAAATATGGAGCATTCAGAGAGGTGTGACTCATGAAATACAAAACCAAGGAAGGATTGTACTACACGAAAGAGCATGAATGGCTGAACGTGGAAGATGGCACTGGTACAGTGGGACTGTCCCACTATGCTGCAGAAGAACTGGGAGATATCGCGTACATAGAACTCCCAAAACCTGGGAAGGTTACACAGGGAGGAAAATTATGCGAAATTGAGTCAGTCAAGGCAGTATCAGACATATATGCACCGGTTTCTGGCCTCGTAGTTGAGGTGAACAATGCGCTGACTGATTCGCCAGAACTAATTAATCAAGACTCGTATGCAGCCTGGATATGCAAGATTGACATAGAAGACAAAAAAGAAATCGAAAAGCTCATGTCTGCCCAGGAATACGCCACATATGTAGAGTCTCTCACATAGAGAGATCGGGACCAGAGCGAACCAGCCCGATAACACGTAGGATGGTGCGAACGGAAAGCAGATGTGAAAATGAGGTAACGCACATTGCATGAGTCTTCGGGTTTTTGAACACCTTGGAGTACTGCGTCCACACAGATAATGGCTGAGCCACGGTTACAATCCCCGGCACTTTGCGAGCGACAAGATCAGCTTTCATCAACCCTCTGTGGCTTCTGTAAGATCGTCCTGAACCCATATTCCGAAGAAAGGGAGATTCTTGCTGCTGAAGCTTTGATTCTCGTTCCTGCATTTATTTCTTCCTGAATTGAAAATTAATCCCAGATAAGGAACCTGTAACCCTCAAGTAAATACACCATAGTCACACCCTGGCATGAAGGAAAATTCAGAAAAAGAAAAGAAAATGAATGATTGTCCATCTATCTAAGCGCCAGCTTGACGTCCTCAGCTTTCACTGTCTTGCGTCCAGCGTGCTGAGCGTATTCTACAGCGAGTTTTGAGATTTCGATTGCTTCTTCTTCAAGTATGCTAGCGAGTGCCTTAGCGGCGGCCTCAGAGACTCGCTCTGCACCGGCCTTCCGCATAATCCTGTCAATGGGCCTGTGAGACAATGCCATGATAGCACCTCCTCTTTAAGCTTTATTTTGCGATCAGATTCAGGTTTTGAATCAATTTTATAATCATCTCTCTTCTAACCCTTTTTAAACTTTTCGGTTGAAGGGACTAAAGAACATCAAATTTGAGGTTTTAATTACTTTAGACTAGAGTTGCGCTTCTGTTTTTGCTGACAACTGTAAGCTTCCACCGTGAACCAGATAAAACCTCGTCAAAGAAGACAAGGGTAAAGATGAGGTTCATGTTGCTAGTCCTTTCGAGAAATTCACAAAAAGAAGAAAACTCATGGAGAGTCGTGCAAGGTAATGTACTTTTCAGACCAGTGGAGAAGGCTTTGTGTGCTGTTGATGATGAACTGGAGGTCCTACCCGGTGGCTCGTGTTCATGAGGCAATACAGGTTGGATATCCTGCCTTGAAGGACACAATCCCCGTATGACACAGGATCGACATTCGGGATTATGAGCATGACATATAGCTCTTCCATGGTAGATGAGCAGGGTTGAAAAGTGAAGCCATTCCCTGCGAGGGACGATACGCATGAGATCTTTCTCAACCTGTTGCGGATTCTCCTGTGAAGTCAACCCAAGTCTTCGGGACAATCGGTTTACGTGAGTATCCACAATGATGCCTTCTTCTTTGCCAAAAGCATTTGAAAGGATGACGTTGGCTGTCTTTCTTCCAACACCAGGTAGAGTGGTTAAATCTTCCATGGAATTAGGGACAGTACTGTGGAAGTTCTCTACAATCTTTTGGCACGCGCCTATGATGAAGGCAGCTTTGCTCTTATACAATCCAAGAGGTTTGATGAAGCCCTGAAGGGCCTGGAGGTCGACTTCAGCAAAGTCCTTGCATGTCCGATACTCCTTGAAAAGTGCTGGCGTTATTCGATTTACCCGCTCATCAGTGGATTGAGCTGATAGAATGGTCGCAACGAGAAGCTGAAGAGGATTCTCAAAGTCCAGTGTTATCACCGCATGGGGGTATTCCTTTGAGAGCCGCATGATAATGTCTGACACTCGTGACATGTTATCCGTACTCACTAGTCCATTCACTATCTGTGGATTCTGGTCCCGTCCACCTCACCTGAAACAGCCTTGGTCAGGGTATTCTCCCTGATGAGATTGATCAGATTGACTTCAATTCCAGGAATCTCGGAAATCTCCTGGAGTTTTCCCTTCATACCGAGTGTAACATCCCCCACTTCTCCTGCAGAAATCGAATCCAAATCGGCAAATGTGATATCTTTCAAAAGGTGAGCACTCTCGGTTCTGGGATCTTCAGTGTACAGCCCATCCACTTCAAGCCCAAAAACAACCTTTCGGGGACTGAGGGCTCCAGCCAGATAGGACACTATCTGATCTCCTGACAAGATGCAGAATCCCATCTCTGTATCTGTAACTACGTCACCATAGAGGACGGGCGTGCAACCCAGAGCCAGTAATCCTTTAACTGGTTCAAGGAAACTGTGTGAAATCCTTTTGTTTTTACAGATAAAGCAAGCTGAAGGCTGCACTGACACAGCACTAACACCATGCCTCAACAGAATCGAGAGAATGATCTGGTTAAGCTGGGTCATTGAATATCGGGTCTGAGAGACACCGGACAGTTGCCCGAGATCAGAAAACCCCTTGTGCAGACAATACTCTTTTGCCAGTGGATGCCCATAGCTCCCTCCTCCATGAACCAGAATTACCTGCTCACTGACCTCGCCTATTTGGCTGGCCGCATTCTCAATTACCTCAGGACGCGGCGTGAAGTCCTTGCTCTTGTCTGTTACAGCAGAGCCACCCAGCTTGATAATGATCATGATTTTTCCAGCCACTTGTATATTATATGTGCTAGTGCGAGAACAACCAGCAGTGGCCAGGCACACCGTATGACATAGAAAACCACAAGAGCCAGGATGATGGCCACTATCAGCAATGTGATGTCAACCTTCACAAAAACACCTCCACTCTCTCTTTACCCTTACCCACATTCTTCCGTTTCAGCTTTGAAAGATATCCAATCTCTTGTGTTGACTTCGTATGTAACCCACCGCAGGGCATGGGGTCATACCCCTCAATCTGAACCAGTCTCTTGTTACCTTCCCACCACGCTGTGATGGGTCTGTCCTCATCAATAAGAGCCGAAAAACGCTTTTCCAGTGCAGCCCGTTTTGGCTCATCCAGGACGTCATCGTAAACCAAGTCCAGTCTGCTTTTTTCTGCCTCCACATTGGAACCTGCGCTTGCAGATATGCCAAATAGCTCCCCTGCCACATCAAAGAGAAGATGGAGAGCAGAATGCATACGCATGACAGCATATCGGTAATCCCAATCCAGTAAACACCTCACTGTATTCCCCTGCAGGAAGGGAGCCTGGTCCAAAACGTGCACAACATCTGATCCCAGTTCGAAAACATCCTGAATTTCTTGATTGGAAATAGTCCCTCTATCATGGGGTTGTCCTCCACCAGTAGGGTAGAAAATTGTATCTTCCAAAATCACCTGGTTGTCATCCACTTTCTTTACTGCAGTTTTCAGTTCTCTCAGGTATGGATCGAGGTAGTATTTCCACATTGTGTCACCACCCTCCAGGGGGAGTCTTCCATTATATAGATTGCGCTTGATCTCGTATGGGGGGTTGGCCTCAGTCATGGACACCACATATATTTATAAGCTCGAGTCAAAAGTAGACACGGTGACTTCAATGAGGAAGATTCGCGTGCTTGTGGCAAAACCGGGATTAGATGGCCATGATCGAGGCGCAAAAGTGGTGGCCAGAGCCTTGAGAGATGCAGGAATGGAAGTCATCTACACCGGATTGAGACAAACCCCAGAGCAGATTGTGGAGACTGCCCTTCAGGAAGATGTGGATTGCGTAGGACTCTCTATCCTTTCTGGAGCTCACATGACATTGGTCCCAAAGGTAATCGAATTGTTGAAGAAGAATCAGGCTGCGGACATGCTTGTGGCAGTGGGAGGCATCATTCCTGATGAAGATGCAGCCAGACTGAAAGAAATGGGAGTACGAGGTGTCTTCGGTCCGGGGACTTCAACCCAGGAAATCATCACGTTTATTCAATCTCATGTAAGTGCATAATATGGAACTGGTAGATCGACTCCTGGCAGGAGAC
The DNA here is from genome assembly GCA_018992685.1 of Theionarchaea archaeon. Lineage (GTDB taxonomy): Archaea > Methanobacteriota_B > Thermococci > Methanofastidiosales > SZ-28-30 > SZ-28-30. The sequence continues at coordinate 232,233 of JACVGT010000018.1, forward strand.
AGAAGGGCCTGCGCCCGCCTCATCACCCTGGTGGAGAACGAGGCCCCGGAAGCACAACAAGCACTCAAAGAAATTCATCCCCATACCGGGAAAGCACATGTAATCGGGGTAACAGGTCCTCCAGGAGCGGGAAAATCCAGTCTGGTGGACAAACTCACCCAGTATTATCGGGAACAGGGAAAGACCGTTGGAGTCATCGCAGTTGATCCTTCCTCGCCTTTTACAGGTGGTGCTCTCCTGGGGGACAGGATCAGGATGCAAGAAAGATCCACAGACCCTGGCGTGTTTATCAGAAGCATGGGTACACGGGGTCACATGGGGGGACTGGCCCTCACCACAAAAGATGCTATCAAGATTCTGGATGCATTTGGTAAGGATATTATCCTTGTTGAGACGGTGGGGACTGGCCAGGATGAGATAGACATCATAAGAGCTGCAGATACCGTACTGGTGGTGACGATGCCCAGTCTAGGAGATGATATCCAGGCTATAAAGGCCGGAATCTTGGAGATTGGAGATATTTTTGTGGTTAACAAGGCAGACCTCGATTTTGTGGATAAGGCAGTAATGGAACTGGAAATGATGCTGGATTTCAATTCAGGTAAGGGGTGGCGTCCTCCAGTGGTGAGGACTGTGGCCAACATGGGGGGAGGTATTGAGGAACTGGCTGAGGCTATTCAGGCACACATTGAATACTTGAAGAAAGAAGGTCTCTATGAGGAGAAAAGGAGACTGAAGGTTGAGATGGAACTCCTGGAAGTACTGAACAGACGTGTTGTCAAGGAAGTCCTTGAAAAAGCCAAAAAAACCAATGAATTCGACAGGTTGGTTGATCTAATACTGGAACGAGAGACAGACTGTTATTCAGCAGCAGAAACCCTTCTGCAAAAGAAATGAAATCCCCTTGCCTCTCATCATCTGAGAAAATGGCATTATCTTGTATGATTGATTGCACTGTTACCTGACATCGTTGAAAAGAAGAACATGGATTCGGAAACAGGTTGACATTTTGGTGACAAAAGATTTATAAGGCGTAATCCGTTCTCATCATCTACTGACAGAAACAAGTTGAAGGACTTGTTCATGATGGATGAGGTGATTTTATGCCCAGTTATGTCAAATTCAAGGTACCAAAAGAAGTAGTGGAAAAGGCTTATGAAGCACTTGAACTCTCACGGGACACAGGAAAGGTAACGAAAGGAACCAATGAAACCACCAAAGCAATTGAACGCGGTGTGGCCAAAATTGTGTTTGTTGCTGAAGATGTCACTCCTGAGGAAATCGTAGCACATCTTCCCGTGCTCTGTGAGGAAAAGAAAATCCCGTACGTATATGTCCCCAAGAAGTCTGACCTTGGCACGGCCAGCGGTCTGGACGTGGGGACTGCATCCTGTGCCATTGTCCAAGCAGGGAAAGCCAAGAAAGAAGTGAAAGCCCTGGCCAGCCAGATAAAAGAGTTGACCGGTTAGGAACGAAGGTGAAAGTGATATCCATGGACGAGAAGCTTGGTACTCCTGCAGAAGTTGTAGAAGTGAGAACGCGAACTGGTGCCACTGGAGACATCTTCCAGGTCAAATGCAAGATTCTGGAGGGTCCAGACAAAGGAGGAGTGAGAACTCGGAATGTGAAAGGACCCATCCAGGTGGGAGATGTTCTGGTTCTCATGGAGACTGAACGCGAAGCCAAGGAAATCAAGGTGCCCAGATGAAGGTGAGAACGTGAAATGCAGTTTCTGCGGGAAGGACATTGAAAAGGGAACCGGCAAGATGTATGTGAAGAAGGATGGCTCAGTTCTGTACTTCTGTTCGGGGAAATGTGAAAAAAATATGGTTAACCTGCGGAGAAAACCACGCAAGTTCAAGTGGGCTCGGCAGGAGCAGATAGAGTGATCGCATGGAACGTACATTCTGCATGATAAAACCTGATGGAGTACAGCGGGGACTGGTGGGAGAAATTCTCTCACGGTTTGAACGTGCCGGTCTCAAATTGGTGGGACTCAAAATGGTCCGTCCCACAAGACAGCAGGTTGAGAGTCACTATCCTTCAACAGACAGCTGGTTTACCATTGTGGGAGAGAAAACATTGAACTCATATGCAGAATTAGGACTGGATCCTATGAAGCATCTGGGAACATCCTCAGCATTGGAGATTGGAAAGATTGTCAAAGGTTGGCTTATCGATTTTATTTCTTCTGGCCCCGTGATCTGCATGGTGTGGGAGGGAAATCACGCTATCCAGAATGTACGGAGGCTTGTGGGGAATACACTACCCATAAATGCAAATCCTGGGACTATTCGGGGCGATTTCGCCTGCGATTCCCCAGATCTTGCCAATCAAAAACGTCGACCCATTCGGAACCTTATCCACGCCTCGGGAGACCCGGAAGAGGCTCGGCACGAAATCACGTTGTGGTTCAAAGAAGAAGAACTGCACACCTACCAGAGAGCAGATGAATCAATCATGGTTGGGTAGCACGTATTCGTGTCAGCTTTCTGTGGGTTTCACGGTGATCCCATGATTCGCCAGCCAATTATTTCAGTTCTTGGTCACGTAGACCACGGAAAAACCACCCTCCTAGACTACGTCAGAAAAAGCGCAGTGGCCCAAAGAGAGTCTGGGGGAATTACCCAGCACATCGGAGCCACTGAAGTGCCTATTGAAGTCGTCCAGGGGATTTGCGGCGACATTCTCAAGAACTGGAAAATCACCATCCCTGGCCTCTTGTTCATTGACACTCCTGGACACAGGGCTTTTGTCAATCTACGGACCAGAGGAGGCTCCCTGGCTGATCTGGCTGTCCTGATCGTGGATATAAATGACGGGTTCCAGCCCCAGACACTGGAGTCCATTACTATTCTCAAGCGACTGAAAACCCCCTTTGTGGTAGCTGCCAATAAGATTGATCGCTTGGGCTGGAAAGGAAGCGACGTTTCCTTTGTCAAATCCGTGAGGGAACAGGCAGAATTCGTGCTGCAGGAATTGGAGGAGAAAATGTGGTCATTAATTGGTGATCTGTCCCTCAACGGATACGAAGCAGACCGATTTGACCGGGTCAGAGATTTCACTGAGAGAGTGGCCATCGTGCCCATCTCAGCCAAGAATGGAGTGGGCGTGTCAGAAATCTTGATGCTCATTGCTGGGCTATCCCAGCGCTTTCTGGAGAAAAAGCTGGCTCTGGACCTGACGGGAGAAGCCAAAGGAACCATTCTTGAAGTCAAAGAAGAGGTGGGGCTGGGGACTACCATCGATGTCATTCTGTACGATGGCACCCTGAGCAAAGGAGACGCCATTGTACTGGGTGGGATGGAGGATCTCATTTCTACCAAGGTGAGGGCTCTCTTGAAACCCATGCCCCTGGACGAGATCAGGGACCCGCGTCAGCGATTCCAGTACCTGGATCTGGTATCTGCTGCGTGTGGAGTCAAAATCTCAGCGCCCGCCCTGGAAAGGGCTCTGGCCGGTGCACCTCTCTGCATTGATACCCCTGAAAACAGACAAAAGATACGAGAAGAGATTCAGAAAATCCGTATTGTGAAGGAAGCCTTGGGAGTAGTCATCCGTGCTGACACGCTAGGAACACTGGAGGCATTAGTATCTGAGCTCAAGGACGTGGTGACCATCAGGAAGGCAGATGTGGGGGAAGTGGGAAAGACAGATGTCATGGAAGCCCTGTCAGTAAGAAAAGAGGACTACTACCTGGGAGTAATTTTTGCCTTTAATACGAAAGTCACTGAAGAGGCCCGTCGGGTGGCAGAAGACAACAGAATAAAGATTTTTGAAGATGACGTCATTTACCGGCTCACTGAAGGCTACACTGAGTGGGTCGAAAAGGAAAAACTTAAGGAAATGACCAGGAAGAGGGAAGTATTGATCATCCCCTGTAAGTTCAGGATTCTCCCTGAATACATATTTAGAACCACCAAGCCTGCCATCGTAGGGGTGGAGATTCTGCTGGGAACTCTCAAACCCAAGTATGATGTAATAACAGGTGAAGGAAAAAGAGTGGGAACCATCAAGAGTATCAAGAGCAGAGATGAGTTCCTCTCTGAAGTTCAGAAGGGTGAGCAGGTAGCAGTCTCCATAGAAGGACCCACTGTGGGAAGACAGATTTCTGAGGAGGAAGTTTTATATAGTGATCTCCCAAAAGAAGATTATAAAATCCTATTGAAATCTGACCTTTCAGAGGACGAACGGCAGGCTCTGGAAGAAATAGACCAGATCAAAAGAAAGCACAATGAGTTCTGGTATTTGTAGAGGTGATCTATTGGAATTCAAGGTAATCATATCTGATGGTGGAAACACCTATCAAAAAGAAATCAAAGGAGAAGAAGCAGCCCGTCTGGTAGGCCTCCGCATTGGGGAGCAGTTTGACGGCTCCCTGATTGGAGAGTCAGGTATGCTCCAGATTACAGGAGGAACTGACAAAGATGGGTTTCCCATGAGAAAAGGGATTGCAGGTCCCAGAAGAGTGCAGGTCCTGCTGCGGGGAGGTCCGGGATTCATCCCCACCCGTGCAGGGGAACGCCGGAAGAAGAGGGTGCGAGGAGATACCGTTTCTGAGACTACTGTCCAGATAAACACAAAAATGGTTGGAAAACCCGGAAAGAAGAAAGTGGAGAAGAAAGAGACAGAGCCTGAAGAACGGGCAGAAGAAGTGGAAAAGAAAGAGGAAAAACCTCCAAAGGCCAAAGAAGCCAAAAAGGAAGAAAAGGAGAAGCCAACTGCAAAACCAATCCCCCTCACCAAGATATATGGCGTGGGAAAGGTCACAGCAGAGCAGCTCCAGGCAGCAGGGATAACCAGTGTACAGGAATTCCTGGCTGCAGACATTCAGAAAATCTCCAAGAAATCAGGGCTAACCCCCGCCCAGGTAGAAAAGCTGCTTGAAGAAGCACGGAAACTAGTGGGGTGATCCAGATACCTGCAGAACCCAAACAATCAGAAATAAACATTGGAATGATCGGTCACGTGGATCACGGGAAGACGACGCTGACGAAAGCTCTATCCGGGATCTGGACAGACACCCATTCAGAGGAACTGAGAAGAGGAATTACCATTCGCCTGGGATATGCGGATACTACTTTTAGAATGTGTCCTCAATGTCCTCCCCCACAGTGTTATACTGTGGAAGAGACCTGTGGTGAGTGTGGCAAGGCCACCAAAGTGCTGAGGAGAGTATCATTTGTGGATGCTCCTGGCCATGAAACACTGATGGCAACTATGTTGTCTGGTGCAGCCATTATGGATGGCGCAGTTCTGGTCATAGCTGCCAACGAACCGTGTCCCCAGCCACAGACCAAGGAGCATTTGATGGGGCTGGAAATCTGCGAGATACGAAATGTGGTGATTGTCCAGAACAAGATTGAGCTCATATCAAGAGAAGAGGTCATGGAAAACTACAACCAGATCAAGAGATTCACCAAGGGAACGATCGCAGAAAATGCCCCCATTGTACCCGTGTCAGCCATGCACGCAGTGAATATTGATTTGCTGGTACAGGCAATAGAGAGGTATATTCCCACCCCCTCTCGAGACCTGGAAAAGTCTCCCCGTATGTATATTGCCCGTTCTTTTGATGTGAATAAGCCAGGAACTGTGCCTGAAGATCTGGTGGGAGGAGTCATAGGGGGCTCTTTGCTGCGAGGGCAGCTCAAGGTTGGAGACGAGATTGAAATCAAACCAGGGATAGCAAGAGAAGTCCTTGAGGCAGACGTTGCCTCGCTGCATGCGGGAACTACCGAAATAGATGTGGCCACTCCGGGAGGGCTAATGGCTATCGGGACGAGACTGGATCCATCTCTGACCAAGTCTGATTCTCTCTCAGGATCCGTAGTGGGTGCCCCGGGAATGCTTCCTCCATTGTGGAAACAGCTGACCCTGAAGGTACATTTGCTGGAACGGGCCATTGGTACCAAGGAAGAAGTGGAGATCACTGAGATTAAGAGGGGTGAAACTCTTATGTTGAACATCGGAACAGCCAAAACTGTGGGTGTGGTGTCCAAACCAGGGAATGAAATCGAGATGGAACTGAAGCTTCCCATTTGCGCAGATCCAGGTGAGCGAGCCGCCATTTCACGGCGAATCGGTGCTCGATGGCGATTGATTGGATATGGCATCATCCAGTAGTCCCGTACTGATCGACACGAATTTTGTTCTGAGTTGTTATCGGTTCAAAATACGTCTTGACGAAATCCACCAAGTGGTTGAGGAAAAGCACCACATCGTAGTGCCCGAAAACGTCCTAGCTGAACTGAAGAGCCTGCATCTTACGGGATCTAACAAAGAGGGACAGACTGTCATGCTTGCTATTCTTGAAAAGTACCCCACTATACCACTTCACGGTGCCGTGGATAGATCACTGCTGGACTACGCAGCAGACCACACGTGTATTATATGCACCAACGACAGGATTCTGAGAAAAGCATTGAAGAAAATGGGAGCCCGAGTTATTATGGTCAGGGCACAATCTCACCTCGTCTTGGACTGACATTCTTCCTGACAAATAGTGCCTGTCCTACTTCCTTTTACCGTGACGAGGTTGTCTCACAACATTTCAAGACATTCCAGAATGTTGAATGAAACATCGCGATATTCGCGGAGCTTTGATATGAAGATTTGCGATCTTCACCATTATTTCTTCGCGAAAAATACAATAATTGAAAATTCTACCTCCATTCACACATTTTCACAACGATTCACAATAACCTTTATATACACTGGAGGAACTTACCTGAAGTGGGGAAGGTGAAGACGCATGAGGATAGGAGGAGATAGGTGCTAGTATGAACATAGATGATGTAAACCATATGCTCGCTGAACTCCAGGGGAGTGTTCGTGGTGTGAAGGGCTCATTCTTGGTGAAAAAAGATCGAGTTATCACAGAGAACCAGTGTGACTCTACATTCATTTCTTCCTCGCTATTCTTCCTTGTGGACCAGCTCAGGACTCAGGATAAAGAAGTATCTCAAATCGTGATGCAGGCGGAAGACCGGTTCACTGTTTTCGTGTTTGAAGACTATATTTTGGGAGTTCTTTCTGAAGGAAGTACAAATATACCCTACTTAGGGCTGTTGGCCGGACGTATACTTAGAGAGTTCAATGGACATTTCTAGCTGCACTCTTTCACTCCCGTCAAGACCAGTTCGTGCAGAAACGCAGAAGAGGTGAGAGAGCAAGACCAATTTGTAGTGCTCGTTTTAGGTCTCTCCACAACAGTTACTCTTAAATATGATTAGAGCCCAGATGCTCTATGGAACAGCAGGGTTCTTACAGGGCGGATGACTCATCGGTAACGGAAAAGCGAAAGGAGGATCACATTAACATTTGTCTTCAGCAACATGTCGAGTCTCAGATTGGGCCAGGGTTTGATGACATTTTCCTGATTCATCAATCAGTTCCAGAGGTAGATTTTTCTCAAATCTCTACAGAGGTTACTCTTTTTGGCAAGACATTGGATGCCCCCTTGCTGGTGGAAGGAATGACTGGAGGAACAGCGAGGGCGAAGAGTCTCAATGAAACCATGGCAACTGTGTGTCAGCGATTGAAGCTGGGCATGGGGGTGGGCAGTCAGAGAGCCATGATAGAAGACCATGCACTTTCCTATTCTTACAGCGTGAGAGAGAGTGCTCCTGACATACTGCTCATTGGGAATCTGGGACTTCCTCAGTTCATCATGGGATATACTGGAGTCGAGGCGGAGCAGGCAATCACCACCATAGGGGCGGATGTTCTGGCTATTCATCTCAATCCCCTACAGGAAGCCGTTCAACCAGAAGGAGACTGCAACTTTGAATCTGGAGTTAAAGTCTTGAGATCGTTGAAAAAAGAGATAGATGTCCCTATCATCGCCAAGGAAACGGGTGGTGGCATGTGCCGTGAGGTGGCGAAAAGGCTGTCGTTTCTTGATGGACTGGATGTCGGTGGATTAGGAGGAACGTCCTTCTCGGCTGTGGAATACTACCGAAATACAGAAGAGGATAGGGAGATTGCAGCTCAGTTCTGGAACTGGGGCATGCCCACGGCAGTGAGTATTGTGGAATGTGCTGGAGCTCGAGCCCTGATTGCATCCGGGGGAATCCGCACAGGCATTGACATGGCCAAAGCGATAGCCTTAGGTGCTGACTGCTGTGGCCTCGCCCTGCCTGCACTGAAAGCAGCTGTGGAAAAGGAAGGTACACTTGAAGAAATGCTGACACGTATGATCAAAGAACTGAAAATTGCTATGTTCCTCTGTGGATGCAAAACCCTCGATCACTTGAAAAGGACCCCCGTGGTAATCACAGGAAAAACAAGAGAATTCCTAAAAGAAAGAGGAGTGAAAACAGAGCTGTATGCTCAGAGGTAGCTCCTGGTTATTCTTTCTTCTTCCTCATGAATATTCCACCCATGCAACCTGCGAATGCAATCCGGGCAACAGGCACAAGGTACGAGACAGGAAAAGCCACCATCAGAAGTACAGCGAAGTTCTGAACAGGGAATCGTCCCGAAGCAATCTTCTTGAAAGTCATGGAGCATACCATCAAATAGGAAACTACAAGGGCTGCACCGATCACTAGGATTTCATGCATGTGACCAGATACGGCGAAAACCAGCAAGAGAGCGCCGATAGGAATTGGCATACCAATAAAGGTTCCTTCCTCCATTTCTTTGAAACTGACATTGTACCGGGCCAGCCTCAAAATACCGGCAACGAGATATACCACTGAAACCACCGCGATCCACCAGTAATCTACATATGAATAAATAAGAAGCGCAGGTGCTATCCCAAAAGACACACAGTCTGAAAGGGAATCGAAATTCATTCCGAATTCAGATTCAGTTTCTGTTTTACGAGCAAAATATCCATCAAATCCATCTGCTACTACTGCTATTAGAATTAATCTTGCAGCCAGATCAATATTATTGCGCATCAAGAATATCATTGCAAGAAATCCCAGAGAGATATTTGAAATCGTTAAGATATCTGCTTTTTTCAAGTAGGTCTGCATTTCATGCATGCGCTGGTTTCTGTTGGCTCTCGCTTATAACTGTTTCCATTGGAAGAAATGAAATTTCATCCAATTTCAACTAAATGAGAGAAATAAGAAATAAGGCTACAAAATGAGGGTCGAAATGGGCAAAAGCTCATTCACACTGAGTGTAACCGCAACGTGTACAAACCCAACATCCTTCCTCCTGATGCATAATGCTCTTACAAAGGGAACACACAACTACCGGCTTAGGCGAGGGCCCAACCTTAGGGATGAATGTTCCAGATCCTTTCAATTGAGCTTCAACTGCTCTGGATATTGCCTCAGGACAGGATAACACAATGGTGTCTTCATCAGAAACACAACCGATACACCGGACTCCCTGTATTTGCTTCAGCACAGCATTCATTTCGATCCCTGACCTCAAGGCTAGACTAATCAGCCGCCCTACGGCTTCACTGAGGGGGGGACATCCTTCGCCCCCAATATTCACAAAGACCTCACATACACCCTTTTCATCCTCATTCACCGTGACATACAGGTTCCCGCAGTTTCCGATCTTGAACTTGGTAGTGGTACCCCGCATGACATGTTGCCGTGTCCTGGGCTTCTTCCCTGATGTTAACACTTGTTCCAATCTGCTTCTGTCCCTGTACACTGTAATCCCTTTGCATCCCAGTGTGTATGCAAGAAGAAAAGCACCTTTTACATCTTCTCTGGCGGCAGAATGAGGTAGGTTGATGGTCTTAGAGACCGCATTATCTGTGTATTTTTGAAAAGCTGCTTGCATTCTCACATGCCACGGATAATCAATTTCAAGAGCAGTCCTAAATAGACTTTGTATGTGTCCAGGTACTCTGCCATTATTCTTGACACTGCCCTCTTCTGCAATCTCCTTCATCAGTACATCTGAATGAAATCCTTCTCTCCGGGCAGTCTCCTCTAGATATGTGTTCACCACCGGCAATTCTTCATCAACAGCCTTGCGTACGTAGGCCAAAGCGTAGTATGGCTCAATCCCGGAAGAACAGTCAGCAATGATGCTGAGAGAGCCAGTTGGAGCCACTGTGGTGGTCGTGGCATTTCTCATGGGGGAAGAATATATCGATTTTTGAATATTGGGAAAAGAACCTCTTTTTTCTGCCAGCTCTTCTGAAGCTCTCTTAGACTGGACCTGAATGAATTCCATAATTGCCTCTGCAGTCTCAAGCCCCTCCTCAGAATCATATGGAATTTCGAGTTGGACTAGTAAATCAGCAAATCCCATGACTCCTAATCCAACTTTTCTATTGCCCCTGGTTACGTGGTCAATCTTCTTGAGAGGAACCTTATTAACATCAATAACGTTGTCCAGGAAATGGATAGCAGTTCTCACCGTCTTTCCCAATCTTTCCCAGTCCACTTTCAGGTTGCCAGGTTTCTCATCTGGCACAACCATATTCCCCACATTTATGGATCCCAGGTTGCAGGACTCATAGGGGAGTAAAGGCTGCTCTCCACACGGATTTGTAGACTCAATTTCTCCCAATTGAGGTGTGGGCTGGGTCTCATTTATCCTGTCAATAAAGATCAGCCCCGGCTCTCCATTCTTCCATGCCTGTTCTACAATTCTATCAAAGATTTCTTCTGCTGAAATCGTTCTTACCGGGCTCTTGGTTCTGGGGTTTGTGAGTTCGATCTCCCCTCCATCCTCAAGAGCTCTCATGAATTCATCAGTGACAGCCACGGAAATATTGAAATTTTGCAGAGCCTCCTCATACTCTTTGCAGGTGATAAATTCCAGGATATCGGGATGATCAACGCGCAGTATGCCCATATTGGCACCTCTTCTCTTCCCCCCCTGAACCACCACATCAGTGGCTGCATCGATGACCCGCATGAATGAGATGGGTCCTGACGCTTTGCCATCGGTGGAGTGCACAATATCCCCTTTGGGCCTCAGCCTGGAGAAGGAAAACCCTGTTCCCCCTCCTGACTTGTGAATAAGAGCAGTGTCCTTCACTGTCTGGAAAATGCTTTCCATGCTGTCTTCTATGGGCAATACAAAGCATGCTGACAACTGCTGGAGCTTTCTTCCTGCATTCATCAAAGTGGGAGAATTGGGCAGAAAAGCAAGAGATGTCATAGCCTCATAAAACTCATCAGAAACTTTTTGCAGGTCTGTCTTCTCGTCATAGACCAGATCTGCCTGAGCCACCGTATCTGCCACTCTTCTAAAAAGCTCTTCCGGGGTCTCTGCAGGGGCTCCCTGATCATTCTTCTTGAGATACCGCCGCTCCAGAACTTTTCGTGCATTTGGTGAGAGCTCCATGACTACTCCTACCTCCTTCATCCATATAAAACTTTCTACTGCGATAGGAACTTTATCTCGACGAGTGACATATGCAGCTGAACCCAATAACATCTGCTTTGCCAGACTCAATACCCGCATTTTTTTTGGCTCTTTCTAAATTATCCACCGTAAATCGAATCCATTTCAATCTGAAACTCGGTGGATAATTGCTCACGTCTGGAATAATATCTGAACAATCTAACACCAGAGGTTGTGATGGTAGTAGAAATGATGCGCCACTGATTCTGGGAATGCCAACAATTTGCCAGGAGTCGGCCAGCAAAGTATTTATAGATGTGCAGACCACCGATGACATGAAACGTACCTTCATCCTTCTCATCATAATATCAGGATGCATTGGCCAGCAACAGCTCTCTTTTCAGTCCTGCAGTCCAGCAGAACAGGCTGTGACAATCGTCGAGGGAGAAGAACTGGAATTTTCCTGCATATTAACAGAGCCACAGAATGCATCGTATACGTGGCTCGTGGATGGAGAAATAGTTTCACAACTCAGCTCCTTCACGTTCAGCGAAGAGCCAGGGGCCTATACGGTTGCCTTGGAAGTTACCAATGGGAGAAAGACTATTTCCAATGGATGGGAAATCACTGTTGAAGAGTCCCCAGAATCATTGGATTTTCCAGCAATTGAATCAAGAGTGGAAGTTATTCGTGGATTGAAGTTCTTGGAACCGGTGAGAAGGGTTATTATAGGTAGAATGGAGATGCGAGAGAACTTCCTTGAGAGTATGCAGGAAGAGAAGGAAGCTATAGAAATAGAACAGAAAGTGTATGAAGCCCTCCATGTATGGAATCCTGAAGACAGTCTTTTCCAGGTACACGTAGATGTCCTGACTGAACAGGTTGCAAGTTACTACGACACAGGAGATCACACATTCTATCAGGTGGTCGATCTAGGCAGCCCTCTTGCATACCGGGAGTTTATTGCCTCCCACGAACTAATCCATGCCCTTCAGGACCAACATGACTATCTGGACTTTGATACAGAGAACGATGATGAGTACCTAGCATTTCTCTGTCTTGTGGAAGGGGATGCTCTCTTCCACGAATATGAATACTTGTACAAGATGCCCTATCAGAAGCAGGGAGCCATATTCAATTATATAAAGAATCTCAATGTGCCGGTTGTCAATTCATTTCTGGAGAATCTGCTGACAGTGCGGTATGATCTTGGAATCAATTTCATTATCGAAATGAGGATGATTAGTATTGACAGCCTGTACGAGAGACTGCCGTCATCTACAGAGCAGATCATTCATCCAGATAAATATATGTCAAATGAACAGCCAATTCTCTCAGATGTCCCTGTTATGCCGGGGTGGGAACTTATCGCTGAAAATACGCTGGGAGAAGCTTTCATCGCTACCGTTTTGAAAGAATACCTTGATGCTGAACAGGCAGATGCTGCTGCTTCCGGCTGGGGCGGAGATTCATATGGCTACTATGAATGGCTAGATGAGTACCTTTTCATCATAAATAGTTACTGGGATACTGAAGAGGATGCTTCAGAGTTCTTCATAGCGTACTACGATTTTACTGCTTCATGGAGCAATGGAATAGTGAAGAAGAGTGGCTCAACCATGTATGAGATACCCACAGGATTCATCTCCTTTGTGTGGAAAGGGAATCAGGTTACTGTAATAGAGGCATCCTCCCGGGAAGCTGTTGAACAAGCGCTTTCTGTGCTGGGTGGGAACTCCACGGTAGATTTCTGCTAGAATGGGGACAGTGAATCAGGTATTCAGGATCAATACTCTTCTCCGTCTCACTCTATCCTATCCCCTGATTGCACTATAGAGAATGTGACAACCTATCTGCCTTTGAGACTCCTTCTCGTGTACCTGCTACCAACAACTGCAACCGAAAGCTTTATAAAGGAAAGTTACTACCAAAGTAGTAAGTAATAAACACGACTTCAATCATATTCTTTCCTCCTTGGAGTCAGGCGAAATGTCTGGCTACCACCTTCTTTTCTTTTTCTACAGATTACCACGGGACTCGTCAAAGGTATTGAGCGATCACGCCAGTGAGCCAGGCCATTCTGGAGGAATTGAGCCACTAGACTGCTTCTGACGAGCAAAAGTATTTATAACAGATAACCACACGTGCACTATGCGAGTTGCTTGGCTCCTCTGTCTGTGCGCCCTGATGGCACAATCCCTGCCAGATCCCCTCGTGCTTGACTCCTTTGAAAGCCAAGAAGGATGGGATCAGGTGGCAGCAGAGGGATGCTCAATCAGGCTCACATTGGACAGGATGAATTCTCGGGAAGGTCAGGCCTCCATTCGGATTGAAGCTCAATTTCCAGAAGGCTGTGAAGAAGGACGATGTTACGCAGGGATGACGCGCAGAGTATCTGGATTTGAAGGATACCACTTTTTCAGATTTTGGATAAAGCCGGATGCTGCAGCATCCAATGCAGTTTTTGCAATCCATCTAGCCATTTCAGGAGGCAGGGAAGGGTTTTGCCTTGTCCCTCTGGACCAGACAGGATGGCATCTAGTTACTGTTTCTTTCACGGACTTCGAAAGTGACAAAAAGGAAACCATATCCTTTTCACCCGGTGACATTGAAGCTGTTTCCTTACTTTTGGCATCAAACAAGGCAATGAAAACAGTGATCAATGTCGACGAGCTTCTGGTGCTGCAGGATTCCAATGGAAATGGAATTCCTGACAAAGATGAGACCAATATGCTTGAGGCAGCAAGAAATTCCGAACAAATGGCAGATCGGTACTATGAAAACGAGGACTATGAGAAAGCAAGGAAATACTACGAGGAAACCAGAAGTCTCTATCAGAAGGCAGGGAATGCTGAAAAGGCCCAGGAAATGGACAAAAATGCCAAACAATGTGTTGCTTTGCTGGAATATGAACAAGCAGAAGAGTCCTATGCTCAAGAGGATTACGCCAGCGCTATGGAAGCATATGAAAGAGCCAGGAGAGAATTTGTCCTTCTGGGAGACCTGGATATGGTAGGCATCATTGAAGAGCGACTGGGAGAACTGAGCGCCCTGACAGGAAAACCAACCTCACCCCCTCCAGCCAGAACTGGTCTGCCTCCTGCCAGCGAGAGACCTCGAAGTGGTGGAGCAGGGGGACTGTTTCTAGTGCTGCTTCTGGTGGCTGTTGTGGGGGGAGGAGTGTACATGTGGAAGTTCAGGAAGCCTGCTCAGCCAGAACCGGAAAAAGAGACGGAACCTGCCCTCCCTTCAGAAGGAAAAGCTGAAGAAATCCGCAAGTTGAAAGCTCGATTCGTATATGGCGAAATCACCAGAAAGGATTATGAAAAGAAATTGAGAGAATTGGAGGGCGAATCATAGGTTACGCGGCTCAACCCAGGGTTCTGAGTTCCATTGCAGGTTATTCCTTCAGAAGAATCACCAAACCGCTGGGAGTTTCCAGTTTGATCAGCTGCCCCTCCTTGGTGACGTAGGCAACGTATCCTTCGGGTGCAGAGAACGTCAGCGTGTAGCATGACCAGCTTTTTCCTGCAGCCTCCATGAGGGAAGGTATTTCCGCAACAGATGCTCTGACCGCGACTCTTTCCATGGGCTGAGGTGCAAACACATTGGCAGCAAACGTTCCGTCGGGGACTATGAGGACTGCTGAAAACATCAGATCCCACTGGCCAATCATGTTGTTGTCCACGCACAGCGTGTTTACGGGCAATTCTATGGTTTTATCATAGGCGGAATCGGGACGGGAGGCAACAACATACACTGATTCCTCTGAGAAATCTGCTTTCACCGTGTGCAACTCGCCATCAATTGTACCCTCAAACTCGTAGTGCAGGCATCGATCTGATGTGTCCACGATATACATGGCCTCAATATGCAGCGTCACTTCATTGCTTTCTATGTCTGTTACTGATTCTATGAAATAGGCGTCTATCCCGTTATACAGTTCCTGCTTAACAACAGAATAGCTATTGTAACCGATGTAGACTCCATCACTAAAAAACTCAAAGGTATGACCTGTCCCCACCTCGAGGCTCAGGGGCTGCACATTGTATTGGGGAGTCTGGCCCATGCACATCGAAAGAAAGCACAGGGCCACAATGCTAGTGGCTATCATCAGTGAATTCATGCTCTCCCATAGAGGGATGCTTTTAAAAACCTTCCTTTCTCGTTGCTGAATTCTCTGTAAGTATGAAGAGTAATTCAGTGTTCTTTTACTGCAACTAGCGTCGATCATTTTAATTCCTGGAAATGTAGAAAGGCGGAAGTTTTATATTTGTAGAAAATATTGCATCTACGTGTCTGAAGCAAACACAAAGTTGATAAATCAAGCTGTGCGGGCTCTTGTAGAAGATGCAAAAGACGCTTTCATTGTCGTGGGTATTGAAGGAAAAATCCACCTTCTTAATAGAAAAGCACTTCGTCTTACCGGCAAGAATGAATCTTGTCTTGTGGGAGCCCCTGTAACAGACATCCTCACTGTACCTGGGGGACTTAGCATTTCTGCAGATTCTTCAGGTGATGAAGAAAGAGTTGTAAGAGCCCGTATGGCTACGTCAACCGGAAGAATTCCTGTCGATGTCCGGATAAAACCCCTGTGCAATGGCACGGGATGTGTCGGGGCTGTCCTCATGATAAGAGGGAGAACCAGAGGGTTCGAGTTTTTAAGCTCCTTTGAGACAATGGGTGCAATCCTTCAGAGACATTCTGACATAGAGCAGATTTACGAGACTCTGGGGGGGGAACTATCCCGCCTCCACATCAAAGTACTCCTGCTTGGCTACGAGAAAGAGTATTGCACCGTGGAATTCCATACACTGAGCAGCAAAAGAATGCGCATTATGGAGTTTATTGGAAGAGTGGTTTTCTCCACAATCAAGTTGAAAATAACAGAAGAGGCATTCAGGAAAATGATGATCCAAAAAGCCCTCTTTTTCAATAATGTTTCTTCCATTGTGGAAAGTGCATCCCTGGACTATACAAGTGACGACCTTAGGCAATTCCTCTCTTCAATTGGGATTTCCAGGGGGATCGCCGTGCCCCTACTGGCAGAAGATAAGGTATCGGGCATCCTCATGGTGTTTTCGTCTGAATTTATACCTGATGATACTCCTTCGGCATCCACGCTAGGGATTCAGGTATCTGTTGCCCTTGAACGGGCCCACCACTTCCAGCGGCTGGTTACCGATCTTAAAGCCCTGGAAGGACAGATTGCCATCAGAACTCAGGAACTGGTCCGGGTGAAGAATCAAATGGAAAGTATCGTGCAGAGCTCAGCAGATGCAATCGTTGCTACTGACTTGGAGGGAACGATAACCTTCGTTAACAGAGGGGCTGAAAGTATGTTTGGATTCCCCAAATCAGTCATTTTAGGGCAGCCCATTACCAATTTCTTTGCTGAAGGAAAGAAAGCAGCAAAGAGCTTGAGAAAGATTGTGTTAGAAAGGGGACGCATTGAGAATGCAGAGCTGTCTTTTAAAGTGAGTGGGGGAAGGTTGGCACCCGCACTGGCTTCTTTTTCTCTACTAAAAGATGAGAAAAGCAACGTCACTGGCATAATGGCCGTGTTGAGAGACGTCACCGAGCAGAAGAGGCTGCAGGAAACTCTCGAATCCCTGAATAGTGCAGCCAACCGTATCCAAAAATGCAGAACCCTGGAAGAGATCTTAAAGATCACTGCTGAGGAATTGAAGCGATTCAATTTTCACGTCGTATTCATGCTGTTCAACAATGACCACAGAAGAGGGAGAATCTCCCACATGACATCGAAGGAAAGACTGCAGCCAGTCGAGAGGAAAATGGGGAAACCCCTGAATGATATTGATTTTTCTCTTGAGAATCCACTGTATGACCAGCTGATCAGAAAAAAGGAAGCCATCTTCATTCAAGATCTGCGATCCTTCTCCAGGTTACTTGTACCGTTCCCCATCACGAAGGTCTTTGATGAAGGATTTGATTTGCTGGAAATCTCGGACAAGAAAGCAATAGCAGTTCCTCTCATCCTTCATGACGAGGCAGTTGGGCTGCTGGGCGTACTGTCTGATGTGATCACTGCTCACGATATCCCCTCTATGACAGCTTTTGCCAACCAAGTATCCACAGCTCTGGAAAATGCCAGGCTGCTGGAAGAGAGTCAGCAGAGAGCAAGTGAGCTGACCAGGAACCTAAAGGAACAGGAAATGCTGCGAGAACTGAATACGCGGCTGTTCCAGGCACGTTCCAGGAAAGTGGTGTTTGATGCAGCTTTTGAACGTATCCAGCAGATGGGATATCCCCTGTGTGTCCTTGTCATGTTAAATGAAGAGAGGGATCGTGCCATGGTGGTCAGACTGGAAATGGACGATTTTTTGGTGGAATCCGTTCAGGATATGATTAGAACTGTGATCCCAGGATTTACTATTAATGACTTTGCTGTTCCTGTTGAGAAGAACACTGTCCTTAGCTTGTTTTTTGAGAAGGAAATACCCCTGGTTACCTCTGACATCAGACAGAGCTCAGGCACAGTTTCCTGTGTTGAGCTCACAACCCTGTATGAAGCATTTACCTGTGGAGCATCCGCACGTGAACCCCTTATAGCAGAAGTAGCAGACCTCTTGCCCTACCGTTCGTGCATGGTATTTCCCATCAGGGTTGGGGGGCAGACCGTGGGAGCTATGGCTGTGGCCAGCAGTACCACGTTTTCTGAGAAGGAATTTGCACTGATGAATACAGCAGGAGAAATGGTATCCAGCGCTCTGGAACGGATTACTCAGTCTGAGAAACTGGCCGAAACGCTGAGCGAACTGCGGGCCGTGCAGAGAATCAACACGCTACTGAACATGGGGGCGCCCCTAGAACAGATTCTCTCCCAGATATCCACTAGCATTGAACGGGTATACCGATACCAGTTTGCCTATCCTCTGCTTCTCGATCCTTCTCGAAGATACCTCACCTTTAACCACATACAAGTCCCTCCCCCCATGTCAGAGAAAATCGTGGCTGCGTTTGGAGTGAACCTTGACAAATTCAGGTATCCTGTCACTGAAGATGCCGTGTTGCTGGATGTGGTCGTCAAACAAAAGAAATGCATCATTCGAAACGGATTTGAGGATTTAGCTGCGGCGATCCCCATATCCGCAATAAGTCGTGCAATTGAGATGTTATCCAGCGATTTCTCTCACAACCTTGGATTGAAAGAAGGGGGCAGCATCATGATCGCCCCTCTGCCTTATGGAGATGAGGTTATT
Source organism: Theionarchaea archaeon (assembly GCA_018992685.1). Classification (GTDB taxonomy): domain Archaea; phylum Methanobacteriota_B; class Thermococci; order Methanofastidiosales; family SZ-28-30; genus SZ-28-30. The sequence goes on from JACVGT010000018.1 coordinate 250,736, forward strand.
GGAATCTTGCTTCTGGGGCACAATAAAGTCCTGACTGAAGAAGATTTCAACCGACTGGAATATTTCCTGGACCAGGTGGGAATCGCAATGGCGAAATCAGAGGTGGAGCACCGACTGAGACAGTCTCTCCAAGAGCTGAGGGAACTGGACCAGATGAAATCAGAGTTCATTGATATTGCTTCCCACGAACTGAGAACTCCTCTCACCACGTTGAAGCTGTATCTGGAGATGATGGCCCTGGAACAATACGGGAGAGTTACTGATCAATTGAGGGAACGCATCCGAGTCATGGAAGAGGGGGTCAACAGACTTGAAGACATTATCAATCAAACCCTGGTGGCATCCAGGCTCATCAAGAACAAACTAACTCTGGAAAATGAGGCAGTTTCTCTCCTGGATGTGACTACAGAAGTTGTCCGCCAGCTGCGTCCACTGTGGAATTCCAAACACCAGAACATTTTCCTGGAGAGTCCTCCTGACCTTCCTCTCATAGAAGGAGATAGAAACGCATTGTTTACTGCAGTGAACAACCTGGTGGACAACGCGATCCGCTATTCTCCTGAAAATACAGAGATACTGATCAGATTCATCGTATATCCTGGCGAAATAGAATGTGTGGTGATAGACCATGGATGTGGCATCCCCGCAGAGCACACTGAGAAGATCTTTGATGAGTTCTATATTGTGCCGAGCGAGACCGAATATGCAAGAATGGACGGAAGAACTGGACTGGGGCTGTTCATTGCAAAAGGGATTGTAGAGAGACATAATGGAAGAATCTGGGTGGAAAGCGTTCTGAACGAGGGCTCAGCATTCCACGTTGTACTGCCCAGCCCACAACCGCGAAGCACATAGGTCAATACCACTCCTGCAGCCAGACCATTCTTGAAAAGGGAAGAAAAAAAGAAAAAGGTGAGAGGGGGGAACACTTTTAAGTCAGGCAATCATCTCACCTTATGGATAAGATAATCTGCATCTCCCTTGCTGTAATCCTGGCATCAGTGGGGGTGTGTGGTTCTGTACATGCTCCTGGCGTCGTCTTCTCCCATATGTCTGGAGAGGATACGCCATCTGAATCCAGTCCACCTGACGTTGTATGGAGATACTATACTGATCGTTGTATCACTTCTTCCCCTCTCGTTTACGAGAACATGGTTCTCTTCGGGTCAAGAGATTGGTCGGTCCACTGTCTTGATGCTAACACAGGCACCGAGATCTGGAGTTATCGAACCAGTGGACAGGTAGATTCCTCTCCCAGAGTCTACGAGAATAAGGTGTACATCGGCTCACGAGATGACAGCGTGTACTGTCTGGATTTAGCTACAGGGGAAAAGATCTGGTCTTTCAAAACGGAAAATGATATAGCTTCCTCCCCAGCTCTCTTTGAAGGGAAGCTGTATATTGGGAGTAAGGACGCAATCCTCTATTGCCTGGAGGCTGAGACGGGAACTGAGATATGGCGGTTCCAGGCGGGAGCATATGTTTTCTCGTCTCCTGTTGTAGAAGACGGCCGGGTTGTTTTTGGCTCCATAGATCAGAATATATACTGCATTGATGCTGAAACAGGTGACGTGCTGTGGAAGGTTTATACAGGCGACAAGGTGTACGCTTCCGCCCTCATTGAGGGAGGAAATGTCTACATTGGGTCTTGGGATGATTACATGTACTGTCTGGATCTGGAAACGGGTAAAGAAATCTGGAAATATAAGACCATGCACAACATTTACTCTTCTGCAGCTTTGTATAAGGGGTATGTCTACTTCGGATCAGTCGACTATAACATATATTGTGTGGAAGCAGACACGGGCAGGTTTGTCTGGCGGATCTTCACGGGGAATTATGTCACCTCCTCACCGACGGTAGTCGATGACAGAGTGTATGTGGGTTCTGTCGATTTCAACCTATACTGCCTCAATTACAAAACGGGTGGGATTTACTGGACGTTTCTCACTCATGGAGATATTGAATGCAAGCCGGCAGTAACCCCTGATTATATCTATATCACATCCTGTGATGGCCATCTATACTGCCTGAAACGAAAATTAAGCACGCTCAAGGTTGTGTCTGAGCCTGAAGGAAGTGATGTGTACATTGATGGAGAGTATCAGGGGAAGACTCCTCTGGAACAGGTGATGCCTCCCAACGAGTACTTGGTTACAGTGGAATCAAAAACCGGAGTAAGAACCAAGAAGATCATACTGCAGGAGGAGGAAACAGAGGAAATCACATTCGACCTTCAGAAGAACCCCTACTGGTACATCGGGCTAGGGGGAGGTTGTGTTGCGATTATTCTTTTCCTTGTAATCTATAAAGTCAGTCAAAGAAAAATCTAGGGATTGCATTTGACTGAGGAAGAAACAGAAAACCTTATATGGTATACATTTTCATAAGACACATATCCTGATAGCTGGATGTGAGAATCGTGTCAAGAGCCATGCGTGCACTGGTCGTCTATTCTGATGGAATTTGGGTGCTTTGTACATTTTGCATGAAGATTCTACGGGATCAATTCTTGAGAATGGGTACAGAAATCCCAGTTACGGGACTATCGTCTGCAATTTCTCAAACAGCACGTCTAGAACTGCATTGTAGCTGAACGGAGGGACAGAAATGATGGAGATTGTTCACAGAACGAGGGACATCGACAGGGAAGAGTGGAACGCCCTGACAAGGGGAGCGAGACCCGAGACCCACTATAACTGGTTCCTGTTTTGTGAGGATATTGGCCAGAGGCGAAATCTGACATACTGTCATGTTATCTATAAAGACAGCCAGGGGACTATCAGGGGGATGCTGCCAGCATACTCCCTTCATATTTGCTTGAGAGATTTTCTGGTTTCATTTGGTCTTCTCTCTCTGGCCCGGCTGACACCCGTACTGAAAACGCCCTTCAAGATCACAGAAGTTCACATCCCCTATTCTGTCGATTCCTTGTACCTTGGAGACCCACTGTACTTCAATCAATGTCTACGGTTCCTGGAGGAGTTTTCAAGAGAACGCCGCCACGCTTTTCTCTTTGTCAAGGATTGCAGCAGTCACCTGGATCTTCCTCAGTACACATGTGTGGAACAGTTTCCTGAAGTGTGCATGACACCCTATCCTTCCTGGGACGCGTATTGCGGCAGCCAGCAGGGGCGGCGGGCAAAGAACATACGATATGAATACAGGAAGAGTGTTGAACACGGAACAAAAACCTACATGGTGGAGGATTTGGGAGGATACAGCACTCTCCTGGAGACTATGGAAACGAATGTGTGGGAGAAGAACAAGAGCTACTCAGAGCCTATTAAAGGGTATTTCAAGAAGATTGAGGAATATGTTCCTGACTTGACCAAATGTATTTTTGCGGAAAATGGAGGAGAAATCGCGGGATATTTATTTCTTCTGGAAAATGACTCATCAATAACGTGCAAACATGCAGGAAGAAATTATTCATGCTCAGATCCCTATGTTTATTTTCGATTATTGTATGAACTCATCAAATACTCAATCAAACAGAAGAAGCCAGTGTCCATTGAAAAAGCCAGTTACGATGCTAAATTGCGAAGAGGATTTAAACTAGTCGAGAAAAGGAGCTATCTTAAGTCGAACCTCCTTGCATTAGGAGATCTCTATCTCAGGTTGATCAAGAGGGCCAATAGAAGGGTAGCGACCCAGGTAGAAGAGATACGATCCCTCCAAGACGCAACATAATAGTACTCACGATGAGGTCAGGATACAGGACAAATGTGAATTGACTCTTTCATGAACCAAAAACCCTTTTAAAATCGACGTCTCTAGTAGACGTATGGATTTTCATTTACAGTTCAATATACTCAAGAATGAAGTGGAAGAGCGAATTGCTTCATTCCTGGATGCAAGGAAAGATAGTCCAATATTAAGAGGATTCTACGACGACATGAGGAGCCAGGTTCTAAAGGGGGGAAAAAGGTTGAGACCAATAGTCATGATCCAGACCTACGCGGGGTTCAAAGAAAAGGATCAATCTATTCTCACTGCGTGTCTCTCCTGTGAATTTGTCCATTCTGCTTCTTTGATACTTGATGATGCAATGGATGAAGATATTCTGAGACATGGCAAGAAAACGTTCAATGCCATCTATGCAGATAAGATTTTTGACTCTATGAACTTTTCCTTTCAAAAATATGGGAGAGGTTCCTCCTGGATTCAAAAGGAGGGGCTTTTTGACCTATTATATGTGCAGAGAGCATTATCACGGTATTCCTATGCTATGTCCTCCCTGGCCTCTAACTTGCTGTACTCCTTATCAGTGAAATGTCTCAGTGAAGCAGGATTCGATAAGCAGGTTACGCTAAGGGCTCTGGCCCTTCACAATGAGATGTTCAGGCAGCTCAACGAGGGGCAGCTCCTGGATATGTTCATGGAAAAGAGGCAGTGTACTGAACAGGACTACTTGGCCATGATCGACAAGAAGTCGGGGCTCCTGTTTGCCTTCCCTATGCGGATCGCAGCCATCCTGGCTGGAAATGATACTCCTGCCCTGGATCAGTACAGCTTCCCCATGGCCAGAGGGTTCCAGATACATGACGATATTCTGGGGACTTTCGGAGGAAAAGAAACAGGGAAACCTTCCGATTCAGATATCAAGAAAGGAAAAAGGACACTCCTGGTAATCACGGCAGTGAAGGAGGCTACAGAAGAACAGAAAGAGGCTATGGATGCAACCTTGGGAAAACCTGATGCCACTGAGGAAGAAGTGGACAATGTGAGAACGATTCTGAGGGAAACCGGGGCACTGGAATACTGCCAGGAGAAAGCACGCAGTTTCACAGAACAGGCCCGGAAGGCACTGGAACCAATTCCCCTGAAGGAGGAGCAGAATGTGTTCCTGGGGGATCTCGCTGATTTCGTTGTGGAGAGAGATTTCTGAACAAAATCATCATCCAAAGACAAGCACGTGCAGGCATAGGTATTCTACTTCCACAGACTGACTCTGTCCTCAGCCCCTCTTTTCCTCTTAAGCTCTTCCAGAAACTTGTACACTGTGGCATGCATACAACCCTGCATCAACATGTCTACCGCTCTCTTGGCATCTGCCACGTTCTCAAATTCCCCCAGAATGGACACAGTTCTCCCGTACACACTGACATATGTTCCTGTCATGTTCTCAATGATCTTCCTTGTCATTCCATTCTTTCCAATAATTCGGCCTCTCACTCTCCGTAAGGAATTTTCGGATTTTCCAAAATAATCTTCCAGGTCAATTACCTCCAGAGCTGTATTATCGTCCAGAAGGCGCAAAGCCTTCCGAGGTGAAAACCCTCGGGCAACAGCCTTGATGATGTCTCTCCCCTTCCAGACAGCAAGTGGGTCTTCCGTCTCCTGTTCACCCTGTATGTGGACCTCCCCTGTCTCTGTATTAATATCCAGTTTGACCTGTAATCGTTCCTCAATTCTGCGTTTCGTTTCTCCATCTTTGCCAATGACGACCCCAATTCTGGCCTGTGGGACTCTCACATATTCTTCCATTCCTTCACCTCCCTTAGAAGGTCCTCTGTTTCTGGAACATCACAATACCTTGAAAAAAAATGACGCACATTCTCTAAATCTCTGAGGAGAAACTCCTCAGCCCGGGGATCATCCAGGATGGCGGCCTGGGCAAAATCAATGAAATACAGCGTATCATACACCAGGATATTATACTCACTCAAGTCAGCATGTACAATTCCCTCTCTGTACATGGTCTTAACGGTATTCATGACAACTTCAAAGTCCTTTTCTGGATCTTCAGGTCCCGTGTCTTTCAAAAGGGGATACGAAAGTCCATTCTTGCCCAGAAACTCCATGACGACCACATTGTTAAGAACAACAAATGGTTCGGGCAGCTTTATTTTAGGGAATAAAGATTTCAAGGTGGAAAATTCCCGCTGCGCCCACATGTGGACTACCTTTCGCGGGTTCTTCGTTACGTGACGATACCTTGGATCAGAAATCAAGTACGACCACTTGGTCCTGAATTCTGAAGTAGCGACCCTGTAAATCTTGACGGCAATCTCCCTGTTGTCTTCATTTATGCCGTGAAACACATTAGCCTCTTTGCCCGTGGAGATGGCTCCATGAACTTCATCTATGTACCCCTTGTTGATGAGGGTGTACAGAGTGAGCAGGGTAGAACGATCAAACACTTCCTTGTATATCTTGAACGCTTCCTGCCCTTTCTTCAATCTCTTTTCTTCTGCCACATAACCACCGGGCTACAGACGAATTTTCTTTTTCTTTTCAAGCCATTGAGCCTGGGCTCTCGAATATCGATAAATAATATCCCCTCGTTCATCTTCAGCAAGCTCCCAGGGCTTCACCAGGACTATGTTGTTTACCCGTATCCACAGCCTGTTTCGAAACCGCCCTGGAATCCTGCATAATCGCACCTTTCCATCTGTGCATTTCACAGTCATTTTTCCGTAGCCCATCATCTGGACTACCTTGCCAATGACTTCATCTCCCTTGGGGAGTCTGATTCTCCCAATCTGTTCAGATTCCGATTGTTGATTCTTTGCCAGATTCTCACCTCGTTACAGTCTGTTCTCGGAATACCTCCAGGTATTCAGGATGATCCTCAAAGTATCTCCTGCACGGAGCAATCAGGGAATTGAGCTCTGCTGATACCTTGTTCTTCAAATCCTGGGGGTGCAAATTACTCTCTGCGAAATCCTTTTTCAATTCTTCATACCGCCAGTAGGTTACGTCCCCACCGAACTTTGCAGGACGTTCAATGGTGAACTCCCGCTCAATGCCTCTAAAGAGTATGTGGTCCACAATCTCCATGACAGGATTTCCCTCCACTTCTCCTGCAGGGCAGTACGCCTTCTGTATTTTCTCCTTTAGCTCTTTTTCCGAATCATGGGCGAAGACGCAGGTTTCCGGGTGTGACTTGGCCATTTTGGACGAAATCTCCAGGTCGATTGTCTCGTCCTCGTCAAATCCACCCATTTTGATGGGTCCTTGCAGCCCTGCAAGCAAGTGATAGTGGACCGCCACCGGCTTGGGAAGCCCCAGTTTGGGCCCCACATCCCTGGCCAGCATGTGTGCTTTTCTCTGGTCCATTCCTGAACAGGCAATATCAAGTCCCATCTGGTAGATATCAGATACCTGCATGGCGGGGTAGATATACTGGGCAGCTTCTTGCAGTTCAGCTTCTTTTCTACCCATGATGGTGAGACAGCGAGTAATCCTAGCCACGGTTGACTCTTTCAGCACTTTGATGATTCTTCCCCAGTAGTCAGAATCATCAACGAATTCGCTGCTCCACACGAACTCGACTGTATCAGGGACTCCAAGAGATAGCCATACCTTCTGGAAATACTCGCCTACCTTCCGAATAGCCTCAAGGTCACCGCCCATCTTGTTGTTGATCCACGCATGCCATTCAGCCAGGAACAACTTGAATTCTATCCCCGCTTCCATGAGATCCTTAGTTTTCAGCGCAGCCACTATCCCTGTTCCCAGGTGGGCCTTCCCTGAGGGTTCGAATCCCTGATAAGCTACAGGATGTTCCTTTGTCTCCAAGAGGTTGCGTAGCTCATCTCGGGTCACGATTTCCTCCGCAGGTTTCCTGCAGATCAGGTCGAGTCTTTCTTCTATGTCCATGATATCACATCCAGTAGGCGTATTCCTGAAAGAAAAGGATACTGTACCAGTTTCCAACTTTTACTTTTATATCTTTTGGTCTTTTCAAATATCTCGTTTCAAAGTCGGGAAGCATAACCAGAACCTGAGAGGGGGTGACATCAATAACCTGGCAGTCTTTCACTGTGTACTTGGAAGAGGACAGTGCCTGGAGTTGGTTCTCACTTTCCAGGTACTCCACTTTCTTCCAAGGGAATACCTTTTCTGAATAACCATTCTTGAGGTGCAGTTTCTGTGAGGAACTTATCACTTTAAAAACCTCATTCTGGCACAGCAGTATGTCACCCGGCTTATACTTGTGCAGTAAGAAGAGAATAGTCCCTCTCTTTATGTCAGTCCCTTTCTGCCTGTCCATGCCCACAGTCGTGTATGATTCCTTCACAACTCCGCCCAGTTGCTTTCTCAGGATGTGAGCCGCCCTTAAGGCAGCTTTAGACGTTGAAAAGTAGAAATCTGTTCCTTCTTTTCGTTCTTTGATCTGTGATATAAAGTCCTTCTCTCTCAAATTTGAGACCACGATAGAATCGATGAGTGCTCTTTCCTCTTCAGTAAGGAGGTGGTCTTGCCGTCTCACCTGGAGAACAGCCTGGTAGTATCCAGATAGCATCTTTGAGCACTGGTCACACAATGAGGGTCTCACATGGATTGTAAACTGGGTCTGCTGGACGAAAGCATGAGTCTGGTTCTCGTGGAACCACTGTCTGGCTACCACAGAGACGGTGACTACCATGTCACGTTGTTCAATACGGTAGTCGAAATCATCCACAGGAACATGCTCTTCAACCACCTTCTCCAGGGAAATATCCCTCCACGAACCATAGTGTAGAGCACCGCATTCCTTGCACTTTGAGAGTTTCAAATTTCTGATGAATAGAGGAGGCTGTCCTTCCAGAAAACATGGTTCGCACAGTCCCTCGATGCGGGCCTTCCTCTTACCACACTGAAAGCACATCATAGTCTGACCATTTGGGCGTGCACAGTCTCTCCAATTTGAAGGACATTTTCTGGGTCAACAAGTCCCAGCTCAACAGCTTTTCCCACAATTTTCTCACCCACTAAATTCAGAATGGTGGCCCTAAGCAGGAAAGCTCCGGAAGCATCCAGTGTTATGCACTCACCGCAGTAGAAATCCTCCTTCACCTCCAGATACAGATCATCTTCCTGGAATGTTCTTCCTGCAAGCTCAGCATCACACCCTGCCACCAGTGTTTCGGTGCCTGTCCTGAACATTCTCACGAAGACATCCATTAGATCGACCTGACAGAGTGCCTGGCACCACATGCTTCACACTGCAAGAACACAATTCTGCCTTCCCTGAAGAGACGGGTATCAGGTTTTCCACACTCGTGACACAGCACATAAATGGCAGCATACTTCTCTACTTTTTCATTGATCTGATAACTGGAGAACCGCCCCTGAAATACAGCACCCCTGCTCTCGAAGTTACCTGATGTAGCCAGTTCGCCAGAGAGGAATTTCATGAGATGGCTGGGATCGCGGCTCATTCTCTGAGCAATCTCCTGGAAATTCTTGATAATTGTCCGATTACCCATGGTGAAGGAATCAGATTTAGGTATCTCAAACCTGCTCTTCTCAAAGACTTTTTCCGGCAGTTTGGAAAGAGCACGATCCAGCATATTTTCATAAGCATACGTGAATTCCATGAAGTGATTTCATTTGTATGTTTATAAACCTGGTGGTAGATTGTCGCTTGCTAGAAGCGAATTTTCAGACAGGAGAAGTGATCTCATTGAGGTAAGACACCCATGCCCGCCACTTTTTGAGAGATAACTTCCACACCAAACAAAACAGAGGCAAAAGGAGAAAAAAGATTCACCGGAAGAATGAATATCTCAGGGAGGTGGGTCATCTGGCGCGAATCCCAAGAGGTCCCAGAACATCATCGCATTCAACGCACCTCCGGGCACCAGACGTTCTGTGCTGCGCTGTGGTGCTGCTCATAGCCACAATGCTGATGGTTTCTCTACTTGCAGAACATCTTTCTCTATTTGCCTTTTCCACCCTTACCCAGTTCAGTGGACACTGAGCACTGTCTTCTCAGTTCCACCAGATGACCCATGGGTGGTAATGTCCACTACTTATTTGGAGGTCAGGATTAATAAAGATTTCCCTTGTATCACATAAGCAGGTTTAGACCTCGATGGTGTGGATGACTTTCTTCTCATTTTTCCTGATTCATAGATACAACACCATGAGTCTAGAGTACTTGAATTCTCTTCCACCCGCCTCTCTTGAACCTGAGCGCTACAAAGAAGGCCCTTGCAGCATATTCCACGACCATGGCAATCCAGGCTCCAACAACTCCCCAACCGAGGCTAAACCCAAGTGCCATGGCAAGAGGGATTCTAAACCCGTACAACCCTACTGTGGACGCATATAATGGCCACTTCGTATCCCCTGCACCCCGCAATGCACCTCCAAGAGTAAAATGAGTTGCTATTCCCGGCATTCCGAAAGCAAGAAGCCTGATGAATATCACCGCCCTGTCAATGACCGCTTCCTCTCTCACAAATATCACGGCAATGTCCCTGGCAAAGATGAAAATGAGAATACCCACAATTCCCATGAGCACCAAGGAAAGTCTACATGCTTCCCATCCACTTTTCTCTGCTTCTGCGGGCTTTCCTGCGCCCAGATTCTGACCCACCAGCGCAGTTGCAGCAATTGCAAATCCAAATCCAGGCATGAAGGCAAAGCTTTGTATCCTGATTCCAATCTGGTGAGCAGCAATACTTTCTGTCCCGAAAGATGTGATGATCACCATGTACGCCAGAAACCCTATCTGAATCACCAGTTGTTCCAAGGCTGCGGGAGTGCCAACATTCAGGACTTTTCTAACCGTGGAAGAATCCAGTGAAAATCTCCTGAAAGACACGTATAGTTTCAGCTTTCTCTGCTTGAGGAGCACCAAATATATGCTGGCACCCACGACGAAAGAAATCGTTGTCCCCAATGCAGCCCCCTTCACACCCATGGGCTCAAATCCCAATTTCCCGAAGATCAGTATGTAGTTCAATCCTACATTGGTCACATTGATGAGGGAACTAATGATCAGAGGGGTCTTCGTGTCACCTGCTCCTCTCAGAGCCTGAGCTGAAGCAAGACATATAAAAATAAACCCGATACCCAAGGCAGCGATCTCAAGATACTGGGAACCCAGAGCCAGGACTTCTTTTTCTGCCTGATATATCTGCAGGAGACCACCTGCAAAGAAGTACAGGAAAGGTGTTAGGAGGAAGGCTCCCGCGGCACCTGAAACCAGTGATTGTTCCAGAACGTGCCTGGCCTGTTCTATGTTTTCTTCTCCAATACTCCTGGCCACCATGGCTACAGTCCCTGCTGTCACTGCAATCATCAGGGATTGAAAGATAAACACAACCTGGCCGCCCAGCCCGACGGAAGCAAGGTAGTCTGCTCCCAGACTTCCCACCATAATCATGTCTGCTGTAAGGGTTAACGTGTGAAGAAGATTGTCAATGACTGCGGGCCATGCAAGTGCCAGAATATCTCTCCTTGTTTGCATTATGGTGCAGATATACCATCAGCTTATAAAGACTTCGGTCTCGCATGGGAAAAGACGCTGGAAAGACAAATTCCTATGTTTAGAGGAGAAAGCAGCTAGGTTTCCGCATTAAAACTTTGAACAAGAGGGTACACCAAGAAATCCGGTTTTGAATAAATGAGGAAAAATATTTAAAGATCACAACTATTGTATCTTTGGCAAGAACCTGGAAATAGTAAGTCCTTCATGTCATCAGGACGTATCCATTCCAGAACAATACTAAAGGAGGTATTATTATGGATAAATACGAGTGTAGTGTGTGTGGCTATGTCTATGATCCAGAAAAAGGTGATCCTGATTCTGGTATAGACCCTGGAACACCTTTTGAAGACCTGCCTGAAGACTGGGTGTGCCCTGTATGTGGGGCACCACGAGAGGTCTTTAAGAAGGTGAACTAATGACAATAAGGAAAATAAAAGAAGGCATATACTGGGCTGGGTCCCTGGATTGGGATCGCAGGCTTTTCGATGAATTGATCCCTCTTCCGGATGGTACTACCTACAATTCGTATATTGTAGAAGGTGAGAAGACTGCGCTCATTGATACTGTCGATCCAACCAAAGGGCAAGAGCTGGTGGACAACCTCACTGCATGGGGAGGTTCCATCGATTTCGTTGTGGCAAACCATGCAGAACAGGACCATTCAGGGTCTATACCAAGAGTACTGACGCTTTTCCCCCACGCCAAGGTAGTAACGAATTCCAAGTGCAAGAACATGCTCATGGATCTGTTGTTAATCCCTGAGGAAAAATTCTTGACAGTCAATGATGGTGAGACGCTCTCTCTGGGGAACAGGACGCTGCAGTTCTTTATGACTCCCTGGGTCCACTGGCCAGAAACGATGGTCACTTACCTGAAGGAGGAAAGAATCTTATTCAGTTGTGATTTCCTTGGCTCCCACCTGGCAGCCAGCCACCTATTCGCTCGAGACAAGGAAAAGGTGTTTGAATCTGCCAAGAGGTACTATGCTGAGATCATGATGCCCTTCAGAACCAGCATTAGAAGTCACCTGGAGAAACTTGATGCTCTCACAGTTAATATTGTTGCGCCCAGCCACGGTCCTCTGCATGATGAACCGCACTTCATCCTGGACTGCTACAGGGAATGGGTTTCCGACACGGTGAAGAACGAAGTTGTCCTCCCTTTTGTGTCCATGCATCAGAGCACCCGGGCCATGGTGGACTATTTAGTTGACGCACTCATTGATCGAAACATCACCGTTAAACCTTTCAATCTGATCCAAACAGACATCGGAGAGCTGGCCAAGGCGCTGGTCGATGCCGCCACCCTGGTGATCGCATGCCCAACAGTCCTTGCAGGACCTCACCCTGCAGCTGTGTATGCTGCATACCTGGCCGGCGCGCTCCGGCCCAAGACCAGGATCGTAGGTATTATTGGATCCTATGGGTGGGGAGGAAAGTCAGTGGAAACCCTCAGCCAACTGATTCAGAATCTCACAGTTGAAGTCCTCGATCCTGTGCTGATAAAGGGCTATCCTGAGCAGGAGGACTTCAGATTGCTGGAAAATCTGGCAGACGAAATCCTTAAAAAGCACAAAGCACTAAATATATGAGGAGAAAAGAATATGGAAGAGAAAATGCCTTTGATTGGGGATACCTTCCCTCAGGTAGAAGTGGCGACGACACGTGGTAGAAAAACTTTACCTGATGCATATTCAGGTAGGTGGGAGGTCTTTTTCAGTCACCCTGCTGATTTTATACCAGTGTACACTGCTGAATTCGTGGCTTTTCAGAAGAAATGTAACCAGTTCAACCCTCTGAATCGTGGATTTATTGGGCTGAGAGTGAATCAGGTATTTTCTCACCTCAGATGGGTCGGATGGATCAATCAGATGAAGAAACTGCCCTGAAGAGAACCAGGGAGTACCAGTAGCATGACTGGTCCCGCCATAAGAAGCAAAAAGGAGGTATATTATGACAAAAAGACTGCAGGTGTATAAGTGTAATGTATGTGGGAATATTGTGGAAGTCCTGCACGAAGGTGTGGGACAGTTGGTCTGTTGTGGACAGCCCATGGAGTTGATGGTACCAAAGACTGAAGACGTGGGAAAGGAAAAACACGTTCCCGTTATACAGAAAGAGAAAGACAGTATCACAGTGAAGGTGGGCTCTGTTCCTCATCCCATGGAGGAAAACCATTATATTGAGTGGATTGAGGTCATTGCGGATGGTCGGGCGTATCGTAAATTCTTAACCCCCGGTGACAGCCCAGAGGCGGAATTCACGATTACATTTGGGACTCTTGAAGTGAGGGAGTACTGTAACGTCCATGGATTGTGGAAGACCGTGTGAGGTGCTGTCATGATAGGAAAAGCGGTAGAGAAGGCCCTTAACACTCAGTTAAATGCTGAGTTGTATTCTTCGTACCTGTATCTGTCCATGTCATCCTGGTTCAGTTTTCAGAACCTAGATGGATTCGCCAATTGGATGCGGGTGCAGGCACAGGAGGAGTTAGTTCACGCCATGAAATTCTATGACTACCTCATTCAAAGGAATGGACGAGTGCTCCTCCTTGCTGTGGATGCCCCGCCTACGGAGTGGGACTCCCCTGACGCAGTATTTGAACACACATATCAGCATGAGCAGAAGGTCACTGGACTGATCAACGAATTGGTTGACCTGTCCATTTCAGAAAAAGACCACGCCACCCACATGGTTCTCCAGTGGTTTGTGGATGAACAGGTAGAGGAAGAATCATCAGCAGCTGAAATCCTAGGAAAAATCAGGATGCTGAAAGAAAGTAAGAGCGGGATATATATTTTGGACAGAGAACTCAATCAGAGGGTATTCACACCTCCTCCTGCCCAGCAACCTGTGGAGTAGCACCATTGAGAGGTGTGCAAATGGACCTGAGTAAGTACAGCCTGAAGGACTTGCTGCTTGCTGCACTGAAAAGCGAGGTTGAAAGCAGGACTGTGTATGAAACACTCGCTCACAGAGTGAAGAACGCATTTCTCAAAGATCGTCTCGTATTCCTGGCCAGTGAAGAAAAGAAGCATGGGACTTTTATTGAAGGAGTGTACAAGAAGATGTTCCCGCAAGATACCCTCGCTCTACCTGACGAGACTCCCGTCCCATTGCCTCTGGTAAGGATTCCCACGGAAGACATCCCCCTAAGTGTGGTCTTTGAGCAAGCCATGGAAGCAGAAAAAGCCTCCAGTCAGTTCTATCAAGGGCTAGTACATCAATTCCAGGACATCAGGATGCAGAAGACGTTGGATGCTTTTGGGGCCATGGAAATGGATCATTACAGAATTCTTGAAGCTGAACTCAAGACAGTGAAGCGGTTTGAAACCTTCGACTCAGAGTGGCCCATGATGAACGTAGGGCCATAGATTCAAAGGAACAAGACAGGTGCAGGTCACCTACCTGATGGAATTTCCAAAAAGATGTGATATCATGAATGTGAAAGGGACTCAAACGGAAAAGAATGTGCTTATCGCCTTCGCTGGCGAATCTCAAGCACGCAATCGCTACACCTTCTTTGCCTCTCAGGCAAAGAAAGAAGGATATGAACAGATCAATAACATTTTTCTGGAGACTGCAGATAACGAGAAAGAGCATGCAAAAAGGCTGTTCAAGTTCTTGGAAGGCGGAGAGGTGGAAATTAGTGCCTCATATCCGGCCGGAATTATTGGCAGCACCAAGGAGAACTTGAAAGCAGCAGCAGAGGGAGAGCATCACGAATACACCACCATGTACCCTCAGTTCGCTGATATTGCCCAGAAAGAGGGGTTTCCAGAGATTGCCAATGCCATGAAATCCATAGCAGTGGCAGAAAAACAGCACGAAAAACGATATCTCGCTCTGCTTGAGAACCTGGAGAAAGGGCGGACATTCAAGAGAGGAGAGCCTGTGAAGTGGAGATGTGGGAATTGTGGATACATCCATGAAGGAACAGAGCCTCCTGAACAATGCCCTGCCTGTGAACACAGTAAGGCATATTTTGAACTGCTTGCCGAAAATTGGTGAATTTTTCTTTTTTTTCTTTCTTTCTTCACGAATCTCCCACTAACTGATAAATATATTCTGGAGTATTGAGACAAATAGGCGGAATGTGTTACCAACAATTGGGTAGATTGGCAACTTTTTTATAGGGCTTCTTGAAAGGGTAATATGCACCTTCGAGATTGGTATGACCTGACCAGACTGGATCATGGAATTCTGTGGGGGGCTGCTGTGGTGGTGGGAGAAATTCTGGCATACAGAGGGTTCCCGCCTCTGCAATACATCATTCTTGGATTTTTCGCTCCACTTCTTGTGGAAATCGGTGTGTTCTCTTTGAATGATTACATGGATAGAGAAAGTGATATTCTAAATAATCGGGTCGATCGGCCTCTTGTTCGTGGCGCAATCCCCCGGCAGTACCCACTATATATCGCAGTGGTGATGCTGCCTGGAGCAGTAATTCTGGGATTCGTTTCCAGTCTCGCAATTCCTTTTGTTCTGGTGATCTTGTTTTCAGCACTAGGTGTTCTTTACAATGTAAAATTGAAAGGAGTACCTTGCGTCAAGAACTGTATCATGGGTGTGTGCATAGCAGCACCCCTGCTGGGAGGAAACCTGATCGTAGAGGATGAGATTCTTCCCGTGGTTGCCCTCTTTGCTACTGCAGCCTTCTTATTGGGAACTGGAAGAGAAATACTGAAGGACATGATGGACACTGCAGGAGACCAGGCTACAGGGTGTAAGACGCTCCCCCTGATGGTCGGTTCGAAAAACTCAGCCAGAATCGTCTTCTCGCTCTTCCTGGTGTCATGCATTATAATCCTGGTTCCATATGCTTATCCTCTTGACAGTCTCTATTTCCATGACACCGTGTACCTGATTTCTGCCTGCGCAACGTGTGGGCTCACGATCTATTGTGCACGATCTATTATGAAGGACTGGTCCAGATCCAGTGTAGCCATATTGAGAAAAAGGACATTTCACATCCTTGAACTGGGTGTTCTTACCTTCCTGGTGGGAGTGCTCTTCTGAGATCACTCATTTCTGATTCGTTTTAATTTGGTGATCATTACCACCCCGATCAAGGAGATACAGGACAGCATGATAAAGTACACATAATATCGAGACAGCGGAGGCTGGACAGAAGCTGCATTGACGTGGACCTTTCTTACCTCAAAAGCAGAATAATCGGGCTTGATGACTTCAATCGGCTTCTCCTTCTCTTCAATGAGAATTCTCACCAGAAATGTTTTTTCATATTCTCTCCCGAACCGATCTTCGTACGTTATCCTGACAGACCCTGTGTATTCTCCCGGATCTCCGTACACCAGGATTTCCTTGGATCCCCTGGTGAGCAGGTAGCCTATATAACTCTCATATTGCAGCTTGAGATCAGACATGATTTCAAACTGAAAATCAATGGCAACCTCATCAGAGTTCTTGAATCCAATAGTCGTTCTGTTGTCCACAACAACCAGGGTGCCAGATTCCAAACTGATGGATGGTTCTCCATTCTTGATTCTGATATTGTAACTCTTCTTGTCCTCAAGCGTCTGACATACCCCGCCCTGACACGTCTTCGAGGTCACCAGACACGTGTACGATATGGTAACTGGGTATTCCCCATCTTCAAGGGACCTGCAATGGAATGTAAAACTCACAGTCTGCGAACCATAGGGAATGCTCTCAATCCGTGCCTTTTTGCTGTAGAACATGAGGTCAGTGCTGCTGACGCGTACTTCAATTCCTTCCACCATCTGTCCTGAGTTGTTGGTAAAGGTCACATTCATTGTTCCCTTGTCCTGCGATTCATACACTGCCTTGTCTGTCGCTACCTTGAGTGTAAGAATGTCTTCTGCCAGCACTGGTCCGAGAGATCCTAGAATCAGGATCACCAGAAGGAACCACCTCATATTGATGGAATGGGACCCTTGGTTTAAAAGACTTGTGGTCATGATTAAAAGGTCGAATTTGCGGTTTCCTTAGAAATCAAACACCGCAAGTCTGACATGGACAAGGAGGATAAATGGTTTCCTAGCGAGATTCCGACCACGGAAATATCTTTCTGACCAGCCATACAATAAATGCAGGGACAGCTCCCCCATGGGCCCCAGTAAGTACTATGGGCATAATGTTGAGAATCTGTTCCTCCTCTTTTTGTTTGGAAGCAGATCGCGTCTTTTCAGACTGCACTAAAATCACCTCTATTCTTTTCTGGATTTCCTCTTCAGCCGGATTTTCTTCTTCACTCGAACCCACTTTTTCTTGGGCCTGACCTTTACATTGGGTGATTTCCTGAAAGGTCTGCGTTTTCTGTCCTTTCGTGATCCCATGAACCCCCTTTTCTCGAAACCATATAAAGGTTATGTAGACCTTTTCCAAAGGAGTTATATCGACTCACCCGATTGCAACCCAATAATAGAGAAGGATAGAAACGATTTGAGGAAATTACAACGATAGCAAGAAAAAACAATTTTGCAGAGCTTTACTTTCTGATTCAACCTATCTGCACGGAGATTTTCATCGTTCCATCAGTTGACGTGATGAGGGTTACACGCATGATGCCTTCAAGTCAAGGGCTAATCCATCTCGGCTGCTCCTGCTGCAATGATTCAGCATATTCTTCTGATTTTCAACGATCTCTCGTCTCTTGCCTGCTGGATTCTGGCAAATCAGTGGCGATTCTTTAATCGTCCTGAAACGTATGCAGGATGTAACTCAGAAGAAGCCTGAAATCTAATTATCCATCACCTATTGCTGCTTTGCAGAGATTTCTGTCCTGCGGTTAAAGAAATCTTCCCTAAATTTCTTTGCCCTTTTGATTTCGGCAACAAATGATTCATCAGGAAAGAACCCAGACGATTTCGCTTCTGCATTTCTCGCCTCAGTCATCATCTCAGACAGTTTCACAGGCTCAAGAAGTAGATACTCACCATTGATGTCCTTGGCTATCTTCATTTCTGTTTCTGTGAAAGATCTCTGTTCCACCTCGAATCGTTCAATTTCCTGGTAGAGCATGTTATCTAGCGAACTGTCTCCCTTGATGCTATAGTAGCCTATCAAGATCCCATTCTCAAATAGAAGGAATGAGATGTTCCAGGCTGTTCCTCTTTCAAAAAAGCGTATAACACCAGAGAACTCAGAATTCACCTTGGACAGATAGTCCAGAGGTTGAGCGTGTTCCCACTCTTCAGTGCTCTCTAGCTTTCCTCGGGGCAAGTTCATGTCAACACCTTTCAGATTGAGAATTGATGTCACAAATTCATTGAAAGAGAACTTTATAAAGATATGTGTTAATATAAATCTTAACTGCGAGAGTGTATCTTAATCGTTGCCCTCTTTAGAAAATCGATCCATTTTGGAAAGCCATTCTCTGATTTCCATTGACTGAAGACACGTTTCTTCACAATTCACATTTTCTCTCATGGATCAAGATAGGAGAAATACGTATTTCAGAAAGATATACTTTCTGGACTATCCCATGGACAACCTTCCTAGATGCAAGAAGAACCTTAAAAGAAGAATGACTCAATCCTTGATTTTCGGTGGATAAATGTGCCCAGAATCCAGAATATCCACAACCCTGCTCAAGAACGCTACAGCATCAGAAAAGGATATAAGGTGTTGCTAAAATATAAAGGAATTGATGTTATTGGAAAAGCTTCAAGAGACTATAAGAGGAATTAATGGTGCTTTCATCCTAACGGATGGAACAATCGCGGAAAATAATCTAAAGGAAGATTTGAAATTTATAACTTATAATATTTCATATCTGAGGCAAGCAATAACAGAGAGAAGAACCTGTGAAGGACTTCTTATTTTCGGAGAAAGATACAATTTCGTGGTATATTTCTCTCACGATAGGACGATTGGGATTCTCCTGGATCACACTACAAACCTTCCCCTTCTCCAATATGTGGTTCGAAGAATGCTGGAATCGCCGCCTTCACCTGAAGAAGCATTTGTACCCCCCTCTCTGGAAGATCAGATCCCGTATCTTGACAAACCAAGAGAGCAGATCTTGCCCAATGTATCTCAGTACGCACGGCAGGTACTGCAGTTCGTGGATGGAATCCGCACCATTAGAGAAATCATTGACAAATCAAACCTTCCACCAGAGGTAGTGATGGACGTTATCCTGGCCCACAGGCGATCATCTGTGCTCCATTACAGAGAAAAGACGGAATCATCCAGTTAGAGCCAAGTGTGGTCAGGAAACACTTCTCTGGGGAATAAGGTTTAAATACCCGAAAAATCACTTTTTTCTATGGTACTATTTGGAGAGGTTTTTAGAATTGGGGAAATGATTGCCCTACTCACCATGATTTTTTCCCTCTTGTTCATCTACAGAATGTGCTGGAAAAGGAAAGCCTTCCGAAAAATGGTGTTTGCATACTTTTTCTTCCTGCTTTCTGCTGGGTTTGCCGTCCTGAGAGAATACCTGTTGTATGACCTCATGAGGGAGATAGAACACCTTTCACTGGTCATCTCATCTTCCATGTTCCTGTATATCGCCTATGTGGCGTACAAGAATCTGGGAGGTGGATGATGGACATCCTGGTAGTCGTTCTGAAAGGTATTATTACTGTGAATTTTCTCGGGGCTCTATACTTTGGGGTGAAAAACTACAGGATGACACGGTCCTACAGCTGGCTCTTCCTGGGTCTTGCGCTGGGTTCAGCATTCACCCTCTCTCTGGTTCGATTGGTCAAGGAATTCTTTTACACAGACTTTCAGCAGTTTGAATCCGTTATTGTGGTCCTGGAAGTGATAAAAGTAAACCTGATACCTTTTGTCACGGCGTTCTTACTGGCATCTGCCATTGCCATTAGGAGAGAACGGATATCTGCTGTGATGCCCATTGGGAAGGAAGAGGAGATACGTCCCCGATGCGGGATAGAAAGGGGGATTACCTACCTGGTAACAAAGGAGACTCCCATGCAAGGATATCAGGTCTTTCTGGATCTATTGTCTAGAGGATACCGTGGACTGCTCATATTGAGGACCCACCCAGATGAGGTGCGGAAGGAATATGATATTGATGTTCCCATTCTATGGATGAGCAGGCTTCAGGTGGGAGACAATGCAGTCTATCCTAATGTAACAGTCATTGAGCAGATAATTGAGGAATTCCTGGAATGCAAGGGAGACCACGTAGTTTTTATTGAGCGGCTGGACTATCTCATTTCCCAGCAGGGATTTGAAAAGACTCTCCAGTTCATTCAGAAACTGTCCAGCCTGGTGTATATTACCAAGTCCGTGGCCATTGTACACATCGACTCTCTGACTATTGGTGAAAGGGAGCTGATGCTCATAGAAAAGGAAACCAGACAGTTCAAGGAGAAGGCGGAGGATCTGGAAGAAGAACTTGCAGAGATGCTACTTTACTTCTATGAAAAAAACAGGCGGGGCAGAAAGCCCAACCTCACAGAGGTCACCCAGGATCTGGGATTGAGCAGAAACACCGCCAAGAAAAGGATGAATATGTTACGACTGAAAAGTCTCATTATCTTGAAGAAAAAAGGCAGGGAAAAGGTGGTGGAAATTACCCGATGGGGAGAGGATTTAGTCCGCTAATTGTATTTGACAATAGTTGACAGGTTGTGACACTTTTTTTCACACAATCCACTTAAGCAGTGATCACAAGATGCAGGTAATGCAACAGAACAGAAAACTGCCGCAGTTTGCAGGATATGAATCTGGCGATTCGATTGCGGGAAAAGGTGGTTCTCATGTGGATTGCAGTTAGGGTAGGTGAGGATACTGTCTTGTTCAATAGTGGCAGTGAAGAAACTCTGTCTTGGCTCAAAGAAACTCATGGGATTGGCCAGACAAGGGAAGAAGCAATCATTGATCTGGAAAGGAGGTTATCTCACGAAAAGTAGAACAGCAAGAATCTTCTCTTCAGTAGTTGTGATAGCTGCTTTGGTTTCGTCGTGCTGTATTACGCAAGAGAGTGAAACCATAAATGTCTCAGGTGCATGGGCTTTGTATCCGCTCATGGTTAAATGGTCAGAAGAATATACCAAGCTCCATCCTGACATAAGGATAGATGTCTCTGCGGGAGGAGCTGGGAAAGGGATGGCAGATGTTTTGGGAGGCCTGGTTGATATTGGAATGGTATCAAGAGAGATATATCCTGAAGAAATCGAGAAAGGGGCCTTCTGGATTGCCGTGGCAAAAGATGCTGTTGTTCCAGTTTTCAACAAGGACAACCCCTACGCTGAGGATATTCTCAATCATGGAGTTAGCCGTCAGGTGTTCACAGACATTTTCATAACAGGAAAGGTAACAACCTGGGGAGAAGTTCTCGGAAAGCCTGAAATCACAGAGAAACTTCATGTTTATACCCGCAGTGATGCCTGTGGGGCTGCTCAAACCTGGGCCCAGTATCTGGGATTTGCCCAAGAAGACTTGCTGGGAGTTGGTGTGTATGGTGATCCGGGGATTGTGGAAGCAGTGGGCAGCGATGAGGTTGGCATTGGGTACGGAAATCTGAACTTTGTATATGATGCGAGCACAGGTGTACCCTCACCGGGAGTATTTGCACTGCCCCTTGATCTCGATGGGAATGGTGCAATTGAATCCCGCGAGAGGGTGTATGACACGAAATCTGATGTCATTGTGGCCATTGAGCAGGGAATCTACCCCTCACCGCCAGCACGGGCACTGCATCTGGTGACCAAAGGGTCTCCTGAAGGTGTAGTGAAAGAGTTCATGATATGGATTCTCACCGAAGGACAACAATATGTGTCTGAAACCGGGTACATAGGGTTGGGGGAAAGGATCCAGGAGGAACTCAAGAACCTGGAGGGATAACGTGAGGGTGAGGAAGGTCATCGACGGGGTTTCTGAAAAGGTGATGTGCTCTGTCACCGCTGCTGTCTCATTCCTGGTGGTACTTATTGCAGCAGGACTCTATCTCAAAGCACGACCCATCATGGAGATTACCCCAATAAAGGAGTTACTGACCTCCTCATCTTGGCATCCTCTCAAGGGCGAATTTGGATTCTACCCTTTCTTGATGGGCACCTTCTGGGTAACATTCCTGGCCATGATCTTTGCCATTCCTATCTGCTTGTTGTGCTCAATCTATATATCAGAATATGCACCCCGGAAGATGAGAGATGTAATAAAGCCGTTGATTGATCTTCTAGCGGGAATACCGTCTGTGGTGTATGGAGTGTTTGGTGTTCTGGCAGTGGTCCCCCTCATACGGGATACTGCCCACAGGATCAACATTTCCACCACAGGATATTCAGTTCTGGCAGGTGGAATTGTTCTTGCCATCATGGTGTTTCCTATTATAATATCTGTATCTGTGGAGGTGATTCAAAGTGTGCCCTATGAGGCACGAGAATCGTCTCTTTCGCTGGGAGCTACTCAATGGCAAACAGTGAAGAAGGTAGTGCTCAAGAAAGCTTTCCCGGGAATTGTAGCAGCCATTATACTGGGGTTTTCGCGGGCTTTCGGGGAGACTATGGCAGTTTTGATGGTAGTGGGGAACGTTCCTCAAGTTCCCCACTCCATTTTTGAAGAAGCATATCCTCTCACTGCCTTGATCGCCAACAACTACGGCGAAATGCTGTCTGTTCCACTCTATGATTCAGCCCTGTTGCTTGGTGCTCTCATTTTACTTCTTATAGTACTGCTGTTCAGCATGGCAGCCAGGCTCATACTCATGAGGGGGGGTAGATAGTGAACCTGCGTCACGTTGAAGAGAGATGCTTCAAGGTGCTCATGATAGCTGCCACCTTCATCATTCTGGGGAGTCTCTTTGCTGTAATCGGTGTGATCCTGGTAAAGGGAGCTGGAGCCTTAAGCCTCTCAATGATCACCCAGACTTCCAAAGGCGGGTACTACCTGGGCAAGGAAGGAGGTGTTCTCAACGCCATTGTGGGTTCTCTGTACCTCGCTTTTGGTGCCACTGCAACTTCTCTCTTGGTTTCTCTCCCAATTGCCTTCTGTCTGCAGAGAGAGTATGTGAAGGCACGCACAGCAAATGTGGTTCGCTTATCTCTAGATGTCCTGTGGGGCGTTCCTTCAATTATATATGGTGTATTCGGGTTCACCATTATGCTCTTGTTGGGATTGAGAGCCTCGCTTCTGGGAGGTATCGTGGCTCTGACCCTCCTGGAATTGCCCATCATGGTGAGAGCCATCGATGAGGTTCTGCAGATGGTTCCCAGAGAGCTGAAAGAAGCCTCCTACACCTTGGGGGCTACCCGGTACGAAACCATGTTTAAAGTCGTTACCAGACAGATACTGCCTGGCATCATCAGTGCCATTATCCTGGCCTTTGGAAGAGGCATTGGAGACGCAGCCTCAATCCTGTTCACTGCGGGGTACACTGATCACATTCCGAGTTCGTTGCTTGACCCTGTGGCTTCCTTGCCACTTGCCGTCTTCTTCCAGATGGGCACTCCCTTCCCGGAGGTCCAGGAACGTGCATACGCTTCTGCACTGATTCTTCTGATCATCGTTCTTCTCTTGACTGTATCATCCCGTCTTTTCAGTAGAAGATTCGCAAAATTCGTGATAAGGTGATATGATGTACCACATAACTATCAAGGGATTGAATGTCTCATATGGAAATCATCACGTTCTCAAGAACGTCAGCCTGGAAATTCCTCGCAACAAGATAACGGTCATCATTGGCCCTTCTG
The DNA here is from genome assembly GCA_018992685.1 of Theionarchaea archaeon. Taxonomy (GTDB): domain Archaea; phylum Methanobacteriota_B; class Thermococci; order Methanofastidiosales; family SZ-28-30; genus SZ-28-30. Next base: position 274,600 of record JACVGT010000018.1, read on the forward strand.
GATGTGGAAAGACAACGCTCTTGAAAAGTCTCAATCGACTGCTGGAACTGCAAGAAGGAGTCCGGATATCTGGATCTGTATTGGTGGATGATGAATCAGTGTATGATCCCAAAGTTGATGTAACAGAACTGCGAAAGAAAATGGGACTGCTTTCTCAAAGACCATATCCTCTCCCCATGTCTATTTTCGATAATGTGGCCTATGGTCCTCGTATTCACGGGACAAGAAAAAGGAAGAAACTGAATGAAATTGTAGAAAAGAACTTGAGAGCTGCTGGACTGTGGGAAGAAGTGAAAGACAGGCTCAAAAGTCCTGCGGCTTCCCTGTCCATTGGGCAGCAGCAACGGCTGTGCCTGGCAAGGTGCCTGGCAGTTTCCCCCGAAATCATCTTGTGTGATGAACCAACCTCTGCTCTGGACCCTTTTTCTGCCCAGAAAATCGAGGAAACCCTGTCCGAATTGAAAACTGACTATACCATCGTCGTGGTGACTCATAATCTGAGGAGAGCTCGCAGATTGGCTGATTATGTGGGATTCATCTTCCTCGGAGAGTTGATTGAACACGGGGGGAAGAAGGACATATTCGAGAACCCAAAAGACGAAAGAACCAGACGATACATCTCTGGGGAAAGCTACCTGTGAAGGATTCCTGGAATTCATGCTGCCTGTGAATTCTCAATCTTTCTGGTGCAGCAACGTAAGAAATGTCCAAGGAAAACTATTTAAGGCGATTTGTATGGGAAGTGGTAGACCCCAACGTCTAATCAATGAGGAGGATTACTATGGATGATAAAACTGATACAGTGATGGTGCCCCCCCAGGTAAAGGCTTTCCTAAAGCGGGGGGAAGATTTCGAATCATTCTGGGAACATGCTGCTGTCGCAGCCCAGGATGAGGTTCACTGGTTCAAGCCATGGGACAAGGTAATCGACTGGACTGGACCCACTTTTTCCTGGTACCCTGGCGGAATTACCAACATCTGCTACAACTGTGTGGATGTGAATGTGCTCAAAGGAAGGGCAGGGAGAGCTGCTTTTATCTATGAGAGTGGAGAAAAGAATGAGACCTGTGTAATCACCTATGGGCAGCTTTTGAAGATGGTTAACCAGTATGCTGCGTGTCTCCGGGGAATGGGTGTGAAAAAAGGTGACCCTGTTGCCATCTACATGCCCATGCGTCTTGAATCCGTGGTTTCCATGCTGGCATGCGCTCGCATAGGTGCCATTCATGTGGTGATCTTTGCTGGGTTTTCTGCCAAGGCGGTGGCCGATCGGATCAAGATCTCTGACACAAAATATGTCTTGACCCAGGATGAAGGATCCCGGAGAGGAAACCCTGTTCCTTTGAAGCCCACGGTTGATGAGGCTTTGAGACAGGTATCTGATCAGGTCGAAAAGGTTGTGGTGCTGCGAGCGAATCCTGATAACGGATACTCCATGAAAAAGGGAAGAGACATTTCATGGGAGGAGTTTCTCGCCCTTGGAGACGGTTCAAAAGGTGATGTGGAGTATATGGAGGCAAATGAACCTCTTTTCATGCTGCCGACTTCGGGGACCACAGCTCTGCCAAAGGTCACTGTCCAGAATCATGGTGGATACCAGGTATATGTGTATTCCATGGGGAAATGGATCTACAAAATGAGAGAGAATGACGTGTGGTTCTGCACGTCGGATATCGGCTGGATTGTGGGCCACAGTTACAATGTCTATGGCCCGCTGCTAGCAGGGTGCACTTCTGTCTTATACGAGGGAACCCCAGATTATCCCAAAAAGGACATGTGGTGGGACGTGCTTGACAGAAACAAAGCAACAGCCTGGTGGGTCTCACCTACTGGAGTCAGAGGACTAATGCGATTGGGCAATGAACACGCCATTGCTCATGATATTTCCAGTGTAGAACGGGTCTTTTGTGCAGGTGAAGTGCTCAACCCTGCGGCATGGAGATGGCTGCAGGAGGAAGTGTTCCATGGAGAGATCCCGGTTATCGACCATATGTGGCAGACAGAGACCTCAGGCCCCTTGATTGCCAATCCTTATGGACTAGGAATGTTACCCATAAAATCAGGATCTTCGGGGCTTCCTGTTCCGGGTGTAACGGTGGACATTGTTGATGAAATGACAGGAGAGTCGCTTCCTCGCGGGACCAAGGGAGTTCTGGTGGCCAAGAACCCGTTTCCTGGATTAACCCCCACGTTGTGGAGAAACGAGGAAAGATATCTGGAAGAATACTGGAAAAAATTCGACCAGAAAAAGGTGTACTACTCGGGCGACGCTGCCTATGTTGACGAGGATGGGTACATCTGGTTTGTGGGTCGATCTGACGAGGTCATCAAGATCGCGTCTCACCGGATTGGAACAATTGAAATTGAGAATGCCTTGATATCCCACCCTGCAGTGGTGGAAGTTGGTGTCAGCGGCGTTCCTGATGAACTGCGGGGAGAGGTGGCCTGTGCTTTTGTGGTGCTGAGAAATGATGTGGATCCCCGTGAAGACCTGAAGAAAGAGCTTATTCAGCATGTCCGAAATACTATGGGTCCTATTGTAGTAATAAAGGATATTGAATTTGTTAATCAGCTACCCAAGACACGGAGCGGTAAGATTTTGCGGAGGGTCATGAAAGCACTATGGGTTTCCAAAGACCTGGGTGACTTGTCCACAATAGAAGAAGAAGCCTCTATCAAGGAAATTCGAGAAGCTGTAGAGAAAATGAGAGATCTCTAGCTTTCCTTTTTCCCTGATTGTTCATCTTCAGGGTGACTGGAAAGGAAGTGATCTGCACCTTGTAAAGCTACTAGGAGTTCCCTCACCACTGCGGTACGGGGATGTTCCTCACCAAGAACTCCTTTGAAGATACGATATGCCTCTTGAAAACATTCATGTGCCGCCCCGGGATTGCCCAGATCTCCGTAGACCATTCCAAAGTTTCTCAGATCTCGTGCTACCTTTGGATGTGTCTCTCCGTAGATCCTCTTATCAATGGACAGTGCTTCTTCGATATACTCTCGAGCCTTCTGAAGATCACCAAGATCACGCCAAACAGAGCCCATGTTGCTGAGCCTTAGAGCAACCTTTGGATGATTCTCACCGTATGTCACTCGGTCAATGGCGAGGGCTTTCTCACCGCACGCAATTGCTTCCTCCAATTTCCCCACATCCTTCCAGACTGACCCTATGTTATTGAAAGCCGTCGCAATCCTAGGATGATCTTCTCCATATACCTCTTTAGTAATAGACAGGGACTCTTCAAAGTAGTGTAGAGCTTTCTGCGGATTGCCAAGGCTTCTCCAGGCAAGGCCGAGACTGTTGAGTGCAAGGGCAATACTGGGATGCCTCTCATGGTATGTCTCTTGAACAATTGATAGTGCTCTTTCGTAGTATTCGAGGGCTCTTTTTGGATTGCCAAGATCTCTCAAAGCTCCTCCAATGTTATTGAGCCTTGATGCCACCCTGGGATGCTTCTTCCCGTAAACCTCTTCATCAATTGACAGTGCTCTTTCGTAGTATTCGAGGGCTCTTTTTGGATTGCCAAGATCTCTCAAAGCTCCTCCAATGTTATTGAGCCTTGATGCCACCCTTGGATGCTTCTTACCATATATTGCTTCATCGATTGATAGAGCGCTCTCGAAGTAGTGTAGAGCTTTCTGTGGATTGCCAAGGCTTCTCCATGCAAGGCCGAGATTGTTGAGTGCATGGGCAATAGCGGGATGCCTCTCATAGTATGTCTCTTGAACAATTGACAGAGCCTTTTCATGGTATTCGAGGGCTCTTTTTGGATTGCCAAGATCTCTCAAAGCTCCTCCAATGTTATTGAACCTCAGAGCTACCCTGGGATGCTTCTTCCCGTAAACCTCTTCATCAATTGACAGTGCTCTTTCGTAGTATTCGAGGGCTCTTTTTGGATTGCCAAGACCCTTCAAAGCTCCTCCAATGTTATTGAGCCTTGATGCCACCCTTGGATGCTTCTTACCATATATTGCTTCATCGATTGATAGAGCCTTTTCGTAATACTCAAGGGCTTTCTGCTGATTGCCGAGGCTCTTCAAAGCTGCACCAATGTTGTTGATGAGTGTTGCTACTTTGGGATGCCTTTCCCCGTACATCTCTCTATCGATTTCCAGTGCCTTCTCATAATACTCAAGGGCTTTCCTCGAGTCACCCAAGATCCTCCAGATCAGTCCCAAGCTATTATAAAGTGATGGAATCTGTTCTTTTCCCGCTTCACCTTCTTCTTCTGCGATGGAGAGCGCTTCTACTAGATACAGGAGAGCTTTCTGTGACCTACCAAGATTTCTCCAGACAGAGGCCAAGTCCTGAAGGTCTTTTCCCACTTCAAGATGCCTTTCTCCATATATCTCTTTGTCAATGGAGAGAGCTTTTTCATAGTATTCAAGGGCTTTTTTCAGATTGCCGAGATCCATCCAAGCTCCTCCAAGACCACTGTATGCAAGAGCCGTTTCTGAGTGCTTTTCTCCATATAGCCCAAGGGCAATGGCAAGAGCTTGTTCAAAATGCTCAATCGCCTTTTTCGGGTTCCCCGTATCTCCATATACCTCGCCGAGTTCGCACAAGAAAACTGCAAAGTGACCGTCTCTTTTTGGTGATGACAGTCCAGAGAGAATAGAAGTCCCTTCACTGAGGGCTTTCTCAAAGGCAAAGGAGTCTCTCAACTGTGATAAGAGTTTCCCTCCCTCTTCAACAGCAATGTCCTGCATCCCACTTTCAAGAGCATGATGAACGAGTTCTGAAGCGCATATTGCATCAAAATGGTCTCTTGATGACAGAATCTTCTTGTAGTATTCTACAGCAAGCTGATGACAGGATCTTCTTTCCTGGTTCGAGATATCAGAAAAAATCCTGCCACGGAGAAGAGGTGACACCCAGTAGTACAGTGAGTCTTCAGCCCCCCGTCTATCTTGCTCCATCAGACTGAGTTCGACGCCTAACCTCAAAAACGAATCCCATCCGCTTATGCTCCTGCACACAATCCCTATCCCTTCCTTTGTAACAGGGACACCATACACGGATGAATATTTCACTGTTTGCTGGAATCCTTCGGACTGCTTGTTCATTATTTCCTCCAAGAGTAATCCCTGGACAAATTCGTCTTCCTTGTCTTTGACTGCCAAAAGCAGGGGTTCCACATCCAGGTTTTTCTCTACTTCCAGTAGCATGTCCAAAGCTTCCATGAGTCGGGGGTTTCCTCTTCCGGTTTCTATTAGCATTTCACGGGTTTTCAGATCAGGATAACTGGCTATGGACTTTAGTCCTGCGATCTTCTTTTTCTCGTCAGCTCCCCTGAAACTTGTCAATCCAATCAGCTCCAGCTGTTCCTGTACCAGGTCTCGGTCATTGTCCACCAAAGGGAACACGTATCGACAGGTGATGACGATCTGACTCATTTTGGAAGCATACGGCAGATTCCTGAGCAGCGCCCTCAGAATAGGAGCTGCTTCGCAGGAAATGACAGCTCCTTGTCCAATCCTTTTCAGATTCTTCTCAAAGTCGTCGAGCAATATGAAGTAATTATTGTCCTGAAAAGAAGAAAAGCACAGTCTCATGACCTTGTCCAGAAAGTCCTCTTTTTCTCGTAATATTTTCAGCCCATTCTTGTCTTCTGCTCTCATGAAGCCATGTTTCACAGCTTCCAGAAAAGTCAATTCGTTGAGGTTCCCATGGACAACGATGAGGACGTGATCTTTGAGCCTTTCGCACAACTTGCCTGCGAGGCAGCTCTTTCCCAATCCCCCAGTCCCATGCAGCAAGAGCCCAATTTTTTCCTCATTCTCCCTCAAACATCTGATTCCTCTCTGGATTTGTCTCCTCCTTCCAATGAACCCTTTTTTCAGGACTCTTACTTGACTGTTCTCCAGATACCTGTACTGAATCTCCCGTTTTCTCGTTCTTCGCTTTTGGCCCTTTTTCACTACTGGAATATCCAGTGGAGTTCCGTCAGAAAAGAGCCTAAGCAAAGGCCAATCCGGCAATCCCCGTCGGAACAGCTCACGACGAATAGAAAATGCTGCATCAAGGACAGATCTTCCTCTGGACAATTCAAAGTACAATTTCTCTGCAGCAAGAATTGCCCCAGCATCTGACACTGGTCGTGCCCAGCCCAGAACAAGTGAACTGTGATCCAGGACAAGTTGATGAGCAAAAGATGCACTTGTATAATATGACATCTCTGCTGTATGACATGCAGAAAGAAAAATCAATCGAGGCTGGCTGAAACTCTGGGACAGCGCATTCCATAAATCCGAGGGGTACACCTTGTCCGGGCATCCCACTTCATCCTCCATCCAGAAAAAAGGCCCTCTGTCATCAATTCCGGCATGTCCAGAGAGATGGATGACGTCATACTCGGTTCTGCTGCAACACTCCCTGAATCCTTCCAGAGAGCCTGTATCCTCCACATCCATGACAATGGGGAGCATCTTGGTAACTTCAAAGATCGTTTCCTCCTCTTTCTCAAATTCCAGGACAGGCAGTATGCCATCAGGAGAACACGCCATGAATAAAGTCCTGAGAGGACGATTCTGTGACCTCAGTCTCTTCTTTTTTCCCCAATCTGAAACTCTATAGACGAGGTCGATCTTGGAAGGAACCAGGAATTCAGAATCATACAACAACTCAAAGGGTAATCGGGGAAGATCTCCTGTCCTCACAGAAAGCTGAAGATGCTCGCCACGAGCATCTGCATCATCTAGAGCACATTCCAGTGTGTTGTCACAGTTCAGAAGACTGAACATGGCCTCACCCAACTCGCGGGAAACACGTTCAGATTCGTGCCACGCGGTGTACTGACACAGACTTTCGATGTGAGAAATCTCTTCCAAATCAAGAGGGATTGTTGAATGGCTGCTGTCAGGCAGACCCCAGGTTAAGAACAGGTTCCCATTCTCACGATGAAAGACAGCTTCATATCCTATGACTATCCCCTCCTCCTACCGATACTATTCGTTCAGGTCGTCCTCTGCGGCTCTATTTTCCTAAAATCGCTCCGCAAGTCTCTGTATTTCGCTGCACATTGAATATTGTGATTATAGTAAGAACGTGTCTTTTAAGGTTTATGGAAGAGAAAGAACAGGGACAGAGATGTGCTTCTCTCTCCCGGTGCGGAACCTACGTTGTTTGCGAACATTCAGATGAAGAGTACAGGTCAGATTCATACAGGACGAAGTATCATAACCCTCTTTCTTTGTAGATTTCCCTCTGTATCAGGAAGCGAAGAATCTCAGCAGTTCCTCCTCCAATCATCATCAATCGGGAATCTCTCAGGAACTGTTCTGTTCGGTAGTTCTTGGTGTACCCATTTCCGCCCAGAACCTGCAATGCCTTGTGTGCAACCTCAAAAGAGGCTTCCGTTGCAAAGATCTTGGCCATTGCAGCCTCCTTGGTGATTTTCATGCCCCTATCATACATGCGGGCAGCTTTCAGTGTCAGCAAGCGGGCAGCCTCAATCACCGTGGCCATCTCTGCAATCTTGAAGGAAACACCTTCAAAGTACTTTATTGGCCTGTCAAACTGGATTCGTTCAGTGGACCACTTCACTGATTCTTCAAAAGGAACTCTACAGTATCCCACAGCCTCTGCAGCTATTGCTGTCCTTTCAGAGTCCAGTTCATCCATCAACACTCTGAATCCTCTGTTTTCTTCGCCTATCAGGTTCTCTGCAGGAATCCGGCAGTTTTCAAACTTCAACTGAGAAACTCTGGCGCCTGCCATTCCCAGCATCCAGTGGTCCTCAACTACACTGAACCCTGTTGTATCTGTGGGAAACAGAAAAGCCGACATGCCATCCTTGGGATGCACATCAGGGTTTGTGATGGCAAATAAGCAGATGTAGTCTGCCTGGGAACCATTAGTTATGAACTTCTTCTGTCCATTGATGACATACTCATCCCCTTCTTTCACCGCCCTGGTTTTCATTCCTGCAGTATCTGATCCCACGTCAGGCTCTGTAATGCCAATTGCACCGATCTTCTCACCTCTGATCACAGGTGCCAGGTATGTCTGCTTCTGTTCTTCTGTGGCAAATCGTCTCATGGGCGCACCAAACAAGGTTACAGATGCCATCCTGCCCATATCCATGGCAGGACTGACGGCCGAAAGCTCTTCGCAGACTATAATCTCCGTTGATAGTCCCTTGCCGGAACCACCATATTCAGGAGGATGAAAAACAGCCAGATATCCAGCATCGCCCATTTTCTTGATTAAATCCCTAGGATACCGATTATTCTCTTCGATATCTCGCGCATGAGGGGCAATTTCCGCATCGATAAATTCTCTCAACTCCTTGCGGAATGCATTTTCTTCTTCAGTGAAAAAGACGTCATTCATAATCTCACCCATTCTTCCTGTTGAAATCGCCTTAAATAGGTTTGGGATACTCTGTCTACAGTAGAAATTCATCCGATGTCGCTCGCTACACACCCTTCCACACCACAAGGGGCACAGTCATCATTTTTTCCCGATAAAAATAGCATATCCAACTTTTTTCTCCTCAATCAACCGTTCTCCTTCTTTAATCAGATCAGTAAACTCCTTCTCGTCCACGATAGTATCCTGCAGAAATATCTTTGAAAAAAATCTCAACTTAGACCATTTCTTCTTCAACTTGTCGTATTGTTCCTCTGCAATCTCTGATCTATCAATACCTTTGACTGATTTAAATCCTGCTTCCTGGAATAATTCTACATATTCAGGGATCGAAGGGGAACTGAACAAACAGGTTAATTCTCGAAATTTCCTCTCCGTCTGCTTAGGAATATCATGAATAATCACTCCAGAGAAAACCACTGTCCCATGGGGACGCAACACTCGATACACTTCTTTCAACACGTTCAGTCGATCAGGAAAAAGACAGATGGTCATCTCGCACAGGACAACATCAAACATGTCTTCCAGAAAGGGTAGGTCATAGGCAGAGGCATTCTTGAAGAAGACCCTTTTCAGCAGACGGAGCTTTCGGGCCTTTTTTGTGCCTTCCCTTATTTTTTCGGGGGAAATGTCTACAGCGTACACCTTGGCCCCAGATTCTTGAGCCAGGAAAATGACACTGTCTCCTTCTTCGCATGCCAAGATTAGAACATCAGTATCCCTGTCAATGCCTGCCAGTTGAGCAAGTTCAGATGTGAGTTTCAACCCGCCTGGATGGAACACATCTCCGAGCACCTTGTCTATGAATCCTTTTCCTACACCCATGACGATCTCCTTCCTATTAGAATATAACTATATTAACCTTTTCCCTCATTTTAGGTTTCTTGTGTCTACCATTGCTCTCTTCGTCTCTTTCTAAAGACAAACACCAGAATTGCTCCTGCAACAAAGCCTCCAATATGAGCAAAGAACGCTACCCCACCTGAGCTGGTATCTCCCAGAGATAAGACTCCACTGAAAAATTGGAGCACAAACCAGGAAACCAGGACAAGGACAGCGGGCACTCTCACATACATGTACCCCAGTAAAGCATCAATACGTTCACGGGGATACAGCACCAGGTAGGCTCCCAGTACGCCAGCGATGGCACCCGAAGCTCCCAGGTTGGGGATCTGAGAAGAGGGATCCCTAAGAATCTGGGCAAAAGAAGCTATCAACCCACATAAGACGTAGAATCCAATAAACCGCATGTGTCCTATACTGTCTTCCACATTGTTCCCGAAAATATGAAGGTACAGCATATTGAACAGAATGTGGGCAACCCCTCCATGTATGAACATGGCTGTCAGCAGGGTATACAACCTGTCTCCCCTCACGATATAGTACGGTACAATGGCGAAATTCTCATAGAACCATTCAAGATTCCCGGTAAAATCCAGGTACAGTTCCAGGATGAAGACCACAATATTCACAGCAATTATGCCATACGTAATGGCAGGAAAAATTCTCGTAGGGCGAAAATCGCGAATCGGGAGCATACGATACTTTGGCGACAACCTATTTAAACATTTTGGATTCCAATATCCTACGAGAAAACTGGAAAAGACTTATATGGACTCCACCGGTTGCACAGACTCCTTCCCTGATTCTGGCTATAACTTCGTGTGGGGTAGAGGCTTCAACCTCGGTATAAGCCTTTCCCACGAAGTTGATGGTATGGGCATCGCTCCCCCCGATTCCGGGAATGTGTAATGTTGCAGCTGCAGCATGTGCGCTCCTGTTGGCAAAGGGGAACACAGTAGACCCGTTGAAGGTCTCAACGGCAGTCCAGGTGTAGTCAAAGACATGATCACCTATCCCGTGCCTGAAATGATCAAAGGGGTGGGCGGGCGAAAGTACAACATCTGCGGATTGAGCTTTGGAGATGTAGTATGACAGCGGCTTGAGAATATCGAACTCTCCCAGTACGGTGCTGTTTTCAGGCGTTGTATACATGAGCAAGTGGCCCACCTGGGACGTAACCTCAATTCCAGGAATATATACCATCCCATATTTTCCTGCAAGTGTTTCATAATCTTCAGCACTGCCAGGTGTATCATGGTCTGTTATGGAAAATCCGTCCATCCCTCGTCGAGACATGACAGCCACCATCTCTTCAGGAGATGCTGTGCCATCACTGACAGTAGTATGAACGTGAAGATCAAGCTTCATGAGATCACGAAGATTGTCATTATCAGCCCTGAAAGCACGGGTACAAAGAAATTGTCATCTATGATGGCTCTCCTGACAATGGAACCCCCTCTTGACTTTTCAAACGGTAGCGTCTCAACGAGTGCGCCACAGACACACCCCAGGAGCGCAATGGTACCCAGGTACCCGGGAGCAGTACTTTTCAATCCGGTAAAGGTTATATAGTGAGTAAGGATCATCAGGACAACGAGCGTGCTCAGGAAACTGCATGCGATAAACCCTGCAGTACCTTCAATGGATTTTTCTGAGAACGGGTACTTGTGCCTTCCCACATTTCTACCCACAATAGTTGCAAATCCATCGCCAAAAGCCATGATAGCAAAGGAAGCTGCCGCGATATACGGTGGATAAAACCCTACACACACCATTACTGACAGAATGTAGATCAAGGGTCCCATCAAATATCCGTGGGTGTAGTCTTCCTGTCTGGCCATGGCATCGAAAGCAGCTTTCCATCGATGCTCTCTGAATACAAAGAGAACCAGTAACAGGAAAATCAGACAGATGAACAGAGCAGAATAGCGGGTGACAACCAGGGGGAAAAATGCCCATAGACCCATGCAAATGTGGATGGCTTTCCTCTTGTATTCTTCTCGTTCCATGCATGGAAATTTCAAATGGCTATTTAAGTGTTATGGGTGTCAAACATGGTAATAGGTCAATCGAAGTGAAATGAGGGGGTAAATAATTCTTTCTCTAAAAAATGACTGAGGAGGAAATAAGTACAAAGTTTCATGGGCCTTTGAAAGGTCATCTTTCTCAAGAGTGAGTGTGAGAAAAGGTCATACCTCTACGCGTTTCCACTTTTTCTCCATGAGGGAAAGATCAAGGTTACGCCACGCTGAATAGCGCCTGGTTCTCAGGTAGGGTGTCACCTGCTCATTCCCTGTAGAGATGGCCCACTGGATAAATCCACTTCTGGCAGGAGGGCCTGAAAACCGAATACGATTCTTCAAGTAGGACAACGCCTTCTCCACTGTCTTTGTACTATATTCATGGTCCGCACACGGAGTGTGTGGTTTGGGAACAAAGGGAGAAATTGTGACCTTGGTACGCATTATCCTGGAAACCTGACGGGTCAGATCTACGATGTCTTGCAGGTCCCGGGATGTTTCTCCAGGCAGGCCCACCATGAAGTACAGCTTTATCCAGTGAGCATGCTCTGAACACAATCGAACCTTTTTCAGGATTTCTTCATCTGTTATTCTCTTTCCCAGTGAGATTCGCAGCCTTTCACTCGATTCAGGAGCTATCGTCACTGTCCTCAAATCCGCAGATCTGAGAATCTCTTCAGAAATCTGTTCAATTCTCAAAGAGGGGAGACTTATCCGATAGGGATGGCATATGTCTATGATTTCCAGAAGGTTGGAATGAGAGTCTGGTCCAATCAGTGACACTGTTTCAAACTTGGTGCACGTCTCAGCCTCCTCCAGAATCCCCTGTATATGGTCCAGGGGACGCTCCCTCTTCCTTCCTATGCAATGGGAGACCATGCAGAATGAACACTGTCTCGAACATCCTCGCGACACCTCAAGTAAGAAGCTTCTGTAAAAAGCTTGAGTATATTCGCCCCACTGGATAGGTTGGTGCACAGGGTGATACTCCAGCTGAGAGAATCCTGCCTTCACTCTGTCTTCACATCCGGTAAACACCCCCTCAATATCTGAGAGCTCACCGTCCCTGTACTGATTCAAAAACTCTTCCAGGGACTGCTCAGCATCCCCCACAAATATATAGTCAATCACTCCCTTCAGTGGGAACGGGTTGTACGCAGACCTCCCTCCCAATATCTTCATCTTGTCTGGAAATTTCTGTGCTATCTCATAAACAGTAAAATAGTCCATTTCAAAACTGCAGGAAAAAGCAATAATATCAAAATCAGCCAGAATAGAGTTAGATTCAATACTTTTCGGGAAATCCGTAAAAAATCGCTCACACTGGAATCCTTCCTGTTCATTGATAAAATTGTAGGCGAAGAGGAATCCTAGATTGCTGTTACCTGCTTTGTACACATTAGGATATACGAGAGCTATTCGGTGCTCTCCCTTCTTCCTTATGACACCGTACTCCAGAAAGTGCATGCTCCACATGTGCCTCTATCCATAAAAACTCCCCTGTTGCAATATCGATTACCGAAAAGTTTATATACTATTGATTAGCAATATTGATTAGACCTCAGTTGTCTCCTACCTCAGGGGTCTTGCCGGGGCTTCGGCCCCGGTTCACACTCTCCAAGAGCATCACTCTCTTTTTTCTTTTTGAAGAAAAGAAGAACTAGATTCTCCTGGATCCGCGTCACTGACCTCTTGAAGAAGGCGCGAATTCTCTCACCTCTTCTTTCTGAAGAAAAGCCAATTCTTGTCCGGTCTGAAAGCGATGAGGCAGTACAGCCCTTTCAGCTTTTCACCCATGATGTTAATAACGATTTCCTTTTCTTCCCATTTCTCAGTGATATATGTACCGCTATCCCAGATTACCACTGTTCCTGCCCCGTATTCTCCTTCAGTTATCGTTCCTTGAAATGTTGCATATGCTACAGGATGGTCCTCTGTTTGTACAGCCAATCGTCTGACACCTGATACGAGAGGCGGTTCCTTGGGGATGGCCCAGCTCTTGAGGACACCCTCCTTTTCCAGCCGCAAATCGTAATGGAGATGAGAAGCCTCGTGTCTTTGAATGACGTACGTATTCCCTCTCCGTGCAGAGTTCCCTAAAGGTTCAGGCGTTTTCCTGAAATCCCGTTTTCTCTTGTGCTCTTCTAGACTCATGTGATCACAGCGTTCTCACTTCTTGTTCAGGTACACTCTCATGGGCACCCAAGTATTTACACGTTTTGAATGTCATACAACAAATGAGCTGGGAGGGAGCGTTCCTGAACAGGTTCTTTGAGGGGGGCTGCTGTGTCATTGCAGCGCAGCTTCTGCAGTCGGGACATGAGAGAACCTCGTCCAGTTTTCAATCATATTGAAAATACTGGAATCCATACAGAAGTTCTACAATCTGACGCTAGAGCAATGAATGATTCCTTACCGAGACTCTCAATGACATTACGTTGTGCAGAAGTGGAAGAAAACCCTTATAAAGTACTTTCTGCATTAAAAACACGAGGAAAAGGATGAGAGACGGGTGTCTTCAGAATGTGAGACTGGAGACGCTTCTGCCTCTCCTCAAGGGAGGTGTGAAGATGAGTAAAAGAGAACACAACCCGGGCATGAAGCACTTTCTGATCGAAGTGCTTGTCATTGTTCTGGCGTTATGGCGTGGGAATACACATTTAGCCTGATGGCTAGGTGTTTTCTTTTTTTTTATATTGATGATTCTTCAGAGGTTTCTTGCAGCTCATGAAAAGGCTGCGCCAGGTTCAGGAGAGAATGCCCCTCTTACACCCTCCCAGCAAGACAAATAAAACCCCGTAACCAATTCTGCAGCTTCATATTGTACAAGAATAAGCAAGACTGAGAAAACACAACAAATTCGAAAGAATGTGTATAAAAATCTCATTCTCAAGCCCGTTTTAACATGGTTATAAAATTCGCACATGAAAACATTTATATGAGGGAGGAGGTATGCAGCAGTAGAAAGTGCATCGTGTCGCAAGAGGGCATAATCAACAGATCGAATTCCGAGAACATGAAGAAAGATCGTTTTTTCGATCCGGATGTAAAAGGAGAGGGTACAAGGAAGGGGATTTTGTCAGGAAAAGCTTAAGGATGGTAGGGAGGTGACGTTCCACTTCCCTATCAACAAGCTGCTGCAGGAACTTCCACTCTCACTAGCCCCGTGCGTGCCTGGATCAACAGTTATTCAGCCTTAATCTCAACCCTGATTTCTTCCCGGTCGAGGACAATTTCATATCCATCTGTCCTCCAAACGAGCTTTATCACCAGTACAAAAGTGACCTCGTTGGCCCCCTGGGGAAGCGCAGCATCCAGAGTGAATCCCTTTGCCAGCAGGTCATTCAACCACAGTACGTCAGTTATTGCATATTCAAAACAGTTCCCCACTGGTTCGATATCCACCCTGTAAACTTCAACATGTTCATAATCTGTGCAGAATAGAATGTAGAGATTTTCCATCTTTCTGCTTTCTTCATTTTTTATGTATACACTGATAGGGACTTTTTCATGCTCCTTTGCAGAAATCTTGCCTGGGAGCAGCCCCGCCTCTATTTTGTCAATGTTCACCACAGGCTTTCGCAGGACAAATTGAAATGAGGTCTTGGCTGTCTTCTGATTCTCATCTGCATCGAAGTACTTCACCTTTATCACCGCCTCTACCTCATCATAGGTTCGCGTTTCTTTGAGGATATCGACAGCCTCAAGAGTCGCCTTAATCTCCTTAGCCATGCCCTTCTTTATTTCGGACAGTTCTTGCTGCTCAAAGGTGAGCATGGCAGGTATGTTGCTCTCCAGTTTCACCTGGAAAGCCGTGGCACTTCCTTCATTGGTTACAGTTATTGAGAGCTCATAAACATCTGAGACAATGAGCTCTTCAGGGGGACTTTCCACACTGACAGCGATTTCGGGGGAATCTCCCTGGAACACACACCCTGACAAGAGGACTGCAATGATGAGTGTAACACCTAGCCATTTCATGTCCCGTAGTATGCTGGAACGTATAAAAAGCTTTCACCCGTCAGTCCACCCACCGGAGGTAGCATCTGCTCTCAGAGTCCATGACAAATGATTTAAAGCATGACCCATCCACCATACTGTGACAGAAACAGTCCTGGGCGTCGTGGCCCATCCAGATGATGAAATCGGAATGGTAGGCACGTTGAAAAATCATGCAGACCGTGGAGACACTGTGGTCCTGGCCTGGATGACAGCAGGAGAGAACACCACCATGCTAAAAGGGACACCTGAAGAAAAGGCTGCAATTCGAAAAGACCAGGCAGCACGTGTCTCTTCTATTCTGGGAGTACGAACACGCTTTCTGGGATTCCCAGACTCGCAGGTTCCCCATACGGTGGAGGCTTCCAAGCAAGTCGCAGAGTTTATCAGGGAGATTAGGCCCTCTATCGTCATAACCTGGAACGATTTCTGGCAGTCAGGAGCTGGACATCCGGATCACCGGAATACCTGTTGTGTGGTGAGAGATGCAATTACCTATGCACGATTCCCCGGCCAGCAGGACGCGTACAGGGATTTTATCAGCCTGTACCTGTACTACAGTCCACGGTGTCCTCTTCCAGAAGTTTATGTAGATGTCACCCGCCAGGAAGGAATCTTTGAACAGGTAGTGGATGTATACTCCAACGTATATGGGGGGTGGCCAGTCACAGAATGGAAATACCTCAACCTAAAATTCTTTGGCATTCAGGCAGGATGCATGCTGGCTGAAGTATTCAATGTAGTGCAGAACAGGAAGTCTGCTTCAGAATACCTTGAGTAATCAACAGATCACATCCCGGAGTCTCTCTGGTTCATGAATAACCTTTAAAATGTCCAGTGGAAACCCTACTATGGAGACAGTCCGTCGTGTGGGAAAGGATGAGACTCTGCAAGTTGCAGGCCCAGCGCGAGTCACCGTAAGAACAGGCAGGATTCGCATCAATGGGGCCGAAAGAAGTAAGTACATCGTGAGAGAGGGCCGTTCCTGTGTCGTGGAAGGCGTTCTGGAATCAGAAGTTAGTATTGTACTGGGTTCGGGGGCACGGGTGGAAAGATGTAGTCCCACGGCAGCTCCTCGCATCTGGCTCAAACATGCTCATGAGATACTCCAAAGAAAAGGAGTAGTCATGATTATAGGAGCTCCTGACACCGGCAAAACTACATTTGCCTCTTTTCTGGCCAATCAAGCACTGGAAAAGGGGATATCAGTCGCTGTCATTGATTCTGATATTGGCCAGTCTGACATTGGTCCTCCCTCAACGATTGGGCTGGCCTTTGTAAGAGCCAGCATTACTCACCTTTCAGATGTTCCCGCTGATGAATTCTACTTCGTGGGTACCACATCAGTGAAGAACGTCTGTGACATGGTTGTGGGGCTACAAAGAATGGTGGAAAAGGCCAGGAGGGAGGCTGATGTGGTGGTCATCGATACCTGTGGATATGTTTCTGGTGACACGGGAAGACGGCTCAAGGACCTGAAGCTTCAGGCCATCTGTCCAGACTTTGTAGTTGCACTGCAGCGAAACAGAGAGTTGCACCCAATCCTGAGGAGCTGGAGAGGGAGTGTGATAGAGGCAGAAATCCCCAGAGAAGTACGAAGAGTTCCCAGACACATTCGAAAGGAGATAAGAGAATCCAAATGGAAAACAGCATTTGAAGGCGCCCAGGAACGCAACATTGACCTGGAAGAAAAGATGTTGCACAACACGTATTTGCTGTCAGGGACCCCCACCGACACCAGGATATTCCAGAAACTGCTGCAGTGTCAGGTCATTCATGCAGAAGAGATTCCTGAGGGGTTCTTGATCGTCAAGGAGGATATGTTCCATGAGTATCAATCACCTTCCGTGTCGGTGACAGCTGACACGCTGCGTGTCCTGGACGCTGGATGGGAAGAAAACCTGGTAGTGGGGCTGATGGATAGAGGGAGATTTGTAGATTTAGGCATTATGAAAAAGATCAACTACAAGACCATGATGGCAGTCATTTCCTGCAGGGAACACTCATTCGATGCTATTAAATTCGGCAGAATAAAGGTGGATGAATCGGGACGTGAAATAGGGTTTATACCCTGGTGTTAGAGAGTCTTTATGCAGAATTGGAGACCTGCTGCATCCTGCTGCTGACCTCATCCAGTTCAGCTACGTCTGTCCTGGTAAGACTCCATCCCAGAGCTCCTGCGTTTTCTAGAGCCTGCTTTTCGTTCTTTACGCCTACAATGGGGACTGCTCCCTTGCATATGACCCAGTTCAAAGCCACTTGTGCAGGCGTCTTGTGATGTGCTGCGGCAATGTCCCTCAGCACGTCCACGAGATGTTGAATCTGAATGATCTCGTGAGGTCCATACTGGCATGCCTTTGCTGCAGAACACGATGGCATGGCCAGAGAATATGCGTAAAGGGCCAGGCGCTCTCTCAGACTGAACTTGTGCACAGGAGGGTTTTCTGCAGTATATTTGCCTGTCAAGACTCCCATTGCCAAAGGACTGTAAGCGATGAGAGTGATACCCTGCCGGCGGGCCACGTTGAGCAACTCCGTGTACTCTGGCTCACGACTGAGGAGGCTGAATTCCACCTGGTTCGAAGAAAGACTCATTCCTCGTTCTGAGAACAAATCTGCAGCCTGGAGCATCTGATGCTGGCCACAGTTAGAAATGCCCACGGCTCTGGCTTTTCCCATCTCCAGAGCCTCAATCAGTGAATCCATCCAGGCCTCAAAAGAAACTGGAGGAAAGTGTTTATGAAACTGATAGAGATCAACCCTCTCCATATCTAATCGATTCAGACTATTCTCCAGGGCCGCAAGCAGGCTGGACCTTCGCAATCGCCAGGGAGATGGCAAGAACTTTGTACCAATCACTAGTGGCTCAGGACATGTGTGTGCGAACTGTCCCAGCAGCCGTTCTGCCTGTCCCCATCCATAGGCTTCTGCTGTATCAAAGAAGGTAATACCCTTTTCCACACACACCCTGAATGCAGTCTCCAGGTCCTGTCTGGTATAGCTCTGGCCGTATCCCCAGATCATGTGGTCACCCCAGGACCAGGTTCCAATGCCCAGTGGAGACATTACAATGTCAGTCCTACCGAGCTGGACACAAGGAACGTCTGGTTTCCCAGGTTGACTCCTTTCGGCTGGTGTCGTCCTCATTTCTTGTCCCTCCTTCTAACAGGATCTCTTCCTAGGTTCTTTCAACAGGGACTTTGGGAACTCTGAACACGTCGAACTTGTCTCCCATGGCCCGACACTCGATTTCCTGTATATCAAAGGTGTGTCCAGTAATCCACTCCATAAGGTACTGAAGTCTTCCCACACACGTTGCACACATGGGTGTATCAGACGTAATCCCTTTGCTCTCAAAATTGTCCTTATCGATGAGCAGGAAGCAGGTTTCCTCTTCTCTGACCTCCATACGGGGGCTGTACTCTGGAGAAGGCTGCCTTCGATCATATTCCTCTGCGAATTTTCCCAGGGCAAGACTGATACGCTTCTTCCCAGGGACAAAGCGAGTGGAAAGTTTGAGTGCTTTCGAAATGGTGGGGCGTTTTGTGACACCGATACGAATGAATTCTTTCCCGATACGCAGCTGAAGGCTGCGGGCACCTTTTCGACCAAAGAGTTCAAGAAGAGCAAGATATAATCCGTGAAGATCCTCAAGAGGAATCTCAAGGTTGTCATTGTCCGGTGGAGGAGATGTAATATACTGTTCCAGGTGGGCAAAGTTCAATAATGATTTTACCCCATTGACTCCAATAACACTCTCCAGCGTTTCCAGCCACAGCTTTAGAGTTATGTTATCAGTTTTTGCTTCTTCGGGCACAGATTTTCACCTCGTTAATGCTTCTGGCTCATGACCCTGTTGAAGAGATGAGCTCCTATTCCGTCTGACCGCTCGTCCCATGTCCTTCCTCCTCCCAAGATGACCAAGCGATCGACCTGTGCTATTGTTACGCAATAACATAAAAGGTTATCTATCAAACGACAGGTTGATGCTAAGATTTCGTCCTCTTGCCGTAGATATCTGAGCTACACGAAAGAAAATCCAGTTTCTCCGGAAACTCATGGAACTACGACGATTTCTGATCTGTTCACTTCATTGCCTGAAATATTGCCCGGAATTCAACAGGGAGATGGCCCTAGTTCATCAGTGTTCCCCCTCAGGGATACGATGTCACCTGAGCTTCACGTTCAGAGCAGTCTTATGACATTACGTGCATCTCATGAAGATCAAGAACTGGACTACTGGCTTGCAGCAGTCAAGATCTCCAGGCACCCTTGAATATCAACTTTTCGAGGATTTGAATCATTAGAATTGTTTTGAACAGATCTCCGGGCAATCTCTGGAAAATCATCCTCGGGAATATGCAGACTGGAAAAGGGAGGAATACACAATTCCTGTGACAGGGATTGTATCTTCTGGACAAGAGCTCTTGCAGCACGTGTGTCATTGGGATCTGTGACTCCTAATGCTCGAGCAATAGATGCATATCTTTCTTCTGAGACAGAAAGGTTGTATCCCATTACCACAGGGAGGAACATGGAATTCGCCACACCATGAGGTACATCATACAGCCCGCCAATTGTTTCAGCTATGCAGTGTACTGCTCCCACGTCACTGTTCCCGAAGGCCATCCCTGCCAGCGTACTTCCCATCATCATGGATTCTCGTCCTTCTCTCTGAGATTGGTTCCTGTAGACAGCAAGAAGAGAACCAGAGATGAGAGTTATGGCTTCCAAGGCCAACGCATCTGTGATTACCGTCCGCGGAATCACTGTGTACGCTTCCACCGCATGGGTTAGGGCATCCATTCCAGTGGAGGCAATGAGTGGCTGAGGGAGAGAACACAGCACGTCAGGATCAACAAGGGCTATCCCGGGATACATGTCAGGACCCTTTATGCTCATTTTGAACCGTCTCCTGACGTCAGTGATAACAGATACCCATGTCACTTCGCTTCCTGTGCCGCAGGTTGTGGGAATGGCTATCATGGGGAGAGGAGGATTCTTGTATTTCTGTCTGCCTTCATAGTCTTCAATTGAACCAGGGTTGGTACCAAGCAGAGCAACAGCTTTGGCTGCATCCAGGGAACTTCCTCCGCCCATTCCAATGACAAGGTCAGGGTGGAGCGAGCGGACTACTTCACCTCCTGCGTTGATGGTGGTGGATTTGGGATTCGGTTCTACAGAGTCGAATGTATCCACATGAAAGGAATTCTCGAGTTGGGAAAAGACGGGTTCTGCAATGCCAGAGGAGATTATTCCTTTGTCTGTCACAATCAGAAGAGTAGAAGCACTCATATCTTTGATAATGGCGTTCAGTTGAGAAAGAACTCCACATCCGAACACAATCTTTGTTGGCATATGGAACTGCATGCGCGTCACCTCATCTAGTAACCCTGGGATACTAAAGAAAGTTTCTCTCCACTACAGGAATGAACGAGAAAGGGGTGCCCGGTTGGATAGTGTAGGGAGTCATAGAAGTGAATAAGGAAAAAAAAGGATCAGCAGGTTGAGTGCTGGTGGTTTCCCAAGAACACCAGAATCCTGCTAGGTTCCCTTTTTCAGAAATTTCGACCTTTTGAGATACAGGAAGCCAATCGATATGACAGGCACAACGAAGCCGATGGCTGCTGTTTTCTGTATTGTGTAACCCCAGATATCAAAGACGATCGTTACAGCACCGATCAAGAGGATCGCCCAGAATCCCCACTTTTTTCCCCGCCACAGTCCATATGCTGCAAAAAGCCCTGAAATTCCCAAAAAGAAGAACATCGCATGGAGCACAAGAGCTGTCGCCGCAGAAACAGGTACATCCAGAAATTGGTCAATTCCTCCTGAGAGACCGGCACCTGCAAATAGGAGCCTGCCGCAAGCCTGCAGAAAATTGAGAAGAGAGACCAAGAGACGGCTTTTCCCTGTGTTTTCAACGTTTTTCACATTTGTTTTCATTCACGTCACCCTGTGTGTCTTTCAACAGTAGGTGTAAGGGAATCCATCTTTAAAAGGATTCGTGGAACGGGGGTCGGCGACGATTTCTTGTACAGGAGAACCCTCCTTCATGATATCACGACTTTGGGCAGCCCGAGATAAGAAAGAAAAGGGAAAATAGTGAAAGAGAACAAGGCGGCTCTAGTCGATCTAGTGGCTGCTTCTGCCTCGGACTGGAACCCTGCAGCGGTCTGAACGTAGCTGAACCCCACAGCGTAAGATCAGCTCTGGAGGGACTGTCAGGTGAGCATTTTGATCTTGTTGTCAAATACTTCTTCAAAAAAGGCAAGTGGCATGGTTCCTTCGTACAACATAGTGTCATGGAAGAACTTGTCAGTAAATGATGAACCCATCTTGGCTTTCACTCGTCCTTTCAGGTCCTTCAAAAGGTTCTTTCCAAGGAGGTACGATAAGGGATACGTGGGTAACATTGAGTACCATGTGACTTCACCCTGCGCTGCTGGCCGTTCCATACCAAAGTCCATCAGAAAAGCTACTGCCTCATCAAATCCCATCTCACCACGTGACAGGCTCACATCAACAATGATGCGGACAGCCCTCCACAGGACATCCCTCGACTGAATGAATTGGAGTTCTAGTGTGTCACAGAATCCCAGGTTCATCATCAATTCTTCACAATAGTGTGCCCAACCCTCAACCATTTCAGGACCGCTACATACCATTTTTGCATCGAACCCTGAAATCAGGGCCCATCTTACTTTGTCAGGATGCGTGCAGCTGGAAAACAGCTGGACATGATGGCCAGGATATCCCTCATGGACACACCCATTAACTATGAATGGTTCATTATGCTCTCTCAGAAACGCTGGATCATCATGAGGGGTAACACGCAGATATCCCACGCGTTCATCTCCAACCACAGGAGCCGGGAAACATGCTGCCAAAGGAAGGATGTGTCTCATATGGACAGGCATGACATCGACTTCGTATTGTTCGCCTTCAGGAAGGGTTAGAACGTCATTATCGACAATGAACTGTCTGCTCTTTTTCACGTACGTACGGTACAGTTCCAGGATATCCTCGAACGTGGGAGGATGTCCCTCTTTTATGAAATTCGTTACATATTCACTGGATTCTCCTGGAGCGATTCTTGATGCCAGTTCAGCCAGTCTGTTCTTCTCCTCGTGGTACCATTTCCAGCCGAGGGCTAGAATTTGATCTCCTGTATAAGGCAGCTTCCGCAGTGATAATAGGGTATCATAGTCTTTCCTACTGATAACCCAGGATGCTCCTGATGGCGACAATCCTTTCAGGAAGGCACTGTGTTCTCCGATATGTTCTTCAACGGTACGTGCCCGTTCTTCTATCTCTTCAGCATCTCGTGAAGGAATTTCTTTTGAGGCTGCCTCGATAATATTCTGTAAGAGTAGGATGAGTCTTTCTGCTGACTTAACGGCCACATCCTGCCAGAAGGGGACGGGCGTAATGACACGCGTTCTGAATTCGGTTATGAACTGAGGAGATCTCTCTAACCTGGCCAGTATGGGGTAGAACCGGTCGGGGGTTCTCCTTGTGAACAGAGCAGTCAGGGCATCAGAGACCTGAAGGGCACAATCGGGATTTTTCTTGTAGTGCTGTAACACTTCATCTATGAAAAGAGATATCTTCAGTTGATGAATAGCCAATCTCCTGGTTATTCTGTCATCAAAGCTCATCTGAGACTCATTAAGATCCTCAAATTGATGTAAAAATTCTCTATCCTGTTCAATATGTTTCTCATAGTCAGTAAGTGTTCCAGAAGGCATTAGTGTATCGTATTCAGTATATCCCAGGAGGGATGCTGAGAAGGGAAATCGCTCAAGGCGGGTCTTGAAAAAACCTTCCTCGATTTCTTTGAGATGATTCATGCTTCTGTGTGCCTTGTTTCAACATTTAAAGGTACCTTTTGAGATTCATGTAATTCCAGTTGCAGGAGAATATCTCAAAGACACTCTTGAACCTTTACGTTTGATGAACGTTAAACCCAAAGTCTTTTTCAATCTGAACCTCGTATCAACCACGTGTACCCCTCTATTTTGACATCTCCATGCACGATCTAACGATATGAAAAGCACGGAATGTGGCTATCCGATCGATGTAGCTTAAGAATATCGGTCATTCAAACGCTTTCGGGTGAGATACTGCAAGACCGAGCGAATATACTAATACAATCTAATGAAAGAGCTCGCTGAACGCGGTTTACTTCTAAATCAATGCAATGCATCTTTTTGGAGAAGGTTACAAAAATTCTCATCCCAAATTACTTATAATTTGCCACAAGAGAAAAGGATGACAATCCAGAAGCGAAATTGTCCCAAGAGATGAAGAGAACGTGAAATAGTGAGATCACATGAGCAGGTGAGTCAAATGGGAATGAAGGAATATATCATAAAAAGGATACTATTGGTAATTCCCATTGTGATGGGAATCTCATTCATCGTTTTTGTGTTAATGTATTCTTTGCCGGGAGATCCCATCGATGTCATTTATGGGATAACACGTGGAATGAGTCGTGAGCAGATACTTCATATCAAGGAAATCTACGGATTTGATAGACCATGGTATATCCAGTATTTGTGCTGGCTCAGGGAATTTGCATCAGGAAACCTCGGGTTCTCACTCTTATCGGGAAGACCTGCCTCTGAAGAAATCATGATGAGAATCCCCAATACTTTAGCATATCAAGTGAGTGCTTTGATTCTTTCTATAGCTCTGGCTGTACCAGCAGGTGTTGTATCTGCGGTTAAGCAGTACTCGAAAATCGACAACGTTGTCATGACAGGTGCTCTGCTGGGTGTTTCATTTCCCATATTCTTTTTGGGGTTGCTGCTGATCTTTCTGTTTGCCTTGGTACTGAAATGGTTTCCCAGTGGAGGGGCGCACTCGGTACAATACCTGGGAAAAGACGTTCCACAGACTTTCAGCTACTATCTCGACTACCTCAAACACATGACATTACCCACCCTTACACTAGCTGTTGCGACAACTGCATATACTGCACGACTGGTGAGGTCCTCAATGCTCAGCGTCTTACGGGAGGATTACATAATAACGGCACGCTCAAAAGGGCTGAAAGAACGAATAGTAATCTATAAGCATGCATTGAAAAATGCAATGCTTCCGGTCATCACTGTCATTGGATTGAGGCTTGCATTTACCATTGCTGGAGCACCCATAACTGAAACAGTGTTTTCCTGGCCTGGGCTCGGCAAGTATTTTGTCTACGCTATACAGCGCAGAGAGTACTTCATCGTTATTGGAGTGACTATTGTCTTGGCAATTCTTATCATGGTGGCGAACATTCTAATTGACATCTCCTATAGATGGTTGGACCCGAGGGTAACGCTTTAGATACAGATGCTGACTCCTCAAAATGTTGGTTTCATGAGGTGTTCACCTGTCTATATAGTCAATGGGGCAGTAGAAAATGCCATGTCCATCATGGTAATCACTGATAATTCCCTGTTCTTTCAAATAGGACATTATTTTAAACATTCTAAATTCTTTTGCAGGGTCTTTTGGATATCTGACATCTGCCAATAGGTAGTTTCCTATTTTGAAGAAAAGCGTAGAAGTAGGGAGATGAGAAAACAGGCCTACGATGTATTTTTCGTAGTGCGTTTGAAAACACATGGTAATGCTGCTGTAAATATCATATCCTCGGGGATAATAGCATGACAGTATGGTACAATAGTCTCTTAGAGTTTTTTTCCATTCCAAATATTTTCTCCAGCTTATCGGAAATCTCTTTCTCAGGTTGCTGAAATTCTTCCTCAAGTCTTCGTAGAAGTAATGATACAGAATCCAATCTTCTTCATCCCATTGAGGGGATTGGGGTGTCACATCTAGGCAGGATCTTTCGATAGTTCCTCTCTGCTTCAATAGGGTGTCGATTGAATGAAAGGATTTTTCCCATGTAGTATTTTTGATGATGGGCGTAAAGATTTGTCCCAGGAGCCCTTCTCCTACTGTTCGTATGTATCCGGGGAATTCTCTAAAATCTGTTGGTTCATCGTATAGTGCAAGAACGTTCCAATCCCCCTGATAGACGGATAGATACGTTAATCCGGGATAGTCTGAACATTCGTTGAAGATTCTGTATTTGTCTTCGAACAAGAGAAGTGCCCCTCTTTTTTCTGAACTAGGCTTCAGGCGCGGTTTTGAGGGTGTGATCACCCCTTCTTCTTCAGCCTTGTGTGCATAGTTACTCACTGAGGTTACTGGACGGTTAACGAGCTTTGCCACTCTCTTGTTGGAAATCCAGGGATCATCGTATCTCAACTGGTAGATCTGATGCTTCAGATTTTGTATTTCCTCTTCGGAGAGTCTCGTCATAATATCACCATGTAAGGTTGTGATGAGTTCCTAATCAAGTATTCTACAGCAAAAGGTAAAAAAGGGTTTGGTAAATCCCACTTGATGTGCCACACACTCTCATGCAATAGCGAATCTGGCTGATGTAGTTCCATCACTCTATTTCTTGAACTCTCATTCTGGTAAGATGTAATTCTCGAGCGACGTTAGAACTAAAGACTCATGAACTACAACCTGACTTTGAAGCAGGTCCATTTCTCACAGCAGGAGTACGTCTGATCACTAATACATCACGCTTCTCAAGCTGTGGTTAGCACTGCATAGACTCCGCAATCTTGATCATCTCAACCATTACTGCTTCTTTACCGCCCGAAAGATCAGCAATGAGAGAGATGGCCACGTTATCACAGTCCCAGCGAAGACTGTATGGGCCGGGAATTGAAAACCAGCCTTTGATCCCGTTCACAGTGACTACTGTTTCGCCCGGATAAGGGTGATGCTCCTGTTCATCATTGTGCCATTCCGATAAGGTGATCCTTCTTCCATTCGAATCTTCATATATCAATGTTATCTTGTCTTTACTCACATGAGCGCCCAGAAATGTGAAATCAGCGGGCAGATATTCTGGTTCAATTATTTCAAATGGAATCCCTTCCTGGGCCCTTTCGACACTTATGAGTTCATCCCGCATGACCAGCGATGGAGACGGTGTGTAACATGGCGCCAGAGAAGACTCTGGCATTCTCTTCACCAGTAAAGAGATACTCACGATCAGGAAAATGCTAATTAGTCCAACGAACATCCATTTTACTTTCATGTCATACATCTCATGTCTTGATAACTCTTTGCTGCCGGTGGCTTCCACATGCAAGAAGGCATGTCAGTAAGGCCAATAAACGACCACTGCTTGTCCTTCCACATCATATCGTTGACCTACACAGTCGTTAAAGCCAGAATAGAAATCCACTCCACAGTAGTACCAGTCTGTTGACGTTGGAAAGTCGTCGTAATCTGATCGCAAGTGGAAAACTCCATCTGACGGTGGACACGTGGGAGTTGAACTGCATTCAGCATTAAACATTATCGAAACGTATCTATCATTGGCATCATCCCAGGCGAGGTGTTCTTGGTGAATGTCCGCGTAAATGCTACAGGAGGGATTGGTTTGTGTACATCCCGTTTCAGCACAGTCGTTGTCAGGATTTAGTGCCCAGTACCATGTATAACTACCGGTCCACACGTAAAACCAGGCATAGTAAGTCCCCTTCACTTTCAGACGTTCCTTGAACTTCCGATATTCTGGATCCAGGTGCCCCCCCGCCTGGCTTCACTTTCAGAATCTCCATTCTGGGATCGAGAGGTTCTGGTACATATATTGGCTTCATTTCCATGATTCTATGAATATTTTCATGAATCAATGCCTCAGGAACTTCTGCACGGATGATCATTCTTATCGCCTCCATTTCTCTTATATTTATACTATTTAGTTAATGAAATATATAAACTTTGCGGATAGGATCTGAAATGTGGAATTCTAAAGCGGAATGATCGAGATAAGATACAGTTTCAGGAATTCAAGCATAATTTGAGGAAGTCAGTCAATCCAATTGCAAAAAAAGTATCATATGGGGGTACACAAAGCGTATGAATGGCTGGAAAGACTCCATGAGTGCTTTACAGTGTTCACAGAATATTTCCCTAATAGGCTTCCCATGTATGATTCTTTCCTCTTCATGTTTGAAACTGATTACGAGGATTTTTTGTTGACTGTTCAACCTTCTGGGAGAGGGTATCAGTAGATGGCTCAAAAATTGTAATGGCACGGTGCCACTCATTGAGTAATTTCACATCAAAATGAGCCCAAATTCCAAGAAAATACAGCCAAGTGAATGGCACTGTGCCAAAATATACACAAAATCAATGGCACTGTGCCAATCAAAATTCTTTAGATAACTGAATTCAAAAGTTTTAACAATTCAAATTATCGTGCGAGCTTTTGCAGGAGCAGAGTTACTGAAAGTGAGAATGAAAAGAGGAAAAGTTGTTAGGGATCAAAACAAGTTAAATGGAGCCCCGAGCGGGATCCGAACCCGCGACCTCCCGCTTACCAAGCGGGCGCTATACCAGGCTAAGCCATCGGGGCGTATCTCCTTCTTCACCTAAAGACTATTTAAACATTGTGTTCCGAAAGCAAGTATCGTATGGAGCTCACCTCAAGCAATAGGCATCAAACCCCAATCACCATTTCTCAATGGCCCATTCTCTCTCTGATCTCATCGATATACAACTGCAGTTTTCTGTACTGGAGTGGTTCCAGCGGTTTCGGATGAGCCAGATCATTTCTGATCTCGTTCATTTCTATTAATCGTCCCTTTATCCATCCAATGCTGACAAAATATTGCTCAAATAAATCCCAATTGTTAAATCTCTGAGCCCGGTGTAAGATTATAGACAAGTAATTAGGAAAATCAGTGTAGTGCAGCAGCGAATAAACTGTTTTTTTCCTGATTCGAGCATCATGCTGACGTGCCTTTAACCGTTCTAGAGTATCAGGTGGAATGCGCTCCTCCCATTGTTCAGATCCTTTCTGCAGCACGTTTTCCAGAAATGCCCTGAATTCTTCCTCAAACTCGGCCAGAACAGTATAGGCCTGCGGGTTGCTGTGAATACCCTGCTGCACATTCTCAGCAAACTCCTCTAGAACCGGAGCCAAAACATATTCCCGTAAGAATCGCTTGTACGCCTTTCTATCCTCAACGGTAAAGTGAAGTGGATCTCTATAATACTTGATGATGCTTTTTTCCTTCATTTCTTCCAGGATCCCGGAAATATCTTCCAAGGATATACCGCATTCCCTCAACTTGCGGAAAAAGATCCTCTCCTCCCTGGGTTCATGCAGCAGCAGTACCCGAAATATGTTCAACTCCTTGGAAATACCTCCCAGATACTTATCAAAGGACAGAATACGTTCTTCATTCATGTAATACTTCTCAAAATAAACATACACGTCAGGTGGAGTGACCACCGCCCAGTTCACGGGACCTGAAGCTGTATATTGATGGACCTTCCTGGCAAATCCAGCGTCCATCAGGAGAGACTTTAAGACCACCACGAGGTCTTGGATCACAGGAAGCGGTGCCACCAGTCTAACCTCTGGATGAACTGAAGGAAGATGCCTCCCCTGTGATAGCAGGTGTCCCAGGTATTTCAGGACCACATATGAGCCTTCCACGTTGAGCTTCTTGCAGTGCTCAAAAATGTCCCCAGCCCTCTCATGCAGCAGGTCAGCTGCGATCTGCTCCCCCTTTGCCGTACATCTCAGTACCTGTACTTTCCCCCACGTGTCCTTCTCCAGCAAATCATAGCCGTGCAGTATGCCTGTTGGCCCTGAAACATCTGCAGCGAGGACGCCTTTTCCAGATACATTCTGTTTAACAAACACATCTACCAGGCAGTCAAGCACCTTATCAGTATCAAACCCGTACCTGTCGAGCGTCTTCCGCAGCGTTCTGAGGTTCACGGACTGGAAACTGAATCACAGGTTATAAGGATTTCCCTGTACGCCTCCCGATTACACCTTTACTTGTAAACTGCCTGCAAAACCTCTGCCATGACAAATTTTTTTGTCAAAAAATCAGAGAAATTAGTCAAAAAAGCTTTTATTCTTCCATTTCGTACTGGATACCATGAAAGATAGAGAGGACATCATGCTGAATTCCCTGAATCACCGTGTGAGAAGAGATATTCTTCGACTCATCAAAGGCAAAGGGAGTGCCACCTACACGCAAATCCTGGACAGAGTGGAATCACCCACAGGAAAGCTCAATTATCATCTCAAACAGCTGGCAGGGCTCATTGAAAAGACAGCATCTGACGAATATGAACTGACACCACTCGGGGAGAAAGCAGTGGAAATCCTGGAGGCCATCCAGACAGACGGGCTGGATGAATACTTCAGCGAGGTCAGTGAGGCACAGACCCAGAGCATATCTCCTCTGATGAAGGGATTGTTCAGGGGAGGTATTGCAGTAGCTGTCTTCTTACTGGGATTCTGGACGTTCATGGGGTACCTCATGTATACCACAGGTGCACCGCTTGCAGTGTGGGTTATCCTGGTCATTCTGTATGCCCTGGGAGTTGCACTGCTCTTGTTCTTGGTTACCGTGTACAAGACTGCTCCTGAATACATTGAACGGGTAGAATCCCGTATATTCAGGGGAAACCATGAGAAATAGCTCTCTTTTCAATATGGTTGTAGTACTGGTAATGGTCACAGCAGCAGCTCCTGGGTTGACCTTCATCACGGTATTTGCACATGAAGGAGGACATGGACTCCTCATAGTTCCTGCCATCATACTCAATGGTCAGATACCTGATATACCAGCAGAAGAAAGTGAGCAGAACTGGAATCCTTTTCTAAATTTCCCGGCAGGAGTACTCTTGTTCCTCCTGAGTTTTCCTCTTGGGGTTGTGGCAAATGGGCTCATTTCGTGGCGTGCTTATGAGAATGCCCGCCCTTTCAGGATTCTGAGTCAATCTTTGCCCAGGACTCTTGTCATGGGTGTTTTCCTTTCTTTGTGCATCATGAACTTCAAGAGCGTGCTCAGCAATGTCTTTGGACAGGATTTTTCCTTCGTGTGGGAATTCCTTCACGTCCCCTATCAGGAGGATGTATTCAGATTCTTCCTCAAAGCAGGAGCATTTCTGGGGCTTCCAGCATACATGGTGATAAAAGAGAAGGCTAACAGTACGTTTGTGACAGCTGTATCTGCAGGCACGTTTTCTGGGTCATATCTAACTGGCAGACTGCTCTTTGAACCGTTGCAGGACGAGATGATGGCCCATTTCTGGTGGTTGTTTATTGCAGGGCTGCCCGTATTCGTGGTAACGGCTATCGTCCTGTGGATTCGGATCAGGACCCAGAGGTGTCCTTAAGGAATTCATGAACTCTCAAAGCCATGTTCCTGTTTCTCAGGACAGCCTGCAGTTCCTCCACCGAAGATGTTCTCATGTTCTCCACAGAGCCGAAGTGCTTCATCAACATTTTCTTTCTCTTTTCTCCAATTCCTTTGATATCATCCAGGATGGATCTTTTCATCTTCTTTCGCCGTAGCGTCTTGTGATAGGTGATGGCAAATCGATGCGCTTCATCTCGCACCTTTATCAGCAGTTTCTTGGACACCTGTGACACTTTCCCCTGGGGAGTGAATACCTCCTCTTCCTTCTTGGCCAGAGCCACCACAGGAATGTCCAGTCCCAGGTCTCTCAGGGTCCTCAACGCGACACTCAGATGCCCCTTCCCTCCATCTATCAACAGTAAGTCCGGCAGAACTGTGGTATCCTTGAACCGTCTCTGCAGCACTTCCTCAATCATGGCATAATCATCAATCCCTGGAACCTGGATTTTGTAATGCCGGTAGTCCTTCTTTGACGGGTTCCCATTCAAAAAGCATACCTGAGACGCTGTGGCCTCCTGTCCCATAATGTTGGAAACATCATACCCCTCAATTCGCTCAGGAACCTTACTCAGTCCCAGTTCGTCCCGCAGAAGTTCAAGTTCGCCATACACGTACTTCAGATGGATTTCAGCATCCTTTTCCACCATTCGTAATAGCCTCTTTCTTTTCCCCCTCTTGGGTGTAAGAATCCTCACTCTTTTACCTCTCTTCCTTTCAAGAAAGTCCACGAAAGCCGGGTCCAGTCCTGTCTGCAGCACGATCTCGTCGGGGACGAGCCTGCTGGCATAAAACTCACTCAGGAACTCTTCAATGTCTGATTCCAGAACATACTGGTGCTTACCAATAATTCTCCCTTTTCTCATAACCATGACAGTGAAACATTTCGTCTTTTCACCTCTGACTGCAATGACATCAATGTCTCCCAGAAAAGGATGGTTGATGTACTGGGTCAGCCGGGATTTCTCCAGAGCAGAAATTCTGTCTCTGATCAGGGCGGCCTTCTCAAAGTCCAATTCCTGGGAAGCATGTTGCATCTCTATTTCCAGTTCTGCTGTCAAATCGTCGATTCGCCCTTCTAAGAACATGATCAACCGCTTGACGTTCTGAGCATATTCCTCACGAGTGATTTTGTTTGTGCAGGGGGCAGGACACAGCCCAAGGTGATATTCAAGACATTCTCTCTTCTTGTGGGTCTTGCACGTTTTTAATGGAAAGAGCCTTCTCATGAACTTCATGGTCTTCCGCAAGGCCTTGGCACTCTGAAACGGCCCAAACACTTTCCCATCGGTGACATCCCTGGTCACCATGACGCGGGGGAATTCTTCATTGGTGACCTTCAGGTAGGGATACATAGTGTCATCTTTTAGTCTAATGTTAAACCGCGGTTTATACTCCTTTATGAGGTTGGCTTCCAGAAGCAGGGCATCTACCTCGTTTTCGCAGACTATGAACTCAGTGGCTGTGGTGTGGGCGACGATGTCTTGTGTTCTGGTGTCCGGGTTCTTCTGGGAGTACATGGTGAGTCTGTTCTTCAATGATTTGGCCTTCCCGATATAGATGACTGTGTCCTTCTCTTTCATCAGGTACACGCCCGGCCTGTCTGGATAATCCATGTGATATGCTTTGCTTTGCACCAGATAAATACTCGGTTGTCAGCGCATGAACCCTGAGAAATTCAAACGGCAGCTACAGTTCTTTCTGCTGACAGCATTCAACAAGTGTTTCAGCTGCCTGCATAGGATTGTCTGTCCTGAATTCTGACGAAAAGAGTCGGAACAAAAGCTGTACATACCTTTCCATTTCTGTGAGTTGCTCTTGCTCAGATATATCCTGATTGAGCTGAGGGATCTGAAAATCTGTCTTTAAAGAATGGGAGACAATCCAGGAGGCTGCAACAAAAATGAAGGCGTGCTGGATGAGGAACCTGCTCTGGGAAGACAGTCTCTGTATGGTGAAAACGATGCTTAGATATCGCCATATGGATTGAGGATTGTCACTCTCCGTGGTGCGGTGCAGTATTTCATGGGTGAGGAGTTCCAGCACCTTCTGATCAGATTGGTGCCCAAGTGGAATGCTGAGTGGAGTGCTTCTGGGCCATGGACGAAAGAAGGACATCACAGGAAACACGTCCAGAATCCCATCATAGAAGATCCACAACTCTTCCATCAAGGAAATGATTCTCTTCTGGTTGGAATCCCACACTCGTTCAAGGTGTTGTTTGAATTCACGCAACTCTTCACTGAAGGCAGGCCACTCTGCAGAAAAAGAGTCCCGAAAAGAGGTTACTTCCCGTCGGATGGGAAGGGAAATGCTGGAGAGCACAGCATCCAGGGATGTGCTGGAGACGAAAAGGCTTTCTACCTCTCTTGACCACAGATGGGATTTCTCTGATGAGAGCTGGTTTCTGGCATATCCCAGAAAATTGAGTGGTTCTGATACGTGAAAGATCAGTCGTAGTGTCATGGTATCATCACATTGGAGGTACGAACTGAACCCTCGTCTTTGTTGTTGGGCCAGTCTATCGTTTTCGAGCAATGGCCTGTAGATGGTTTCCAACTGGACCGAACCCTTCTTCATTCAGGGTGATCTCGTAGGTCAGGATCTTTCTCCTGAATTCTGCATCGGTTTCAAGTCTCTCTCCCAAGTCTTCAAAATACGCTGCCCCGAGCGTGAGAAACACAGGTTTTCCCACCACTTTTACGAGATCCGCACCTGCTCTGTCAAATTCCTCCTTGAAAACTCGTGGAGTAAAGGTATACGTGCGCGTACCCCTCTTATCCACTGCAACTCCTTTGTCCAGAATGGTTTCTCCTTCACCAAAGCCATGGAGAACAGATTGTCTCATGAAAAACATATATCTATTGTCTACCCCAATTTCAATGTAGGAACCGGGCCTGGCCACTCTCACCAGCTCTTTTATTGCCTGGAAGTGATTTTCTGCACAGTAGGAGACAGGGTCACCCTCTGACAACACGAAGTCAAAGTGGTCTGAAGGGAAGTCCAGAGCCGTGATGTCCCCTTCTGTTACAAAGATGCGGTCAGTCAGTCCTTCCTTCTCGATTTTTTCAGAGGCTTCTGAAAGCATTTCCGGAGAAACGTCCACCAGGTACACAGTATATCCTTCCCTGGCAAGCTGTATACTCCATTTGCCCGTTCCTCCTCCTGCATCAAGAATAACACCCTGTTCGGGAAGATAGTCCGTGATGTACTTCCAGGTAAGGGCATCATAGATCCCCCAGGATCCTCCAGAAAACATCTTGTCATATGACTCGGCCAGTCGACTGTAGGTTTCTCTTGCATTCTCTCCTTTCATGCCATCACTCCAAGAGCTTTAACTCCCTGAATCTGGACAACGTTTTCTCGACGTCCTCCTCCACAGTACTTCTGTCACTCTCCTCATCTGTGAGCATGTCCAGAAGGTCTCCTTCTGTCATCCCTTGCTGACAGGCTTCCATGATGGCAAGAGCTGTCTCATTAAATCTGTAGATTTTACCTGTTCCCATGTGAATGATGTATGTCTCATCAGGTTCCTGCCTGATCAACACCTGGGAACTAACCTTGGGCAGACTCATGGGCATTCCTCCTTTCATACATATACTCTAAATAGGGCGTCACAAGTTGCTTTATGTCAATACATGCCGGAGTAGAGAGATCCTCATTGACCAGCAGTGATTGATATCCGCAACCGCCTCCGCAGACCAGTGCCAGTTCACATTCCCTGCAGGTATCCATAGAGAAGATTGTCCTGTCTCTCCATTTCTGCATGTTCCCATTGAATGACAATTCCGGCGTATACACTCCAATACGATGTTCTTTCCAGCCCAGCATGGCTCGACAGGGGTACACATCTCCAAACGGGTCGAATACGTACCGGTTGGTTACTGCAGCGCAATTCCAGAAGGATGGCCAAAACCGGGGGCGCTCAGTGTACAGAGACGCCAGTTTCACATAAGGTGACGCCTCGAAAAACTGGAGGTCTTCCTGCAGTGCCACATCCAAGACCTGCCTGTAAATCGAAAACAGCTTCTCAGAATTCTCAATATCCGGAATCTGATCACACAAGTGGATCATGGCAAAGTGGACGGTGGGGTCATCAATCCACCCCCTCTCTCTGTAAAAGAGGGCAAGCTCGTGTATCTGTGATAGAACCTCTGGATCGCTGTTGGTTCGAAGTAGTAATGTGATCCCCATATCCCTGGCTTTCTCTATGTTCCTGACAATAATGTCGAAAGTCCCCTTTCCACTTCTTGAAATGCGTCGCCCATCATGAACAGATCGAGGGCCATCCAGCGTGATCTGAACAAATTCTATGTTCAATGACGAAATCTCGGGGAGAAAAGAATGTAACTCCACACCATTGGTGAAAAGTGTGAACTTATACCCCAGATCATCCCCTTTGCGTAATATGTATTTTACAATATCAGCATTCTTCATCATCAGGGGCTCTCCCCCTGTCAGGGTCAGAGGTTTCTCCCGTGAACATTGTGCATTCAGCTCTTCCATGGCGGTAAATGCCTTGTCCACTGTGGATTCATCTATCACCGTGTTCATCATCTGAGGGCTCTTTACCCATACTTCATAGCAGTAGGGGCACCGTAGATTACAGTCATATGTTACCGCAATCGTGCTGTCTGCACACAGGGCTGTCTTCTTCATCAAGAAACTGCAAAAAGCCTGGGCTTTCTCTGCCTCCTCTTCCGGACGTAAATTCGTAAAAAAGGGTTTCAACTCCTCAGTGACTGTACCTTCAAGTAATTGTTCTCCAGTTTTCTTATCCACAAAAAAGACTGCACCTGACAATCCATTGAGCAGTACGTACTTGTCCTTCACTGCAAATACCATGGTATACTGGCTCTTTCTGATGGACTCACCTCCTTTCTGTTCTGGCAGCCCGTCTTAAAAAGGTTTTCTCAATCCCTCAATTCCTGTCGCGTCCTCCATGACTGCGACTGCCACAGAGACTGCTTCCACCACGAGTCCACGTTTAATAGTCCAAAAATCTCTTCAAAAAAAGTAAAAAGAATAGGAAATGTTTGCGCCTTTGTAGTGCTGTATCACGCCTAATCTGCGATGAAAGCGCAGCACATGCACTGGTCGATCTCTACAGAAATCTCTTCAATCTTAGCGTTCGTGTACATGGATATCACCTGCTCTCCCTATTTTTTCTTTTCTTATAAACTTTTCGGATAAGAATAGATAGGCTAAAGGACGCATAAGACACTTTGAATTTTCCAAGAGATATATAATCCAGGCCCAGAATAGCCTAAAAGGCAGTACAATATCCTGATAGCGTAACTGTCTGGCTTTGCCCCACTTGAACATCACGTCCGTTGACTTTCATCAGCTTGCCCTGACAGTACCGATCATTGAACTTGGAACCACAAAAAAGAAAGAAGGAAAGAGAAAGAAAGAGAAAGAAAAAAAGTGAAGAAAATCGGAAAAGCTTATGCAACGACTCCGATGTTGTCTATGGGGGCAGCAGCGCAGCACATGCACTGGTCGATCTCCATAGAAATCTCTTTGATTTCAGCTTTTGTGTACATGGATATCACCTACTCCCTTTTCCCCCTTGAGACTTATAAATCTTTCGCTTAAGTTTAACGAAGGCGAGTGGTGTAGCAGTAGATGGTAATATGAATACGGATATTTCATTTGAGGTTATACCACGCTGATTCCCAGACACATTCTCCTTTTCAATCTGGACAAGGCTTCTAGTGGCGTAAAAACTCTTGAAAGGGTTGCCAGAAAAGTTATTCTCCGATCTTCATGCCCTCTTTTATCAAGAGCATGGCTGCCAATACTGCTGCAACAAGGCACACTGACGTGATCTGGAAAGTCATCCTTATGTTGAATAACTCTGCAGCATACCCATAAATCAAAGGAGCCACGATGCTGGCCACCCCTCGCACTGATCCCAGTGTCCCGAAATATGTGCCGCGCAGTTCTGCTGGAACGATATCCACAATCAAAGCGCTCATGACCGGGCGAAACATCCCATCACCAACTCCAATCAAGGCCCACAGGACTATCATCCAAATCAGTGTGGGAGAATACGCCATGGCCGTGTTGAAGACAATGATGAGCGTCAATCCTAGACCGATGAAAGCTTTTCTTTTCCCCAGCTTGTCTGAAATCCATCCTCCAAAAGGCTGGACGACGGCAAAGGTAATCCAGGAAACGGCAACGATGGGCCCCAGCAGTTCATTTCCCGCCCCAAACACCTGGGTCGCAAACAGGGGAACATACACAGGGTAGACACGCAGGGCAAACGTAAAGAAGAATGAGTAAACCATCAATCCTAGGGTGCTTTTCTGTAATGCCATGGTACGGGCGCTCTTTATGAATCTTTGAAATCTGGTTGCAGATGAGGCAGGCAGTGGTTTTTCCTCTTTTCGTTCAACAGTTTCCTTGAGGAAGAATGCAAGCACCAAAGAGGAGACAAAGAAGCACGCAGATGTAATGTAGAACAGCTCTCTGAACCCAAATCCCCACGATATGATCGCGCCTCCTCCAAAGAGAGCTGCAGAATACACAATGCTCTCTACTGAGGAATAGAACCCAAACAGGGTTGCTCGCCCCTTTTCAGGAGCAACATCTCCCAGCATAGCACTGAGAACAGGCTGAGAGCTTTCAGAAACAACCGTACGAGCAGAATGAATGACTGCCAGTCCCAGAGCATTACGAATGGCAAGATAAAACGGGGTCAGAAAACTCACCAGGAAAGACAGGCCTACAATGAGCTTTTTCCTTCCATATCGGTCTGACGTATGTCCCATGAAGGGGCGCAATACCAGCGAACCCAGGCTGGCCAGCGAGAAAATGATTCCCAAGTTTCGGAAGCTGATACCTTGCTCCACAAAATAGACTGCGAATATTGGATTCAAGAACCCTGCGCCAACCATGGAAACTCCGCCCGCCAGGAGAAGGGCCGGGATATTCGTTGATTGGGAGAGCAATTTCCAGACTTTCTTGATTTCCAGGAATGCTGACATGTGAGTTCCTCCTTCGATGTCCCTTCTCTATGAGGATTTCTTTATAAGGTTTGCCCCCTACTTTTCATTCATTCTGACTTCTCTCAGAATACCTGCACTTTCAGAAGGACTTTAATGAAATGAGAGCGTGGTCTGAGTTCATCGTGGTAGCGCGTGATGACACGTTCTCTGGTCATGGTGTCATCAATCCGAACCTGGAAGTATGACCCACCCTGTTCTGATGTCTGGAATAAAGAATCTGAAAAAGAATGAAAAACTCATATCAAATAGATGCGAATAAGTGAGGGTCTTACCATGATGAAAGAGGATCCGGGTCACCAGTTCTGCCTGATGCTGCATATGCATCTGCTCTGCATCCTCCGGTGCACAGTGAAAGATAGCCACAGTCACAGCATTGCTGGGGGACATGTGAGAATGTCCTGCATTTCCAGATGAAATCTGATGTGCTCCAAATGGTTCTCAGTGACACTTTTTTTAGGTCACCTTCTTCTTTGCCCATGGCCCCACATGTACGCACCGTTCCCTGGGGGGAGACTGCACACCATGTTATCCCTCCCTGGCAGCCTACTACATCAAATTTCTGGTAGATTTCGAGCATGGAAGGAATCCCCTCATCTCCAAGACAACACAGGGGGAAAGGAGACTGTATGGACGCTCTTTTCACATCGCAGTGAAGGAGGAAGTCCATCAACTCAGAAATATTCTGGCTGTTAAACTGCAGTGTTCGGTCAGCACATCTGCCCGTGAGAACCAGGCGAGTCATGCTGAGACTTGCTTTCAGTGATTGTGCGACTTCATCAACATGAGACAACTCCTTGAAATTCAGGCGGGTTAGTGCCAGGTTAATATTGGTGGGAACTCTGTGCTCTGCCAGCTCCTGGAGTCCCTTCACAGCTTTCCGGTAGGCTCCTGGAACACCTGCGAGAACATCATGTGTTTTCTCAGTCCCGTGGAGCGAAACCTGCACTGAGGTATTCAGATGATGCAGCATCTGTGCTTTCTCTTCGGTCAGAAGGGTCCCATTGGTGACTACACACGTCTTCATCTTGCAGGTTCGTGCATATTCTATGAGCTCGAATATATCTTTCCGCAACAGGGGCTCTCCCCCGGTGAAAAAAAGCATCTTGACATCAGCTTCTCTCAGGCGGTCCAGAATTACCGTCATGTTAGTATCATGGTGGCTCTTGTGGTTCTTATCCCACACATTATAGCAGAACTGACACAAATTATTGCATCGGGACGTCACTTCCAGTTCCACCGTTATGGGGGAGGAAAGAGCCCTACCCAGCTCATGAGACCCCTTTCTGAACTCATCGGGAGACTTCATGCAGAACCTCCTGATACTGTGATGCGTCAGCACGTGCTCTGTCAGCATTTGTATACCGATGCTTGAACAGTACGCGGTTGTTTCGAATGAAATATAAGGACATGTAACCAGAGAGGGGCTGCTCTTTGATACATGGCGTGCCGCCGATTTCTGAGATATCCGGGGAGGTTTTTTGAGATTTCGAGGATTCGTGTTCATCAGTGGGCACCAGGACAAATACGTCACCTGCATCAGGAATGTAATCAAGAAGATGACACAGATCACGTTGTGCCCGCACGTGGGTGAGATTTTCAATCTGAGAGCTGTGGCTTTCAAATGTGTGAGGAAGTGTTGTCTTCAAAGCAGAAAACATACTTGTGACGTAATGCAGATGGACTGCTTCGGTCCTGTACTTGTGCAGGCTGAAAGGAATCAAGAACGTCGGTACCTGGATGGAATTCTCTTGAGAAAAGACTTCGAGGGCATGTATCTTGGCTTGCACAGCCTCAACCCTCCCATGGGAAATCCACCCGTCAGGAGAAAACATGCACCCTGTAGAGAATACGTTCTTGGGCAGCTCTTCCCCCGTTACTGCACTGGATAGGAGTAAGAATAGAGGGACTGAGGTACTCCATCCATCTACAGCGTCGCTATCCACTGAGACCAAGAAATCGTAATCATTACAGTCAAAAACCTTCCCAATCAATTGAGAAACTGCGCGCAGTTGGAATTGCCATTCCGGATAGAAAATGGTGGACGCATCCAGGAAGATCTTCCCATCACCTGTCATTCTCTGCACAGAGAGAGTCCGAGGAATTCCTCTATTCTCAGCTAGTACAAAAATGACTGTAGAGGTCATCCAAGTTCCCCCGGATTGTACCAGCACTGAGGATCAGGCTGATTGTAGTCTTCAAAGTAGCCGTAAGCAATGCATGCTGCACCCCCGTTACAGAGCCCTTGATGCTGCATGAATTTACAGGACTGACATTTTCCCTTCAAGAGTGATCGACGTCTTCTGAAATCCCACAGGACATCATGCTTAAACCATATATCCAGAAAGGACTGCTCAAGAAGAGAACCGAGTGCGATGGGTAATCTCCTGCAGGGAACAGCAGTTCCATCTGCCAGAACGGTAAAAGTAGATGATGCTACAGCACACGCATTTCCCAGCCGCTCTTCTCTACCGTTGTAGCGTCTCACAGCTTCTTCCGGATCAGTCAAATGAAAGAGACACCTGTTCTCCGCAATGTGAGGAGTTCCTTTCCGGGACAATTCCTGGTTCTTCTGATGGAGATACATGAGAATGTCTCTGGTTTCTTCAGGTGTCAGGACAGCATCCAGCATCTTTCCTCTCCCGATGGGAACTAGTCGGGTTAAGTACAGCGTATCCACACCCAGTTTTTTTCCCAGAGCAATAAGAGATGGAATATCCTCCTTGTTGTGAGCATGAAAGGTGTAGCTTATCGTGGTCTTGAGAGATGTACTGGCTATGATGGAGGTCAGTCCAGATACAGCCTTTCTGAATGCTCCTTCTCCTCGTATAGAATCATTCACTGAAGGCACACTCCCGTCAAGACTCACCTGAATGGTGGTTATAGGAGGGTGAAGCTCATTCAGGTTCTCAATAATCTGCGGGGTGATGAGAGTCCCATTTGTCTCAAGAAGAACCTGGGTAACGCCTTTTGAATACAAATAGCGTACAAGTCGAAAGAGATCCTGGCGGAGAAACGGTTCTCCTCCGCTTAAGGCAAAACAGGGTGTTACTTCAAGAACTTTTAACCCTTCTATGAGCGTATCAGCAATCGTCGTGAGCTTCTCAAAGGGAAGATCCTGCATCTTTTCGTCCCTGTAACAATGCGTGCAGTGCAGGTTGCAGCGATCAGTGATGTGCCACTGCAACGTAAATCCTCGGGTTGTCTGCATGGATGTTCACCCACACGAGTATTACGTGAGGTTATATAAGTCTTTTCTCGAGAATGGATTTTCCCGTCAGCAAGGTGTGATATTCTGAAGGAGCTTTACAGGGACAAGGATTGACGTGATAGCTCCCGATACCTTCAACAACTCTATGAGAAATAGAAAGAAAAAAAAGAAATTACTGTGTGAAAGCTTTCTTCCCAGTTGCACCGATAAGAGCTCCCAGCAATGAGAGAATACCTCCAATAACCAGGATCAATGGAAGCGCTGGAAGACCTGCCACAGTATTGATAAAAGATAGAACAGCTCCGAAATGACTGGAAATCGCAAACCTGGAAATCAAGAGCAGCCAGGCCAGTATCCCTCCTACAAATCCAAGAAGAGCTGATTTCTTGATGTCTTCGATAAGATAGCCACCCAGAATTCCAGCTATCACCACGAGAACCCAGTGGACCAAGGTCAGAGCAGCTCCCAGGACAACGATCACCACAAATCCCAGAATGTCTTTTCTCATGTTACCCCCTCCGTAGTATGAGCACAGATTCCGTGGTGTACTCTTCCAGTTCCCAAGGCAGATACTGGCTCTCCTTCCACAATTCCACAAAATCCGCATAGTGCCTGGAGAAGGGGTTCCCGCTCTGTCCTCCAGGGTAGATGCACAGATCATGGTCGAAGTCGATGATCTCTCTCCA
This sequence comes from Theionarchaea archaeon, assembly GCA_018992685.1. GTDB lineage: Archaea > Methanobacteriota_B > Thermococci > Methanofastidiosales > SZ-28-30 > SZ-28-30. The sequence continues at coordinate 316,001 of JACVGT010000018.1, forward strand.
GGAGGGACCGCCTCTTGAGGTCCAGCCCCAGGCGACATTCACCGTGTTATTCGAGCCACCACGGGGGAACTGAGGATAGTTCAGGGCAGTAACAACAGAGCCAATCAGATGCTCCAGAGAGAATGTGTGTCTCTGACCGTAGGACCAGGCGGCGATATCTTCTGTGAATTGCTCTTTCAGTTGTTCTACAGTCTCGTGGAAGCTCTTCTGGATGATGTCGTCTCTCGTTTCCACGTCCGAGGTAGAGACGTCGTCAAAGAAGTCAGTTCTTTCGCACGTTTTCAGCATATTCTCAAGAGTTTCTGTGGTAGGATAGGGTGCATCAGGAATGCCTGCCTTCAGGTATTCATCATGAAAGGTATTCTCCCAGAGGTTGTCCATAAAGGTGTGGAAAATCAAGGGGGCCACCTGCGTATGGTCGTCATAGTAATCCCATGTTTTCAGGTAGTGCACGGCTTCTTCTTCCAAGTCGTCCTGAGGAATGACGACCTCTGTCATCATGGGTACTATGATGGAAGCGGGAATATCGTAGACATCAGACTGGATTGTGACCATGTCCTCCATGGTGAGGAGATCTTTTTCTCGCAGCAAGGTGTTAATTCGCTCTGCTCTGTATCGATCTGCCCAGATGAATCCCAGGTAGTAGGGATAATCAGAAGGAGCGGGAATCTGGTTTGCTGATGCGAGGTATCCTTGGTCGGGATTAAAAGCGTTCGGTAATTCTTCAAAGGGAATATACCCTGTCCAGTCATAGTCCCCAGATGCTCCATCCACAGGGGTTCTACCTGTGCCATTCTTTCTTATGGGTATTCGACCGGTGGATCTGATGGCAATGTTCCCGTGGATATCTGCGTATACGAAGTTCTGGGCTGCTACGGAAAACAGTCTAAGGCCTTGTTCGTATTCCTGGTAATTCGCAGCTTTGTTAATGAGGAGGAGGGCCTCAAATTCGGCGGTGGGCTGGAGGCCTGTCCAGCAGACGGCAAATTGTTTTCCATCTCGTTCCAAGATAGGGCCGTGGGTAGTGATATTGACGGTGAGGGTTTTGGAGTCACTTCCTTTAATATTGATGACTTCTTCTACCTGAGTCACATCATGCCAGGTGCCCTGGTGGAGGTACTGAGTTCCGTCTTCAGAAAAGGTTTCTACGTAAAAATCAATGACATCTGCACCTGTGTTGGTGAGACCCCAGGCGATAGATTGGTTTCTCCCGATGAGGACACAGGGCGTCCCAGGGAGAGTTACACCTGCCACATTGTAGCTGGGTGAAACCACATGGACCTGGTACCAGAGGGAAGGTAGGGTTGTAGAAAGATGGGGATCATCGCACAGCATTGGCCTGCCTGACTGGGATTTCTGTGGCGAGACTGCCCAGTTGTTGCTACCGACCTGGAGAGGAATTCTGACGGTTTGATTACTCCATAAGAGGATTTGCTTGCATGCTTCTGATAATCCGGGTATTATTGGTATTTCTATGGGTCTTTGCGAAGGGAACAATTCTTGTACTGCTTCTGGGCCCAGAGCTTCTTCCACCTTCTGGACTTCTAGATCATAGAAGGAGCCTGACAGCTCCCATCCCATCATTTTTCCAAATGTTATGGCATCTACGGGGGTATATTCTTCAGGTTTCGTTTGCAGCAGAGTGTACTCTATGGGATACCTCTTGGTGGTCTTGATGAAGTAATTAACTCCTGCGCAGTACGCATCTGCAATCTCCTTTGACCATTGGCTCATCTGGGAGTAGGTTTCTTCAGCTGCTCTGTGCATGCCGAGAGTCCGGTAGAAAGTGTCTGACTCGTAGGCATCTTCTCCCACGATTTCTGAGAGGCGGCCTGAAGGAAGCCTCCTCTGAAGATCCATCTGGAAGAGTCTGTCCTGAGCGTGAACATATCCAAGTGTGAAGAACAGATCGAGGTCATTCTTGGCATAGATGTGAGGAATACCGTTAGAGTCTCGTTCGATGCGCACATCGTCATTGAGGCCTTGTACTGTGATTTCTTCTGTTGCGGGATGTTCAACGAATTGACTGTATTGCCAAAGTCCAGATGCGGGAGTAAGATATGGCATGATGGAGGAAACTGCATAAAAGAGAATGAGTGTTGAAGCAACGAATATTGCTAGAATTGCTTTTTGGTTCATGATATATGGATTTTCCTTTCTCATATATAATTTTCTCTGATTTCAGATCGAGGGGCAGGAGAAAGAACATGATCTCAAAAGGATAGAACACATAGGATAGGAGATCATGGGAATAGAGTACGATATTAGCTGTCATTGCGGATACTATGAGTTGTATCTAATATATAATCACAATAAGAATGGTATAGTAATTGTATGAACCGAAAAACTTATATAGCGTGACGTCGTAGTGCTAAGTGAACTGACCCAAGTGAACAGTGGCGAGAACACATGCCTTGGATGACCAGAGAATCAGGAGGAGGTTCGAAAATGAAAAAGCAAAAAAAAGATATATCAGTACAAGATCTCAGGAGCCTTGATTTTGGGATGTCTGTAACGAAAAACGCAGGGAATGTAGTCATAAAAATTGTGTACAAGACTGAGATAATGAACAAATTTGCCCTTTTTGCCTCCATTCTTCTGTTTTTGTACCTTTGTTACACATTAAAAGTGGTGGGTGCCATCGAGAGTATTATCGGAGACATGATCGCTGCTCTTCTTATCTATCTGAAGAAAGACTCCAAGAATTAGATGCTCCCGTGACTCTCACAAGGGAGGAGATCGTGTAGATGGACAGCAATCTCCAGAAGCTGTTTCAATCGAAAAAACGGCCTTCCTATGTGTGTTCTTTAATGAATGCTTCAAAGGATGGGCAGAATATTCTAGTCCTATCTTCTGTTAGGAGACTTCTTCTGTCAAAATTATCGGAGACTGGCTTTGGTATATCATAGTCGTATGAGGCAAGTTTCTTGAGTGCTTCTTTTTCACTTGAGTCTGAATGCTGCCAGAGGTAACTAAAGAACTCTTCTGTCTGATCAGCGAATTCCTTTAAGATTTTTTCTTGATTGATATCGGAGGACCTCTTATGATTAAAAACGATACTGGAAAGTGTTTGAAGAAGGAAAGGATGGTAGTAGGCTTGTTCAAGAATGAAATCCACATGATCTACAAGATCTACACCTGCCCTCCTAGAGGGCTCAATTACCAGTCTCTTAGCTTCGGATTCTTCCAAGAACTTAAGATAGGATATATTGAGAGCATTGAAGAAAGGTGAAGAGAACGTGCTTCTGAATTTTTCTTCTCTTAAAAGATGTTGAAGTGGTGTTCTTGAAAAAAGGATGAACGATATGTCGTAATTCTGCGTCAGAGCTCGTATGAATTCGAAAAATCCTCGGTCAATATTCTTGTTAGAAGCGGTAGCTTCAAATTCATCTAGGAGGATGATAATCTTGAGGCCAGTTTCAGTAACATCTCTGACAAAGGTTCTGAAATTCATGTATCCCGGTTCTGTGAGCACAGTTCCTGAGGTCTTCGATACAGCTTTTGCCCACTCATCAAAGAAGGCTGCTGGAGGCGCATTAGGGAAAAGAGTCACATCTGTCCCTACAAAGACAAAGGATTCAATATTGGCATCAATGTATTTCTTCTTGACATCTCTGGTCAATAGCTGATTGAGAAGCGATGTCTTTCCTATTCTCCTCTCTCCAATTATGCAGTGAGACTGCATCTGTTTTCGTGCAGTGTCCTCAAAAATCCTTTTCATGATACCCTCTCTTCCATAAAAGCCTTCAGGGTCTTTCACCGGAGTCCGTGTAATGTAGGGGTTTTCCATCTTACTCACCTGTGAAGCTCCCATTTTCTGTTATCCAATCTTCTAATAAGAGGATACTGAAATCATAGAAGGCTGAAGGCCCCCCTGATCTTGTTACAATGCCTTTTTCCCTTAGATTGCCAAGCAGATTTATCAACTCCCATGTCTTCATTTTCATGCCCCTCTCCTTCAGAGAGATCTCAAGTTCTCTCAACTCGACGGACCGCATATATCTGACTTTTAGACGAGATAGAGCGAAAAGAACATCTTTTTCTGATGAATTAAACTCTTCCCATGTCAACCGTAGAGTTGGTTCCGCCATTTCCATGGCTCTTTCCAAGACTGTGGCGTCAACATCTTCTCCTTCTGCAAAGTTTTTTTCCTTCTCGTTGAGGTAGATTATTAGAGCATGGCAAAGCAGTTGAATATAGAAAGGATTCCGCCCTGATAAGTCAAGTATTTTTTTTACGGCGAAAGAATCATATTGCAGAAGACCCTTAACTGGATCTGTGACAAGAGCTTCAGCAGACTTTTCGTCTAAGACTCCAATAATCCTTGGGGCAAAAATGGTGAAAAATTCCCTCCATTCTTCAGAGAAGAGCTTATTGAAGTCAAATTTGCCACCGATAACGGCAGTAACTCTGGGATTCTGCTGGAGAAATGCTCTCAAAAAGAGGAGAAATCCTGGATTAGAGAGTCCGTCTCTTATCTTTGATTCAATTTTATCGAACTCGTCAAATATGAAAATGACTTTTTTGGAATCTGAACTGTCACAAGGAAGACTTCGGACATAATCACTAAAGGCCAAATAACTCTTCACTGCAAATTCCTGGGGGCGGGGGGGTAATTTTGCCTCGGGGATGGTACGATGCAGTTCTTGGCAAATTAAGGCAAGAAGCTCAGCATCTCCCATGGTGGGGAACATCTCTAGATCGATGAGAACGCAGTAGTGGTCAGATCTGATACGCTTCCCAAGCTCTTTTAGGAAGGACGTCTTTCCAGTCCTCCTTTGCCCCATGATAAGTATGTTCTGATAGATAGTCGGTTTTTCCATATTATTCTTCACCCATTGGAAAAGGTCTTCTCTGTTGAAGAACATCTCATCTTCTGCTGGCCTCGTGAAATTGTAGGGGTTAGGAATAGGTGCAAATTCCTCCTGTTTGACGAAAAAAAGTGTGTGAGTAACTTCTTCATTCCTGTCGTTCTCAGGAATAATCGAAAAAGAAAAAGTGATACTGTTCTCTTTCCCTGGCTTGATACGAAATTCCACATTCTCGCTTCTGTTTCGAGGAAGAACAGCGACTACATGGTTCTCCTGTCCTGATATCGCATAGGACGATGAGCCATGAAGGACTACTCTCACATTCTCAGCAGTGGCCAAGCCTACATTCTTAACGTTCAGAGAGATTGATAATTCTTCTTTCCATATCGCTCTCCTTGTCTGCAAGTTCGTTTCAAGAGATATCTGACCTACAAGTCTTCTCCCTTCTTCAAAAGTAATATCCATCCACTTCTCTAGGATTTTAGAATAGAATCTCTTGAATGGTTCAACAAACTTATTTTCAACGAGGATTTCTGACTCTCTGATTTTTCTTCTGGATTCCTCTAGCAAATAGAGTTTATCTTGAAGATCACTCGTTTCGCTGAACTTCTGTAGCAGATCGAACAGATCGAGATACTGTCTGAAAAGTACGTCTATATATCTTTCAGGTTTTTGTATCCTCAAGAAATAACTATCAATTTCATTCCTGAGTGAAGATATTTCAGAAAGAGATTTCGGCAACATAGACGAATGAATTATTGAAAGAATTAGGTGAAGATCCGTCAAGCCCGTTCTATAACTTGTCGCTGTCTTAAGATCTTCCAATATTGTGAGCATTTCTTCTATACCCGAATCTTTTCTTGTTATGAATCCACGAATGAACTTAAAATATGTTATTAAGACCCTATCATCAGTCAAACGGATAAATAGATTCAGAATGTCTTTTGGATCATAGTCTGGGACATTTTCGGGGAGTTTATCCTCCCATTCTCTTGGATATAGCGCTGCCAGTACCAGGACTAAGAATTTGGAAAGTTGATCTGGATTCTCGTTGATTCGTGAGAGATAGTACTCTGCAACGGAGTAGATGCTTGAGACCAGATTAATTTGGACAATTTTGACACTCTTCTCCCTGCCTTTTCTTTCTGAGGCAATGATTTCGTTATTACCCTGATAGGTATCTTCAAAATCCCTCAGCAAACAATCATTGGGATATCTTCTCCATTGGCTAAGACTCTCTTCCAGAATTTCCTCTGCCAGTTTTTCTATGTTGGGTTTATTTCTTTCTTCTGAAAGAAGAATAAGCCTATCCACAGCCTCGTACGTATATAGTCTTTTTGCCCTTTCAATATAAAACTGCTTGCTTTCGAATCCGTATCGTATGATACCTTCCCTGACTTCATATTCACACTTATCTATCTTTCTCAAGCCATCGCTATCGAATCCTCTAATGTCATGAACAGTCAGTCTTCTTCCCATAACAAAGTAGCTTTTTTTGTAGTTATAAGCTTTTCTGTAGACAGAAATTGAATTATGTAGCTATTATTAACTCACATTCTTGATAGTCAGATTGAAATAGTAATAAGCGAGTTCTCATATCAGAAGTATTTTCCTGCGATAACTGTAAAAAACGAAAAGCTTATATATAATTAGTACAATTACTTTTATATGAACTCACAACAAGACTTTTATATGAACTCACAACAAGATGGGGATGCCCTACCAGATCCTCGATAGAAGAGGATATGCGAGGTCAAACAATGGTTGGAGTAGCACAGCTATAGAGGGAATTTCGTAAACAAGGTGTTCATCTTGAAGACAGGCTGAGTGGCTCAGACTCATTCCATATGCTCAGGAAGACATCTTTAACCCAGCCCACGAATTGTTCATGCAAACCATAGAAGGAACTGGGACGATCCACTTTATTCGTAGCAAATTCGAAGAGATTGAATATAGCCCACTTGCCATCAATAATACGGATTCCTGTTGGATTCCTATTCTCGATTCTTGAATGGCGAACCTCTACGCTGGGAAAGGCTCCTTGTGTCAGGCTTTTCCATAGATTTTTTTCCTCTTCGTCACCAAAGTTCAATTCAAATGGTTTCCTGAACTGGTACACGAGTCTTAAATTCAGATGGCCCTGCTCTAGTTCTGCCATGATCCACCCAGGCACACTGTGAAGACGCTCTGTGACTATGCGAATCTCATACTCCACATTAGCGGTATTCTCCCCAATTTCTTTCATATACTCTAGTTCACTCCCGCAGAATGTGGCAAACTTCAACTTATAGATTTCACGGAACTGACGTTGCGGGATCACGGTATAATCATGAGAATTGAAGAACTGTTTATGCTTTTTCAGAATTTCTATATTCGATTTCAAGTCTGTCAATTCATTGATGATTAGATATCCAATAGGGCTTAGAGAGTATCCTCCCTGACGATCATCTAGCATCCCCAGGTTAGCCAAATCTTTGAGTCTCTTATTGATGTTAGGATTCTTCTTGACCACTTCCTTTTCCTTAACTTCTTCTGGTCTGATGTTTTTCTTTCTTGCCAAAATCTCGCTTGTCATTTCAAGACTGGTCATGGACTTTCTCTCCTGGATAATCCTAAGATAGAGTAATCTGTCCATCTTCAGCACTTCATCAACTAGATCTTCGGGTGGACTATCTAAAGTCTTTGTTGAATTCTTGTTCCTGTTCATCTGCAACATCATTCAATCTATGCTATATAAGCTTTAGGGTTGATATACTAATTATGGTTTCTGTCTTCGGACTATTAGAAGAATCTTAAAACTATACTAATCGAAAAGTATATATATGCAAACGAAAATCACAGTAAAGAGTGCCTTTAAGAAGGTCAAGCTTTCGGAAAATGTAGAAAAATTCGCGGAGGTGACGCAATGGGAAATAATCAAGGAGATACATATCCTAAAGATGCCTACCCGGATCCAAAAAGAATGCTCTCGGGGCGACCAAAGCTCAAAGTAGTGGTTTGTATTGGCTTGCTACTCATTTGTTTTGGCAGTCTTGTTGGTGTAGTATCCGCTCCCGGTCCTCCAGGAGATGTGCTACCAGATCCAAAAGCTCTATCTACCCCTATACCCTTGGAACATCATAATACAAGCATGTTGTTGGTGGAGAATCAAACTGTTCACATAGTGTAGCGCAAGTATTCTTTTATATTCTTCTTCTTTTTATGACCGAAAATCTTCTTGCATCACTGCGCATTCTAAAGTGGATTATGTAGATTCAGGGGTATGGCTTCTTATCACGCCTCTTCTCCAATCTCAGTCATTTGAATTGATGGGTTACTCTTAGGAGGTATATACATTACAGACTCCACCGGCTTCTCCCTGGATCGCTATGGCAAGAGACGGGTTGAAATGAAGGTACTGTAGGCGGAACAGACAGTCAAATTCCATGCAAAAGTGAAGCACTATCCCTGGCATGGAATCACTGCTTTGGCTAACGCCACTGTTGCTCATCGTCCTGCCCGCGATTCACGCTAATGCGATTTCTTTACGCACAAGATCTTCCAGAGATCGTTCTTAGTGAAAAAGGATATGACAGTGAGGAATGTCTCTGACTCGGAATCAAGAGGGGCTTCGGCTCCTTGATCAAACAAAGAGAATCCTGCGGTAACTCTCTTATTCGGCAGAAAGCGAGGAAGGACTTCTATGAAGCAATCTACAGGCAATTCCCGGGATGGCTGAAGGTGTTTTTGGCGATACAGAGGGTGGATACAACAACAGGACACGATGCCAATTTGGCCTCACTCGTCGGATCCATGTGATGCTTCTAGCTATTGTTCAGAATCTCAGGACATATACAAATGTCATTAAATTATTGAGAGGAGGGATGATTTATCAGGCGACTCCCTTCTTCTAGAGAAAAGCCTTTTAAGCTCCTCTATCAATTCTAATCCAGATTGGATAACAGTAGGTGATTATGGGTGATCCCATGGATATCGTAGGAATAACATTTGAAGGAGAAGCGAAAGAATACATAAACATTAATGCCATGAAAATCAGCAAATGGATAGATCCTAATTTTTCTGCAGATGGCAGAAATCCCTCTCTAGATGTCATATTCCGTTTGACTGTTGAACATGAGTCTGGAAGCGGGGGATTCAAAAAGCTAAGGGAAATCCATGTATATTTCCGGAATAAAGACTTTGAGGATATTATTGTCGATGACGTCCCAAAAAAAGATGAATCAAAAAAGAATTACAACTCCAGTAAAAATAGAAGACTCGAGCAAGAAATTAGCCCTCTAGAGGGACTCATGCCGACGATTGCCCTCAAGAGCGTCTTGAAGGATGAGGAGAAAAAGCGGATAACAGTTATTCTTGAAGATTATAGGATAACCAACGAAACTAAAATCCAGAATATCAAGTTCTCATTAAGATCAAAGTCAAGTATTGCCTTTGTTGACAATGGATCAGACGGAAAGAAAAATCAATGGTTCTATGACTGTCTGATCGAACCTTATCTGATTCAGACGCTGAAGTGGCAAAAGGAAGAATTTATGCCCCCAGTAGAATCGCTTGAGATATGGTTGCAAATTCCGAAAGAGCTTTATGAATCTCTATCTATAATCGATGTTCAGCCGGTGGGTCATTTCGAACAGATGTTTTTGCTTGGAGAAGACCATGCAAGGAAATTCAGGGATGCCGGACAGCCGTTTGCACATAAAGAAACTCTCTGTATCAACTGGATATTCTCGAATGTTAGTATTTCGAGCCCCCCTGAGGAAATTGAAGTCACTTGCGGTTTGAGGCACTTCAAAGAAGAAAGTGAATTTGTTGAACGCTTCGAGAGCAATCCAAGAGATGTTATTCCTATACTGAGAGAAATTCTGTACACCTGCAAAGTGAAAACACTCGACTTCAACTACATTATTTCTGGAGTTCGTGACGGGAACCTTAAAGAGATGCTGAAGATCTTCGACATGATGGTATTTCGAAGATATTGGGGATCAATGAAGAAGAATCTCGATCTATTGCTCCCTTTACTGGAACACTTTAGGGATATGCCATATGGAGAAGAACTGTATATGCGATACAATGTTTTCCATGCTTTGATTGGTGTGGAAAATTCTGAGGATTTTTCCTCTAAGTTATTGACAATGCTTGAACAGGCTCGGGAGCTCGAGAATATTTTGGACCCCACCTATCTGACACTCCTACAGGATTTCACGAAAACTATAGAAATATCACAAAAATCAAAGTATAAGATTGATATCATTACTGAAATTGACAAACTATACTATAAGTGGATTAATAATCTTGTTTATTCAGATAAATATATTCTCACTGAGATTGTACGCAACTTAAGAACTGTTGTTGAAAGAGAGTATGAGGAGAAATTATTGTTACCTGAAATTAAAGCAGAAATAAAGACCAGTCACTTAGCATTCTCAGATCAAGTTGGGTTCATGCTCACTATTCAGAATCTGGGTGCAGGAGAAGCGAGAGGAGTCTGCTCAAGATTGATTCAAAGAGATGATTACGGCATAATCGTTGGAGAGACAGAGTCGAAAGCAATTCTGATGAATCGGATGAGGCCTTTTGAGCCGGAAGTGATGATAGAACCCAAGACTACTAGTAAGGTTACAATTTCGTATGAGATTCTGTATAAGGATGAGCTTGAGAGAGAAGCCAAAAAGCAATTTGAAGGAACATTAGACTTCATTGAAGACGACATGTCATTCAGGAAAACTGAGAATCCATATATAATTGGTGATATCGTAAGAGAACCAAGTATGTTTTTTGGCCGAGAAGAGCTTATCCAGAGTATTATCAGTGACTTTAAAGGAAAATACCAGATAAATCCTATCTTTCTATATGGCCAAAGAAGAACGGGGAAAACTTCCATTCTATATCACCTGAAGAAGAAACTGAATGGTGAATTTGCCCCTGTATACTTCACTGCACTCGAGATTTTCGGTGAAAAACTCTTCTGTGAAGAGCTAATGGAAAAAATAGTAAAAGAACTTGGATTCACTGACATGACCACTCCCGATATTGAGGATGATTCTTTCCATGTGTTCATGGACAAGTTTTACCCCGAAATAAGGAAAAGACTGAAAGGGAAGAAAATAGTCTTGATGATTGACGAATATCAGCGGATTGATGAACTAATCGCGGAGGGCTCCTACGGGGAGAGTGTTATTGATTTCCTCACTGCCCTAATACATGATGCAGAGATCAAGACCATAATCTCCGGATTCATGCATCCCGATGAACTTTCGAGTAACAAATGGATAGAAATGATGAGATTTTTTACAACAAAGAATGTGAGCTTTCTAAAAAGGGAGGATGCGATCGAACTCATCAAGCAGCCTACCATGAAATTGATGAGATATGATGACGCATCTATTGAAAAGATTATTTCACTAAGTGGGTGTCATCCTTATTTCGTTCAGCTAATATGTCATACAATGGTAGAATATCATAACGAAGAGAGAATTAATCTGATGGGATACAACGACATAAATAGCCATCTTTTTGACTACTTTGAGAAAGGATATAATGTGTTTGTTGACATCATCAATAACCAAACTACCGATGATGGACGTAAAATCCTTCGTGCAATACAGAATGTCATGGAAGAAAAGAGAGAGATATCCATTCATGAGAATGATATCAAATCTTATTTATTCAACAATAAAAAAGATATAAGAAAGGACATAGTTGAAAAAGAACTTTTTCATCTAGAGAGAAAAGGGATTATAAAAAGAAGTGCAGAACATCCAGACTATTATGAATTTACAATAGACTTATATAGACGCTGGACTAAATGGGAGATATCTTAAAAGAATGCTGGAGGGGAAAAAATGAGCGAAAATCCTTTCAACTTCACCAGACCTGCTCAAGGAGATAATTTCTACAATCGTAAAGAGGAAACAAAAAGAGCATTTGGATTTATAAGAAGTTCTCAGAGTTTCTCAATTATCGGTGAAAGAAGAATTGGTAAGACTTCTTTTCTACAATACATTCTTTCCGAAGGGGCATTCAAGAAGAACGATGCAGATTTCCGTGAGTGGATTATAGTGCATCTCAGTCTCGGTAGTCTATTCGAAGTCTCCAAGGAAACCCTTGTTCAAACCATTATCAAGAACATAGAGGAGAAGATCAAGATTGGAACAAAATCAGGAAATGTCTTTGGAGAGCTCAATCAATGCATGAGAGAATTGGCACTTAAGGAAAAGAAAATAATCATTGCACTCGACGAATTTGAGATTGCTGAAAATATTCTCGATTATCACTTTTCCTACTGGCTGAGATCTGTCCTTGAGCATCCGAATCTTCTCGCAATCACTTCAAGCAGGACTACTGTGGCAGAAATATCTCCAAATGGCAAAGCATCACCCCTTTTCAATATTTTTGGAAATTTATTCTTAGATCTTTTTTCAGAGAAAGAGGCAAGGAGAATGATCTCAGATCTGTTCTCTCGAGAAAACAAAAATATCGAACAAGAGGAAATTTCCTACTTGACTGAGTTGTCAGGAGGAAATCCGTATTTCATCCAGTTCCTAGGATTTAACTATTATGAGGAAAAGAAAAGGGAAAAGAAAGTTGACCAAATTGAATTCCAGAGCAAAATGTTTGGCCTTCTTAAAAGTCAGTTCGCCAGTTATTGGAAAAGTCTAGATGAGAAGGAGAGAGATTTTCTTGCCAATCCAAAGGGCACAAACAACCCAACTGGGCATATACTAAAGAGAAAAGGTTTTCTGATAGAAGAAAAGGGGAAGTGGAAAGTATTCTCACCTCTCTTTGAGAAATTTCTACAATCAGAGAAGGAGGAAATAATGAGAAAAAAGTACCCATTCGCAAAGATAATGTCTCTTTCAGCGCTCTTAATGTCCATATTCCTATCTCTCTCATTTTTCGTGGACGTCGATGTTATCTTGGCCACTATGATCATCATTGCAATTATCACGATACCCGTCTACTACCTCCGCGGGAGATGATTCGAGTGATAAGTTCGACCGCCCGACAGAATAGCTCACACCTCCTTCCACTGGTGGCAGCATTTCTGAGTGTTTCAATGTCTGTTGCTTTCAGCCGATTTTCTTTGCAAAACCTTGCTCTTGCAAGTGTCATTGGCGTGGAATGTATCTTAACCATGTTGGCGGTGATCGCAACATATTTTCTCGTTTTTTATTCAATCTCTGAGATTCTCAACTCGAATCTTGTCCTAAAACACCAACTCACGGTAATTTTCTTCTACTCAATTCTAATAACTTTTATCGGAATGGGCAATATGAAAGGGACATTTATAAAGATATTCTTATGGTTAATTGTGGCAGTGGTTTTTGCAGCCCTTTGGAAGGTGGGGATAGTGAGAATACAGAATTGGTATGTAGCTGTTCTTCTCCCGATTCTTGTATCCTCGACCATATTCTCTTTCGGCGCCTCACCTGAATTGCTCGCTGAAGACAAGAACATCTGGCTTGAAGATGTCGAGTGGAATGACTCTGTTCACGCTTGTATTTGCATTCGGCTCAAAGTTCAGGATTATGAAGCAAGTGACATCAGAATAGAAATTCTTGCTTCAAATGGGGTTGTCCTAGATGAAGGTGAAAATCCATTAGTGAAGTTTGCGAATTTGAGAAACAACGAGGAGAAAATAGTCAGATGGAAGATCATGTTCGATGGAGTGAGAAACCATTCGATTCCTCTTTATGTTGTTTGTAGCGAGAAGGTCTCCAACAAGAAGATAGAGATTTATCTTAAGCAGGATGAATGGATGATCAAAATAGTGAAACCTGGACTCTGGGAAAATATCAAAATCCTCCTGCTGAAGAAACATTTTTCTTTTGTTGTTTTCTCTTCATTCATGAATGAATGTCTTGGAGCGGTCTATGCTCCAGCCTTATGAGTTGAAGAGAACGTCTGGAAATCAGAGAATCTGCGGAACTTTCAACAAGAATAGGGAATCTGAAGTATAGAATTATATGGGGTCACAATGAATGAAGTTTATGGTTGAATTCTTCAAATTCGAGATTCACGAAAAAAACACATCAAAACCTTTTTAAACTATCTCTTCAATATAGGAAATCCTCCAAAAACACATTATTCTAAGAAATGTCTGACATTCAAGAACCAGGTGGTACCATGATTCACATTTGGGATGAAACGCTACGAGATGGAGAACAGACTCCAGGTGTCGTACTCACCAGGGAAGAGAAAATAGACCTGGCAAAGGCATTGGATGATGTTGGTGTCTCAGTTATTGTCTGTGGGTTTCCCGTAAACTGTGAAATTGAGGCCCAGATTGTGAAAGCAATTGCAAGAGAGGGGTTGAAAGCAAAAGTCGGTGCTGTAGCCAGAGGATTGGAAAGGGACATAGACGAGTGCTTGACCTGTGAACCAGATGAAATTGTCACCTTCGTCCCAACATCCGATATCCACATGAAGTTCAAACTCAGAAAAACGAGAGAAGAAGTTGTTGAGATGATCGAGACCGCTGTCCAGTATGCAGCAGACCACGGGATCACGGTGAATTTCGTGGCAGAAGACTCCACTCGCAGTGACTTTGACTTCCTCGTCCACTGCTTCAAGACAGCCCAAGAGTGCGGGGCCAACCGAATTGCCGTAGCAGACACGGTGGGGACAATGTATCCTACCAAAATGAAAGAACTGATAGAAAAGATAAAGGAGCATATATCGGTCCCCCTATCTGTCCACTGCCATAATGATCTGGGACTGGCGACAGCTAACACGCTGGCTGCCATAGAGGGGGGAGTAACCTATCCTCAGGTCACCATTAATGGATATGGTGAAAGAGCTGGAAATGCAGCCTTGGATGAGGTTGTCATGGGCATTGAACTTCTCTTGAAAAAGAAACACCAGGTCAACGTTGACAAGATATACGAATTGGCTCAGCTGGCTGAAAAATATATCATGGTTCCCATCCATCAGCAAAAACCGCTAGTGGGCAGGAAAGCCTTCACTCATGAAGCGGGTATCCACGCTCACGGCATTCTGAGAGAGCGCAGAACCTATGAAGTGGTGGATCCTGCTATCCTGAACCGGAAAACCCAGTTCGTCATTGGAAAACACACAGGTGACGCCTTACTGCAAGAAAAACTCAAGCAACTGGGAATTGAGAGGGACCCCAGGGCAAGGCGGCGCATTCTCAACATGGTAATTGGATACCTGGAGATTTACAAATCTGATAAGATAGAACAGTTCGAACTGGCCAAGAGAAGCATAGAGAATATTACCAGAGGTATAACTGACAAAGAACTCGCAAAGATCATCCAGTTCATTGAGAACATAGATGTTCTGCGACAGATAGCAGGTGAAGAACCAGAGCTTCAGCTCGAATGATGCCAGGAAATGGACCCAGGTTTTCGAGAACCTGTACACCCCTTTTCTGTTCTATTGAGTGGGAATTGCCTGCTGAATGGTGATCCTGGTGATCCAAAAGCTTTTTATAACCATGCGAAAAGAGAGTTCATGATTATCCAGGCACAGATCGGTGCATGTGGGACATGCATTAACTCTGATATATACAATGATATAGATGATGTGTACTTCATTTCTCATTCTCTTGCTCCGGAGAGAGGTATCCTCAAAAAGCAGCCCGTGGAGGACACACCTTCTGCTGACATTGGCATAATTGATGGACCCATCTGTCTCCAGGGGAGAGAGGAGAGTCTCCAGATAGCTGAATTGGTCAGAGAGAAGAGTAAGATCTTGCTGGGAATCGGAACCTGCGCTGTGGGCAGTCCGACAATCGGAGGGTTTGTTACAGAAGACTGTTCCAGAATGCTTCCCTTTTTCTGTCCCTTCTTGCGAACCCGGCACCCCAAGATCGAGAATCATGTGACATTTGACTACAAACTTCCCGTGTGCTCAGCAAACCAGGAAGGACTCAAGAAATTCGTCAAAGCTGTCAAAGATGATGACACCAGTTATCTGAAGTACTTTAAGGCACCAGAAGCCAATAATGTCTCAGTCATTACAGAATCCGACCTGTGTATGGGATGCGGCACCTGTGGCATGGCATGCCCGACTCGGGCAGTTTCCTTCGTAGAGCAGCGACCCAGAATCGATCTTGACGTGTGTATCAAGTGCGGTGCGTGCTTTATCCAGTGCCCACGCAGCTTCTTTGACATTGGAGTGCTCTCCCAGGTCATGTATAAGAATCAGGCGGATCCTCAACTGGGATTTTTCCAGAAAGCATACAGCGCTCGAACGAAGAATGAGGCCATTCAGCACATGTCCCAGGATGGCGGAATTGTCACTGATCTCCTCTGTCATGTACTGGAAGAGGATATTGTTGATGCAGCTGTGGTATCAATTTCCCGAAATGAATGGAACACGCTTCCTGCAGTGGTTACCACCCCTGAGGAAGTTCTCCAAGCAGCGGGTACCAAATACACGGTGGTGCCCAACCTCACAGGGATAAAAGAGGCTGCGGACAGAGGGTTTGATCGCATAGCCTTTGTAGGTGTCCCCTGCCAAATCCAAGGAGTGGGTAAAACCAATGCCTATCCCCTCGGGGACAGATACTACCACTCCAAGATCGCACTGGTCATCAGTATTTTTTGCATGGAGAATTTCTTGTTTGGGAATCTCCGTTCCATTGTGGAAGGAAAGACAGAAGTTCCTTTAGACTACGTCAACAAGATGGGGATCAGCAAAGGACGATTCTGGGTGAGATCTGTGGATGGAAACAGGTACAGGACTCCTGTCAAGTCCATTGAACCCTATGCCCAGAAAAGCTGCTCGTTTTGCCTGGACTTCTGCGGGGAATTGAGTGACATATCTGTGGGGAGCGTGGGAAGTCCCGATGGGTACAGTTCAGTCTTCGTCAGATCTGAGAAGGGTCTTACGATATTCGACGGGTTCAGAACCCAGATTGAATGTGAAGATATCTCAGAGGAGGGATTGAAGGCTATCAGGGACTTGGCTTCCATCAAGAAATCAAAGAATGCAAAACTCATACAAGAAAGAATGGAGAAAAAGGAGAGAGTTACCTGTTGTTTTTAGGCAATTTCGGTATCAACCAGGAAAGGAACGAATCTTCGCTTCTGGTCTGCATGTAGACTTTTCCGGGTCCCTGAAATTCTGCTACTAATCCTTCGCCACTGAATAGTGTGGATTTCAGTCCTCCAACACGCCTGACATTCCACTGGACAATGCTGTCAAACGCTACAATATGCCCCGTATCCAACACAAGCCGTTCTCCTGAGCCCATGTTCACTTCATGCAGCGCTCCGTAAGAAGACATGAACATGTATCCTGTACCTTCCAGTTTCAGAAGGAATAACCCTTCTCTGGCAAAGAAGGTCTTGGTGCCGCCAAATTTGGTGTCAACGGTCAACTGCGGATCTGAAGCCATGTAGCATCCTGAAGTGACAAAAATGGTCTCGGATTTGAGCTCACGGTAGATGACGTCACCTGATAGGGGTGGCGCCAGCCCAATAGTCCCTGGTCCACCTGATGCCGTATACGTATTCATGAAAAAACTTTCTCCACCCAGCATGGACCGTTTCAGAGCGCCAAAAACGCCTCCTTTTGCTTCTGTTAAAAGCTGGAGATTGGAAGACATGTACACCATGGCTCCACCTTCTGCTGTAATACTCTGTCCAGATTTTAAGTGCACTTCGGCAAGAGAATAACTTGGTCGGTACAGAATCTGGTAATCCACCATCCCAGAGAATTGTTCTGCCAGGGAAGCACCACAACTCGCACAAAAAACGCTCCCTTCCGGATTCTCAGTACCACAATGTTTGCAATACATGAGAAGTAACCAGTCAGCATCTATTTAAACTAACCCATTTTCCTGTGAGAAACAAAGATTTATAAAACGTTCTTCGCATAACAAAAAAAGCCGCAAAAGACGTGTGGTGGTACGATGATGGATCAATACAACCCTCGAGAGATGGAACCAAGAATCCAGAAATTCTGGGAAGACTGTAGCATATTCAGATTTACGAGAGACTCTAAAGCACCAGTCTATTCCATAGATACTCCTCCCCGTACGCTGTCTGGCACTATCCACATGGGACATGCCATGAGCTACTCCCAGATGGAGTTCATTGCCCGGTACAAGAGAATGCAGAAGTACAATGTATTCTTTCCCATGGGATTTGATGATAATGGGCTGGCCACTGAACGGTACGTGGAACAGAAGTACAATGTCACATCAAAAGAGATGTCACGGGAAGAGTTCATCAGCCTCTGTCTGAAAGAGACTGTCATTGGTGGAAGGTATTTCAGGGATGTGTGGACCTCACTGGGGATTTCCTGTGACTGGACAACCTTGTACTCCACCATTGACGAACACTGTAGACGAGTCGCCCAGAAGAGTTTCATAGAGTTATACCCCAGCGGAAAGCTAGAACGAAAAGAAGACCCCATAACCTGGTGTCCTTTATGTGAAACCGCCATTGCCCAGGCAGAATTGGAAGATAAGACAGAAGAAACCTTTTTAACCACCATACGATTTGGATGTGACGGGGTTGACCTTCCCATTGCCACCACAAGGCCTGAATTCCTGGCTGCCTGTGTGGCCGTAGTGGTACACCCCGAAGATCGGAGGTACAAGAATCTTCCAGGAAAAAAGGCTACTGTCCCTTTATTTCAACAAGAAGTTCCTGTAATTGCTGATTCCAGAGTAGACATGCGCTTTGGAACTGGTATCGTCATGATCTGTACCTTTGGGGACAAGACGGATGTGGAATGGTGGCGGGACTACCAGCTGGATACGCGCATCATCATTAATAACGATGGAAGCTTGACTGATATGGCTGGTGCATACACGGGGATGACCCTTGTAGAGGCCAGGAAGCTGATTCTGAAGGAACTGAAAGAGAAGAACCTCATAGTAGCCCAGGAAAGAATTGAACACACCCTGAATGCTCATGAAAGGTGTCATACTCCTGTGGAATTCATCATAGCAAACCAGTGGTTTGTAAAAGTCATGGATCTGAAAGAAGAGCTCATAGAGAAAGGAAAACAGATACAGTGGTACCCCGAATTCATGGGGAAGAGATATGAATCCTGGGTTGAAAATCTCAGGTGGGACTGGTGTATTTCCAGACAGAGGTACTACGGGATACCATTTCCGGTGTGGTACTGCAGGAAATGCGGAAAAATCATTCTGGCTGAGGAAAAGGATCTTCCGGTAGATCCGGTGAATGACGTTCCTCCTCATCCCTGCGAATGCGGATCCACAGAATTCAACCCTGAGACAGACGTACTGGATACCTGGTTCACCTCGGCGCATACTCCTCAAATTGCCGCTCGATGGTCAGAACCTGACTCCATGATGGATGAACTGTTCCCCATGAGTCTGCGCAGTCAGGCCCACGATATTATCAGAACCTGGGCATTCTACACTATTGTAAAAGCTTTTCTCCACCATGACTGTGTTCCCTGGTTTAATGCAATGATTTCAGGACACGGACTGGATGAACATGGGAAGGGAATGCATGCTTCACGAGGAAATGTAGTTTTGTGCATGGACATGGTCAAGAAGCACTCTGCTGATGCTGTGAGATGGTGGGCTGCAGAAGCCAAACTGGGTGAAGATTTGCTGTTCAAGGAAAAGGACGTAATCAAAGGGTACAAACTCTGCGTAAAATTATGGAATGCGTCAAAACTGGTTTCTCTTCATCTTGATTCAAAGCCAGAAGATGCTGAATTGAGAGACGTGGATGCCTGGCTCCTGGGGAGGCTGGATACGCTCATCAACGAGGCAACAGTACATCTGGACAGCTACGAATACAGCAGGGCAAAAAATGTGATAGAACAGTCCTTCTGGCATGAATTCTGTGACAACTATCTGGAACTGGTAAAATATCGGCTGTATGGAGAAAAAGATAAGGCTGCTGTCTATGTACTGTACTATTCTCTGCTCACATATCTGAAATTGCTGTCACCGTACGTAGCCCACATTACTGAGGAGATCTACCAGAATGTGTATCGTCAATGGGAAGAAGAAGTGAGCATCCATGTATCTTCATGGCCCAATCCTTTTGGAATCCCTGAAAGCAAACAGGGACAGACTCTTGTGGATGTTATTGCTGCATTACGGAGATGGAAATCGGACATGGGGATGCCCTTGAACAAAGAAGTGTCCAGAGTGAAGCTGTATTCAGACACAGCCATCGAGGATGTCGGTGACATCAAAGGGGCCATGAACATTGAAACAGTTGAAGTTACCAGCGAATCTCCCGCCTGGAAGGAGAAAATTGTCAAGGTGAGTCCTGATTACAGTGCTATTGGACCGCTATTCGGGAGAGATACTAGTAAAGTGGCCTCACTCCTCGAGATGCATGCACTTGAATTGGAACACACACCACAGATGGAGAAGGACGGATTCTTACTGAAGCGGGAGTACATCGGATCAATCCAGAAGGAATTCTACGTTGGAGAGAAGCGAGTGGAGGTACTCTCTGCAGGAGATGTTATTATCGAAGTTGAGGTCTAAATGAAGGCTGCTGTCTACTACGGGCTTGATGATTTCAGAATTGAGGAAAGACCCCTCCCCAGAATCGGTGAGTATGAAGTTCTGGTTAAAGTCAGAGCATGCGGGGTGTGCGGTACTGATGTTCACAAAGCAGTGCACCACACCGTAGAGGATGGGACTATTCTAGGGCATGAAGTGGCTGGAGACATCATTGAAACAGGTAGGGAGGTCACAAAATTCGAAACAGGTGAAAAGGTAGTTGTTCCCCACCATACACCCTGTTTCGCTTGCTCTTATTGTCACCATGACCATCACACCCTATGTGACCAATACACAAAAACAAATATTGATCCTGGTGGATTTTCGGAGGTTATCAGGGTTCCCCAACCCAATGTGGAGAGAGCTATGCTGTCTTTTGACCACATAGACTATGAAGATGCTGCCTTTGTGGAACCGTTAGCCTGTTGCATCCACGCCTGGGATCGATTGGTGGTGTTCCCTGGCGACACCGTCCTGATTGTGGGAGCAGGTCCTATTGGACTCCTTCATCTGGAACTGGCGAAAACACGCCAAACTGAGGTATTGGTGGCAGATATCAAGGCATCCAGACTGCAACAGGTGGAAAAAAGAGGTGGTATTCCCCTTCAGGCACGTGAGATAACGGGATTGGAAGCTGACATTGTAGTTGTGGCCGCTGGAACCACAAATGCGTACGAACTTGCCCTTTCAAGTGTGAAGAAGGGTGGCCAGATCAGTTTTTTTGCAGAGTGCCCTCCTGACTCGCAGATTGCACTGGACCCCAATGTGGTCTATAGCAAAGAGCTCACATTCACGGGGAGCTACTCTTCAACCCCCCGTGGTCACTGGAAAGCCTTGAACCTTATCGAGAGTGGAGTGCTGGACGTCAAACAGTTGATATCTCACCGGTTTGGATTAGAGGATCTGGGAAGAGCCATCAAGATGGCCTCTAGAGCTGAGGATTGCCTCAAAATAATGATTAAACCGTGATACTATGAAAGTTGCCATGTTTTATGGGCCTGGAGATGTCAGGTTGGAAGAAAGGGATATACCTGAGATTGAAGCCGACGAAGTTTTAGTAAGAATAAGGGCTGCTTTAACCTGCGGAACTGATATCAAGACCTACAGGAGGGGACATGCACTGGTACCTCCTCCTTCCCCGTTCGGGCATGAGTATGCGGGAGACGTTGTTGCAGTTGGCGAAAGAGTTGAACGAGTAACAGAGGGGATGCGGATTGTGGCTGCCAATTCTGCCCCATGCGGACACTGCTTCTACTGCAAGAGAGGAAGAGAAAGCCTCTGTGAAAATTTGTTCTTTGTATGGGGCGCTTTTGCTGAGTACATTGTAGTTCCAGGCAGGATCGTCCAGAAGAACCTGCTGGAAGTGCCTGAACATGTTACTTATGAAGAAGCTGCTCTGACAGAGCCATTAGCCTGTGTCATTCACGGTGTCGAAGCCTCCAACATACAGATGGGCGATACCGTGGTGATCAATGGGGCAGGTCCTATTGGATTATTCTTCACTGCACTGGTAAAACAGAAAGGCGCACGGGTGATTCAGACTGATCTGGTAGAGGAAAGACTCTCTGTGGCAGAGCAACTGGGTGCTGATCACATTATTAATGCCCAGGAAGGAGAGGAAGCCACCATCCACAACGTGAAAGCACTCACGGAGGGCAGAGGAGCAGATATCGCAATTGAAGCTGTAGGTTATCCAAAAATCTGGGAGACTACCATCAAGATGACCAGAAAGGGAGGGACTGCTACGCTGTTTGGCGGATGTGAAAAAAACACCACCATTACGGTGGATACAACATCGCTGCATTACAATGAGATAACAATGAAAGGAGTTTTCCATCACACTCCTCACTACATCAGAACCGCCCTCAATTTACTGTCGTGGGGATCTCTTGATACTCAAGTTTTTATTACTGAGAAGATGCCCCTGTCCCGCATAGATGAAACACTCAAGAAAGTAATGGCTCAGAAGGGAGTGAAAATTGCCTTGATTCCCTGAGTGTCCTCAGAAGAACCAACAGTAGTCACGATCTAGATCAACCATACGAAAGAAGTATCCCATAACGTGAAGAAAAGTCTGCCGGAGAGCTACCAGTTAGAGGATGGGGCAGTCTTGGACGAAAAAAGAGATTATCCCACGAATTAAGTTGAACGTTTCAATAATGAAAACATTTATATTCTTTAAAAAAATCTCACCCTGAAAAGGTGCTGTCATGAATATAACCTATCTCAGTCATGCCTGTTTCGAGCTCAAAGACGCCAAAACCATCCTCATTGATCCATTCTTCAAAGACAATCCGAATGCTCCTCCCTACTCAGGGAACCCTGATCTGATCCTGGTTACCCATGAGCACCACGACCATAACGACGCAGGACAATTCATTGCTACCGTAGTATGTCCTGAACCCTGCAGAAAGAAGTTCAAGAACCCAGTGACCATGAAAATCGGGGAGAAGAAAACAGTGGAAGGCGTCCCTCTTGAAATGGTGAATGCGTCCCATCATCAATCCTCCTACCCCACAGGATTCATCATCCAGGTGGAAGGAAAGCGCATCTACCACATGGGCGATACCTACCTCGATGGAGTCAAGCCACATGGGCCCATAGATGTCCTGTTCATCCCCATTGGTGGATACTACACCATGAATATCGAAGAAGCTCTCACAGCACTGGACATTGTCAGATACAGGCAGACCCTCAGGCATTCAAGAAAAAAGCAGAAGAGAAGGGATTCTCAGTAAAGGTGTTCAGATTTGGCGAAACTGCTCAGTTCTGATTCCGCAGGACATGCACTTTCAGGAGGCATAATTGCTTTGGGCTTGGCCCATTTTTTAACCCATTTCTTGGAATTCGCCCTTCCTGCAGTCTACCCCCTGATTAGAGAGGAGTTTTCTTTATCATATTCAGACGTGGGAGTAATTTCAAGCAGTGTCGTTATTACCCTTTTCATTTTTCAAACCCCCATAGGACATTTGTCAGATAGAAAAGGAAGAAAGTACCTTCTGATGGCATTCCTGGCCCTGCTCATTTGTTCCACGTTTCTCACAGGACTTTCATTCTCATATGTACATTTGTTGCTGTTCCAGGTTCTGGTAGGAATGGGTGCCAGTGCTTTTCACTCAGCAGGAATGGCCATGGCGTCAGACATTGCACCTCACAGGCGAATGGGGAGATACATGGCAGTTCAGGGATTTGGAGGAACCTTTGGAGTAGCATTGGCCCCCCTGATAGTGAGTTTTCTGGGAAGTATTCTGGGGTGGAGACACGCAATCCAGGGTGCAGCAATCCTGGGAATACCAGTTCTCCTGTACATATCTCGATTGCTTCATTATACGGGGAGTCCCTTGGACTCTAAGGAGAAGGACCGTGTTGTTCTTTCCAGAAAAGTCATATTTCTCATATTGATGGGATTTGTATTGCAGGGATTCGTGTTCAGAGGAATTGCTTCCTTTTTCCCCACGTATCTGGTTGATGTGTACGGAAGCTCTCTCAAGCTGGCAGGCTCCTTGACCTTCCTTCTGTTTCTTGGAGGAGCTTTCGCAGAGCTCGTGGGGGGCGAGTGGTCTGATAAAACAGAGAAGCTCAATGTAGTAGTTTTTTCCTACGGTGTAAGATGTGTTCTCCTGTACCTGATCAACACCCTGGATAACCCAGATGCTCTCGTGGCTCTGGTCATAGGATTTGGATTCTTTCAGGGGATGTCCATACCTGCTGTGGCCTCCCTCATTAGAGACATGAGCCCCCCGGGTTCAGCAGGGAAATCATATGGAGCAGTCTTCAGCATCGCGACACTAACAGGGTTCTTTTCTCCTTTGATAGTTGGATATGTAGGTGATCTGTACAGTCTGAAGGTGTCGTTCTCCATTCTGACTCTCGCACTTCTGTGTGCCTTCGCGTTTGTTGTGATGGCCAGGTACTTCCGGTTCAAAGACGCACATGCCACATGACTATATGGATCGGAAATACTGGGGGTCGATTTGTTGAGAACCCAGGACCAGTCGGCACCGATTATCTGTCCTTTCCAGTCTCCCCCTGGCTTCAACAATATCACCTTCCACAAAAACGTCGCAGTACAACCCTTCGTACGAAATGATTTCCTCCACCGGGTGTTCCCCTTCACGGACTTCCAGTGTTTCAACCAGGTATCTGGCAGGAAGAAACATAGATTCAGAGCTGTCAGTGATCACAGCTCTGATTGTAGCTGGTCCCAGGCCAGTGTACCTCGTGTCACCATAGGTCTCTGTAATCTCTTCATCCGTCCTCGTAGGGTGGAGGGAGAAGTAGGTACCATCAAAAAACCCGTAGTTCCACTTCTTGGCTGCAAGACGCTCTGCCTGCTTTCTGTCAATGCCAAAAATATCCATTTTGTGCTGAATCCATTCATCTCTCTTCTCCCCACCCAGTGATGTGACATGGGGCAGGCGAGGCAGCACCTCTTTCACCAAGAGTGCATTCCTTCTTCCATAGACGATCAGGTCAATATCAGAAAATACTGGACTGTGTAACCCAATGAGTATGGATCCCGTTATCCCAAGGTAGTTCAAAGGGATTGATGTTTCACTCATAATCTCTGCAACAAACGCTGCTACCTTTTCCTCCAGTCTATCCTGAGGGAAGTCAAGAAGCTGACTTATTCGCTCTTCTGGTGCATAGTACTGGCCAATCCTGTCTTTGGGAACCATGGACATTTCTATGTTGCGCACCGGACAATAGTACACGTAGTGAGGAAAGTCTTTCTTCAGATTGTCAATCGTCTGCGAAACAGAAAAAACGTGGTAAAACGGGAGCTCACGCCTGAAATAACAGGCTCCTTTTTTCCACTTTCCCTGTGTGGTGGGTGAATATTTTAGATAGGCCGTGATCTTATCAGGGGGATGCAGGTATCCTGCCACGCAAAAAAACATTCCGTCTCTCGTCTCAATGAAATCTCTGTCCTTGGGCTTTCTCATGAAAGAAGCTTTGCATGGAGTTATTAAAAGGTGAGCATGGGGAGAGACATCCCCCCTGAGGGTATGACGTGGTGGTTCTCATCCACCACGAGAAGAGACACCACTTGTCCTATGTTGTCTGCATGTACAGGTACATCACTGCTTCCCAGTTGTATTCTCTGTAGTCACCACTATCTTCAATCTCAATGAACAATAGCTCGGCATGCTTCAGCCCAGTCAATCGCTCAATCTCTGCAATTGCTTCGTCAAGATTCCCTGTCAAATCAGCAAAGCCCCATTGCACTGCCTGATTGCCCATCCATGTCAGTCCATCTGCATGCGTTTCCACCTGTTCTGTGGTGAGGTTTCTTCCTCTTGCCACCGTAAAGACAAATCGATAGAAGGCATCATACACGGAGTCAGTAATGTACTGTCGTTCATCCTCATCGAGGTCTCTCCAGTCGGCTCCTGCATCTTTGTGCTCACCCGTTTTGAAGACCTCAATATCGAATCCAAACTGGCTGTAGTAGCCAGAAGCATCAACATGCACATAAATGACGCCAATACTGCCCACCTCTGCGTCAGGTCGCACCACAATCCTGTCGCACACAGACATGATATAATATCCACCTGATGCAGCCACGCCTCCTGTGTAGGCAACCACAGGCTTTCGGTATTGTAACCGCTCGATCTCATAGGTGATCTGAGTCACAGCTGCCACCGATCCCCCAGGCGAATCCACCCACAGGATCACTCCTTCTATTGAGGAGTCTTGTTCCACTTCCCGCAGTTTTGCCGCAAGAGGCATTACATCTTCAGAATCCAGTATCCCCTCAATACGAATTACTGCTACTTTGCCATCAGTTGGACCTTCTCTGAAGGACTGCTCAATGGATTGCTGCTCTCCACTATATTCCTCCTGTAGAGAGGTATAATCGGACCCAGGAATGAGAGGTTCTCTCACGGAAGGTTCCTGAGTGAGCTGCTCTGCACACCCAGCCACCAGTACTATAGCAAATAATAGTATCACCAATTTCTTCATATTTTCACCATTGTATTCTACCAGTTCTCTCATATAAACCTAGTGACAGTTCCTCGGTCCGCCTCCGCAAGGCTGCCAGGAAGTACTTGCCTATTAGAACCCCCCTTTCTCTCTTTCTGTTCCTACAAAACCTTTTATAGGAACGTACAACTGAGTTTGTGGTGATGACATGTCGATTGGTGATGAGAAATCCATTTACTATTTTGATTACTGTGGTGAGTCAAACACGGAACAAGTCCTTCAACTGGTGAAGGAAAGAGCAAAGGAAATGGAAATTGAAAAGATTGTGGTAGCTTCGGAGACAGGCCTCAGTGCTCTGAAAGCAGTAGACCTCCTGGACGGATTCAGTATCATTGTGGTTACCTCAGCTCTGGGAAGCAGAGTGGAGAATACCGGGCTGGGAGACCTGCTCATTGGGATATCAGATGCCACCATTTTCCAGAACCTTCAGAAGACCTGTACTGTCATACGGGGGACAGACCCTTTCCACAACATTAATGCCCCCTTCCGGGAGATGACCAATGAAAAAATCATTAGAGCTATTCTGCACTGTATCTCTTCTGGTGTGGGAGTATGCATGTTGAGTGTGATGATGGCCACTGATCAGGGAGTGCTGACCAAAGGTGAACGGGTCATCTCGTGTGGAGGATCATTCCTGGGACTGGACACTGCCTGTGTGGTGCGTGCCTCCAACTCTGTGGATCTCTTCACAGAAGATGGGCTGATTGTGGAGGAAATCGTCTGCAAGCCCAGGAACCCCAAGTATGAGTGGCCTATCAGTCAAGACCGGTGGAGAGGAGATCTCAACCAGTACAGAAGGTTTATGCGGCAGGAATAATTCAGAACTGGGAGTGTAAAGGTGATTTAAGGCATGAGGGCTCTCAGGCAGTCCCAGCAAGGTCCGATAATTCTGATTATGGGTGGCTCCAGGATTAACGGATACTCTGCCAGATGTCTGGTAGGTCTGAGTAGCATCTGAGGTCCTGGGCATCCCTTCCCACGGGACACTCCAGCACGCATGTGAAGCATTTGACACACTCTTCATGACGGAAATAGGAATCAAGTGCCCCCGTTGGACATTTGTCCACACACATTGTGCACGTCACGCAGGGGGCAAAATCCAGGGGCTGACTCGGGAGTACAGGCATGGTGGTCAAGATAGTGGTCAACTGGACCCGTGGTCCGAATTCTGGGGTGATCACAAGAAAGTTCCTGCCAATGGTTCCAAGGCCCGCCTTTACAGCAAGCTCTCTATGGGGGATTATATCCTTGCCGGGGAGGTCCTCCTGAGAAAAAAGAGCGCCCCAGACCCCAAATCCCCTTTCACAAAGGAACTGTCTTCCCTGTATGTTTAGAAGATCCATGATCGTGTTTAGGTTCTGTATGGGGTCAGATTGGCTCTTTTTCAACAGCTTGAGAACGGAAACACCTATGACGACTGCAGAAGAATACTCAGGGAAGTACTCCCTGCAGCTGCAAAATCCCACGAGGTCGGCTCCCTCCTTCCTGAGGAATCGGTTCAATTGCTCAGTCTCCGTCTCCGTCTCCATTATCTCACATATCCACACTGCCTTATAAACGCTTTATTAAAGTGAGCAGATCTGAGGAAAAGTTGATAAGGTTGCCCCGCAAGTGAGGATGGTGATTCTTTGAATGATGTATACGAAGCATTGAGGGTCAAGATGAACATGTGGCCCATACGGACTCCAAAGACTGACGAAATCATGGAGATTCTTCGAATATTATATACTGAAAAGGAGGCAGGCTTCTTGGCTGAGACATTTTCTGCCCCCTATCAGGATGCAAAGACCTGCCAGGAAATTTCCATTGAGGCCAAAATGCCCCCGGATGATATCCTAGAAATCCTCGACAACCTGGCAGACAGAGGGTTGGTGTTTCGGTTCCCTCACTGGAAGACAAAAGAGGTGTATTATGCTCTTCTACCTCTGGTCCCAGGACTTTTCGAGTTCTATTTTTCGGGGCTTGCCAATGAAGAGCAGAAGGAGAAACTGGCCCACCTATTTGAGAAGGCTTACAAGAGCGGGCTGGCCATGGAAGCTGGACCAAGTGACTACCCCTGGGAACGAGTAATTCCTATCGAGAAAACATTACAGGTATCCCAAGAAATTCTGCCGTTTGAAAGAGTCACTGAATTCATAAAAACCTCACACAAGATAGCTGTAATTCCCTGTGCATGCCGAACAAAGCACCCCTGTGGGCATCCTCTTGAAGCGTGTATCGTTTTTGATAGCTCAGCAGACTTCATGGTGGGAAGGGGTATAGGTAGCTACCTGAGTGTCGAAGAGGCCTTGACGCTCCTGGAAGACATGGAAAAAGCGGGACTAGTACATACGACTACCAATTCTCAGAGGAGACCTCAGTTCATCTGCAATTGCTGCACATGTTCGTGCTTGATTCTGCGTGGGCTGACTGAAATGCACAACCCGAGAGCCTTCGCTGTGTCGAACTTTGTTGCTGAGAGAGATGATGACACCTGTACCTTGTGCAGAACATGCATAGAGATCTGTCCCTTTGACTGCTACTTCTATCACTATGACCACGGTGATGAACCTGAAAAAATCGGATTCAATCCTGAACGATGTGTGGGGTGTGGGTTGTGCAGCTCTCACTGCCCCGCAGGAGCCATCACCCTAGTGAAAGTGAGAAGTGAAACACCTGAAGAAACAGCCAGAGATGCCTGGCTGAGAGTCGAAAGCGAGAGGGTTCACTGAAGAGAGACACCGAGTGCTCGGTGGAGTAGCTCAAGTACCTACGGGAAGACCAGCTCAAAAATAAGAGTGTCTCAGATATAATACAGAATTCATTCACGAACCCATCCACAAGCACTGGAAGTAGGCAGGCTCACTTTACCACTCTTCGATTCTTTCAAGAATGACGCTGTGCAGCTGATCTCTATTCTCACGGGTGACCTCAAGAATCTCTGCACAGCCCCATGAAGAAAATGCATCCACCAACTCCTTCCTTACAATGATGATGGCAGGTTCTTTAATGTAGTTGAAAATATCATGCATTCGTTCCATTTCCAGGTACCCGATTTCATCATATACCAGAATGCTGCCACCCCTTTCAAGGCTATCAATTACGAACTGCAAGGACTCCACATTGAAGAAGAAGCCTCTGAACTTCAGACCTGGTCCTTGTTCTGAGCAGAGTATCCTCTTTTCTCCCGTCTTCACATCTTCAACATAGTACCCGGTTTCAAACCGATCACTTATCACACCATAAAAATCCTTGTTCGATTCTTCCACAACCGTTCTCAGTATAGTCGTCTTCCCAATCCCTCTCTCTCCTGTGATCACGATCATGAGCTCCACCACCCTGTTCCCACCACTGCACCAGCCAAGAAAAGAATCCAGACATAATCTTGCCACGTGAACACAGATTCTTTCCTGAATGTCCTCTTCCTGTGTACACCAAAACACCTCCCCTCCATAGACAGAGTCAAAGCATCTGCTCGCTCCAGAGCCGAATATATCCACGGAAAAAAGGTGTACTTCACACTGTTGAGAAGAGAGGGCACCCCTTCCAGGTCAATCCCCCGTGCCATCTGTGCCTTCTTTATCGTCATGGATTCAGTACTGAAAAGTGGAATTAGCCTGAAGGTCAACACCATGGTCATGCCGTACCGATAGGGCAGTCCACAATTCATCAGAGCATGGGCAAACTCATTGGGATCCTCCCAGGAAAACAACATCCCCGAAAACACAATGCCTAGGAATCGTAGTACAATGCGCAAGGCATATTCCACCTTGTAGGAAAGGTCTCCTTCTATAAAGAACGCATTGATGCCGAAAATAATCACTGCAAACATGATAACGAAGCGACTCACCCGAAATCGAGTAACGTACAGCACAAACGGGATGACGAAAAGCCCTGCCAGAACCACCAGATCATCAATTAAGAAGAGAACGACACAGTACACCACCACGGTAAGAAACTTGGTGAGAGAATTCAATCTACAGTGTAATCTCATGCAGGTTCCCTCCTCTCAGTTCAAATACCCGAGTGCAAAATGCCTTGGCAATCCATGGATCATGGAGTACGATAACACATGTCTTTCCCCTCAGTAAATCCATGATCTTCTGGACATTCTCATAGTCCTGACCAATGAAGGGCTCATCCAGTAAAATCACTGAAGGTCCATAGGAGAGAACTGACACAATGTTGAGCCTTCTCTTCTCACCGTAGCTCAACCGGAAGGGGTTCCTGTCCTGGTAGTCTTGCAATCCCGCATCAACAAGAAGGGGGGTAATGTCACAATCCACAGAGAAATTGGTTGCTGCAAAGCACGCCTCCTTATGCACAGTGTTCTCAAATATCTGGTGGTTGGGATTCTGGAACACCATTCCAACGTCCCTGGCAATTTCTGCCGTTTTCTTACCTTTTATACTCTTCTTGTTCACGAGGATATCCCCTTCATAGTCCAGAAAATTCATGAGGCACATCAAGAGGGTGGTTTTTCCTGACCCGTTTGCACCCATAATGCCTACCACCTCGTTTTCACGCACTACCAAGTTGACACTCCTGAGAATCGGGCTGTCATACGAGAAAGTCACATTCCGGAGCTCCAGAACGGGCTCTCCTACTCCTCTTGGATATCCTGAATATATGACATTCATGGGGGTTTCAATTCGGGTGAGAGATCCATTCTTCATTTCGTAGAGACAGTCTGCATATTTGTAGATGTGTTTCCACTTATGTTCAATGACGATTGCTGAAATATTCGTCTTTCCCTTGATTTTGGTTATGACTCGCATGATTTCCTTGGTGGTCTCTACGTCCAGATTAGAGGTGGGTTCATCAAAGATGATGACTTCTGGCTTCATGGCCAGGATGGAAGCAATAGCCACCTTTTGCTTCTCGCCTCCCGACAAAGAGTTAGTCTCCTTTGTTTTCAGGTGATTTCCTCCCACAATGCTCAGTGCCCAGTCTGTTCTCTGCTCAATTTCTCCAGGTGAGAAACAGAGATTTTCCAGCCCAAAAGCTATTTCATCCTCAACACTCAGGGTACAGATCTGCGCTTCCGGGTCCTGCTGCACGATTCCGATGCTCTGGGCTAGTTCAAAGAGATCCACCTGGTCAATGTTCCTTCCGGAGTACAGAATTTCACCCGTGTGGACACCAACATCTCTCAGGAACCCTGCAATGCTCAGAGCTAGTGTGGACTTGCCGCTTCCACTCTTGCCTGTGACAACGATAAGCTCTCTGTCCACAGTCAGATTGATGTTCTCCAGGATCCACCTGTCAGTGTACCTGAACCTGTAATTCCTCATTTCTATCATAGTATCTCTATTCTCACAATATCCTGCACCCAGTAGCTCCCTTCATACCCTTTTGCTATCAAGCGTCTCTCTCTGGTGATGATGAGTTCTCCAATTCTGTCCAGTGAAAAATCTACGGTATATCCATCTTCTGCAATAATCCTCACTGTCGTTCCTTGGGGACGTGCCTTTTCCACAATAAGAGACACTGGGATACCTGTATACTGGGTTTCTGGTTCATACTTATACTGCCCAACCATTTCTGCTTCCACTGTGGTCTCATACAGGGAAAAATCTTCGTACATGAAGGAGTATGCCTGTTCAACGTCACCTGTCACCTCAATCTTCCCGGAAGTCTTATAGACGAACGTATAGTAGTACACACCACCCACCATGAAGGCTGCGCATACCACAAGTGTCAGAGCTTTTCTCATGCTGTATTCCTGTTCTCTCCCTTCCACGACATTCAGCACATTATAGGCAAAAACGCCTGCAAATGCCA
The DNA here is from genome assembly GCA_018992685.1 of Theionarchaea archaeon. GTDB lineage: Archaea > Methanobacteriota_B > Thermococci > Methanofastidiosales > SZ-28-30 > SZ-28-30. The sequence continues at coordinate 348,041 of JACVGT010000018.1, forward strand.
CCCCTGACACAAATGAAATGAGAGCAACCAGTGTGAAGAAATGAATGGCATTGTATGGAGCAAAGAACAACTGGAAGATGAATACATTGGCTGCAGTTGCTATTCCTCCCGCAACAGCAAGGGTATACACATTTCTCTTCCTCAGGACAAGGAACAGCAAATCAGCAAGAACTCCCTGAATGCCACTGAGCAAGATGACGAAAATGCCCAGTTTGCCGCCAGTAAACAACTCCACAACCCCTTTGAGAACCCCAACCATGGTGCAGGTTCCTTCTTTTTTCACCAGTCCAAAAGCCAGGACAATCCAGAAGATGTGAAGCCCTGCCAGGAATTGTCCTGCCCCGAATGGCACACCCAGAAATCGGTTAACCAGATTGCCCAAGTATCCAATATAGGTGGAACTCACCCCTCCCAGAGCTGATATGATGGCTATTTTCACCAGGTCTTTCGTCTGGAAATAGTATTTCATAGCGGAATCACCTCATACGTAATCTCATTCCCAACCCTTACGATAATAAAATGATGAACCCCCTGTCTAGTCAGTGGTGATCCAGCTCCCCCAGATATGAGAACCCTGGTTTCATTAACATTCTCTTCATACAGGTGGTGTATGTGGGAGCAGAAGACATAGTCCACATGGTATTTCTGTACAATCTCAAGGAATTCCTCCGGTTGGATCATACAGTACGTCCCTTGAGGATCCAAGGGCGGCACATGCATGAACACAAATGTATGTTCAAACCCTTTCCTGAGTTGGTTCTCCAGGAATTCAAGCTGTGATTCATTGAGAACTTTTTTCGAGTTGTCCAGGATCACAAAGAGAGAATTCTGATACGTGACAGCATAGACCCTCTCTCCGAGGTACGATGTGTAGTACGAGGAGTCATCATGATTCCCGCACACATACAGGATGGGTGATCTCAGCACTGATACTGTCTCCAAAAACGCATCAAAATCCTGCGGTGTTCCCTCCACCACAAAATCGCCTCCCCCTACCACAAAGAGAGGGTCCAGTTCATTTATCTTTGCGAGCAGTGTGATGAAAACCTCTGGTGATTGAGAACCTTCAGCAGGTCTGGTATCACCGAAGTAGACAAATGTATAAGGATATGTATTGCCAAACAGGCCTTCTCCCTCATAGACAGGATACGGGTTCTGTGTTCTCTGAACGTGATCTCCCGCCACCATGATCAGTACTGCTGCACCTGCCGCAATCACCATCATGTGCCATCTCTTCATCGATATGCTGATCTAAGCATGACGTTATAAATATAACGTCCGATATGTCCGGGTAATCATAACGTTTATAAAGACCTCGAACCATGAAATGCTGGTGATCATATGAAAAGACTGGGAATAATGCTTGTCCTGTCGATCCTGGTACTGGGATGTGTTGGACAGGAAAGTGAGGTACCAGAACCTGAGTACACGGTGGACGTGACAGGGCTGGCCCAAGGTACAATCACGCTTGCTGACTTGAAGGAGAACCCTTCAGAGTTTACAGCCGTCCTGGTGAAGTCTACTGGTACAGAGATCGAAAATACTTGGAAAGGAAGGCTTCTCACTGAGTTATTGGCATTGTACAACGTAAATCCAGCATATATTTCCTTTGTGGCTGAGGATGGATACATGATCACACTCCAGATGGAGGACCTGAACAATGCATACCTGTGCTACGAGATGGATGGAAAGGAGCTCACTCTGGAGGATGGTGGACCAGTACGACTGGTAATTTCTGACCAGCCAGGAAAGTTGTGGATGTCATACCTGAAAGAGATCAAGCTGATAGGAAAGGAGAATGCACTCATTATCCATGGAAAGACTAAAGTAGTCCTAGCTCTTACAAAAGAAGATTTTGAGCGCTTTGACAAGAAAACAGTGGAAGCCGAATTCAAAGGAGAGATAAAAACCTACAGTGGTATTTCTCTGACGATGTTGTTGAATCAGGCCCGATATGAAGATGATGCATCTACTATCAGATTTGTAGCGAGAGATGGCTACGTCGTTGAACTGGATTTCACTGAGGTATACAGCAATGAAGATATTCTGGTGACAGAGGACTTCACCTTGGTCATGCCGGGATATCAATCAAAGTACTGGATGAAAGACCTAGCGGAGATAGAGGTACTATGAAGAGGATTTTCCTATTTCTTCTTATGATTCTGAGTCTTGGATGTATCCATCAAGTCTCCTGGACCTTTCACGTAATAGGTGATGAGGTAACTGAATATACACTGAAAGGGATTACTTCAATGGATGCCTCAATGATTGAGGAGACACTCATTGAGAAGGAAGTCAAGAAAGTTAGGTGGGAAGGCGTCCTAGCCAGGGAATTCGGGGAGGGTGATACCATTAACTTCATTTCTCAAGATGGGTATGTGGTCAGCATCCCCTACAGCGTAGATGTGATTCTGGCATACAGGAAAGAAGGGAATCCCATTGGCGAGGAAGACGGGGGTCCCTTGAAGATCATTGTCGACCCTACCTATGGGTGCAAATGCAACTGGCTCAAGTATCTGAGAATTGTAGAATTCGTG
>JACVGT010000010.1 GCA_018992685.1 Theionarchaea archaeon
TGCTTCTGTCACTGTGAGGTGTTCTTCCTCTGGCAGTTGGAGTAATTTCCATCGTTCTGTTACCACGTCCAATGGGATCACCTTCTGCCAAAGTGTTACCCATGTCTCTACTTACTTTTGTTACCCATGTCCCTACTTATTACATCAAACTCAAAACCGAAACCTTTATAAACAGTTTTCTTGAATTTAATTCATGACCCCAAGGGGGAATTTATTTATCGGCTAGCAAGGAAAGCGAGTTCTCAGGTAGCGTGAGCTTTGCTCATTTTTTTGAGGTGGTGACATGAAAGAAGTCGGTGAGTATTCTCCAAATCAACTGGAAGAGAGAACACTAGAGTACTGGAAGAAAAATGACACATTCCTGGAAAGTCTGAGACGAAGAGAAGATGCTCCACCTTTCATATTCGTGGAAGGACCCCCCACAGCCAACGGATTGCCTGGTGTTCACCATATTCTAGCACGTGCAATGAAAGACGCCTTCTGCAGGTACAAACACATGTCAGGATACCTGGTGAAACGGAAAGGAGGATGGGATACCCATGGATTGCCGGTGGAACTTGAAGTGGAAAAAGAGCTTAACATAAACAGCAAGAGAGAGATAGAGGAATACGGAATCGAGAAATTCAACCAGAAGTGCAAGGAGAGCGTGTTCCGTTATGAAAAAGAATGGCGTGCCATGACAGAGAGGATGGCCTTCTGGATTGACATGGACAATCCATATATCACCTTGAAGAACGAGTACATGGAATCTGTATGGTGGTCTCTCAAAGAGATATGGAAGAAAGGCCTCCTGTATAAAGGGCACAAGATTATCCCATACTGCCCCCGATGCGGGACTGCTCTTTCCACCCACGAAATGGCCCAGGGATACAGGACAGTAACAGAACCTTCAGTGTACGTCAAATTCATGACTGAGGATAAGTCTGCCTACTTCTTGGCGTGGACTACTACACCCTGGACCCTCCTTGCCAATCTTGCTCTGACGGTGCACCCTGATTACACGTATGTCAAAGTAAATAACGAGGGGAATATCCTTATTCTGGTCAAGGATCGCCTGGACATACTGGAAGGTGACTTCACCATTCTGGAGGAATTCCCAGGTAGAGATCTGGAGGGAATGAGATACCATCCTCTTTTTGAATACTGCAATCCGGAAGGAAAGAGGCACGTCGTCATTCTGGGAGATTTTGTCACCACTGACGAAGGTACAGGCATCGTGCATACTGCCCCTGCTTTTGGAGAAGAGGACTATGTCATCTGCAGGGAGAATAACGTTGCCTTCTGCCAGCCTGTAGAGGAAGATGGACGTTTCTCAAAGGATGTCGTCCCCCTTGCGGGTGTATTTGTTAAAGATGCGGATGAGCAGATTCTTGAGATGCTCGATGACAAGCGGCTGCTCTACAAGATAGAACCGTACACCCACGAATACCCTTTCTGCTGGCGATGTGATACAGCCCTCCTGTACTATGCCAGGGAGAGCTGGTTCATCAAAATGACTGAGGTCCGGGACAAGCTCGTCCAAGATAATGACAAGGTGAACTGGACTCCCTCCCACATAAAACACGGAAGATTTGGGAATTTCCTGGAAAATGTCAGAGACTGGTCGCTGTCCAGAGAGCGCTACTGGGGAACTCCTCTACCCATATGGGTATGTGAGTGTGGCCTGCAGGAATGCATAGGAAGTGTCCAGGAATTGCGGGAGAAAGGGGGCCACCTGCCTGAGGATTTTGACTTGCACAGACCCTATGTGGATGAAATCCTCCTGAAATGTCCAGAGTGCGGTGGAACCATGAAAAGGGTTCCTGACGTCATCGACTGCTGGTACGATTCAGGAAGCGCTCCCTTTGCTCAGTGGCACTACCCCTTTGAGAATCAGGATGTCTTCTCCTACAGCTTTCCTGCCGATTTCATCTCTGAAGCCCTGGACCAAACCCGTGGGTGGTTTTACTCACTACACGCACTGGGTACCTTGCTGTTTGAAACTGAAACCTTCAGAAACTGTGTGTGTGATGGACTGGTCTTGGGCAGAGATGGGTCCCGGATGAGCAAGAGCAGGGGAACTGCTGTGGACCCCTGGGCTGTCTTCCAGAGCTATGGGGCTGATGCCATCCGCTGGTATCTGTACAGTGTGGTATCCCCTGGGGAAAACATACGCTTCTCTGAGGAAGCTGTAGAAGATGTGTACAAAGGATTTCTTAATACACTGTGGAACGTATACTCGTTCTATGTGACCTACGCATTGATCGATGAGTATCATCCTGACGAGGAGAGATTGCCAGTGGAGGAACGACCTGTTCTGGATAGATGGATGGAAAGTAGACTGCATTCTCTGGTTCAGCAGGTTGTCTCTCACCTGGATTCTTATGAGGTGCATCTGGCCACCCGGGCCATTGAGGACTTTGTCACCAATGAGGTGTCCAACTGGTATGTGAGAAGGTCCAGGAGACGATTCTGGAAGCTTGAAAAAGACAGAGACAAGAAGGCAGCGTACGATACCCTGACTGAGGTCATGGATATGATCTCCAGGCTGATAGCACCATTCATGCCATACATCAGCGAAGAAATCTACCGGAATGTCCTGGGAAAGGAAAGTGTCCACTTCAGTGATTATCCAGTGGCAGATGTCACGAAGATTGACACAGCACTGGAGTCACAGATGGAGAAAGCAGTGGCTGCATCAGAAGCAGGGAGGGCTGCCCGCGCAGAAGCAGGCATCAAGCTGAGACAGCCAATTGCAAAGGCAGTGGTCATAACAGGTGAACCCCTGGGAGTGGTAGCATCTCTCATCAAAGAAGAGCTCAACGTAAAGGCTCTGGAGGTGAAACCCTCGTCCAGTGAGCTCATGGAGTTCTCAGTGAAATTGAACTACAAGAATGCAGGCCCGAAGTATAAGCAAAAGGTTGGAGCGGTGGAAAAGGCTCTGGCAGAATTAGATCCCCGAAAAGTGAAGGATGACCTTACAAGAGAGGGAGTTATCTCTGTGACAGTGGAATCGGAACCAGTCGAGCTCACAGAGGAGGACGTGGTGGTCAAGAGCGCAGTCACGGAAGGATATACTGGAGGGGAGTCACAGGGTGTGACCGTGTTTGTGGAAACAGGGCTGACAGAGGAACTGAAGAAGGAAGGCCTTGCCAGAGACATTGTCCGAAGAATCCAGGAAATGCGAAAGGAAATGAAGCTGGACTATAAGGACAGTATCCAGGTGTATTACACTGGTACTGAGACAGCAGCACAGGCAGTCCGGGAGTTCAAAGACTATATCAAACAGGAAACCCTGGCTACTATACTGGAACAGGGACAGAACCAGGGATACACAAAATCATGGACAATTGAAGGAGAAACAATAGAACTGTCACTTGCAGTACAGTAATTTCACTTTTTTTCCATACTTTTTTATAGGCTTGCTGGAAAAAGAGGTCATGGAGTATGAATCATTTACCAGACAGGCAACTCTTGTCACTGCTCAAGGAAAAGTCTCTCACACGGTGGAACACAGGAAAGATCCCCTGACGGGAAGGATATCCACCATCTGTCCTGACCTGAAGGATAAGTGGTCCAGTTTTGTGGGAGAGACTGACATGGAGCTGATTAGGGAACTGGCTGAGAATTCTGCATCCTGGTGTCCTTTCTGCAAATCTATTGAGGAAATAACGCCTGAAGCTGAATACGTCCAAGAAGGAAGATGGTATCTCAATGGTGTGTGGGTATTCCCCAACCTGTTCCCCAGGACTGCATTTGAAGCTGTTGTAACCTCATCTGAAAATCACTTTCTGTGGCTGGACCAGTTCAGTGAGGAATTTGTGTTCAACCACGTGAAAGCAGGGATTACCTGTATCATGGATGTACATGCAGCCGATCCCGCGTTAACCCATGCTGTCATTGGCTGGAATTACCTCCCCCCTGCAGGAGCCTCCCTGACCCATCCGCATATGCAGGTTTCTATGAGAGATATAGCTTTCAACAATCCTGCCTTCTTACAGGAGAAGAGCAGGGAATACTACGAAAAAACTGGGTCCAACTACTGGAACGACTGCATGAGGGAAGAGAGGCACATCGCAACTCGAGGACGAACAGTGTGGATGACACCCTATGCACCCACAGGGTTCAATGAGATTCGGGCAGTGGTGAAAGATGTATCGAACTTCACAGAGCTGGAAGATACTGATATTAGAGATCTTGCAGCAGGCATCAGTAATTCCTTACGGTTCTATGCAGATCGGGGTTGTTCTGCTTTCAACATGCTTATCTACTCAGGAGATCTTTCACAGCACTCAGATTGGTTCTGGCTTGGTGTAACTTTAATCACCCGTTCTAATATGAGATCCCTGTACCTCAATATTGATTCCTGGTATATGCCCAAATTGCTGGGAGAGGAGATCGTGGCAGAATCCCCGGAGGAACTGGCGCAGGCTGTCAAAGAGTATTTTGGTGGATGCTAATACTTTTCTGACGTGGAAAAGATGCCAGTTGCGGTACCATCTGGGGATCGGTGGGAAAAATGGAAAAGAAGTATGACATGGTGGTTGTTGGCTGTGGCATAGCAGGTGCAGTAGCCGGGCTGACTGCCCTAAGAGACGGACTGAAGGTCTGTATCATAGAAAAAAAAGGAGTATCTCAAATTGGAACCAAACCATGTGGAGAACTGACCACACAGGAAGCACTTGACTTTCTGAAGAACATGTTCGGTCTTTCCATGAGACACTATCCCTTGAAAGGACTCAAGATCTGTACACCATCTGGAAGTACATCCTATGCCAGGGAGCCTTTGTGCACTATTGATCGTTCGGAAATGGGGCAAGTCCTGGTACGAGCATTGCTGGATCAGGGGGCGGATATATATCACGAATCAGCAAAAAGCCCGATGGGCACGTCATGCGTTAAGGGTGTCCAGACGTCTGCCCATACTTTTTATGGAACCGTGACACTTGATTGTAGCGGCGTGGCAGCCGCAGTCAGGAGACATCTCCCCATGATGACCCCACAGTTTGGAGCAGCCTACAAAGAACGAGTAGTGCCAGACAACCCAGTAGAGCTTGAATATGCTACCCTGGTGATTGACAAAACCATAATTCGTTCAGGTTACATGTGGTGTTTTCCCAAGAGCGAATCTGAGCTGAACGTAGGTGCTGGCGGCATACACTATAAGAAAGCCGCACTGCAGGAGGGCGCACAATTCGTGCTTGATATGCTAGACATATCAGGAAAGCGCGACCTCCCCGGCATGAGTGCAGTTCCCATCAGCGGACCACTCCCTTCTCTGGTTCACCCGGGAGTTCTAGTGTGTGGTGATGCAGCGGGCCAGGTAAATCCCCTGACAGGAGAAGGGATAGCTCCCGCAATCACAGCAGGATACTCTGCTGCCAAGACTGTTGCAATAGCTGTTGAGACTGATGACAGCTCCATCGAAACACTGTGGAGGTACAATTGTGAAGCTGCAGCCTCCTATGGGGTCGTCCATGCTTCTCTGGTACCAGCACGGGATTTCCTGCTATCCCTGGGTGACAGAGACGTCAATAGGTTCTTGCGTGATGCGGTCTCTGATGAAGACATGGCTAACCTCATCAAGGGAATCATCAACATGGATGCAGGAAAAGTGGCTCAAATCATCTATAGATGTTGGAAGGCACCACAATTTCTGCATAGACTGTACCAAGCTGCTCAACACATGAATGAAATCAGGAGCTTGTATCTTGATTATCCTCAGACTCCTGAGGAATTCCCTCTTTGGGCAGAAAAAATGGCCTCGTTGCGCCACTTTGGCTAGCCGGCAGATATTTCCTGTTGGTTCCAGAAGGGCAATTTTGGTTTTTGAGAAGAAAACGTATCCTTTTCTGGATCAGTGATTTCCTCTTTTTCCTGTGAATATCCATGAAAGGCAGAAAGAGACCTTCCCACAGATAACTATTTAAAAGAGCACAATATAGGAAAAGGAATCATCTTCTGCACACATGCAGCCGAGGAGAATCAAATGATTCAAGATGCCAAGAAGTCAGGTCGCACATGGCGAGATGTCGCCAAGGGAATGTTTATGGAAATACGGATTATTCCTGTGCTGGTATGGGCCTTCACTGCCGTGCTCATTGGAACTGCCGTGGCATACGTGGAAACCGGTACATTCATTCTGAAGCATTTTGTGCTGGCTATGGTCGTTGCCTGCTTGGTCCAGGCATATCCCACCCACGCAGCGAATGAAATCGTGGATTGGCTGAGTGGAACAGATGCAAAGGGGCACGGGGGTTCAAAAGTCATTCGTGAAGGACTACTGACTGTTGGTGAGCTGAGACTGATCTTTCTTGGTTCCATGATTGTGGTGGGAGCTCTGGCAGCATTTGTTGTCATAACAATAGATGTGAGAATGGTCTGGTTTGGGATTGTGGGAATAGCTGCTTCAGTTTTTTACTCTGTGCCTCCATTCAAATTGGGATACCATCCTTTTGTGGGAGAATGGGTGGGAGGATTCGTAGGTATTTTTGTGGCTGTAACAGGAAGTTATTTCATCCAGAGTTTTACCCTCTCATCCGTGGTCATCGTAACAGGTATTGCCGTTGGCATGGCAGACGTTGCAATCATGGAGATGTTTCACACGATTGATTACGAGGCTGATAGATCAGCAGATCCCCAAAAGAGGACTACAATTGTCTTTTTGGGACCGAGACGGGGACAATTCTATGTCCTGGCTCAGATCGTGGGGAGTTCCATTTTGTTCTGGGTCCTTGTAATGTATTCGTGGGAATTTGTAGTCCTGGCAGTTGCTTCTACTGCGTGCATCTATTTCTATCACAGATATAACCCTTTGAATGCATGGGACATCATCAAGAACACAAAACGAGTTACGTGGGCTACCATCAGTTCAGGAGTGGTATTTGCCAGTCTGTCATGGGTATGGTTTATTCTGCTGGCCCTTCCGGTAGTTATAGGATACTCCTCTCACAAGAAATGGGGAAAGCTGCCCAAGAGAACTGAGTAAGAACATGTCTTTCTTCACATGAGGTTGGGATTCCAGCACTCAGCACTGCAAATGGTTTTATAGGTTAAGAGTGAGGGCTCTTTGTGAAAGAACAGAGGACTTTTGGAGAGAAAGGGTTCCTGCAGGAAATGAAGATCTACCTCATAACTATCATAGTATTCGTCAGTTTTGGATGGTTCTATCTTGAAGAACTTGGGGGACATCGACTTTTTCTTTATCAGATAGATACTGTCTGCATTTTAATATATTTAGCAGTGGCAACGTACAGCTTTGTGAGAAGACCCTCAGAAGAGAGTACACAACCGTTTGTAGGTTCCTCCTTGGAGACCAAGTGGACGAATGAATTGGGGAATAAGATCAAGAAATTCGGAGGTATTGGGACGGCAACGTGCTTTCTCGTTGCTGTCGTATACATGGGGGAGAAAGCATTGTATGTTGCAGGGGGCGTCTGTGCTGTATTGGCATTGGCCGAGTACCTGCTTCTGGCACCAGTGGCAGGAATCATGCGAAACGTATTGGCCCTTCTCATGATTGTGGGGTTTATGGGCGGGCTGTTCTTATCGTTCGCTCTTGGTTATTTCAACGCATCACTGGATGCTCTGGCATTAGTCCTGTTTCTCATTTCCTTTGTCATACTAGTCTGGGGCGGAGGGATGGACTATCTCTGGAAAAAAATCAAGAAAAGGTACAGGGAGTGATCTGACTGACCTCTATTGAGGGGGCCATTCTACAACTAGAGAGACTATACATAAGTGGCTACTGCGACATAGAGGATGTCGTATGGCTGGAAATCATATATAGAGGAGGATTTACATGAATGTGAAACGGATTGGAACCAGGGGAATCGTCTTCACGTTCTTCGAGCTGGACCAGTATCCCACCAATGTCTTTGTGATAGATGGGCCGTCTCACTTTTTTGTCTGCGACACGTTTTTGGGACCTGAACCCATGACAGAAATGAAGACCTATCTGACATACCACTTCCATGAGAAACCTTTTCTCATATTCAACTCCCATTATCACTGGGACCACGTCTGGGGAAATTGTGCCTTTCCTGATTCAGTGGTTCTTTCTCATGATAGCTGCAGAGAAGCTCTGATAGAAAAGGGAGAATCTGAATTGGAACAATATGAGGAGTATGCCCAAGGTGAAGTAGAAATTCGCTTGCCAACTATCACGTTCAGTGAGCGGATCGTCTTCCCCCAGGAGAGTGTAGAGTTCTTCTATAGCCCCGGTCACACGAGAGACTCCGCTTCCTGCCGCGATCACATAGACAATACCGTGTTTGTTGGGGACAACGTTGAAGCACCCATCCCGTACCTGTTTTACTCTGGGTTGAAGGAATACCTCGACACACTGGAAGTGTATTCACGATTTCAAGCGTTCACACTCGTGCCAGGACACGGAGAACTGTGTGGGTACTCTTTGCTACATGAAAATCAAGAATATGTCAAAGCTTTCATGGAGAACGATACAGGGAAATTTCAAGAAGGAATATATGCACACATCCACAACGTAAATGTGAAGGTGCAGGAAGACCTGATGAAAGAGTAGATGGTGCCACCACAATTTGCTGACTTTCTGGGAGGGTCAACGGGTCGCCTTCTGTCTTCCGGGAGTTGGTTCACTCGATCTCGACTTTAGAATCACCTCTTTAGGATATTTTCTTTCAGAAGACCGTCATTGAAGGCTCAATTCTTTGTGTAACCTTTGGACATAGTTTCTTTTCTCCAGATTTTGCGATATGAATGACACACCTGAATATTTCGGGAAAATGAATAAACGTTCTCACCTCAAAGGCAATACTAGAATAGAACCCCTACACATGGAGGAACGACCATGAGTATTGTAATGAGTGATATTACTCCTCTTTTGAAAGGAGCACGGAAAATTGTGATAGAATGTGCACGAGTGACTCCTGGGGAAAAAGTCCTGGTGGTCACTGATTCAGGAAGAGATCTGGCAGTAGCATATGCGCTCATGGAGGCTGCCATGGAGGTGGGAAGCGAGGTTGCTGCAATCACTATGAGGGAGCGAACAGCTCCTGGTGAAGAACCTCCCCCTCACGTGAGCAGAGCCATGTTGGAATCAGATGTTATCCTTCAGGCGACATCCACGGTAATGGCATTCACGCAGGCAAAAAAAGATGCCTGCAAGAAGGGAGCGCGGTTTGCTGCAATGACTGGTATGATTCCAGAGATTCTGACATCACCCGCTCTGACCGATACGGATTTTGGAAAAGAACAGGAAACCATCAAGAAAATGAGTGGATTAGTCAATGCTGCGAAAAAGGCAAAAGTAACGACTCCTGGAGGCACAGATCTTGTAATGAGTCTGGAGGGGAGAACTTCAGATGCCTGCACTTCCATACTGGACGCTCCTGGCTGTGCATCAGGATTGCCTGATCTCGAGGTGTACATTGCACCTGTTGAGAATTCTGTCAACGGTACAGCCGTCATTGATGCAACCATCTCTTCTTCAGGACTCGTCACCTCTCCTGTGACCTTAACCATCAAAGATGGCATCGTACAGAAGATTGAAGGCGGAAAAGATGCAGAAGTCCTGCGCACTCTGCTGGAGAACCAGAGGAACCCACACGTCTATCAGGTAGCTGAGCTGGGAATTGGATTGAACCCCAATGCATGCCTGCGGGGTGCCATCATTGAAGACGAAGGAGTCTTAGGAACAGCTCATGTTGCTGTAGGAGATAACACAGTATTTGGAGGAACAAACAGAGCACCCATCCATATTGATATGGTCATGAAAGACCCCACACTAGAATTGGACGGCACAGTCGTACTCAAGGGCAGGAAACTCTTCTTCTGAAACCGGGAGAGAGTACACCATACAAAGACTGTCTTATCCTGTTCATGCTGGGGAAATCTCACAGGAGTACTCATACGTTCGTGGATCCATGAGTACTTTTATGAGGAAAGGTGTGTGGACCTTCTGGTTCGAGGGACGATGCCGCATTGCCTGCAGCACTTTGCACGCAGGACTTTCCTCTGCAATCAATCCTAAGTGGTCCCTGTGCTGACGATGATTGATAGACCTAATCTGCCTTATAATCAGGGACAATTTCTCCTATCAGGCGCTCTTCTTCATGAAATTCTCTTTCCAGTGCCTTCCAGAATTCTCCTGCCCTCCTGAGACTCTCTTCCGCAAATCTCTTGCCCGCCTCTGTGCTCAAGTGTTTCTGAGGAATAATTCTTTCTTTGGGGAATTCCACCATCTCCCTCACACTCATGTCTTCCTCCCCCATGAAATGATGAAATGCCCTAGCGATACCTACGTAGCCGGCTGAACAGCTGAAGTCCACATCATAGCAGATTCTTGCTTCCAGTGTTTCTGGTTCTTCTGTTCCTCTGGGCCCGTTGCTTTTCACACAATGGACGACAGCCTCGATTTCCTTATCTGTAAATCCTGCATCTCGCAAAAAATCAGGTGCGACTTCTGCTCCCTTCATGTAGTGTTCCTTGCCAGAGTCGGGATATAGTCGTCCGATATCGTGGAGAAGGATTCCCGCTATGACAATCTTCATGTTTGCTTTTTCTTCTTCTCCCAGGTAGATTGCTTTTGCCAGATCCCTCTGTGCATGAGTCCAGTTGTGATGAACAGGGTTCTTGGTAATATATTCTTGTTCTACCAGCTCATACAATGTCTTCAATTCTGGACATGTTGAAAAATACCCGGTAAGGTTCATGAGTATACCTCCTCTTTCGACAGCCATCTCAACCACAGTAATCAAGATGGGTCATAGGTTGTTTTTTGACGTGTTTTATGAGATGTTCCTTCAAATATCCTTTCTTCTTGCTCTTATCAACTTAAGAGGATAGTGCCTGAATGTTTCGGGAAAACTAATAAAGGGTTTCTCTTCAAAGGCGATGCATAATCTTGAAACCGGAGGAATAATCATGGACATTGCTATGGGAGATATTGCTCCCCTTATGGAAGGAGCACGGAAGATTGTAGTAGATTGCGCAAGAGTGACCCCCAACGAAAAAGTATTAATCATAACTGATACGGGAAGAGATCTGGCAGTAGCGTATGCGCTCATGGAAGCAGCCATGGACGTGGGGAGTGAGGTTGCTGTCATCACCATGAAGGAACGAGACGCCCCTGGGCTGGAACCACCTCCTCAAGTGAACAAGGCTATGCTGGAATCGGATGTTATCCTCCAGGTCACATCAACTATCATGGGATATTCACAGGCAAAAAAAGATGCCTGCAAGAAGGGAGCGAGGTTCGCTGCAATGACCGGCATGATCCCAGATATTTTGATGTCCCCTGCCCTGACGGAAACAGATTTTAAGAAGTTGAAGCCATTTGTTGAAAAAATGAGTGACATGGTGACAGCAGCAAAGAAAGCCACCGTAACGACTCATAGGGGAACAGCTCTCACTATGAACCTGGAGGGAAGAGGTGCAGAACTGTGCACTGCGATTCTGGAAACTCCAGGCAAGCTATCGGGAATGCCTGATCTCGAGGTGTACATTGCACCTGTTGAGAATTCTGTCAACGGTACAGCCGTCATTGATGCAACCATCTCTTCTTCAGGACTCGTCACCTCTCCTGTGACTTTGACCATCAAAGATGGCATTGTACAGAAGATTGAAGGCGGAAAAGACGCAGAAGTCCTGCGGACTCTGCTGGAGAACCAGAGAAACCCTCACGTCTATCAGGTAGCTGAGCTGGGAATTGGATTGAACCCCAATGCATGCCTGCGGGGTGCCATCATTGAAGACGAAGGAGTCTTGGGAACAGCTCATGTTGCTGTAGGAGACAATACGCTTATGAATGGTCTGAACAAAGCACCAATTCACGTTGATATGGTCATGAAAGACCCCACCATAGAACTGGATGGAAGAGTGGTGATATCTGCAGAAGGAAAAACCATTCATTTTGCATCTGAGCTCTTCCCCCTGACAGAACCTCTGAAATCTTCAGGGTGGGACACACACAAAATCCAGTGACGTACCCTTCTCTTTCTTCTTTCTTTGTATTCTGGCAGCCAGAGGGTCTCTTGAACGTTCACACTATCTCTCGCTAGTCTAGTCCGTACGATTCGCCTTCTTGTAAGATGGCCACCGTGATGTCCGAGGTGGCTTCGACCTGCTCTCTGAATATCTCTGGATCTGTGTCCCAGCGATGCATTGACAGCACGACTCCAGGGTTGATTGCACGTGCAGCCTGTGCAGCCTCAAAATTATCCATGGTGTACCTATCACCCGTTGGAAGCAGAGCTACATCCACCTTTCCCAGATTCCGCATTTCAGGGATGAAATCAGTATCCCCAGCATGATAGATCGTTTTTCCTGCAACTGTGACAAGGTAGCCGACTCCATATCCTTTGGGGTGCCAGGGGTTTCCCGGCGTTCTGAATCGTGTGATATTATATGCTTCCACAGCTCCTACGGTGATCCCATTATGGATCTTCTCTTCTCCTGGGGCCAGTGACTCAATCTCCCCTTTAATTTTCTTAACACACTGAGGAGGGGCAATCACTACAGTGGCTTCAGTTTTAATTTTTTGAACAGTGGCAGGCTGGCAGTGGTCACCGTGGGCATGAGTTATCAACACCAGGTCTGCTTTTTCGAAGAGTCCCCCGATCTTCTTCTCGTATTTCTTATAGTAGACCACATCAATGTAGAGAATTCCCTGGGTGGTCTTGATCTGGAACCCTGACTGACCCAGCCAAGTGAGCTGCAAATTCATACCCATCCCTTGTCTTTTCTACTCTTAAGGGTAACTTCTCCTGTCAGAGCGTAGAAAGAGCTTCTTCATTCTTGTGAGAAATCGTCTCTTCTTTCAAGAATCGGTCGAGCCAGTCGTAGGCAAGAATCCGTGCATACTGTGGGAAAGAATGATCGTTACCGTGCATGAACCAGGAGAAATGACTTTCCTTACCATATAGTCTGTATATATTATAGAGCTTTACGCCTACCTCTGCCAGAAACTCTTGATTGCCGTATGCCCGGTCATGATATGAAGATATGTTCAGGAAAGGCCGTGGTGCAATCAAAGCTGCAACCTCATGAATGTCAAAGGGGGGCTCCAGATTTTCAAGGAAGTACCTTCTCAAAGCAGGAATGTAGATATATCCATCTTCTAGTGACCATTCCATGCGAAGCTCCTCTTCCGAAAAGAGTGACATACCGCAATTACTGACACATGCCTGTATTCTGTGATCTACAGCCATGGCAAACATTGCATTGTGCCCGCCGAGAGAGTGGCCTATGACGCCAATGCGCTTAGGATCTACTCCACCCACAGTACACAGAATGTCAACAGCCGCCATTGAGTCTTCCATGTTCTTTCCCACTATGGACCACTCTGGATAGCGCTTATAGAATTCTGCTGAATCAAAAGGACTTTCACCAGGAGAAACTCGCTCTCCAGCTGTAAGATAGTCAGGAGCGAGAACGATATATCCTCGTTCTGCCAAATCATGCCCATATGCGAAATCGGTGCATCCATCCAGAGCAACTACTTCATTCTTTCCTGAATTGACTGTTTGGTGCATCGCTACAACTGCAGGAGCGGGTTTTTCCAGGGGACTGGGAATCAGTAAATACGCTGTAATTCGATCCTGCATTGCTGTATAGGAGATCCTCTGCCTCCTGTAGTGTTCCAAGTGCTCTTCATCAAGTACTACAAGATCTCGTGTCTTCCGAGGTTCTGGTGAGAACCCAAGAGTCCTATGGAGGCGCTCTCTGATGTCTTCACGGTTCTTCTCCCACTGGCCCACTGTATCGATGGTGCCATCATCCTTGGACAATAGACTCTTTATCATAGAGTTCATCTCTTTTCTCTGCTGTAGTTGATGCCAGCGTACTTAAGTTCTTTTTCAATGTCTACCATATACTGAAGGAAGATACCGCTCTGTAGCTGCTTTCCCCCCTCTGTTGAGAATCTTTCTCGTACTTGGATCGATTTTTTCCAACGTTCCTTGACCTTTCCCTCTCAACCTTCACCCACAACCTTTATAAGCAGTAATAATATGTAATGCATTGTAATTAAATATAATTAAATATAGTTACAAGGTGTTGATCATGAGTGACAAACGATACACAACCGTTTCTATTCCTGTCGAATTGGCAGAAAAGATAGAGAAACGGATTGAAGGGACTGGATTTCATTCTATTTCCAGCTATGTGACGTATGTGCTGAGACAGGTGATTTCCAGTATCGAAGAAGATGAGAAAAAGGAAGTCTTCTCTAAAGAGGATGAAGAAAAGGTGAAAGAAAGACTTCGAGGACTCGGATATCTGGAGTGATACCATGGCATTTGTATTATGGTTTACCGGTGTCCCTGCTAGTGGAAAGTCCACAATTGGCAGGAGAGTAGAACAACTGCTCAGAGAGCGGGGTATGCCCATTGAGAATCTGGATGCAGATGAGATCAGAGCCAACCTAAGTCCAGATCTCGGTTATACAGAAAAAGACAGGGATATAAACACAAAGAGGCTGGCATTCCTGGCCTCCTTGCTGGAAAAACACAACGTGTCAGCCATCGTGGCGGCTGTTTCCAGCCTGAGGCGATTCAGAGACAGGGCACGTTCCATGTCCAGAAATTTTGTGGAAATTCATGTTGACTGCCCCACTGAGGAGTGCATGAGAAGAGATCCCAAGGGGCTCTATGCCAAAGCCAAGCGAGGGGAGGTCAATGACATTGCAGGACTGCATCAACCCTATGAAGCTCCCCTGAATCCTGAAGTTGTGTGTGAATCTGGCAAGTATACTGTTGAGGAATGCGCCAATCAGGTCATTCTCAAGCTGGAAGAGATGGGGCTACTCCCTCCCGAGAACTACACCTTTGAGGACGAGGAGATTATCAAGAAGCGCCTCAAAGCGCTAGGATATCTATAGGTGATGACATGATATCACCACATGGTGGACGACTAGTCAATCGCGTCATAAGCCCTGACCTGGATGACATAAGAGAGCTGGAACACGTTTCCATCCCTGAAGAGATGCAGGGGGATCTCAGGAATATCGGGATTGGCGTGTTCAGTCCACTGGAAGGATTTCTCTCCTACAATGAGACAGAGAGTGTGTTGAAAGAAGGAAGACTTCCCAATGGAGTCGCATGGACCATTCCCATACTTCTTCCGGTGGAAAAGAGCACCTATCCTGACGAGGGCAGTGATGTTGTCCTCAATGAAACGGCAGTCATGCACGTAGAAGAGGTATTCACCTTTGATAAGAAAGAAGCTGCCCGTTCCATATTTGGCACTGACTCCACAGACCATCCTGGGGTCAAGAGGTTCCTATCACTTCCTGATACCTTTGCGGGAGGAAAGATAGATCTCCTTAAGAATGAGAGAGAACCTTTCTATAATTTTAACCTGGAACCCAAGGAGACGAGAGTCTTGTTCAAGGAAAGGAAATGGAGGACAGTAGCTGGGTTCCAGACGCGGAATCCCCCACATACTGGGCACGAGAACTTGCAGAAGACAGTCCTGGGATTGGTGGACGGAATTTTCATCAACCCCTTAATCGGGAGAAAAAAACCGGGAGACTTTACAGATTCAGTGATACTCAATTCATACAAGGTGATGATTGACCACTATCTGCCCAGAGACAGGGCAGTTCTCAGCATTCTAGCCACGGAAATGCGGTATGCAGGTCCTAAGGAAGCTGTATTTCATGCCATCTGCAGAAAGAATTTTGGGTGTACTCATTTTATTGTGGGGAGAGATCATGCAGGTGTTGGGAATTTCTACCATCCCGAAGCTGCCATTGAAGTCTTTGACCAGTACCCGGACCTGGGAGTGAAGATCATCTCCATAAGAGGAGATTTCTTCTACTGTAATGTCTGCAAACATCTGGCGTCTGAACGCACATGCCCTCATGATGAAAAGGATCACATCAACTTCAGCGGGACGAGAATCAGAGAACTCCTTCGAGAGAAGAAGAGACCCCCTGACGAAATCATGAGGTCTGAAGTGTTTGAAGCACTATTACAAGAGGAACATCCATTTGTAGGTGAATAGATTGAAGGTTTTTGTCATAGGATTGGACTGCGCCCCCCCAGACCTGGTTTTTGACGAGTTTGATCTCCCAAATATACAGCAACTCATGGACTGTTACGGTGAACTAACCTCCACAATACCTGCCATCACGTGTCCTGCCTGGATGAGTATGGTTTCAGGGAAAAATCCTGGCAAACTGGGGTTTTATGGGTTTAGAAACAGGAAAGGATTCTCCTACACAGATATGTGGATTGCCAACTCACTGGCCGTCAAAGAGGATACACTCTGGGACATTTTTAGCAGGGAAGGAAAGGACGTTTCGATTATTGGTGTTCCTCAGACATACCCTCCCAAACCCGTCAATGGCATCATGGTGACGAGTTTTCTCACACCCGATATCAACCATCAGTACACATATCCAGACGCACTGAAGACAGAAATCAAGGATCTGGTGGGAGAGTACATCCTCGACGTAGAGGAATTCAGGACGGAAGACAAACACAAGCTACTCTCTCAGATCTATGAGATGACAGAGAAGCGGTGCACTGTTGTCAAACACTACCTCAAGAAGAAATGGGACTTTTTCATGTGGGTAGAAATGGGACCTGACCGTCTCCATCATGGATTATGGAAGTTCTTTGATCCAACTCATAGAAAGTACACCGAATCGGACTTACAATCTGCCATCCCTGAATACTACCAGTATCTAGATAACCAAATCGGAGAGATGCTTTCCCTTGTGGACGAAGACACCTGCGTCATGGTGGTATCTGATCACGGAGCCAAGAAGATGGAAGGGTGCATCAATGTCAATGACTGGCTGATCCAGGAGGGGTATTTGCACCTCAAGGAGGAACCCACACAGATCGTACCTATAAAGAAGGTGCAGATAGACTGGACAAAAACTAGTGTGTGGGCATGGGGCGGTTATTACAGCAGGATCTTCTTCAATGTCAAAGGCAGGGAAGATGCAGGTGTCCTGACGAGAGAGGAGTACCACGATGTCCGGGAGGAGGTCAAGAAGAAGCTTGAATCCATGAAAGATGATCGTGGGGCCCCTCTGAATACGAAAGCGTTCAGGCCAGAAGACATCTACACTGGGAAGTACGTGAGGGAAGCTCCTGATCTCATTGTCTACTTTGGCGATCTTTACTGGAGAGCAACCGAAAGCGTGGGACACGATTCGATATACTCATTCGAGACAGAGATCGGACCGGATGACTGTGTACATGCCCAGAAAGGTATTTTCATCCTGAAAGACCCTGAAGAAAGAGTGTCCGGGAAAAAAGAGAACTTGAATATTATGGATTGCGCTCCTACGATTCTCGACCTCATGGGAAGCACAAAGCCGCCCGGCATGGATGGTCACTCGCTCCTGGAATGATTTTCTTTTTCCATTTTCATTCTCTTTCTCAGGAGGTTCAGTCCTCGTGGGGTTACTGGCTGTTCTATAGGAGTTCTCTGGTGATATGCTGTGCAGCTTCCAGTACTCCTTCCCCGAGGTTTTTCTGAGAGACGTAACCCTCTCGTTCTCTTACAATCTCTTTGACTCTCTCATGTGCATTTCCAACTGCCACAGGATACCCCACGCAGGACAACATTTCCAGGTCATTCATTCCATCCCCCACCCCAATCATATCCTCAAAGGGGATGTCAAGGCGCTCTCTCACTACTGTTAACCCGGTTTTCTTACTTAGCCCATTCTGCATCACATCTACTGCGTCCACATGAGCAATTACATACAGATTCAGACGTTCCTCTTGTATGATGTCCTTCAGATCTTGACTGACCTGGGGGATGTCTTCCCACTTTCTTGGGAAGAGACTGAACAGCGTCTCCTTTGGCTCTTCCCACACCTCGTATGCCGTGCTTCTATTTTCGAAGAAATGCTGTCTCACCTTCTTAATATCATTAATATGCCTGGTGTACAGTACTTTCTCTTTCTCACGAGGGAAGAAAACGTGTCCTCCCGATTCGCCAATTATTACCGTATCCTGGCGGAGCAACCCTGAAAATACCAGCCCTCCTGTAATATACCAGGGATGTTTGCCCGAGGCAAAGGAAATGTCCAGCCCTCCCCGTTCCAATTCCAGTATGCCGTCAATACTCTCCTTCTGGACTGGACATCCAGGAGGATTCAACACACCGTCAATATCGAAAACACAGAGCCTATAGGTCATGCAACCCCTCCACACGTACTCCATCATCAACGTGAACTGGGTAGACTGCTGACGTTTCCTCCAGAAGCCTATCTGCAACTGATTTCTGGTTCCTCTCCCCTGAGCACAAGGCTGCAATGCACCCTCCCTGACCTGCCCCCGTCACTTTACAAGCCACCGCCCCTCCCTGATAAGCTGCCTCAATCAACTGTTCATTCTGAGGGATGGATCGACCTACTTCCCTCATTATATCTTGATTTTCCTTGACAATATCGCCCAGTTGTTCAATATCTTTGTTAACAACGGCTCTTTTGCCTTCCCTGGTAATCCAGTCCAATCTCTCGATCAGTTCAACTACTTTTTTGTCCCCTGCTTTATATCTCCTGTACAACTCATCATTAGAGGCTGCAGAGCTGTGGAATACACCTGTGTCAGCAACCACGAATCTTATGTCGCCTTTGTAGTGAGAGAGAGATTCTACTGTAGCATAGGGCTCCTGGTCCACAGGTCTATTGTTCTTTCCTCTGAAGTCCAGGAAGAGCAACCCTCCAAAGCTTGCTGCATACCAGTCCTGATATCCATTGAGCATGCCTAGATCTGTCTCTGCCCTCTGAGCCTGTTCTGCAATTTCGTACAAAGACATCACATTCTTGGTAAGAAGAGACATAGCGTACAGTACAGCCACACTCATGGACGCAGATCCACCCAGTCCAGCAGACATAGGGACGTCTGTATGAATAGACAATTCAGCACTGAAGGAAGCTTTGACTCTGGCCAGAGTAGCCGTGAGTACAGGAACCTGATCCTGAGCAACCGGGGCCCCCTCCATAATAACCGTTCCTTTCTCTGCAGAGACGATTTCACAGTATGTTCTCAAGGAAATGGCACTGCACAGCGTGCATTTGCCAAACATATCAGCAGCTCCACCTGAAAGATCAATACGGGAAGGTGCAGAGCACGTAACACGAGACATCACCTCTCTTTTCTGGAGCCTTTCTTAAATAGGTTTTCTCTGAGTGAGACGGTTGAAAAGTCAGTCGTTCCCAGAAGGACATAAATGACAGCCAGTCCACAAAAGAACTCAAGAACAACCCTGAGTGAGGTCAACACTGTAGTCACACTTGAAGCCTGAGGCAGAAATATGATCTTCACAAAAACTTTCTGTCCAACAACCACAAGATATGTGAAAAAGAGTACACTAATTCCCACATAAGACATGGAAGGCGGCATCTTTCGGATCAGGAAAAAAAGACAACCTGCAGAGAGTATAACGCCTGCTAGAAACACGTATGGCAGAGGCAGATAGACCCCCACCCTCATTGCCAGAGAAGAAACCCCAAAGATTGCATAAAAAGGGAAGTACATCGCATAGGGCAATAGTTCCGATGCAGATATTCGTATCCCTGTAATGAACAGAAGTGAGCTCACGGCAGATGAGATGACAAGGAGAGCCAAGACACCTACCCTGCTTGAGGATTCCATGGGCTGCACCTCCTGACTGGTATCAGATGCTTCATGCTTCTCATCAGTTAGGTTCGTGAGGAAAAAGTAATAAGAAAAGAGTTAAAAAATATAAAAGAAAGTTGTCTAACCCTTCACTTTGAACTTGATCTGGGTTCCTTGTTCGGTGACCAACATGCAGTCGTCTCCACCAGCATAGGTACCGGTTAACGTTACACAGGTTACACTGTCTGCTGTCAATTCTGTGCCAATGCTGGAGGCTATAAGTGATCCAGTATCGTCATACTCAGCGTCGAGTACAGCAGACGTGTTCAGGGCATTACGGATACACACTTCAAGAGCACCGCTGCTGAGCCTCTGATTTTCAAGCACGAGCTGCTCAGCTTCTCCACTCTCTGCACCGGTTTTTTCAGAAGTAAATCCGCTGGCCCATGCATACACAATGACAGCAATGGCCACTGCAACTGCGATCATCAGAACGACTGCAATAACAGGGGATACACCCTTCTTTTTCATTAGTCTCTTGAGGAACTTCATACGCTCATACCTCCTTTCCTTTTGTATAATATTTTCAGGCATCCTTATAAAGGTTTCGCTTTGACATTGCGAAATTTACACGAGTAATTGAAATTCTCGCAAAAACGGGATTGATAGTTGCGAGTTCACCAGAGAACCGCAGCTTTCTTGCGAAAACCTTAAATATAGGTGTTAGTAATTTCATTCATGAAAGAGAAGGACAAGCGTATCATTGAGATTCTCAAGAAAGATTCCCGTGTTCCTGTCATTGCCATTTCCAAGAAGACCGGTATACCAGATACCACAATTCACTTTCGCTTGAAGAAGATTCAGGAGTGTGTGGACCGCTTCACGCTGTGTATGGATCATGAAAAAATGGGATACACCCTTTATATGCTTGAAGTGGAACCTGAACGCTATGCTCTTGATTTTATTACCGAAAAGAATGTAGAATCTGTTATTAACAACCTGAAAAAGATTGAAGGGGTACTTTTTGTGGCCCAGAGTAATGGTTCTATGGTTGCATTCTGTCGCAGCAAAGAACGACCGAATATTGAGATTCCCGGGGCTTCCGTCAGAAGGATTCTTCCCATAAAGAGACGATGGGGTAACTTCGCTGAATACTGACTTTTTTCAGTACTAGAAATGCATGACAGAGTATGGCAAGGTTCCGTGCCTGTATTGTGCTACTGCTATGAAAACATCAATCCACGCGTACTTCCAATACACTGAATTGGTTCTTGATCTTCAACAATCCACAGGTTCTCCATCAGAAAGATGAAATCAAAAGTGAACGAGGTTCATGGAAGAGGAACCATGATGTCGCCCGCAAACAACAGCAACAGTACGAGAGCCAAGAGAAAGCACACAATTACCGCAATAAGATAGATCACCTGTATGATCCACAGTGAATACACCGATAACAGCTTGATGTTCATTTCTTTGATTTTCTTTTCCCATGTCTCCCTGACTGTGAGACCCAATGCAAACAAGGCACAACTGGAGAAAAACAATCCCAAGGAAAGAAAGAATAATTCAAAACGTATGTCATACCAGATGAACGATCGGGCAACGTAGGATGCAGCGAAAAGTAGAAGACAAATGCAAAACAGGGATGCCAGAAACTCTGAGGACGGCTTGAGCTGTTCCTTGTAGAAAATTTTATAGAAAACGAATAAGATCTCTATGTACGCGAATGAATACAGAATAATCAGGCTGAACTCGATCACCAATGAAATGAATTCGACAATATCGATCATAGCATCCTCTCCTTGATACAGGGTAGTGGGCCCGTCGAGATTTGAACTCGAGACCTCCCGGTTATCAGCCGGACGCTCTAACCAACCTAAGCCACGGGCCCGTGAAGGCGTGTACACCCTCTTTCATCCACCCCTATTTAAGGTTTTTCCCTTGATTTGATCAGCTGCCAGAGAAAGAACTTCGTCAGATTGGCAGGCTTCAAGTGTCTACGTCGCTGGAAGTAAGGCAAGTGCAGGAATGGCAATCCTGTGACCGTTCGTGGATTGCTAGGGAAATGGCATCAGGATGAAAAGATGAAAGAAAGAATTCCCAGCAAACTCTTGGTGATCGACGACAAGAGTCCCAGTCTTTTGTCAAAACTTCCGCTATTGTGGAATTACTCCTGGGAAGAAACCGTTCTTTGTAGGGATTCAGATGCTGAAGGTGCCAGGGTTCACGAGTTCAGCTATTGGAGTAGCAGGTACATCAGACAAGTGAGTAGCCATCATGTATCTCTTTTATAAGTCCTTCCTTCTCCAGTTGCTTGATGATTCTCATCACCCGTTGAGATGCACCGCATTCTCGAATTAGCACTCCTGTGGATCGAGGGCCATCCAGCAGGATGTGGAGAATCTTCCCTCTGATCTGCCTGTCACTTCCTTCAAAGGGCGACTGTTTCTGATGGTGAGCGCTCCTTCTGCTCGGGTTCTTCTCTGATTTCTTGATCATGACCCCGTAGTCCATCAGGGCGTAATACCATTCTCGAGGATTCCTCCTGTCCAGTGTCACCTTCACAAGAGGCAGAATCTCTGTGTCTCTGACAATCTCCCGATCACTGAAAAAGAAATGTATGTATACAGTCCTGATGTTAGTCTCAATGAAGACAGCAGGCTTCAAGAAAGCAAAGGCAGCAAGTGCCCCGGCTGTGGCCTTGCCAATCCCAGGAAGTGTTTCCAGGATGGCAACATCTGACGGCAAATCCCCGTGAAATCTTGTAACTACCAGTTCTGCAGTCTTTTTAAGGTTTAGAGCTCTGCGATTATATCCCAACCCCTGCCACACTTTCAAAACGTCCTTGAAAGGGGCGTCGGCCAACGCGTGGATATCAGGAAATGCATGGATGAACTGATTGTATTTTGCTTTCACCCTCTGAGTCTGTGTCTGCTGAAGCATGAATTCAGATACAAGAATTCGGTAGGGATTTGTGGTTTCTCTCCACGGAAATGACCTACCACAGACTGAATAGTAGTCGTAAATGAGGGTTCGGAAAGCTGCGATGGATTCAGGTGCCAGTGGGGACGCTTGGAATTTCCTGTCTCTACCATCGTGAGACACTTCCTTCATGCTATTTAGACAGGTTCATACTTTAAAGACTTTCACAGACTACCTAAAGAAAATACGTGAGCTTGTCAACGAATGACAGCACATTCTCTATGCTCTTTCACTGCTGCGCTGAGCCCGCAGTTCTAGGTTAATTGGCAAAGTGCAATCTTTGCTCCTGCCAATTCCTGGGATATTCTTATGATGAACGAGCATTGTTACCTCCTATTCATCGCATTTCCTAAATCTTTTTCTTGCTTTTCATCTGCAACACCCCGGACTCACTAATACTACCGTACTGAAGAAGACCTCATAGCTTTTTGCGGTCAGTGCTGTTGCGATTGTAGTCATCGTAAGAAGATTCGGCTTCAGGGCAAAGGATCTCTTGAGAGAGATTAGAACCTAACACTGGATGTAAAGAATACATGAAGAACAAGAGAGGGGAATGACATAGATTCGGCGTTATTCCAAAGGCTTAAAAATCTCTACAAAAAAAAGAGGCATGGTTACGATTGCCACCTTAGGCTCACATTCTGCATTGAATATCCTCGCAGGTGCCAAGGATGAAGGGTTTAAAACACTCCTCCTGTGCGAGAGATCCCGCACTTTCTATGAACGGTTTAGTGTTGCTGATGAGATCATGTATTTGAACAGCTTGTCAGAAATCAAAGACCCGCAGCTGCAGGAGACTCTCATACAGAAAGAGGTCGTTCTCATTCCTCATGGTTCTTTCATTTCCTATCTTGATATAGACTCTTTGGAGACTGAGTTCACTGTTCCCATTCTGGGAAATAAATACCTGTTCAGGCATGAATCTGACCGGAATTTAGAGAGAGAATGGTTCCTGAGAGCAAACGTACGGATACCACGTACTTTTTCCCCTGACGAAATTGACACGAGAGTTATCGTGAAATACCATGGGGCCAAAGGAGGGAAAGGATACTTCACTGCAGATACTCCTCAGGAGTTTTACCACAAGCAGAAAGAGAATGAAGAAAAGGCAGAAATCCAGATTCAGGAATGGATTCACGGCGTAACAATGTACTTCCACTATTTCTACTCTCCTCTCAACAGGGAACTGGAACTGACAAGCATTGACCGCCGGTATGAAACTACTGCTGACGCCGTGGTCAGCCTGCCGAACAGAGAACCAACCTATGTGGTTGTAGGGAATTTTCCGCTGGCCATAAGAGAATCCTTGCTGGAACAGGTCTTTGATATTGGAGACAAGATGGTTGAAGCGTCTCAGACCCTTCATGAACGGGGATTGATTGGTCCTTTCTGTCTGGAGACTATTATCACAGACAAGCCAGAAATTGTAGTCTTTGAGATTTCGGCCCGAATTGTTGCGGGTACCAACATTTTTGTCCCATATTCTCCCTACTCCTATGCTAAGTATTTTGAACCCATGAGTGCAGGAAGACGCATCGCCCGGGAGATAAGAGAAGCAGTCGCCAGAGGACGACTTAAAGACATTACCACCTAGAGGGGATGGAACACACGGGACAACCGGTTCAGGAGAGGAAAGAATATTTAAACGTGGGAAAATTGATGGTGTCCATGAATAATCAGAGCGCCTCTCGGAATCCCGCTGGTCAGAAGCTGGGGATCGGAGGCATCTACCTCTGGTTCATGAGGTGATCAGATGCTGGATACGTATATTCCGGATATCTATGCCTGCGCCCGTTGTGGTGATTGCAGAGAATCAGTGAAGCTTGAATCTGCTCACAAAGGTGTGTACCAGGTGTGTCCCATGAGAAACCAATTGGGATTCGACTCTTATACTGCTAGAGGAAAACTCACGGTGTTGCGCCACATACTTGAAGGCAAACCCATAGATGACGATGTGGCTGATCTGTTTTACCACTGCCTGGAGTGTGGAAGCTGTGCAGAAGTGTGCATCTCTCAATTGGGTGAAGGAATCGACATCCCTTCCATTGTGGAGGATTTCAGGTCTGTGCTTGTGGACACGAACCTTATCAGGAAAGAACATAAACCCTTGATTGCGTCCATCAAGAACTATGATAATCCCTGGCAGATGCCCAGGTACCGGAAGGCTGAGTGGGCTGCTGCGTATGACCTGCCAGAGACAGGCGATATCCTCTT
Source organism: Theionarchaea archaeon (assembly GCA_018992685.1). Taxonomy (GTDB): domain Archaea; phylum Methanobacteriota_B; class Thermococci; order Methanofastidiosales; family SZ-28-30; genus SZ-28-30. Next base: position 24,744 of record JACVGT010000010.1, read on the forward strand.
TTTTGCTGGGTGTTCAAGTTCTCTTTTGAATCCCCACCTGGCTGATTCAGTGATACGGATCTTCCACACTTTGGATATCCCTGTGGCATATCTGGGAAAGAAAGAAACCTGCTGCGGTTCTTTATTAAAGCGGGTGGGAGATCTTAGAGATTTTGAACGTATCAAAGTAAAGAATGTGAAGTTATTTGAAGAATCGAAAGCTGAAACCATCGTTACCACATGTGCAGGGTGTTACCGCACGCTTTCCCGGGATTACAATATCAGGGTTCAGCATATCTCGGAATTTCTGGATGAATACAGGAAAACACACGGATTGACCCTGACTCCTTTTGAGGAGAAGGTGACCTATCACGATCCCTGTCACCTGGGCAGGCACTGCAATATCTACATCCAGCCTCGAACCCTCATCAAGGCAATCCCCGGAATTGATTTCAAAGAGATGCCTCGAAACAGGGAATTCTCCTGGTGTTGTGGTTCTGGGGCAGGAATAAAAACATATGATCCTCAGCTTGCCGTGGACATAGCCAAAGAAAGAGTAGAGGAGGCAGAGGGCCGACTCATTATATCCACCTGTCCGTACTGTGAGGGCAACCTCAAAGACGGTGGAGCCCGGGTTCTGGATCTCGCTGAATTGTATGCTGACCTGCTGAAGCCTGGTGCTGCAGAAGAACAGGTGTCACATGCACTGGAAGCTTTCATGGCATATTTGCAGGACCATACAGAGATTTTTTCAGAAATCAAGAATGGCGGCATTCTATTGTATCAGATCGAAGGTCAGTTCTTCACTGTTGAGCAAACCAAGAAGGGAACTGAAGTCAAGAAAGGAGAACACGATAAACCAGACCTTCTCATAACGATTTCCCCTGAAGGGTGTAGTCAACTCATGTCCTGCAGGACCAAGGAAGAATACCTGGCTATGTACAAATATTTGTACAAGGAGACAGACCACCTGGATTTTGAAGTGAAGACTAACATGTTTAACATGGCAAGAAGGGGCTATGTCTTCTGGGCGAAAAAAGCAGGACTTCTTTCAATCTAGAAAGGTGAAATATGGTAGTAGAAATCGTTCGGAAGCGTCCTAGATGCGAAAACCTCTCAAATGATGATGGTCTCACACAGTTTGGTGGGTGAGAAAACCATTTGTTAGAAAGACTTAAATTCGTGAGATTCACCAACATTATCAATGAAGGTATGGATTGACATATCGAATGCCCCCCATGCACACTTCTTTAAGCACGTAATACGTGAGCTGAAGGCAGAAGTCATTGTTACGACGAGGGCCTTTGACTCTGTGCCCAAGATCTTGGATTTGAATAACATAAAATATACTATTATTGGTAATCACGGGGGATCTGATGTCAAGGAAAAGCTTGTGGCCTCTTCAAAACGAGTTTTAGAGCTCACTGAATTCATCGCTGCAGAAGACGTGGATTTAGCAGTATTCAAGCACTCAGTGGAAGCTCCCCGGGTGGCCTACGGGTTACAGATACCTTCTCTGTGTATTTTAGACAATGAAAATGCCGTGGCCCAGAACAAGTTGATGCTCCCCTTATCCACCAGAGTTGTGGCTCCAAAGTGCATTTCTCCTGAAGAGATCACTCAATTTGGAGTCAGAAAAGAAGATCTAATCCAGTTCAATGGTATCTGCGAGCTGGCCCACGTGCGGAACTTTACTCCAAACCCAGAAGTACTCTCGTACCTGGGGTTAGACCCTGATGAGTCCATTGTGGTCATGCGCCCTGAGCCTGCCAAGGCCAATTACTTCAACGGGGACCGGAAGAAGACTATCATCAAGACAATCCTGCAGAATAATTCGTTCAACCAAGTGGTGGTTTTCCCTCGATTTGATGAACAGAAACATGTGCTCCAATTCCCGCATACCATCATACCGGATGAACCGGTGGATTCTCTCAGTCTGATGTACTATTCTGACCTGGTGATCAGTGCGGGAGGCTCCATGAACAGGGAGGCTGTTTGCGTGGGGACCCCTGCTCTCTCCACCTATCCCGAGAAACTGCTGTCAGTGACGAGGTACTTGATGGACCTGGGATTGAAGAAGCACTCAATTGCCATCCCGGAGATTCTCACATACGCACATCAGCTCATAAAAGATAAGGGATACAGAGAGCGGGCCAACCGGATACTGTCCACCATGGAAGACCCTGTCGATGTTGTTCTGAGAGAGATCAGAGCCCTCGCAGGGTAACCTTCAATTCTTGCTGAAGTGAAGTGCAACCTTTATATTCTTCTCAAAAGAGATACTCCCATGAATCTGGATGAAATGGTTCATGTCTTCCGGACAGATGAGGAAAAGGCAAAACTCCTGGCCATGCAGATTGCCAATGATCGAGGACGGGAAGTCCTGGAGTGTCTTTTCAGGGGGAGACCGAAGTCAGCATCTGAAATCGCCCGGGAGCTCAACGTTCCCCTCCCCACTGTCATGTTTCATATAGAACGATTCTTGGAGATTGGCATCATAAAAATCGCCAAGACCCGCATGTCCAAGAAACTGCGGGAAATAAAGTACTACGGCCCTTCTAAGAGAGCAATTCTCATTATCCCCTACCAGAAGGAAGAGACAATATCTTACATTAAAGATGCCATAAGGACTTCCGTTATTACACCCATATCACTGGGATTGGCCGTGGTGATCTCAGCAATTGCAGGATATGTACTCTATCAGATCACCCAGACAGTACCACAGTCCCTTCTTGCTGCGCGAGAGGAAGCTCCTGCACTGCCTCTTGAGAAGGCGGCGGAGGGAGCAGGGCCGCAACTGAGTGAATTTCTCTCTTTGTCCAGCCCGCTGGTCCTTGTGCTCGTGGGGTGTCTCATCACCATGGGTGTTCTGGCTGGTTATTCGTTCATAAAGAACAGAAGATAAGTGATTATGGATTGTTCTTATTCCTAAAGAAGAAGTAGAACAGTGCCGTGCCCACCACATAGATGAACCCTGTGATCTGGAATGCCTGGGTAAAGCCCCCTGCAGACAGTAGATACCCTCCAATGTCTGACCCAAATGCTCTGGAAAAGGTGGATCCAAATTGGGACAGACTATTTGCCTTTCCACGTTCGTGCTCTGAGATTTCATCCATGAAAAAGTTCTGCTGGGCAGGGCTGGCCGTGTTCATCAAGGTGGTTCTGAAAAAGTATCCAATGAATGATGGAAACAGTGTATCAGACACGGTGATCAGTAGCAGGAAGGGAATGGACAAGATCTGCGTCAACACAATGGAACCCACTTTCCCGTATCTTCTCACAACAAAAGGAAGCACCAGAGAGGCAATCCCCATGGACAATTCTCCCAGTGAAAACATGAATCCAATCTGAGCAGGTGTTGCCTGGAGTACCTCAGAGAAGTAAACATTGAAGAAGGGGACAATGACTCCTGCGCCAAACCCAATCAATGATGAGCAGAACACGAACTGACCCACAAACCTCTTCTTGTCCCCGAACAGATGAAGGCTGGAGGAGGAAGGGGTGGCAACTCTCTTCTTTTCTGTGATGAAAAACAGAGGGAAAAAGGCCAGCAACGTGAAAACGCCTGCAGTTAACAACGTATACTGATACTGCACAGTCACTGTTACTCTTGCCACAGAAAACGCAGCAGGCAACAATCCGCCTATGAGACTTCCTATCATCCGGGAGAAACTCCTGAGAGCAGCATCCACACTGAAGAGGTGCATTCTCTCATATGGGTTGCTCTGCTCCATCATGAAGGGTGCAATAACCACCATGATCAAGGAATTCGACAAGCCACGGACACTGTTCCCTACGAGAAGCAGGAGTTTGTCTTGGGCAACACTTACTGCAAGAGTAGATCCAATCATCAACCCCGTAGAGAGGAGGAGCGTGTTCTTCCTGCCAATCTTATCTGAGATGGCTCCTCCAGGGAACAGGAACACGGCTGAAAAGATGAGGTTGGAGGAAATCACAATCCCCAGAAATGCGGCAGAATAACCCAGCTCCAGGATATACAGGTTGAAAATCACATTGAAAATGCCCAACCCAACAGTCACCAGGCAGTGACTGAGTAGGAATATTTTGCTGTTTCTGGAGATGGACCTGATTCTGTCCAAGTAGTCAGTGATTTCATCCTTGATGGCGGCCATTGGGTGGTAGAATTTGGGCCACTATAAAAAGATATGGGTTGAAAGGCTCTGGCACTGTCTGCCAACAGCATTCACAGTGCCTTCAGGTATGTGGGAGCAGCCCCGGTAATGGTAACCCTGGAAAATGACCCCATGCGACCTGTGCACACCACCGGTTTGTAATTGAAAAGTCTGGCTATCATGGTGGAAGGAACAGTCCCTTTTTGATTGACAAGGACTTCATAAGATTTTCCCACGTATTTCCTGTTAATGGAATGAGAAATGTCCATTCGCAACTTATATAAGAGGCGGGAACGTTCTTTCTTTATCCAGTCAGGGATTTGAGGCATCCTGGAGGCCTGTGTTCCCGGACGTGGCGAGAATCGAGTAACATTTATCTTATCTGGATTAATCTTCTTTACCAGAACGAGGGTGTCGTGAAACTGTTCTTCTGTTTCGGTGGGGAATCCTGCAATGACATCTGTACATAGGTACAGATCCGGGAATTCTTTCCTGAAAGCCATACAGACAGTCACGAATTCATCTACTGTGTATTTTCTGTTCATGAGTTGGAGGATGTGGTCGTTCCCCGATTGAACGGGAATGTGCAGGAATGTATAGATCTTTTCATGGTGGTAGACAGAAAGAAGATCCTCCAGGATGTCAAGAGCATGATTGGGATTCATCATTCCCACCCTGATTCTGAATTTTCCTTCCAGAGAGACCAGGTTCTCCAAGAGGAGCGGGAGTCTTTCCCCTGTGTTGAGGTCTGCGCCATAGCACCCCGTGTCCTGGGAAGTGATCTGCAGTTCCTTATATTCCTGAGAAATGAACTGGGCTGCCGTCTTGACGATTGATTCTGCGGGGTAGCTGTACAAGTGACCCCGGGCGAACCGGGCAGCGCAATAACTGCAGGATCCCACGCAGCCCTCAGAAATGGGAATGAGAGCATTAATCCCATCACCTGTACGAGGATAGCACAGCTTATTCTGTTTCTCTTCTCGTATAATGCGAACAGTGTGCCCTTCTTTGACCCTCTGGACAGCTTCAACAATGTCGTAAACATTTGTTCCCACAACGTTTACATCCAGATTGGATATCTTGGGAAGACATCCTGCCACAATCAGGCATTTGTTCCTGGCTTTGATCTCCTCAATTCGCTTCCTGATCTTGTGTTCAGTGGGTCCTTTAACCCCACAGGAATTTATAATCACAACGTCAGCTTCGTCCAGACTCTCTGTGATCTGAGGGTAGAGTAGGGCTTTGATAATTTCCGAATCTGCTTTGTTCATGGTGCAGCCATAGGTTTCCAGGTAGATCGACATTTGCTGATTACAGGTGTCGAAGATATATAATATTTGTTGACAGGTGCTGCCCCTGGTTCATGAAGTGTGGAACAGGATGGTCGCCTCAAGCCTCCAGTATCTGAACACACGAGTATGAGGTATTCAGAACTGCGGCTGATCGAGTACATATTTGCGGGCAAGAGATTCTGCCAAAAGGCTTGAAGATTTATTCAAATATTGAACGCAGGACTGTACGCTACGCCCAACTCCTCTATCCAGTGTTCACTGAGAGCTTGCAGGACAGCTGCGAAAATCTATATTAGTGATGATGAGAATGTGCAGCATGCCAGAACTGCCAGAGGAGCCCAGACTGCCCAGCCGACGTGAGCTTGAACAGGCGATCTGGTCTGTGATGATAGCAATTTGTGTTGTACCTGTGGTGTACTCTTTTTCTCTTTTAGTCCGAGAGAGATTTTCTCTCATTCAAGCAGCAGAGCCCATGGCGGCCTTTCCCTATCACTGGTGGTTGGTGTTCATCTGCCTGGGGGGAGGTGCAGTTGTGGGACTTATCATCTGGAAGATCGCCCCGGAATCAGAAGGTCCAGGACTGCAGGTGGTTATTGCAGCTTTCAATAAACGGGACGGTCATTTGAGAACCAGAACGGGCGCCTCAAAGTATGTAGCCACGCTCATAACAGTAGGATCTGGCACTCCCAACGGTATTGTCAGCCCTTCTGCTGTTCTGGGGAATTCAGTGGCCAGCATGATAGGAAGAATAGGAAATACGGAAAAAGACAGAGACCTGCAGAAGACTCTTTCCCTCTGTGGAGTTTCTGCCGCCCTTTCAACGCTACTGGGAGCACCAGTGGGTGCTGCACTATTTGCGGTTGAAGTGGTGTATGGCAATTACATATTGTATAGGAGGTTCTTCTACTGTTTGATTTCCAGCGTTACAGCGCATGCGGTGACCCATTTTCTCGGTATGGAAACAGCGTACTTTGACATCACTCTTCCGGAGTTATCGCTCACGGGGTACGGACTTTTCCTTGTGATACTCACGGCGCTGTTCTCAGTAATGATAAATATTGGATATATTTCTGTATATCAGAGAATCCATGACTTTTTTTCAGATCTATCCCACAGAATGATTCCATGGCTTGTTCCTGCAGTAGGTATGGGACTGGCTGCCCTTATAATGGTTCCCCTCTATCAGAAGTTGATTGACTTCAGTCTTCTGGGCGGGAGTGCTTTCAGAATTACTGCAGCTGCAGCTGCCCCCTGGTATGTGATAGCTGTACTGATTGTGGTCATCGTGATAGCTACTTCTCTGGTGGCAGGCTCAGGGGGGAGTGGCGGGCTCTTCATGCCCGTTATGACAGTAGGAGTGCTGACAGGGATTCTGGTTGGAAATGCATATCCTCCTTTCATCTTTTTCTTTATCGTGGCTGGGATGAGCGCCGCCCTGTGCACCACACTCAATGTTCCGCTGGCATCAGCTGTCCTGGGCATTGAATTGTTTGGTCCTCCTGCTATTCTTCCTTCAATCATAGGCGCCCTGACAGGATATATTTTTGCCAAACGTTATGTCATATATCATGAAATCCAGTGGGAGGCATTGAAGGAATCAGATCAAGAGAAAGACTAGCCCACAATGATCTCCTCCTTGGAGATCATATGCGGGAAGCCAAGTCCTGGTTTGTGTACTGATTTCTCCCTGCAGATGATCTTCCAGTCTGTTGTTCGTAGGAGATTCAGTCACTTCATGTCCTCCCAATCCAAGTTATTCATCTCCATGGGAAGAAGCATCAGACCTCCTTAGCATGAAAAGAGCAGGTATTCCAAGCAGAATTACCACTGATGCTACATACCAGGATCCGATAATGGAGGCTCGCTCTGCAATCACACCAAAAATGATTAACCCCAGAGCTGCAGCTCCTCTGCAGATCATGGAATCAAATGATAGAATCGTCGCCCTGGTCTCTGCTGGGATATGGTCGTTTATATACGCTTTCCGGGTGGGAAGCATGGTACCCCTCCCCACAAAGTACAGGAAGAAGAGAGGCAGCGACAACACAAAGTAGTTTGATAATCCCAGGACCAGAGGTGTGGCAGCACACAGAACAGTTGACAGGATCAGCACGTGATATCGCTTGAAGAGTGACGTCCAGTGCACCAGGAGACTGCCCACCATCAGTCCCAGCGACAGGGCAACCCATGCGAGACCTACCTGTTGGGTGTTGGCGATCTCCTGGAAGTAGGGCTGCCAATACTGCATCACAGCCATGTATGCAAACATTGAGATGGCGCCAGGTATGATCAGGAATAACACCACCTTATTCTTTACCCCATAGGTAATGCTGAATCCAATGATTTTTTTCATCTGTGATGCTCCATTCCTCAAAGAGAGGTTCTCCCTTCCTAGGTGCACCTCCTCCATCAGTAGATATCCTATCCAGAGAGTTGCCAGAGCCAACACCGCTCCCGCCAGAAAGGGATATGCTAAATTGCGTGAACCCAGGAATGCTCCAGAGAGTCCTGCAACAATCGACATGCCGCTTGCCAGGGTAGCCGCTCTCCCGAAGAGCCTGTCTTTCTTTTGTGTGTATCCGTTGGCATCCAGAGAGTCCACGAACCAGGCTTCCAGCGCACCCGAATGGAATGTCATGCCTATGGCAGCCACTATTTCTGCAAGGGCAAAAAAGAGAAGAGACCCTGAGAAGAAGTAGATGAAAAAAGAAAAAGACATGAATAAGCAGGCAATCAGGAAGGAACGCTTGCGTCCAAACATGTCTGATACTGCACCTGTGGGAATCTCCAGAAGGAACACACTCCCCATGTAGAAGATATTTACCAGGTTGACCTGCAACAGATTCAGCCCCTTGGAAAGCATGAAGAGAATGTTTGTCGCCTGAATGGTGTTTACAGACAACATAAATAAGCATTCCAACAGGTAGAATGTGAGTACCGTCTTTTTCAGTCTATGTATGAAGCCCACCTTTGGTTCGTTCTTTCAAGAAGGGATAGTAGTATCGGGCGGACTCGAAGAGAACATCTTGTACATCAGTGCAGAATGGGCTGCCGATACTCCCTTCCTTTTCTGCAGCAAGCTTTGTACACCCTCCACCGCATACGAGCGCCAGGTTGCAGGACGTACATTTTTGCATGCATAGAATACTCCTGTTCCTCCATGATCCCAAGACGCTCTCATCTATTTCGAGTGTTGGAAAGAATCGTCCCACTTTGTATTCTTCAACACCAGCACTATCAACGCAGGTATAGACATCCCCATTCAAATCAAAACAATAGCGAGTCATGTTCCCTCCACAGAATTTGAACTGGGGAGATGGAAGATGCCCAGTTTCCAAGACCTTTCTGAAGATTTCAGCTCCGACCCAACCAACAAGGTGAATGACACTCATATCTTCACAATTTCGGTAGAAGTCAAAGATTTGATGTAGTGAGACATGTTCTGGCAGTCTGTGTTCATATTCCATGCAGCTGATGTCTCTCATGGGGGCAAGGTAGGGGACAATCAGGTTATTTCCTTTCCAGCCCTGTTCAACAAAGAAATGGGCCAGCTCAGGAAGAAGAGGTAAATTCTGAGCATCCACGTTGATGTGAATTGCTATCTTTATGTTGTTATCCACTGCCTTCTGAACTCCTCGTATGATGGGAGCAAACGTCCCTCCAGACGTGGCAGAGATGCGCCTCTTGTTGTGTATCTCTTCAGGCCCATCCACTGTGACCTGGATATACTCCAGCTTATAGGAAGACAACATATCGGTGTAGAATTCCAGATCCACGCCATTCGAGACAATTTTGGGTTTCCACCCGCGATTGTTGCTTTCTTCAAGGGTTTTCTGGATAACCTCAGATTGCCTCTTCCTCTTCAAGAGTGGTTCTCCCCCGAAAATCACAAAGTAGGGGAGTTCCTTTGATGGTGATCTTTCCTGAAGATAGTCCATGCTTTCAAAGGCAGCCTGAAGACATTCATCATCAATGACAGCACTTTTCAAGGCTGAATGATCCTGAAAGCAGTAGCTGCAACGGAGGTTGCATGCGTAGGTGGGGTACAGATAGAAAACGGGCAGACTCGTTCTGATCTTCTCCTCATACTCTCTGAACCGATAGTTCAGAAACCTGTCCTCGTGTTCCTCGATTTCGTACACGTATCCCTTTCTCTTCAAAGTGAGCAGTATGTTGGCATCACTTATCTCTTCACCACGTTCCAGACTCTTGAGGATTTCCACCATTTCATCATCAATGATATCCATGGCAGAAGACAGATTATTCATCAAAATGTACATTCCTTCTTCATCTACTGGCAGCAGCAAATTGTAACGACTAAGATGTATACTATGCTAACCTCCCTCTGCTCTTTTCTTTATGTAGGGGTAGTAGTAGTGAAACCCGAGATTCAATATCTGGTGTATTCCCACACAGGGGCTGGCCTGCAATGAACCATGTTTTGTCACCGCGATGAACGTACAGCCTCCCCCGCACAGGAGATTGTAGGAGCAGGTGCTGCACTTTGGAAGTGTCAAGATGTTTCTCGTTTCCCATTGGTTGAGCAAGTCAACATAGAACTCCGATTCCGGAAAGAACTTTCCGATAACCTGACTCTTCTCCCCCGCGAATCCAGCGCATGCGTAGATGTCCCCGAATGTGTCGAAGCATAACCGCTTCATTCCTGCCCCACAGAAGTTGAAAAGGGGAGAATACAGCCGGCCCTTTTTCACCAGGTTTTCTATGCTTTCCATCCATCTCCATCCCATCAGTGTGATGATTTTTGTCTCCGGACGCTCTGCATACATGTTCAGTACTGTCTTGAGCAACTGCGGAAGCGGAACAACATGTTCCTGTCCAATGCAACCAGAATCCCTCACAGCCGCAATGTACGGCGTGATCAACCCGGTGTCCTTCCAGCCTCTTTCTATGATAAAGGAGGCCATCTCAGGCAGTGTTGAGAGATTCTCTTTGTCCACATTGATGCGCAGTGCAATGTTCATTCCTATTTCCTTTAGAACCCTGTCTATGTTATCTGCAATTCGGTCAAAGCTTCCCGATCCATCCGCGAAAATCCTCCTCCTGTTGTGTGTGTCTCTCGGTCCATCCAGGGTGACCTGAATATGTTTATCCACATATTTCCGGACTATGTCTATGTAATGACCAAGATCAACCCCATTCGTAATTATTTTTGAGTGAAATCCCATATCCTGGCATTTCTTGAGGATGTATGTAACTGCTTCTTTCTGCTCTTTGCGATACATCAGTGGTTCTCCACCGAATAGGGTGAGCAAGGGCTGTTCTTTGGCTCCTCCTTCTGAATGGAATTTTTCCATGACCTCAAATGCCTTGTCAACAAGACGGGGTTTGATAACATCTCCAATTCTCATGTCCTCTGTCTGAAAACAGTAGGTGCAGCGGAGATTGCATCCATATGTTGGATAGATAAAAAAAGACTCGGGCTCTGAAGCAAGGTTCTTGTTCCACTGCTCGAAAGCTTCTGTGATCAACTTTTCTTCATCTTCTTTTTTTAGATAAATGTATCTTCTCCTTGCCAGTTCATAGAGTATTTCTCTGTTATTCACCAACTCCCCCTGACTTAAGGTCTTGATGACGTCAATAACCTCTTTATCAACTATATCAACAGCTCCTGAAAGAGGATTCACCAAGATGATGTCCTCTGTATCAGAAATTGGAAAAAAGAAAGTATAACGACTAACGTACATGGCGATCACCAGATCAAGTAGTGTGCGCGTTATGGCACAGCAACTTCAAGAGCACAGAATGTTGGCTGGACTTCAAGAGCACAGAATGTTGGCTGGACTTCAAGAGCACAGAATGTTGGCTGGACTTCAAGAGCACAGAATGTTGGCTGGACTTCAAGAGCACAGAATGTTGGCTGGACTTCAAGAGCACAATACAGTGTTCCGCTTTCGTCCTTCAGGTTAAGGTTCTCGTCACTAACCACAGATTTCATGAACATGTGTTCACCTCCTAAAGGTTTTACTTTCCATCCCGCACGAGTATTTAGATCTAATGGTTATTAGACTCTTTTTCTTTGCGAGATATTCTCATTCGTAGGCTACTCAGATGATGTTTGAGAAAAAGCCTGAAAAAATCCTGAATCAGGGTAGTCCTAAACGTTTCCTTATGATCACAGCAAACATACGAAGTCCTGTTTTCACATTCTGTGTTCTCCCTGCAGAATGTTTTGACTCCCCTCCACATCTCTTTCCGTACGTGACTGCTACCTCAACCACTGTCATGTCCGCCTTCAGCGCTTCAATCATCATTTCCACTGAGAAAGCTGCTCCTTCGTCTCGAAGGGTGTCCCGTATTCTGGCGTAGGTCCATTTCCACAGTCCCCGGTATGTGCACCCCACATCGGTGAATGAAGCACCTTTCTTCCACCACAATGTTTCCACCAGTTTTGCCAGAGCCCTATTCCCCCATCTCAGGAACCAATCCATGTTGGCCCCCGGTTCCACCAACTCCCTGAAGGTCCGGGTCCCAACAACCATGTCAGCATCTTTCAGGTGATCCACAATCATGAGGAGGTCCTTTGATCTGAAAGAGGCGTCCGCTTCTGTTATCACCAGGATGTCTCCCTTTGCGGCCTCCATGCCGCATTTCAGTGCATTCCCGTATCCCTGCTGTGGTTCCAACACTACCCGGGCTCCCTTCTTCTCTGCGATTGCTGCTGTCTCATCAATAGAATTGTTGTTTATCACAATAATTTCGTTCACAGGTTGGCTGGAGAAATCATCTATCACGTTTCCAATGCATTCTTCTTCATTGTATGCAGGTATAACAACAGAAGTATCAAAAGAATCGAAGTGGGACTGTCGCCACTGATACGTGGCCCGATTCAAGTCTCTTACTGTATTGATATTGGTGTAGAATCCTCTTAGAAAGAAAGCATAGACCTTTGACTCTTGCCTGGCAAGAATGTCAATAATATCAGTAATCTCAATCTCATTCCGCAAGGAGGAAGGAGAAGCCTTTCTGATGTAATCGAATACCACTGGAGAAAATGCGTAGGTTCCCACACCCAGAAGATCGGTCCTCGGTGACACTGGCTTTTCTGTCAGAGACAGGATTCTATCACCTTCAAGGCACACGGCATAATTCTGGCTGATAGCTTTCATATCCATTGTCTTTTGAACGGCACAAATAGCATTGAAATCACGGGAGAACAAAGAAAGCATCTCATTGTGGTTGGTGTTGATGTACATTTCATCCCCTAGAATAACGAAGAAAGGTGAATCAATATACTCTTCACCAAGTCCAATGGCGTGGCCTATCCCTCTGGGATATTCCTGGGTAATGTAGTTGATTTCCAATCCCAGTGAGGACCCGTCTTCAAAATAAGACCTTACCTGGTCTCCATGCTTTCCAGTCACAATGTGTATTGTTTTACAGTCTAGGTTGGTCTTGAGCAATTCCAGGTTATACTGGAGAAGGGGTTTCCCGTGAATGGTAAGCATTGCTTTTGGCTTCCTTTCTGTCATGGGGTACATTCGTAGTCCCCGCCCGGCAGCAGGAATGAGTGCTACGTTGCTCATGGGTCATGCCTCTCTTTCTGTACTTGTACCAGTATTTTTATATAAAGGTTAAGCTGTCTCCATTTTGGACTGGAGGTATCACCCATGATTGGAGGATGTGCCGTTTTCAACCTTTATAAGCAGGCACGCCAAGAATACGTATGAAGCTGAAGCACCCCACAGTGATCGCTTTTCTTATCCTGGCCCTGCTCACAGGGCTGGAAACACCCTTGAGACCTGTCTTCTCCCTGGGGTTATTCAGCTTCTTCCCTGGGCTACTCATCATATCTCTGGTTAAAAAAGAGGTTGATGTACCGGAACTTGCAGGACTCCCACTCTTGGTGGGAATTTCCTTCTGGATTGTCTTTTATTATTTAACGTCAGGGCTTCACATCTTCACCTGGTACATTCTGGGAGGCATATCCTTTGTATGTGCCGTTCTTGCAGAGAGGCAACCCCTGGTGGTGTCACGTGAGCACTACTGGGGGGTGTTCATCCTAGTTCTCTGCTGTCTCTTTGTTGGTTCGTACCTGTACCCCTGGAACCAGTTTTTCCAATGGATGCCTCCCGGAGATGACATGAAGTTTCATATCCCTTTCATTGAGCATCTGGTTTCTCAACATGCGTTGCCTCAGGACTACGGTCTTTTGTACCCAGAGCTATCCACACTCACCTACTCTCTGGGATACCATATCACTGCAGGGCTGGCAGTCATCGTCGATTATTCGGTACGTTCTCTCATGATTGCCACCTTTTTTATTGCTTCTCTTGCCTGTTTTTCCTTCTACTATTTGGGAAAGGCTTTATTTGACTGGAAGACCGGGATTTATGCTGCTTTTTCCTTTGCCTTCTTATCCTTATTTTTCCAGCGGTTGTCTTCCACGGGGACCTATCCTAATCTACTTGCTGTCGCACTGCACGTTGTAGGACTTTCATTGCTTTGTGAGTTGATGCTCCAGAAACCCAGTATCTCCTGCCGGTTCAGGAGAGGAGATAGTATATTCGGAATCTTCTGTGTAACGTTGGTATGTGCAGGTGCCGCAGAAACTCACCCTTATATTTTCATCATGGAGGGCATGGTCCTGGGAGGGGCATTGCTCTACTGGGTGTGGCAGAAGAATTTCGGAGCAGCTCGCCTCATTATCGCTGTTGGTGCTGGAATTCTTTTCCTGTGCATCCCCTTCTTCTTGAGGTTCAACCTAGAGCCACTCTCTGAGCTGGAATTCCTAACGTTTGCTGCCTGGTACAGAATTGACTCTTTTGTGTCAGTACAGAACGTGATAAAATTCATCGGCATTATCAGTCCGCTCCTGCTTTTTTTGGGGGTGTCAGGGTGTATGGTGACTGAGAGAAAATGGATTCTGAGTGTATGGGGTGGGAGCATGATGGTTTTTCCCCTGTTATCGGTTTTCCAGGTACGGTACCCAGGCTGGTACACCATTTCTCCCAACAGGTTCTTTTTCTTCTTGTTCATGCCGCTCTCCATCATGTCAGGGAGACTTCTTTCCTACATGGAAGAACACATTGGTTCCAGGAAGGTTATAGGGTTCCTGGTCATTCTGATCCTTGTGTCAGCAGGGATGCACCACGCAAACCTCTTCCATTCGTTCTCGCAGGACCCACTCACGCAGGTTCAGATGAATGGTGACGACCAATTTGTCATAGATTGGATTTCCACGTATACACCCCAGAATACGGTCATTCTAAACACGGGCCCGGTGGCAGACTGTTCCTCATGGGTTCCTGTGTTGGCCGAAAGGAGGGTGGTCTTTCCCTTCTTTTCAGGATACAGGGGCGACAACTGCATAGAAAGACTGAAGGCTTACAACAGCCTGGCTGATCTAATGGTTCTCACGCATACACCTGATTCTGATCTGGCGCTCATGGCTTTGAAGAAGTACGGCATCCAATACATATACGTTCCTGCCTGGAGGGAAGTAAGATGGCTTGATCTCCACCCGGAGCTCTTACTGGATTCTCCATTGTATCAGTCAGTGGTCAAGAAAGGAGATGCATACGTGTTTGAAGTGAATTTCAATAGTCGTCACAAAACAGTGTACTATACAGTCACAGAAATAGAACAGATTCATTCGTCTGAGAACATGATCTCTCTCTTTTTCAACCCTATAACTTCTTTCGGAGTCCATGGAGGACTGTACTTGCAGGTAGACTATGCAGATACAACGCACCAGCAGATTGACATCTACGTGAATGATACGTATGTGGAAACTGTGTACACGTACCTGACAGATGAGGAAAGATCATTATTACTCCCTCTTTCTCACCTGGAAGAAGCAACCATTCTTTTCAAAGGAGACAGTGACTTCGTCCTGAAAAAAGTGTCCCTCCTGGTAGGAGTAGAGAACTGTCTGCAATTGTCTGAGAACGTAGGGACCCAGGGTGCATGGGTGAGAACAGACCTCGGTGTCATTGCTCCATCATCTGAGAGGGGACTGCAACTTCTGGTGGTTAACGTGTCAGGAGGAGTAGTTGTGATGGAATACAAAGATGAAGGCATGGGGGATATTGAAATTTATGAAATTGATGCCTGGGGGAACCGTCGTCTTCTTCAGACCATCTCTAGAGAGAATACAGGAAAGAATGTGACAGTGCAGCTTCCTCTCCAGGACGAATACACGGTTCTCGTTTTGACTGTAGAGGTCTGCGGTGATGACTTTCTCATACGTGAGATCGGGTATACTCCATCATGATAAATGAACAAGAAAAGGAAATTTTAAATGTGATCACAATAAATGTCGTACATGATTTTGTTTGATGAATCGCACAGTGAATTCTGTACAATTTCAGAGGTGAAGAAAAAACGGTCTTATGCAGTATGGGAAAGAAGTATCAAAAAAGAGGTGACTCCACTCACATCTCGAAAAGAGTTTATGGTTCGCCTTTCTCAGGCTACCGTCATGGTGATAGCTGAACCGCATTCTTATTTCGCCCTGGATGAAACTCGAGCTCTGATTGATTTTGTGTTTCAAGGGGGATCACTGGTCCTTGTCGGGAATCACCACAATACGCCGCGATATTATTCATACGGGTGCAATGAGATTCTAAACGTGATTTCCAGTCCATTTGGAATGCGATTCAATGATGATGGAGTGGTTTTCAATGGGGAGAATGTGATCCTGAAGTTTAGTGAACACCCCGTATGCAGAGGGGTACGACTGCTTCATTACTGGAGGGGCTGCTCAATCACGTTACTAAGGCAGAGAAGGCGATATGCGGCTGAAGGGGTGGCTTCTGGTTCCCGGCATGACGTGTCTGAAGTGTACAGGAAAGAACCCGTAGTGGCTGCCCTGCATGAGAAGAAAGGGAAGGTATTCTGTCTGGGAGATTCCAGTGTCTGGTCAGATCCGGGCGAAGAGGTTGAAGACGATAATTTTCTCTTTGCCGAAAATGTGATAAAATGGGCTCTAACGGACAAAGGGTAGTTCAAGACCAGAAGTGCTGGCTGAATGAGAGATAAAACCTTACAAGTCACTACTCACATATGGAAATCGAGCCAGAAGACTATCAAAGAACCAATATGCGTCTTCATGTACGCGGATTGTTCACAGGTCAGCTTCAAAAACAGATTCCCCTTTGACAAAAGTCCTCACCACTTTTCCCCTCACCCGCCATCCATCAAATGGCGAGTGTTTTGCCTTTGATTTGAATTCAGAAGCGTCAATGACCCATTCCTTTCCCGGGTCGATCATGGTGAAATCAGCATCTGCTCCCACAAAGAACCCCTTTCTATAGCCAAGGAGCGAGTTCACGAGCTTACAAGGAATGTCGCACAATCGTAAGGCAATGTCCTCCAGAGTCAGTAACTCCTTGTGGCGGGCATGCAGCAACAGCGGCAGCATGGTCTCAATCCCTGCAATCCCGGAAGCGCCCTGCATCTTTTCTTCAAGAGTATGAGGGGCATGGTCTGACCCAATAACATCAATACTTCCTAGATTACTCCAGAGAGCTTTTCTATCTTCCTCACGTCCCAGGGGAGGCTTCACTGTACTGAGTACATCGTCACTCCTGGTCAGGAACAGATGGTGAGGGGTTACCTCCCGGATGACCTGCTGTCCTCTCAAAAACTCGATTTCCGGCTTTGATGCTACATGGCACACATACAGAATTCCCTTATTCAATCTGCACCATTCCTTTGTGGTTTCCAGGTCGGAATGAACTGCAATCGGCTTTCCTAGAGATAGAAGTTCCCTTGAGTCTCCTCTAAAAAGAATATGCCCTGTGGTCTCAGACAGGTACACCTTCACAAACAGTGGGGTTACTTGTGAGATCTCCTCCATTGTGTCCACAACCCCAAAATTCAATGCAAAGTCACAGACACTTTCGCGTTCAAATAGAGATTTTCTCATCTCAAATGCTTCTTTGGTGATAACGGGAGGATCAGTATTTGGCATGTCCACTACTGTTGTGACCCCACCCGCTACTGCAGCCTCCGTGCACGTTTTCACTGTCTCCTTGTACCTTTGATTGAAATCTCTGGCATGAACGTGAAGGTCGACTATTGAAGGGAACGTGTATGACCCTGAGAAATCAGTACCTTCGCCCGGGATATCCTTTCCTATGTGAGTGATCAACCCATGATCAACCTGAATATCACAATCGACAGTACCCTTGGACGTGACGACTCTCAGATTCTTGAACAACATGGCAGGTCGAGTCCGCTTGGTGCTCCTGCCTTAAAAACCATTTCACTGGATACCTAGAAAGTATAGGTGGATGTCTCAAGGTCAATTCGTGGGACATCTTGTCTAAATGCATCAATTCCTTGAAAATATTCTAAAGCTTTATATACAGGACTCCTTGCTGGTTTCAACTCCTTAATACAGGTGATACAGCAATACCATCACTCTGCTGCCTTCTCCACCGAAACCCTTAAATTACTATACGTCAAAAATATATTTCCTGTCATGCAAGATGTCATCAGTATAAAGGACTTTGATAGAGCGGACATCGAGAAAGTCCTTGAAAATGCGAAAATAATGGAAGGATACACCAAAGGAACAGGTATTCTGGAGGCGAAAATCCTAGCCACTTTGTTTTTCGAACCGTCTACCCGAACGAGATTGTCTTTTGAGTCCGCTATGAACCGCTTGGGCGGCACAGTAATTGGATTTTCAGAGTCCGGGTCCAGTTCTGTAGCGAAGGGTGAAACTCTGCAGGACACAGTACGAATTGCAGAACAGTATGCAGACATTATTGTTGTCAGGCATCCCAGAGACGGAGCAGCCCGCCTGGCAGCTGAGGTAGCTCAAGTACCCATTATCAATGCAGGAGATGGAGTGAACCAGCATCCCACCCAGACACTGCTGGATTTATACACCATCAAGAAAGCCCTCAACACCATAGACGGACTGCGCATTGGATTGATGGGCGATCTGAAATATGGGAGGACCGTGCACTCTCTGGCCTATGCCTTGTCCTGGTATGATGTTGCCCTGCAGTTTTTGTCTCCACCTGGACTGGAAATGCCTGTCCACATCAGAGAAGACTTGACTGAGAAAGAAATATCTTTCCAGCAGGTGGAAGAACTTGAGGATTTGAAGGTGGATGTGCTATATGTTACCCGCATACAGAAAGAACGCTTCCCCGATGTTGAGGAATATGAGAAAGTCAAGGGGAGTTACCAGATCACCAAAGAGTCTCTCGAATTCTTGGGAGGTGCCAAGATCCTTCATCCACTGCCTCGAGTAGATGAGATTGATCCCGAGATTGATAGCACACACAATGCCCTATATTTTCAGCAGGCAGGAAGTGGCATCCCCGTTCGTATGGCATTATTAGCTTCCTTATTGGGGTGGGAACCATGAAAAGGGAATTGAAGATTTCAGCCATCAAGAATGGTACAGTCATTGACCACATTACACCTGGCAAGGCTTTTGAAGTGGCTCGAATTCTGGGGTTGGAGGATTTTTCAGCCCCCATATCTATTGCTGTCAATGTGTCCAGCGGGAAGAGTGGAACTAAAGACATCATAAAAGTTGAGAATAGAGAACTATCAAAAGACGAGGTGAATCGGATCAGCCTGGTAGCGCCCAACGCTACAGTAAATATTGTCAAGGGATACGAGGTCGCGAAGAAGAAAAAAGTTGAGATCCCGTCTGAAATTGTGGACATTCTGCCCTGTTCCAACGCGAATTGCATTACCCATTTCGAGCCCGTGAAAACCAAATTCCAGTTGGAAGGCACCAGCCCTATGCGCATCAGGTGCTACTATTGCGAGAGGGTTTTGACTGAAGAGGACATTAAAAGGGAGATTGCAAAAGAGGATTGATAATAAGGCCCTGGACAGTGTGTAAAGTCAGGATGTCATTGTTGCACTCTAAACATTCTATTGTTTTTCCTTTTCTGTAGTCCTGGGCCTTGAATCCTTCTTGGAATTCTCAGGAGTCGATACCCTGTCACACAATGAAGGACACATCCAACCTTACAAGACAAAAAGGTGCCGCGGGCCGGGCTTGAACCAGCGACTTCCAGATCTTCAGTCTGGCGCTCTCCCAACTGAGCTACCGCGGCTAGTCTAGTATTCCTCGGTTCATCTTTAAAAAGGTTGTGGTCCCTTTTCCTTGAGAGTGGGAACGATGCAAGGCAGATTCACATCCGATTTCAGAATCCAGACAAAAGATATCGGTCGATTCAGGAGACCCGAATCATTCTCGATGACCAGTTTCTCAGTCGTATTACAACAGAACCAAGAGAATCCTCGCAATTTTCAGGTGCCGTGGACCATGATATAGACCAGTTCATCAAGGGAACTGCTTGATCTCGCCCAAAGTTGCGTAGAGCCATTCTCCTAAAGGAAACAAAGGTCTCACCATGTTGTACCGCTCTTCACATTGAGCTTCAAGGAACTCTTCGTCTGCAGACATAGAAACTACCTGTCCAAGAATTATGATCTCGTCTTTGTAGGTCTTGTTCCACTCTTCTCTGCATTCTAGATGCACGAGGCACTCAGCAATACGGGGTGGACCAACTGCGAAAGAAGGTATGGCAGTCAACCCCGCCTTTTCCAGTTCATTTACACCTTCTGGGTAATCCTTTGCAGTTTCCATAGCTTTCTCAATGATTTCTTCTCCAGGAATATTCACCACAAATTCGTGAGTCTGCAGAATATTCTGTGCAGTGTGGTGGGCAAGGTTACACGAGAACCCGAGGATAGGTGGTTCTGTTACCATTCGCATGAAATCTGACTTAAGTCCTGCATTGACAGTGCCCTTGTCATTTACCGTAGTGACAATGATGAGCTGTCCCGTGATAGGCAGGAGCTCTCCCATCTTGTCACGGAAATTTGTGAGGACGACTTCTTTCTTACCCATGTTCTCACCTCTGGGATAGGGAACTCAAACCATTTAAACTTTTCACATAGTCTAGCATAGTCGAGCAGAATCTAGTATTGCATGCAATTTATGAAGATTGCATGTTTTAAGAGTCACATTTGACACGAGTAACCTGGAAGCGACATCTTCCGAGGTTTCTCTTCAACAACAATGAAAATTAGAATACTCCCATGGCTGTTCTAATAGATTCTCTGAGGTTCTCTCTGGTGATTTCGTTGAATTGAAGCGTATCCCCGTTTATCACCACGGAGGGAGTGATGTTGAGGCGAGCTTTCTTGAATTCATCCCATCCCCCTTCGGTGGTGACATCCACGTATCTGATGAGAATTCTGTCACCGTATTCTCTCTTCAATTCTTCGCACCACGCTTCAACCTGGATACAGAAGTCGCAACCGGGAGTAGTGTACACTGTGAGAGTAACCTTGTCCGCATACTGAGGGATTTCAATATGCTGTTCTTTTTGCCTGACAGAGATAATATCAGTGCATCCAGAAGTCAGAAGTATTATGAGAACGATGACTATGCCGCCCACGGTCATCTTTCGGGTATTTGGGTCATGGATTGTCCTTTTCATTGGTACACTCTCCACGAAAAGCATTAACATAACTGAGAGCTTTCATGGTTTTAAGGTTTTCGGAAAAACCTAATAAGTGCAGCTGACCATAGAATAGTGTGGAACAGAAAGAGACGTGGCTTGAAAAAGAAGTTGCAGGATGGGAAACAGAGGGAATTATTACTGAGTACCAAGCACGTGCAATTCTGTCAAAGTATGGTCTGGCTGAACCTCCTACTTCTGAAAAGACTAGAGACAAATCAAGACTGACCACCGTAGTTTCAGTGCTAGGTGCATTTCTTATAGGAATCGGGGCAATTCTGGCCGTCGCTTCCAACTGGGAGAAGATTCCTGATTCTCTTAAGCTACTCTTGTCAACTGGTACAACATTTGCCACGTACGTGGTGGGCTGGAGCTTGAAATATGATACCAGATTGCATCCAAGAGTGGGAAGTGCTCTCCTCTTTTTGGGTTCCATACTCGTCGGTGCAACGCTCTTCTTGATTGCTCAGATATTCAACGTGAACGCGGGTACCCACTGGTTAGTATTCTTGTGGTTTGTAGCTATATCTCCTCTGGGGTATGGGTTCAATCAGAAATCTATTCTGGGGCTAAACATTTTCACAGCTGCTCTGTGGATGATCCTTTATGCCTCAAACATGAGACAGTTCTACCAGAGTACATTTGAGACATTTATGCTGTATCTTTTGTTTGGCATGTGCCTCTATGGTCTTGGACAGGTGCATACAACAATCACATCCTATGCCCATTTTCGCCTCACGTACCAGAATTCTGGGTTATTTTTCATTTTGCTATCCTATTTCTACTTCAGTCTGAGAACAGCGTATGAAAGGATCTTTGCAGAAATTGGCCCGAAGAACTGGACACTTCAGCTGTTGTTCATTCTGTTTGGCACGACTGCCTTGCTTTCAATTGGCTACACTCGATTGAGATACAAGGAATTCAGAACGGTACGACACGAGTTCTATATTCTTTTGCTGGCATTTTCAGGATGGGTTGGTGTTTGGCTGCTGACGATTTTTCGGGAGAATGTAACGACATCAGTCACATACGGTAATCTTACCTACACTGAACTAAGTTCCACCGTGGCTACGCTGCTGTTTGTAGTGTTCACTGTGATGTTCTTTGCGTTATCCATTGGTAGTATCTTGATAGGGTACTACAAAGCTGTCACTTCTTTTGTTAATCTTGGAATGTCCTTTTTTGTGCTGGGAATCCTGCATTTATACTTTACGACATTGTATCGGTTCTTACCCAGGGCACTTGCTTTTATCACTGGTGGATTCATACTTCTGGGGATGGGCTGGTATCTGGAGAGAAAGAGACGCTCTCTCATACAGGATATGGAGGCTCGCCATGAATAGGAGGCGATTTATTCTGATGATGTCTGTTCCAGCAGTAGTCATATTGGCGTTTATCAGTGTGAACTTGTACATCGTATACACCGGACAGGAAATCCTGCTGAAGGTGGCACCGGTCGATCCGCGAGATTTATTCAGAGGGGATTACGTTGCTCCGACATATGAGATTTCAGCAATTGATTTGGGAGATGTATCCTATGACACTGTGTTTTCACCTGGAGAGACTGTCTATGCGATTCTGTCAAAAAAGGAGAAATTCTGGACTGTTGATTCTACTCATCATGCGAAGCCCTTGCTGAGCAATGATCAGGTATGTATGAAAGGAAGGGTAACACGAACGTACGGGAGTCTCGTATTTGTCGAATGGGGAATAGAGAGTTATTTTGTTCCTGAGGGGGAGGGCAGAGGTATTGAGGATATGAGGGACGCTGAAATTTCTGCGATAGTTTCAGTAGATTCTACTGGTTCTTCAGTTCTCAAGGAATTACTCATAAATGATGAACCGATATCCTAGCCAGTAGGTTCCATTGCAGCCCATGGGATGTCAAATCACCATCATGAGGAATCTTTTCAGATCTGTTGTACTGCCCTTTTCCCAACCAGGCAGTAAGTGGAGAAAGCATCCACTATGTCCGAGACCATCACATATTCATCAGGGCCGTGGGCCACTTCCAGCAGTCCAGGACCATACGCGACTGCAGGAATACCTCTGTGAGCGCAGTGTCGTATATCCAGGAACCCAGGACACTCAGCAAACTGGACGGAGCCCTTCACCTCCTTGACAGCATCAGCCACCCATGTGCAGATTTCCGCATCTTCCGGTGTTAAGAACCCTTCACTTTCCAGAAGAGTCTCTGATTCAATGGTGACCCCTTTCTTTCTCATGGTGTCAATGAGTGAACATATACTGTTTCTTATGTCATCCAGAGATTGAGAAGAAGGAAATCGCCAATCCACACTGAATGAGCATGATTCAGGGACCATGTTAAACTGCGTTCCTCCCCTTACTGAACCTCCCAAGAGTACTGTACCCCTACCCGGGTCGATTTCACGGAACGTTTCAGCAGTGTCAACCATGGCTTCAAAAGCATTTGATCCCTGCTGGGGGAAGACAGAATGAGCGCTCCTTCCCTTTATTGCTAGTTCCACAGCCAAGGCTCCCCGACAGGCATTCCATATCGTGTTGGAGGAAACCTCAGGCATGATCACGGCCTTGGGAGATATCAACCCCTTATCTAGAAGACATGCGAATCCGTGGAGGCCTCCTGTCTCCTCATCAGGCGTTATGGAGAAGCTAATATTGGGGTGCTGCACCTCAGAGATGGCATATAACATGGCAGCTAGTCCTCCCTTCATGTCAGACGAGCCTCTCCCATAGAGCTTTCCTTCTCTTACTACAGGAGTGAACTGGGATTTATTTCCTCCAACGACATCGTAGTGTCCATGAAAGTGAAGAACCCCTTTCCCATCCCCACCGATTATGGAAGGGAGACCATCACACGTATCCACCGTGGTTTCCAGCCCCAGTTCGTCACATTTTTTCTTGAGAAATGCTACACACTCCTTATAGCAGTCACCAGGCGGGTTGACAGTGGGTATTCGTATCAGTTGTTCAGTGAATTCAATAATCTCATCCTTAACAGCATGCATGGCCAGACTTCACATATACCCTTTTAACTTTTCTCAGAGCTCAGAGCGTATTCAGCCAGTTCAGTACTGTTCTGGTTAGAGCAATCCTCTTGTCCAGAAACAGGTGGTCACTCTCCAGAATGACGCTTGAAAGTTTGTTGGGATGTCCCTTGATAGCTCTCGCTAGTGGAAAATGATGCACAGACACGGGTGCCACCTCATCTCGGCTCCCCCCTATGAGCAGCATGGGATTTCTTGCCAGTTCTTCACTGTAGGTGAGGAGGTTCCAGGATTCTGCATGAGAAATCATCTCCTGGATCAAGGCCTTCCCCGATGTTCCCTGCAAAGGGGCCAGATCTTTCTCGAAGGATGCAATGGCCAGTTTCTCTGCCTCCTTGTTCCCTATGATGCTCTGGGCAAAGAGCCCAATATTGAACCCTGCAATTGACCCTACAGCAGAAATACCGGGATTGTTCACTGCTGTCATCATACTGGCGAATCCCCCCATACTGTACCCAACCAACACGATCTTGTCAGGGTTCACCCGGTATGCTTGACTCCATTTTTCTGCTCTTAGGAAGGAGAGAGCTGAGGATACATCCTCCACACAGTTGGAAAAGGAGAATGAGCCCTTGCTTCCCCAGGATCCCCTGTAATGGAAGACCAGTACATTCCATCCTGCCCTCCGCAGCACGTGTGCCATATCATAGTTGCACTCACTTCCAGGAAATCCGTGGAGCAGTACTACCACGGGGTGGGGACCTTCTCCACGTGCAACGTAGAGATTTCCTAGCATATCTGACCCTTTACTTCTGATGATAACAGGTTCTAGGGCAGCGGGATACACAGGGTCTGGGGCAGGATCATCTGTAACAGGATCGAAATTCATAGTTATCCCTTGTTCTTTCAAGAGGGCCCATATAAAGATTTTCAAGAGATCTGGGAGAGGAATATCTCCTCGACAACACCTGCACGTGATAGTCTATGACCTGCAGAAGTAGACCTTCCAACCCTTAATTGTCATCTCGATTCTCTTCGCCACTCCTCTCATTTCGATGAAATACACAGCACAATTGACCATGAACCCGATTCTCATCACTATCCTGTTGTACACTCGTATGGACCCAATGAAGTCCCCGTGGGTTCGTGCTGCTCTCAATTGCGCCAGTTCAGGGGTAACTGTGTTGAGAGCGGTAGGGTGCTTAGCCAGACACCCTTCCAGGTCTTTGAATACTTCCAGGAGTACGCTCCATGATCTGATTACCCCTTTGGCTTGGTGCACAAAAAGGAGTCTTGGTCCTCTGTACTCCATTGTCATATAAGATTCTGCCTTCAGGTCCTTGATTCTGCTCCGTATCTGGCCATCGCTCAATACAGAACACAACCCCATTGATCTCAATTCTGCAGTCACTTCAGACACCGTCGTTGTCGATCCTCCGAATGTCAGACTGCCAATTGTTATCAAGATCTCTCCATAGTGCCGCGAAGCTATCCGCGGGTGGCGTCCTCTCATGGTCTTAACAAGCTCACGGAGAACTCCTCTGCATGTTCGGGGCGGTCTCACAATTGCCATCATACTACTACCTCCATATTCATGACTTACAAAAAGTCATGGACTGCCTGTTTTTAAATTTCTGGTATGTCACAACCGGTACAAAGTGGAGCAAAGAAAAGCCAGTGGCTGTCTATACAGGAGAGAACACTCAAGAGAAGACCTCCTGCACCGTGGAACTTACTCTTGTGAATCCTACCGATTTACAAGATCATATGCATGCTCTCGTGCCTTTTCAACAATGTCCTCTTCATGAAGGGTCTTTAGTACCCTATTTTCCATGATGACTTCTCCATCTATGATGACCGTGTCCACTGCCGAGGAATTTGCAGCATACACTACATTTGAAAGCACATCATGTCGGGGAGTCATGCACGGGTTCCTTAAATCTATTAATATAATATCTGCCAGGAACCCTTCTTCTATTCTTCCTATTTTCCACTTCAGTGCAGTGCCGCCGTTTTCAGTGGCAATCTTCACTGCTGCACGTGACGTCATAGCAGAAGGGTCGTTCAATTTCTGCAACAAGGTCATCAACCGCATTTCCGCAAAAAGGTCCAGTGTATTATTTGAGGCCGCTCCATCTGTTCCCAGGGCAACACAGATCCCTTTCTTGATCATGCTAGCCACAGGAGCAATCCCATTGGCCAGTTTCAAATTGGAAGAAGGGCAGTGCAGCACTTTTACTCCATGTGTTTTCAGGATGTCCAGTTCCTTGTCAGTTGCGTGAACCACGTGGGCTGCGCACACATTATTCTTCAGAAATCCTGAAGATTCCAGAAATTCAATGGGTGGTTTCTCGTGGGCTTTCGAGAAGTTCTCAACCCAATCTTTTGACTCATGAAGGTGGATGTGAACGAGTTTGCTCAACTTCTGGGCATGATCCTGTACTTTGAGTAGATATTCTGGCGAACAGGTCGAGGGGGAGTGGGGACCAAATGAGGTATCAATCCGGGATTCAGTGCGTAGTGTGTCCATGAATTGCAGTCCCGCTTGTAGCATGTGCCCTGCTCGCTCTGGATTTCCAAATTCGGCCAAAGGGTAAGAAATGACAGCTCGCATTCCTGATTCCTTGACTGCCTTTACGGCTTGATCAGGGTAGAAATACATGTCGTGAAAACACGTGGTCCCGGATTTGATCATTTCAACACTACCCAGCAGATTACCGTAGTAGCAGTCTTCAGGAGTCAGGTTCATCTCCCTGGGCCAGATGTAGTCTCTTAACCATTCAGTGAGCGGCACATCATCTGCATATCCTCTGAGAAGCGTCATGGCTAAATGAGTATGAGTGTTAACCAGACCGGGCAGAACCAGATGGTTGGAGGCATCTATGACATCGGAGCCTGAAAGGGATGTCCCTACTTCGGTTATGGTAGTACCGTCTACTGCAACATCCTTCTTTTCCAACCTTGTGGTGAGAACCCAGCCATTCTTGATGAGCATATAAAGAAAGGAAATACGGAACATATGAAGGTATGCACAGGGGTTCCAGCACCACCTCTTGGAGGAAAAAGCAAATACCGTAAGGAAGAAGCCCCTCCAGCACGACATCACGCACGGTGAACGGAATCTGCTGAACTACCTGAGAGAGTGGAAAAGGAGTTCAGGCACCTGCACCGCTGTTGCTCGCATAGGTAGCGAAGGATACGAAAGCCCACACCACCACCATAAGGGCCAGTTTCCACTTGTTTCTGCCCAGTTCCCTGTCGACAATCCATTTCGGAACAAAAACCAGAAAACTGTAGAGCGAGATCCCCACAGGTATGGCAAGCACCATGATAGGAAGTGTGAAAAGAAGCGCGTTTTGAGTGAAGACTATCTCCACAATGAAGACTTCCATGAGGGTCGCCATGAAGATTCTATGATTACTCCACATTCTCTTATAGATGAGAACTGCAAAAATCAGTGGAAATCCAATATAAAAAATCCATATTTCTGGCCAGAAACTCAGCCATCTCTGTAAATCCGGCTGGAAAGCAGTAGTCCATTCAACAATCAGCCAGAAAATCACACTTATAGCAAAATACTTCACGAACTTGCTCATGAAGCATATGGCAGCCCTGGACTATTAAGGTTATCGCTCTTGGATTGATGTCGCTGTTTTCTGTATGAGAGAGGTTTCCTGCCCTGAACATTAGGTCCCCGTGTTTTCCTTTCATGAAAGAAGAGCTGCGGATTTTGGGGAGATCCACCCTGCATGAGACAGGTGACATCTCTGCAAAGCGAAGACACAGAAAAGAGAGGATTTATACTATTCTTCAGGTGCTTCTTCCCCATTTTCAGGGCCGGGGGCTCTGTCTTCCAGAGTGCTTCTTATGACGAACATAGGAAGCATATTCAGATCTGAGAGCTTCTACATAGATATTTTCAGAAGGTGGGCTCACGTAATTCCTCTTTCTTACGCCCTCTAGTATCTCCTTTTCTTCTAGAGTGTCAGGCATTCGGTCCTTAGACATCCATTCGTCGAACAGATCTGTCAGTCCAATGAGACCTACCATCTGGGTTCCCATTTTAACCATGATCACAGCAGGATCTCTCTTACACGAACATCCTCGTTCCATAGTCTCGACCTCTGATTTCCTTTTGCTGCACTTCCTGAAGCTCAATGAACATATAAATGTTTTTCAATATATCAGTATATCAGACTCACTGATTCTCCTTCTTGCACACTCAAGATCTCCCACTATCTCCATTTTTCGGACGTCGCCTTCCCCTAACCCCCTCCTGGCAGCTTCCTGTATCACAGGCATCTCAAGAGGGTCCAGCCCACAGAGTGAAGCTCCTATGGCTTCCACTGCTACAGCATCCCTGCCCACCACAAGAATATTGAGTTCAGCCTCCCTGTTCTCACCATCTGGTGTCTCCACAAACATGTACGTCCCATCTAGAACGGCAAGGTCTATCCCCTTGACTGCTTCATAGGCATCAAGCAGTGTGTCAACAAGCTTCTCATGAAATCTCTCTTTTTCTCGATCGGGGACCAGCCCCAGGAGATTCTTCAGGATACTCCCCACCTGAGCTCTTCGAAGGACGTGCGTACTCACGAGAATATGTGGGTTGAACAGAATGTGAGAAAATTCCAGGGATTCGTGAGCTACAGCCACAGGTCTCTTTTCTGGATCTCCAGATAGGTCGAAGGGGACCACCTTGTCACTGAAGACTTCCTTATAGATCTGCAGCCTGTCTAGGGCCTTTCCTTTGTAGTTGTCTGACTCAGCTACGTGAACTACTGGCGCTCTATCAAACCACCGGGCGATAGCATTCACAGCCTGCGGGGTCGTATGGTGGTGTCCTTCCATATGGTTGAAGATGCCTACTTTGACAGTGACGGGGTTCGCTTTAGTGTTTATGTCATCAAGCCCTCCTATGAGGGTAACTGCCCTTTCGAAAGCCTTGTATACATCCTTCCCAATATCAACCACAGCAACTCTTGGTTTCATATTCTGGCATTACCCGCATTCACTAAAACCTTTCTACACCTTTATGAGTTACCTGACGAATTGCGCAATTTCTTCATGCACAACCTATATATTCCCAGATCCGCGAAAAGAGGGTTTGAGAAAGTCCCTGTGAGGGCTGGAAGAGTTGCGCATTCCCTGTGACAACACTCTGGAATGGGAGGCTAGAAAATGGCAAAAAAATCCAAAGTTGAAGAGTTGACAGATCTCTTGAAGATCCTAGAAGCGACAACTCCGGATATCGAGGCGTCTGCCGTAGTATCGGTGGACGGGTTAATGATCGCATCAGCCCTGCCACGAGATGTTGAAGAGGATAGGGTAGCTGCTATGTCAGCTGCTATGCTGTCGCTAGGTGAGAGAACAGCTAGGGAGCTAGCGAGAGGAGGACTCTCTGAAGTCTATGTGAAGGGAGAGAATGGGTACGTGGTCTTGATGGCATCTGGTGAAAATGCAGTGTTAACGGCTCTCGCACGAAAAGATGCAAAACTGGGACTGGTATTCCTGGATATGAAGAGGACAGCAGAAGAAGTGGCAGAACTGGTGTGAGGGTGTGAAGATGCCTGAAGCTAAGAGAGTCTCCAACTATGCAATGAGAAATTGGTTGGAATCAACCGAGTCCATTCTAGGGGCTAATGGACTCAAATCCGTCCTGAATCACAGCAATCTGAAAAAGTATATTGACAACTTCCCCCCGCCTGATTACGAAATGCAGATTCCTGAAGAGGATTTTAGAGGGTTTTTCAACTCTCTCATGGAATTGTTTGGGGAAAAAGGCAGTCGCAGTCTGCAACTCCGGATGGGTCGAGAGACGGTGAGGATAGACATTGAGAAGTATAACCAGAGACTCGTGAAGGCAATCTTACTGGCAGCGCGTCTCGTTCCAGAAACAAAGAAAATGCGATTGATACTGGACAGATACAAAGAAGAGTATGAACGGTCCTATCACGACTCAATTGATATTCAGGAAAACGATGACCACTTCTTGGTGATTCAAAAAGCCTGTTTCATGAGTGAAGGAGTTACATCTCAGGTTTCCGTCTGTGGTGTTTTGGTGGGTGCGATCGAGTACTCCATAGAATGGGTCACAGGGCATAGGCATAAGGTAGAAGAGATTGAAT
Organism: Theionarchaea archaeon; assembly: GCA_018992685.1. GTDB lineage: Archaea > Methanobacteriota_B > Thermococci > Methanofastidiosales > SZ-28-30 > SZ-28-30. Next base: position 54,715 of record JACVGT010000010.1, read on the forward strand.
GCAGAGCCATGGGACATCCTGCTGATGTTTTCAGGATTTCAAAGGCTGTAGAAGAGTAGGGGTGATTTCAGAAGAGCCTCTCTTTGTGATCAGAAATGGATCGTGTGTTTTAGGAGAGATAAATAGTTGTTTTCTTTCTATTTTCCTGCGAACATTCCTCTTTTCAGGTAATATTTCTTCTCAGGGAAACGCGAGGTGTGTCAAATGACTCTTGTAACGAAAACTGACAACTTTCTCATGAGAACTTATTTGACGACTGTTCAAACCGTTCTCGGACCTAACGGGCTAAAATCAATCCTGATTTAGAGCCATCTGGAAAAATACATTGATTCTCTCCCCCCGGATAACAACGAGCTGGAAATTCAAGTATCCTTTGCAAGTCTCCAATCGTGTCTCTAGAAATCTGTCTAAAGGTTGTTGGATTCTAAACCTTTAAATGCATAAACCCATGAAACATCACCAAACCCATGGAACTATTCATATGGTTCTTACACATATTTATGTTAATTCTCAAGTGGATAGGCATGGAAATGTACAAAAACGTTTATAAATCAGCAACCGAAGAAAAAGCATGAAACTCTGGAAAGTGGGGAAAGTCAAGAAAGTCTACGAAGTGTCCCCCACGGAGCTCGAGTTTGAGTTTACCGATCAAATTTCTGTCTTTGACAAAATTATCCCATCATTGATACCTCGGAAAGGGGAGACCCTATGCCGGACCAGTGCATACTGGTTTCAGCGCGCACACGCCATGGGATTGAAGACTCACTTTCAGGAAATGAAAGCTCCCAATAGAATGAGAGTATCCAGAGTGAAAATGCTTGAATCACCTTCTCAATCTGACATGGGTTATTTAGTACCTTTAGAGTTTATCGCTCGCTACTACGTGGCAGGTTCTCTGCTGGATAGAGTGAAGGCTGGAGACATTGCTCCTAGATCACTGGGAGTAACCCAGGTGGAGTACGGGACTCCATTACCAGACCCTTTCATTGAAGTGACCACCAAACTGGAGAAAGTTGACAGACCACTCAAGAAACAGGAAGCCCTTCACCTTGCAGGACTGACCAGTCAGGAGTATGACGAGATTGTAGAGATCATTTTGAAGATTGATAGAGATATTGATGAGCAAGTTACGAAGAGGGGATTAATCCATGTAGATGGAAAAAAGGAATTTGCGTTCAATAGTAAGAGGGATATCATGGTGGTAGATACCTACGGGACCGCCGATGAAGACAGGTTCTGGGATCTTCGTTCGTATGAGGAAGGAACATGCATTGAGCTGAGCAAGGAGGTTGTGCGTCAATATTACAGAGACACAGGATATCATAAAGCTCTGAATGATGCTCGGGCAAGAAGAGCTCCCGAACCAGATATCCCACCGTTGCCGCCAGATGTGGTGGAAAAAACACGCCAATTGTACCAGAAGTTGTACTTCCAAATTACAGGAGAGACCATTCATGAAGGCAGAAATCAAAGTTGAGTTAAAGGAGGGCGTTTTCGACCCTGAGGGAGAGAATATAAAGAAAGCGCTCCATTTGTTGGGATTTTCAGGAGTACAGAATGTCAAACTGGCCAAAGTATACACCATTGAAATGGACAAGGAAGAGAATGTGCAGGAGATGTGCACCAAGCTGCTGACCAACCCTGTTATCCACATGTATGATATCAGGAAGGGATGACATGGATGTGCCAGTCTTAACCTCAAACGAGGAAGAACTCAAGGAGATCAGTCGGGCAACAGGTGTTGGCCTGGAACTGCAGGAGATGCAGCAGGTCAAAGAATACTTCCAGAGGAAGAAGAGAAACCCCACGGATGTGGAGCTACAGGCTCTGGGCCAGGCCTGGTCAGAACACTGCAGCTATAAGACGTCCATGCCCATTCTGAAAGAGGTCTTGCTGACCATTGAGGCGTCCCAGAACATGGTGGTAGTGGAAGAGGACGCCGGGGTTGTCACATTTGACGAAGACCATGCGTATGTCATTGCATTTGAGAGCCACAACCATCCCTCTGCCATTGAACCCTATGGTGGAGCAGCCACGGGAATTGGAGGAATCCTGAGAGACGTGGTATGCATGGGAGCCCAGCCCGTGGCTTTGATTGACCCTCTGTTTTTTGGCCCTCTTGACTATGCTGACTCTCTACCCAGAGGGGTCAAGCATCCCAAGTTCTTGTTTTCAGGTGTGGTGGCAGGCATAAGGGACTATGGAAACAGAGTGGGCATTCCCACTGTGGCAGGGCAGGTATGCTTTCATCCGGGATATGTGTCTAACTGTATTGTCAACGTGGGATGCATAGGCATTGTCAAGAAGGAGGACATCATCCATAGCAGGGTGGGGGCGCCTGGAGATTACTTTGTGTTGGCGGGAGGACGCACGGGAAGAGACGGTATTCACGGGGTGACCTTTGCTTCTGCAGAGCTCCATGAAAACTCAGAGCACGAATCCCGGAGTGCTGTGCAGGTGGGGGATCCCATTCTCAAAGAGCCCCTGATTCACGCGTGTCTGGAAGCCAATGGGAAAAAGTTGCTCTCAGGGATGAAAGACCTGGGAGGAGGAGGATTGTCCTGTGCCGTGGGTGAAATGGCCTATGCAGCAGGATATGGAGCTGAGGTGACGCTGGATACTGTCCCACTGAAGGAAACAGGAATGGAATCGTGGGAGATCTGGGTTTCTGAATCCCAGGAACGAATGATGCTTTCTGTTCCTGTGGAGAACGTGGATGAAGTAAAGAGCATTTTTGATGGATGGGATGTTCCCTGTACTGTCATTGGAAGAGTTATCCCGGAAAAGGTATTGAGAATTACTCACAAGGGAAAGAAAATTTTGGAGATGGAGCTTGATTTTCTCACCAAGTCTCCCCGGTACAGGAGACCCTACACTGTAAGAACTATTCATCCTGTGGTGCCGGAACTGGAACCACCCACAAACTATAATGAGGTACTGCTCGAATTGCTATCATCACCCAATATTTGTTCAAGAGAGTGGGTAATCAGGCAGTATGACCATGAAGTGAGAGGTTCTACTGTCATCAAGCCCTTGAATGGGAAGATCGGGTACTACACTCACGGGGATGCTGCCATCATGCGGCCTTTGAGGAGTTCATACCAGGGACTGGCCATCACTGCGGACGTCAACCCCCGGTGGGTGGAACTTGATCCCTATTGGGGAGCAGCAGCCACCGTGGATGAAGTGTGCAGAAACCTGGTCTCAGTGGGCGCTGTACCTCATTCTCTGGCAGACTGCCTCAATTTTGGCAACCCTGAAAAGCCCGAACGCTTGGGTGATTTCTTCCAGGTGGCAGAGGGACTTCACCTGGTGGCAAGCGCTATGAATATTTCCTTTGTCTCAGGGAACGTGAGTTTCTATAATGAGAGCCATTCTGGAGCCATCCCACCCACCCCAACCATTCTGGGAGTAGGCATTGTGAGGGATTTACGCTGCGCCGTTACAGCAGATTTGAAAGCGTCAGGTAACAGCCTGTACCAGGTGGGCACTGCACAGGAGGAGATGGGCGGTTCAGAGTATTACCAGGTGCGACACGTTACAGGAAATCAGATCCCGCAGACATCCCCCGGTGTTCTGAGAAGGAGGACATCAGCTCTCCTGGCTGCAATAGAGAAAGGCTGTGTGGCCAGCTGCCATGACATATCCCACGGTGGGCTGGGTGTCTGTCTTTCTGAAATGGCTCTTGGGGGAAACCATGGCGTTTCAGTAACAGTTGATGACAGGAACCTGGAGACTGCTTTATTCAGCGAATCTCCTTCCCGATGGGTAGTAGAGGTTGTGAGAGGAAAAGAAGATGAGTTTGAACACGTGCTAGGGGAAGATGCCCACAGAATAGGTGCGGTCACTGATGGATTTCTTACTATTAACCCCGTTATTAACCTGCCTTTGGACCAGGTTCGAGCTGCATGGGAGGACACCCTGTGGAGGATGATGGGATGAGCCCCATTAAAGTATGTATTCTGCGCATTGAAGGCACCAATTGTGAACAGGAAACGTTTGATGCATTTCTGGAACTTGGTGCCCACCCTGAAATGATCCATCTAAAGGAATTAACACCGGAAACCCTCTTAGAGTATCAGTGCTTGATGATCCCGGGAGGATTTTCCAGTGGCGATTATGTGCGGGCTGGAGCCATTTTTGCGGCTCGCATGAAGAGCAGGCTCTTTTCTGCACTAAAAAAGTATGTCGAACACGGGTATCCCGTGGGGGGGATTTGCAATGGATTTCAAGTGTTGGTGGAGCTGGGATTCTTGCCTCGTCTTTCAGATCACCCCGAGGCATGCTTGGCCACCAATGATTCTGCACGGTTTGAGTGCAGGCCGACCCTCCTTAAACTGGAGAACCACTGTGCATTCACCCAGAAAATGGACATCGGCTCGATCTATGAAATACCATCAGCACACGCTGAAGGGAAGTTTGTGTCACCATATATTGAAGAGCTGATGGAGAATGGACAGGCCATCTTCAGGTATGTGAATCCCCAAGGGGAATACGCGGGGTACCCGTGGAACCCCAATGGGTCACAGTACAGTATTGCGGGTGTGACGAACGAGCAGGGGAACGTGTTCGGTATGATGCCCCATCCCGAGCGAGCATTTCACATATATCAAAATCAGGAATGGACAAGACACAGCAGTACAGCAGGCGGTCATGGCCGGCTTGTCTTTGAGTCTGTTATAGAATATGCCAGGAGGCTTTAGATGTGCGGGATTGTGAGTATTGCGGGACAGAAAGATAATGCCTCTCAGTTGGCGCTGGAGAGTCTCATGAGCATCCAGCACCGGGGACAGGATTCCTGTGGCATTCTCTGCTATAATGACACGATCGTCCTGAAGAAAGGGACTGGACTCGTTTCTGATGTATTCTCAAACTGGAACGCCCAGAAGAGCAGACTGGCCATAGGTCATGTGAGATACCCTACTATAGGGACTGATCCAGCCAGAGATGCCCAGCCCTTCTATGTCAACTATCCCTACGGGCTGGGGCTGTGCCACAACGGGAATATTGTCAACTATTGCGAATTGCGTGAAGAACTTATGGAGAGAAAGAGGAGGCTGCAGTCCAGTTGTGATGGTGAGCTATTGCTGAATGTCATGGCCGAGGAGCTCATTGACAATGAACTGGATCAAGCAGTAGAAAATGTAATGAACAGGACACTGGGCAGTTACTCGGCTGTTTCTATCATTGCTGATAACCAGGGAAAAGTCGTTGTGTTCAGGGATCCGTGGGGAATCAGACCGCTGGTGTTCGGGGAGAAGGGAGGGTTCATGGCAGCTTCAGAATCCGTAGCCCTGGACAAGTTGGGTATCCCTGCCAGTGATGTCCACCCCGGCGAAATGATCGTCCTGGACGGGTCAGACCTGATTCGGACCCAGTTGAGAAAAGAAAGACACGCTCACTGCATGTTTGAATGGGTGTATTTTTCTAGGGCAGACTCAGTTATTGAAGGCAGCAGCGTGTATCAGGCACGACTGCAGCTGGGGAAGAACCTCAACCTGGAACAGGATGTCGACGTTGTCATTCCCGTTCCTGACACTGCCCGTCCAGCGGCTTTAGGGTTTGCGGAACAACACAGTATTACCTACCGTGAGGGATTGATTAAGAACAGGTACGCAGGGAGAAGCTTTATCATGGGCACACAGCAGAAGCGAGAACGTGCCGTATCCAAGCTCAATGTCATCAAGTCTGAGGTAAAAGGCAAGAAAATCGCGCTAATTGATGACTCCATTGTGAGGGGGACAACCTCTCGGAAGATTGTATCCCTCATCAGGAAGGCCGGTGCAAGAGAAGTTCATGTGTACAGTTCGTGCCCCAGGATACTATATCCCTGTTTCTATGGTATTGATTTTCCTTCTAAAAAGGAACTCATTGCATCAAGAGACGAAATTAACTCAATAGGAGCAGATTCTGTCACGTACCAGACGCTCGATGGTCTCCGAAAGGCTGTGGGACTGGATGACTTATGCATGGCCTGCCTAGACGGAGATTATCCAGTAGAGTGCTGCACTGCTCAGTTTGAGACGTTGAGAGAAAAAGAACGGGAGGAATGTATATGGCAGGAATATTAGGAATTTATGCATTTGAAGAGATATGGAACGTTTCCCGGTTCCTCTATTACGGGCTGGTAGCCATCCAAACGCGGGGAGAAGAAGTTTCTACCTTGGCAGTGGGGAATGATTCTGCTGTGGCTAAAGGGACAGCAGATAACCTGGATGTTTCTCCTCTCAAAGGATACTGCGGAGTGGCAGGAGCATTCACCCGCAATGAGGGTTACTACTTCGATGATGGGATCACCGTAGTGTATGACGGCAGTATTGATGTTTCACGACTTGTAACCCAGATAAAGAGTGGGAAAGAGGTTGAAGACTGCCTTGCCGATCTGGATGGTGCCTATGCCTTATTGTTGCTCAAGGATAATGTAATGTATGCTGCCCGCGATCCTTATGGTATCAGACCTCTATGCATTGGAGGGATTGGCTTTGATATGGCAGTTATTTCTTCGGAGAGTTCAGCTCTGGATGTCATTGGTGCTGAATACTCCAGAGACATTAAACCTGGTGAAGTGGTTGTGGTGGACCAGTTCTACATTGATTCTCTGGAGAACAAGGCGAAACAGAAGGCTGTCTGCGCCTTTGAATTTGTATATTTCTCACGGCCTGATTCGCAGGTTTTTGGCAAGTCTGTGCACACCGTGAGGAAGCTAATCGGAGAGACACTGGAACCTCATGATGCAGATGCAGTAATCGGTGTCCCTGAAACTGCTATTCCCTTTGCCATGGCATACGCAAGTAAGAATGGAATCCCCGTAGACCTGGGATTTGTTCGCACAGGAAGACCCACCCGGACAGCAATCAAGCCCACTCAACTGGAGAGGATGATTGGTGTACAGCTGAAGTTAAATCCCGTCCGGACAGCAGTCGCCGGAAAACGGGTGGTACTCATTGATGACTCTGTGGTCAGGGGGACGACCTTGCGGAATACGGTGTCACTGTTGCGCAGGAGAGGGGCCAAGGAAGTCCACGTGAGAATTGCCTCTCCCAAATTGATAGCTCCCTGTCCCTACGGAGTGGAGGTACCCACCAAAGATGAGCTGATTGCTGTGGATAACACAGAAGAGGAAATTTCCAGGATTGTTGGAGCTGATTCCTTCAGCTACCTGAAAGTTGAACAGCTCACATCCCTCATAGGGATGCCGGTGTGTACGGGGTGTATGACTGGAGAATATCCCACAGAACAGGGGGAGTGTTGTTCATGCCAACCAGGCAGTGAGTGTCCTGTGGAGGTGTCGCAATGAAATTCCTGCTAGTCGGGGGCGGTGCACGGGAGCATGCTATTGCCAAGAATGCAGCACAGTACTATGATGTGTACGCTGCTGTCCCCTATGTGAACCCGGGTATTGCCCGCCTCGCTTCATACAAGGTGGTGGACATCCTGAACCCTCAGAAAGTGGCAGAGTACTGTGATGACGTCTCTCCTGATCTGGTGTTCATCGGCTCAGAAGAATCATTGTTCCACGGCGTTTCTGATGAAATCATGAAGAGAGGACACGTGTGCATTGGTGCCAAGAAAGAAGCAGCCGAGATTGAACGGTCCAAGGCATTCATGCGTCGATTGCTGGAGAAGAATAACATTCATGGATCGTTGCGGTTCAAAACCTTTACTGATGCAGATACTGCACTCCGGTACATTGACGAATATGCAGGAAGCATTGCCATTAAGCCCGCCCGACAGGCAGGAGGAAAGGGGGTCAAGGTTATCGCCGACCTCCAGGCTTACCTCAAGGAAGAGAAAAAGGATGCCAAGAAGAAACATGCAGAACAGATCATGCAGGAGCATCTTTCGCAGGATCTGGAAGACCAGATTCTCATTGAGGAACGGGTGGAGGGTGTGGAGTATTCGCTGCAGTGTTTTACTGATGGGTCTTGCGTGATTCCACTCCCACTGGTGCAGGATCATCCCCATGCATTTGAGGAAGATATTGGCCCCGAGACTGGGGGAATGGGTGCCATATCAGGACGGGGGACACTACCATTCATTGAGGATTCTGAATACAAGAAGTCACTGGAGATCATGGAGCAGTCAGTCCAGTCTATCAAGACAGAAACAGGCGAGATGTACTGTGGTGTCATTACAGGGCAGTTCATGCTCACAGACAAGTGGGGTCCCACCATAATTGAATATTACGCCCGGCTGGGAGACCCGGAAGCGGTCAATGTCATGAATATTCTGGAGAACTTTGACGAGGTCTGTGAAGGGTATCTCACGGGAAGCCTTGCCAAGGTGAAGCCACGGATACGGGAAGTGGCCACCGTGGTCAAGTGTGTCTCTCCCAAAGGGTACCCCAATGAACGGGGGACAGGCAGGGGAAAGAAATTGCAGATAGACTTCGAAGAGATACACAATCTGGGAGCAGAGGTGTTTTTTGGATCTGTCTATCAGGATACAGGGGAATTGTACACAGGGGGTTCACGGGCTGTGGAAATCTATGCAGAAGCTGACACAATCGTCGAGGCAGGGGCTATTGCGGAAAAGGCTACTCACTGTGTGACTTCTGACTGGAAGCTCTTCCACCGCCATGACATTGGGTCCCAGGACCTTCTAGACAAGAGAGTGCGGACTGCTCAGCTGGTGCGTGACGTCTACCAGTACAGAGGGCAGCATGGGCTCATTGGCCGCAATATTGACTGGATCCCAGGAATCGGGAAAATCGAAACGTGAGGTGATCGTATGAAAATGATGTTGTTGGGTTCAGGAGAATTGGGTAAAGAAGTGATTATTGAAGCCCAGAGACTTGGGCTGGAGACAGTTGCTGTTGACCGATACATGGGTGCTCCCGCCCAGCATCCAGCAGACAAAGCCTATACTGGTAATATGACGGAAAAAGGGTTCCTCAGGTACCTGGTGGAGAGGGAGAATCCAGATTTCATTGTGCCTGAAATTGAGGCTATTAATCTGGAGGCTCTCAGTGAATTTGAGGACCAGGGCATTTTTGTCTCTCCCCGAGCTGAAGCACAGAAGATCGCCATGGATCGATTCAAGTTGCGGGAAACTCTGGACACAGCAGGTGTCAGAGTGTCGAAGTACCATTTCACGTCTTCTGCTGAGGATTTTGAGTCTGCATGCAAGGATTTCAACTACACGTGTATTACCAAGGCTAGGTTTTCTTCATCAGGACATGGATCCTACATTGTCAACAGCAAAGAGGATGTAGAGGCAGCGTGGGACGAGCGCAAGAAGGCTCGAAAACCTAGTGAGGACGTCATTGTGGAAGAATACATACCCTTTAACACAGAGGACAACCAATTAGTCGTACGGAACAATGGGACGTACTTCTGTAAGACCTTGGGCCACTACCAGTTGCATGGGGATTATCATTCCAGCTGGCAGCCCATCTACAGGAATGAGGAAGAAAAGAAAGGGTTTGAAGCTGTTAAAGATCAGGTATACGAGTTTGCTGAGAAAGCCACATTGGCTCTGGCCGGAAAGAAGGGAAGGGGTATCCACGCAGTGGAGCAGTTTCTGGATTTTGAGAACAAGAAGGTGTACGTCAATGAGGTGAGCTGCAGGCCTCACGATACGGGAATGGTCACCTTCAAGACGCACTATCCAGGATATTCTCAGTCTGGCTTGCATATCAGGGCAGTGTCCCAGGTACCCATTGAACCTCGGTTATACCAGGAGGAAGATGGGGTGAGAGTGTTGAACAGCATCAAACCGGGAGCATCTCATGTTATTGTATCGCCCAGCGAAGGATGGAACCCTCAGTTCAGAGGGGTAGACAAAGCGCTGCAGCACGGGGACGTGTGGATCTTCAAGAAACCCTATGCGTTCCACGAACCTCACCATGGACGCAGGCTGGGAGTGGCTCTGGCTCTGGCAGATACAGTGGCAGAGGCTATCAAGGAGGCAGAATTGACTGCTCACTGCATAGAGATAAAAACGAATGAGAATCCCACGTGGAAAGCTCAGTGGATGAAGGAAAAGCATGTGGTTTCATGAAAGTCTTGATTGTATGTGGTTCTGAATCTGACATGGAAATCGGGCAGAAGGCAGGATACATCCTGGAAGGAAATCAGATCGACTATGATCTGGAGATAGCGTCTGCCCACAGAGATCCCAAGAAAGTGCAGAGTCTGGTAGAAAAGGGGTATGATGTGTATATTGCAGTTGCAGGGTTGTCTGCAGCTCTACCAGGGGTAATCGCGTCTCTGACTGACAGTCCTGTTATTGGAGTGCCAGTTTCTGCAAAAGTGGGAGGGCTTGATGCCCTCCTTTCCATTGTCCAGATGCCCAAGGGTGTCCCCGTAGCGTGTGTGGGCATTGATAATGCAGAAAACGCAGCGTACCTGACTCTGCGGATACTGAAGCTCTGTTCAAAGAGAGAGGAAAATCCATGAAAATGAGCTATGCTAAGGCAGGAGTGGACATTGATCGGGAGGAACGGTCCGTGTCTGCAATAACGAAGGTAGTGAGAGAGAGTTTTTCCTTCAGGACGGGACTGGGAAAACCGCTGACAGAGATCGGTCATTTTTCCGGGTTAATGGAATTCGGGGAGTACGCCCTGGCTTTGTCCACTGATGGCGTGGGGACGAAGACTATTGTGGCAAAGAGACTTGGGAAATATGACACTCTTGGGATTGACCTGGTGGCCATGTGTGTCAATGATCTGCTGTGCAACGGGGTTGAACCTATAGCATTCACTGATTATGTGGTGATGGATGAAACTGATGAACACTTTCTGACTGAATTCGGGAAAGGTCTCCTGGAGGGAGCGAGACAGGCAGGTGTTGTGATCATTGGGGGCGAGACTGCCACACATCCCAACATGAGGGGGCATGAAGTGAATTTTGATGTGGCCGGGACTGCTCTCGGATGTGTGAAAAAGGACAGTATTATAACTGGGGAGGGTATCACGCCAGGAAACACTGTCATTGGGTTGAAAAGTTCTGGCATTCACAGTAATGGATTTTCACTGGCCAGAAGTGTGCTCTTGGATGGCTCTGAAGATGAGGAAACTCTTCTTGAGCTGTTGACACCCACTCGTATTTATGTGAGAAAAATCTTGCCATTATTGGAATCTGTGACTGTGAAGGGAATGGCCCACATTACAGGAAGCGGACTTCTCAATCTGAAGAGGCTCACGGAGTACGGGTTTGACATCGAAATGCCTGAACCTCCGTCTGTATTTTCTAAGATCCAGGAGAAAGGGGAAGTGGACAAGGAAGAGATGTACAGGACCTTTAACATGGGGATTGGATTTGTGATAGTTGTTGATGAGCAAGTGGAAAAGGACGTTCTGGACATGCTGGGAAGTGAAGCAAGCATCCTAGGTGTTGTACAAGAAGAGAAGGGAGTACATATCAGCAATGGTGACCTAATGCTCTGAGGGATCCTTCCCCGTCGTGAATGGGCTACCTCCTGCATTGAAGCAACTCTTGGGACATCGCCCAACTCTCTCAATCATGCGAAGGCAGTCAGTCCTTGAACGATCTCACTATCATCCCTGATGAAGAAAATAGAGATTTCTTGGCCTGCATCTCGATGGGAGAGATAAGTAATTTATCCTAAACAGGAACGAGGCTGTTGAATCAACCATAATTCAGCTTTACATCTTCATTCCGGGTAGAAGTCAGTCTGACACTGTTTCCAGTAAGGGAGACATATATCCATGTTTTATGTTCTTGGAAAATGAGGAATTCCTGATAGGAAATGTCTTTGATGATAGTATCTCTGCCCATAGACTATTCAGAATAAGTAAGGCATTGAAAGATGCCAGCAAGTGGAATGAAAGTAAGTGTAGGAGCTGCTGGTCCAGGACCTTGTGCTTCGGGTGTCTGGGGAATGACTTCATAGCTTCAGGGTCAATTGGAAATAAATCTCAATGTGATTTCAACAGGAAGATCATTCAGTCTCTTCTATTCAATTCCCGGAAGATTTTTGAGAATCCTACTGCAATGGCTCAGGTTTTGAGTCTGATAGTGTCCAGGAATAAGGATGGAGAAGGAATTCTGCCAGCTAGAACTGATCAATTGCAGTATCAGCTTTGAACTAGCCAACAACACTGGATTCATGATCATGATTGGAGAGAAAGAGGTGAAAGACGCTTCAGACATTCCGGGGAATGAGGCGAACTTCTTGGGTGTTGTGCATAGATACCGAGTGCCTGTTGTGACGTTGTGGGGCTGTGATGAATCCCACAGAGTATTGCGATTTCAGGTCTGATGCCTAGGGAGAAAGGTTGACTCCCTTGATGTTCGAACAACAAAAGTCATAGGAGTTCTTCTACAGCCTTTGTTATACATGAGAGGCCGGAAGAAAGCTCTGTACTTTGCGGCCATCCATAGCCGATGCGCATGTACCGATCATCCATTTCAAACCAGTGGCCAGGACCAACATACGTCTCATATGTTTCATTGAGGACAGTGTAAAACCTCTTCACGTCCAGAGAAACATGCTCCCTAAACCGGGGAGAACAAACACACCCTCCCTGTGGCTCGACGAACTCAAACCACGGATTGGCGTGCATCCACTTTCTGACAACCTGGAAGTTGGTGTCAATGTGGCTTCTTATCCCAGACACGATATTCCCCTTCTCAGACAGAACCTTTTCAGCAATATATTCATCAATAACAGAATTGCAGATGAAAATCTGTTCCTTGGCGGCCAGAAACCGTTCCTGCAGTTCACTATCTGCAGTAAGTACCCATCCAATGCGTATTCCTGGCAATCCGTATGATTTTGACATGGAAGAAACACTGATTACATGAGGAGATAGAGAAGCAGCAATCGGAAGGGGTTCTTCAAATGTCATCTCCCTGTATGTCTCATCCAGAAGCAGGTAGCAGGGGACGGATTCCACCATATCGATGACAGCCTTCAATTCAGACTCAGTTATCATGGCACCCGTGGGATTGTGAGGGTAGGTCAAGCTCACCAGACGGGTGTCAGGTGTTATCAAGTGCTCAAGTTCCTCTAAATCAAGAGCGAATTTTTGGTCAAATCTCAACCGCAGATAATCAGACCTGCAGCCGATGGCTCGCGGGGTTTCAATGTTGGTCACGTAATTAGGGTGCAGGACCACCACATGGTCTCCTGCAGTCAAGAGAGAGGTGGCCACAATGAACAGAGCAGCTGCAGCTCCCGGCGTGACAAGGACACACCTTGGATCAAAATGTGGCTCTGCAATATACTGCCGTAAAAGAGGAGCACCTCTGTGATCAGTATAAGAGAGAGCACGGTCTATCTGCAGGCCGAGATCAGTAAACTCCATATCGGGCACAGAGCTCTCCGTCAGGTTAAACCGTATCCTGTCATACCCAATGTTTTCTGGGGATTCGATTTCAATAGGAGTTCTCCTGTATGATATGATGCCATCTCGCAGTGGGTTCTGATTGGAGGAGCCGAAGAAACCTGGATTCATAGTATTCATGAGTACCTGGCTGAAAATAAAAACCTATCCTAGATCAGACGGGTGTGCCCGTTACAGCATCTCATCTTCCCTCCCAATTCATGAAGGTTTAAGTACTTCCTTTTCTAGGAGGGTCATGAATGTGTCCTTCGCGATCCGAGTTACTGTCCTTTTTATGATGGTAATCCTCACCTGTGGATGTGAGAAAGGTCAAGAAAAAATCGAGCCTTCTCCCGACACTCAGAACAGAATTCGCCCCTTACCGTCGTCAGCAGAGATTCTTTTCCTGTCCAATAGGGATACAGGAGGTAGGACCAAGGAGATATACTCCATGGATGTAGCTGGCGGACACATCACCAGGATAACCGACACCAATGAGCACCATTTCCTGGTGGGAATTGACAATACACAAACCTATCTCGTGGTCACCAAGGCAGACAGAGACACAGCTGATCCAAAGGGACTTGGAGATGAGGACAGAAAGAGACTGTGGATTTACAATCTTAGCACGGGGCAGGAACGGCCTCTCACAGATCCAGAAAGCATGGCAGAGGGGGACAGTTTTTCGCCAGACAGTGAATGGATCGTGTTTTGGATGATACCCCATAATGAACAGACATCAGACATTTATAAGATACGGTGTGATGGCTCTGAATTGACCCGCCTCACTCATACACCTGGAGCGAATGAATTCGATCCTGCTTGGTCGAATAGTGGAAAGGAAATTGCTTACAATTACTACGATACAAGCTTGCAAAGGTTCATTCTGAAGGTTATGGATATGAATGGCCAGAATGAGAGGATTATCTATGATGGGGGTTCTGGGGAAGCTGCTGAGCGATTCCCTTCCGGTAATTATGATCCTTCCTGGAGTCCTGATGATCAATGGATTGTATTTGAGAGAATAATGAGTTACAGGGAGGAAAATGGAAAAGCGGGCATATGGCACATTCTAAAAGTCAGACACGATGGGAGTGAGGTAATTGATTTGAGTATGCTGGGAGATCATGCCGATATCTGTGAATACCTACCATCGTATTCACCCGATGGAACGCTCATCGTGTTCAGCTGTCGACGTGGTCCCTCTGATCCATCGCAGGTTACAATTAACGTTTTTGTCATGGATCAGAATGGCGGGTCACTGAGTCAACTGACCGATGGTCCCTCCTGGAATGATGGTGCAATATGGATCAGTTGATCGTTAGAACATCAGTATTCCTCGTGCGTCACCGCACGGCACACGAAAGTGGTCATGACTCTCCAGGTTTCTCATCTTTGACGAAATGGAGTCCCAGGAAGATCAGCGTGGCCAGAGCTGCCCAGAAGACAAACGGCAAGCCTTTATCGATGGCAGCCAGACTGTTACCAAGTGGAGGGGACAGGAACCCACCAAGACGGTAGAGGGCAACCACCATCCCTGCGGCGGTCCCAGCGTATCTTGCTCCAATTCCTCTTGTTTCAATAACCATTGTCATGAAGACTGCCATAAAGCCATCGCGAACAATTCCTACCAGGAGAACAGAGACCCAGATCATGATGCCATCAGCCACTGACAAAAACGCTATCCCTGTTGTTGTCATAACAGCAGCTACCGTGAGAACCACCTTTCGTGAACCAAGTCTATCTGACAGCAAGGCCAGAGGTATGGTTGAGAGCAGGCTCACGCCATGAAAGGTAGCCAGGGCACCATCAGCAACGTCTCCTGTCCATCCCAGCGCTCTCAGGTAAAGGGGTAAATATCCAAGCAATCCCTGGATACAACTTCCAGTTCCCAGCATGATCAATCCGAAACCCCACACACTTCTAAGACTACCTATGTGCGAGAGCGTCCTCCGCAGCGATATGTGAGAGCTCTCATGAACTGATGAGTCATCTGGTGCAGATCGTACAACCCACCACGGAATACTCACAGCAACAGAGATAACACCATAGAAGAACAGGACGTTTCTCCAGCCACCAAGCCAGGGGGACAATACGGTGGCACTTATTAATGACCCCAACATGAATCCCAGCGCCATACCTGCTGAGACAACACCATTGGCCATTCCCAGCTGCTTGCCTGGAAACCAGATGCCACATGTCTTGTGAATGTTTGGCGGGACAGCTGGAGGGAGGAGGCCAAAGACGAAACTGGTTACAATCAACGTGACGAAATCACCTGAGAGCCCTCTTGCAGCACCCGTCACACCGGCCAGCAGGCAGCTTATGCTGACAGTCCGGCGAATCCCGAATCGATCACCAAGTGACCCACCCACGAGTCCTGTAAACATGCCAGCAATAGAAACCATCCCCCATACCGTGCCGACCTCTACGAGACTCAGTCCCAGGTCTTCAGATATCTCCTTGAAAAGAACTGGCATGCACATCACGGGCATGGCCACTACAAGGGCATGGGTCAAGGTCGCCAGTCCAAGCACATACCATGCATAGGATTTTCCTGGGTTAGGGGGTACTGGTTTCACGTTAGCACATCCTTCAACATCTCAGGGCTGAGTATAGCTACCATTAAATATGCGAGAGGTATAAAAAGACTCGTATCAAGCCCGTCAAAGACTGGCCATAATCTATCAAGAATGTGTCAGCTTCCCTTTTTTCTTCGCTGTTGGGGGTGGATTCGTGTCAGGAAAAAATGGTGCGAAGACATCCCTGAATTATCCACCGTGAATTGAGCAGTGTTGATTCTGACAGTTCTGAAACGTGATATTGGATTGTAACAGGAGAGAACCCATTTTAACACACTGAGACAACAATCGTAGTTTTTTTCCTCATTCTCTTCAATAGTGACAGTAAAGTCAGAAGTATGATTGCAGTGATGACAACAATCCTAATCATGATTGTGCTCTTTCTTCTGCCAAGATATTCAACTAGACAGTTGATTTCTTCAGCATTTTCCAGGTTTAATTCGTTTGCCTCTACTCGCAGTTCTTCCAAAAGTGAGAGTGCTTCCTCATCTTCATTTTGATAGATCAAAGTATATGCACTTACTAACGATTCCCTGAATTCTCTCACTATTGCAATCTCGTCTCCATGTTCATCTATCAGTTCTGATAATTTCTCTTCGACGTTCTTTTTTGTCTCTGTATTTTCGCATTCTATCAAAGCCTTACTATATAGATTATAAGCGAGACAATATGACCCTTGTTCCTCACACTCCAATCCCTTTGGAAAGAGACATTCTGGCTCAATTCCAAAAGCGATGACTTTTCCTTGGTTAGTACTCAGTACGAGTATTCCTTCTGATATGGCCAAGGCCCCTCTTGAATAGTCAGGATGCGTCTCATTGTACAATCCAGTATCGTATTGCCATACTTCATTACCAGTAAATACATTCAAGGCGTAGAGTGTTCCCATAATCGACCAGAGAAAGAGCTTTTGATCAGCTACTAGAGATGATGTAATCTTACAGCCCAAGGGATTCTCCCAGACGATATTGCCCTCTTTGTTCAAAGCATATATTCCAGCTTCATCAGTGCAGAAAATGAGATCATATGCCACAACGGGAGAATTCCTACAGGCTCTTTGGAATTTCCACACGGTGTTACCATTTCTCTTATCCAGACAGTACAGAAGATCTGACGCTACAATGACACAGTCTTCGAATATCACGAGAGAATCCTGAACTTTGGTGCCAATTTCTCTTTTCCATATCAATTCTCCCGTGTCAACATCCAGAGCATAGATACATCCATCATCCGATCCAACGTACAATACACTGTCTGAAATGGAAGGAGAATGGCACACTTTTCCATTCGTTGAATACTTCCATAGAACTTCTCCTGTGAATTGATCAAAACATATGACTTTCTTTGCTTCCTTCTCGTCAGCATGCTCCATCCAGGGACACCACCCTCCTGCGGTGAAGACTCTCCCACAATAAACCAATGGATCTGAACTGATACCTCCCTCCAAATGTGACTCCCAGAGAACAGATTCTGAATCCATATCAAAACATATCAAGCGCCAGACGCAAGGCATCAGTAATTTTTCGCCGGAAACAGCGGGAGTAGCAGCACCCGCAAAATTATAGGTCTTAGTGACTTTTCCACTCTCCAGCTCAAGAAAATGCAGTAAGGACATTCCCAGGATGGCAACCTTGTCATCAAGAATTACGGGGTCACCTCCTGCTGAATCTTTGATATCAACGGAGAACATCAAATAGGGCGAATCTGGTGCAGGTCCGTAGCAGTATCCGGCATGTCCTTTGTCTCCACACAATTCATCTAGTTCCGCGCTCCCTTCTGCTGGATAATAGACAGAAGAATGATTTCCATTAGCACTAGACTGAGAAGCATTATCTAATTGCACAGAGAAAAGCAGTGTTATGAGACATAAGGAGGTGAGAGCAATTCTTTTCATGTCATCGCCTGTATCCAATCAACACGATTTCGCTCGTCTTCCCATACTACCACATATCCGTAAATGGCAGGGCTGTACTGGTCTTCTGGATTTGTGGTAATCTGTAACTCTTCACCCGTATCAAGGTTGTATCCATTCATGTCTGCGTTGCCATGTCTGTAATCTGTCCACACGATTATAGTACCATAGACAGCAGGGCTATTCTCGGAGCTCGGATCTTTAGTGGTTTGAAGCTCAAAAAGATATTCCGCGGGCACTGTGACCAACGTCAGAGCTATTAAGAAACCAAAAGATAACGTGCTGTCGTACATAGCATACCTCCTGAGTGGCAGACATGGTCTTTATGAAGCAAATACTATATAAATGTTTCGTAATCAATCACCGAAGTCACCTACCACCTGCTCGAAAGACAATAGACCCATTTCATGCAATGAGATGATGCCATTGCCCAAGCGACTGCAGCAAGACCAATCCAAGAAATGAGAAAGCAGTAGGAGAACAGAATTACAAATAAGATCGTCAAGAAGTGGACAATTATGGTCACAGTATGTAGAATGATCTGGGCTACCTGGCTATGTTTGCGGAGGAGGGACTACGATCATCTCCCTTGAAGATTTCAGTGGAGAGTCTCTGAAGTCTGAAGCTAATCTCTCCACAGCGGGGGCAGTCTGCCACGAAGGCAAACCTTTTAAAATCACATCAGGATGAAAAAGCATGACTCAATTAGATAAAGCTTCGGAGATTGTCTGGACCGAATGCATGGATCTAAAGAAAGGGGAAAGTGCCCTTATACTATGTGATGAACCTTTGCGGGCTGTGGGATATTCTTTGTTTGAAAAAGCTGTAGAATTGGAAAGTAATGCCTTTTTATTGGAAATGATACCTTTGACCATTCATGGAGAGGAACCTTCCTCTCTGGTGGCAGAGGCCATGAAATCTGTGGATGTGCTGGTTGTACCTGCCTCCACCTCCCTGTCACACACTGAGGCTCGACGGCAGGCAACTGCCAGTGGAGTCAGGATTGCCACCATGCCAGGTATTACTGAGGATATCATGAGACGAGCGATATCCGCAGATTATGAAAAAATTAAAGAAAGATCATTGAAGATTTCAGACTTACTCTCCTCGGCAGATGCAGCCGTGATTACCACAGAAAAAGGAACCGATCTAACACTTCCCTTGAAGGGAAGAAAAGCACTGCCTGATTACGGAATCTATCACAGAGAGGGAGATTTTGGTAACCTTCCCGCAGGAGAATCATATGTTGCCCCCCTGGAAGGCGTTTCAGACGGTGTCTTGGTGGTTGATGGAGCCATTGCCGGGATTGGGAAACTCGATGCACCTGTGTTCATCATTGTGCGTGATGGCATGGCCGAGCGGATCGAAGGTTGTCCGCAGCTGGAGCAGGCCCTTGCCAGCCCTGGTAGTCTGGCCCGAAATGTTGCTGAACTGGGTGTGGGCACCAATGACCAGGCACAGGTAGTGGGTAATGTACTGGAAGATGAAAAAGCCATGAATACCGTACACGTGGCTTTTGGAAATAATGTGTCTTTCGGGGGCACGGTGAACGTGCCTGTCCACCTCGATTGCATCATCATGGACCCCACATTGACCATAGATGATGACGTAGTCCTAGAAAACGGAAAATGGATTATCTAGCTACTCTTTTTTTCTTTCTCGGAAGGGGCTGACTCCTGAGCAGTGCTGTCCGTACCAGTTCTACACAACTGTCCAGTGCATCACTGATTGATTCTCCTGAGGCACCCGCAGCCTTTCTGTGTCCTCCTCCATCTCCGTTGTACAACTGACCTATCTCTTTCATGATTCTGGATAGGTCGATATTGACATCTTGAGATGCCTTGGCAATTATCCGACTCCCTTTCTCATTGGCTACAAAGACCACATTTGCCACCTGAGTTAGAAATGTTGCTGTGCTGGATTCATGAGAATTGACCTTGGTGGTAATCACGAGATAGTCTCCGACCTTGTGGAGTTTCGATCTCTGGCACCCTTTGATAATGGCAATTCTCTTTGGTACATTCTTGTGCTCGGTGAACATGTCAAAGACTTCGTAGAGTTCCACTCCTTCTTCCAGGATTCTCTCAACCGTGTGAAAGGTCTCCCGGCTCGCATACTTGAAATTTCCTGTATCAGTTAGAATCCCGGCCAGCAGCGCCAGGTTGATTTTTCTGTTTTTCTGGGGGAGGAGGTCAAACAGGATTTCTGCAGTGGATGTTCTGTCCTCACACAAGTACTCGTACTGGGAAAAAGACGATTCACGGTGATGGTCAATCACTACCACAGTATGAGCGTCCTTGAGGTATTCTGCACATGTTCCCAGCTGGGACAATGAGGCTGTGTCCAGGATGATCACGGTCCCTGCTCCTGGCAAGTCCTCACCAGCAATGGATTCACCGAGGTTCCTCAGTAAATATTTCCCCATCCGGTTAACATTCTGGCAGCAGATCTCGGCATGCTTCTCCTTGAGCCTCAAAAACTCCTTCAGCGCAACTGCAGACCCTACAGCATCCGGGTCTGCATTAGAATGAATGAGAATGAGAAACGAAGGTTCTCGTTCAAGTATATCCAGGACGCGACTTCTCATCCCGCCTGGACTCCTGCAGTACCCAACATCTGCTCGATCTTCGCACGCATGTTCTTCAATTTCTCAAGCAATCGCTGTTCCTGCCGTTCCAGGGATTGGGTCCTGACTTCCAGGTTCTCTTTCCTTTCTTCCAGCTCTTTCTTGAGGTCTTCCTTGTTTGTCTTAACCAGTATGCTCCCAATACTCTTGTACACAGCATCTGTCTCCTTCTCCAATTCTTCTAAGGCTAGAGTAGTCTCGTTCAGTTCGATTGATAACTTCTGTTTCTGGGAGACCACCATTTGATATTGTTGCTCAACTTGTTGAAATTGCTGAATTTCATGCTGTACATTTGGTGGAATTTCCTGCATAGAATCACCTGAATTCTGTTCCGGATAATACCATATAAAGGTTTTCGTGCCACTCTGGTATGGGAGTCCTGTAAGGTGTTCTTCAACAGGAAGTAAAAAGGTCACTCGTGAAAGACGAAGATTTCTCCTTTTCCCAGTTCAGAAATGTCACCATTGTACCGTCTATACGTTCCTTCAATATGATTCTGGGTAATGGGTATTCTGTGAGGAGTTTTCTGGAGCTCCCGAAGGAACACACGAAGCCATGTGGGATTGTACTCTGCATCATAGGTGAACGTGGGTAGGAGTGCCGGGCTCTCATAGAGGACGATACTGCCTCTCTGCATGAGGGCGCCCAGTCTGTTCCCGGGGTGTCCATAACAGATGAGGGTTCCTCCCTTCATGCTGCAGCCTGCTGCATCTCCCAGGTTGCCTTCTACCACAATAATGCCCTTCTTCATGAGTCCTCCCACCTCGTTTCCCGCATTTCCCTTCACCACGATGAGTCCCTTGTTCATCCCTGATTTGCTGCCTCTGTATGCCCCACCCAGGCAGTGACCCGCGTTTTGAGCAACGACGATTTCTCCACCTTTCATTTCAGCACCTGCCCAGTCAGATACATTCCCCTCCACTGTAATGCAGCCGCCCTTCATTTCAGCACCCAGGTGCATCCCTGCATCTCCTTTTATCACAATAGACCCTGCAGTCATTCCTTTTCCAATGTATTTCACTGTGGGAACAGAGCCCAGGGTTATGATATCCTTGCCGTCATCTTTGATGTCAAACACATCCCGGAGACGTTTCTCTTTGTTTCCGTAGTAGACGGGCAAGTTCCCCACCTCTTCCACAGATTTTCCCGAGAACCAATCCGGGGTGATGCACGGAGCAGTTACAGGGATTGCAGTCTTCACTAAAGGATTCAACAACATTAGACCACCTCTTTCAGGTTGATGATGAACTTCCCGAGATTCCCACCGTAATTCCCTGCAGAAATCCGGGTCACCCCGTTCACAGAACAGGCAGCGTGGATACCATCGTGCATGGCTTTGTTCATGGATTCGATGTCTAAAGCATCAATGACGATTTCAAGGACACAGTTCTCCTCTTCAGCAAGGTCTGACTGTGTCTGGGACTTGACCATGGGACAGTAAGCCGTGTTAGTGGAGGCCGTGAGAAACTTGTATCTGGAACCGACCTTGCTCCCTGAACGGACCACACCCCCTGGGAAGGGGGCAATGACATTTGGCACTTTTCGAACGGCCTGTACTGCTTTTTCTGAGGCGCTCAGTACTGGCTTGATACCCGTACCTATGATCAAAAAGTTGCCACCGCCTACCGCTTTGGCAGCCTGGAAGGTTTCTTCGCACAGAAATTCTCCTCCCATTACCGGGATCCTCCAGAATCGTCGTCCTTTAGGGTACTCGGAAGTGGGATTCAGCCGTTTTGAGATCTGGAACCCATCTCCAAAATATCTGAGCTGCCCTCCCACCACGAATTCCTTTTCCCCCAGTAAATTGTTGAAACAGGCAGACGTGGGTGATGTCATGACACATTGACCAATTCGCCGCATCAACTGATCTCTCAGGTCCTTGGCAGAATTGGCAAATAGGAGAATATTCACTCCTGGTCTGCCATCGGGGGTGTCTTCAGCAGCTCCTTCAATGCCCGCTTCGCATCCGCACATGATCACCGAGGTCCCGAACCCTGCGACAGTGGAAGCTGAATGCATGGCCCACTCCTCATTGATGGCAGTGACAAGCACCCGTGACGCATACATTTTGAATGCTTCTGCAAACGTGTCCACAATTTCAACCTCATTTATCTGCATGTCACCACCTCCTTCTGGGGGAGATACGCCTCCTCCACCGGATAGTTACTCACCTGGACGGTGTAGTATTTGGAGAAAATCTGTCTCTCCTCCTCAGACAGGTCTGCTTTCACATCCAGTACATATGTTTTTCCCATGTGATCTGCCACTACTGTACCATCTTTGACCACGATTACTCCATCTTTTATGGTGTAGGCTGCCTTCTGGAAGCTCTTCTGTATCTGTTCCTCATCAAAACGGTATATGGAGATATCAGCGTCAGCTCCTACTCCCAGGTGTCCTTTTGCAGTCATGCCCAGTGCTCTTGCAGTTCCCGCCCTGGTGACAACTGCCAGATCGGATAGACTGTATTCTCTCTCTATGGACGGGAGTACAGAACGTTCCTTCACCAGTGGATGGACGGTCTCCAGCATTTCTTCCCGCTTCTTCCTACTCATTAAGAGTTCCATAACCTGCGGGTAATGGTAGAAGGGGCCGGCATTGGGGTGATCTGTGGTGAGAAAGACCTTATAGGGATCTTCTGTGAGGAGCAGGACTTCCAGCCCTATACTCCACTGGATAGCGTTAACCACATTCTTCTTTTTGAATCTGTAGGGAACAATCCCTGCCCCTGTTTCCATTTCCACATCTGAATTGGCCCATTTGTTCCCACTGAGTTTGAATAACGTGTGCTGCCAGGGGCCGTCTGCCGTCATAGTGGTGGCATCCCCGAAGATGACCTGGCCCACATCACAGGTAACATTCTTTGACTTGTTGAGGGTAGCGGCAATGTCACTTCCCCCTGAGGTGAAGGTGCCCCAGTCCTCTCCTGCGTATGAGTTGAATTGTATGTGCGTGATGTGTCTTCTATAGGGAGAAAGCATTTCAATAGTCTCCCTGGTTATGGCGTAATTTCCCGGAGATCCGAGGTTATTACAGTGGACGTGAATAGAGTGAGGAAGGTGAAGTTCATCTGCTGCCCTGGCCAGGTTCTTCAAGATCTCTCTGGGGGTCACGTTGAAGTTCTGGACGGTATCATCCAGTGAACTGACATTCTTTCCCCATTTCCAGCTTTCAACACCTCCTGGATTAACGATCTTCACTGCATACCCCTTGGTGGCATGGAGAAGCCACGCCACGAAATTCTTCAGCTTCTCAAACTCTCCCTCTTCTGTGTACTTGAGCACAAAGTAATTTGACCCCATAAGGGTGAAAATTCCCTTGTCAACAATTGGAATATCCAGCAGTTCCTCATGAGAGTGGCGTGCCCCCAATGGGGGAGCTGCAGCTTCCCAGACGGTGGTGTACCCCATTTCTGCATACCGGTACCCGATGGTGAAGGTCGTAGGGACAGTGTATCCTGTTCCGCTCCTCTGGTACGGGGTTTTCCTGACCACATCTTTTCTGTGGTCCTCAGGACGCATGATCCGTGCAATATTAACCTTGCTCCCTGCAATATGTGTGTGGATTTCCACACCTCCGGGCAGTACCACCAGGCCTGAGGCTTCAATTTCTTTTTTATCTCTCAGTTCTGATTCATCAACTATTTTTCCTTTT
This sequence comes from Theionarchaea archaeon, assembly GCA_018992685.1. Lineage (GTDB taxonomy): Archaea > Methanobacteriota_B > Thermococci > Methanofastidiosales > SZ-28-30 > SZ-28-30. Next base: position 78,780 of record JACVGT010000010.1, read on the forward strand.
TCAATAAAAATATCTACTTTTTCACCATTAATGTTATTGGCAGGATCGTAGACTGTGCCGTTCTTTATAATCATGCCCTCACCTTCTCGATCATCCTGGACAGGACAGCAGCATCTGATAGCCGTGTGGTATCTACCACTTTCTTGAGACGCAGAGGAATCCCATCCATGCGGTATGCCGTTCCCTCTGCTTCTATCCCTGCAGTGGCAACGGGGATTGAGACCTTGGCGATCCTGGACGTGAGACTAACCTTGGGATCCATGACAATGGTGGGAATGTCCGCCAGATGTTTCCAGGATTCTGCGGGGAAATTAGCAACAGGATCTGAAGCAATAATCAACGCAGCGTCGCATTCCTTTCTGGCCAGGACGTCCACTGCTGAGAACTCTCCGGGATTCGACACAGGATACCCCATGGAAAAGTTCACTGCAAAGGGATACCCTGTTATCCATGCCATGGTAGAGCCTGCGCCAGCAACGTTATAGTGCCCACGCATGGGGGTGATGGAAAACTTGGTATACTCATTCAAATCGCGCACCAGTCTCAGAGCAGCATCTACATTAAGGTGCTTCCCCCTGGACATGGTCAGCCCCAGCCCGAAGAACATAATGCCGAATTCACACCGTTTCATCCTCTCCACGAGGTTCTTGAACTCATCGGGGAGGGCATCTCCTTTGCCTTTGAGGTATGCGCGCATGAGTGATATAGTTTCAAAATCAGTTCCAGGTGCGATCTGTAGAAATGTGGTTGCAATGCGGGCTGAAGCAGTGTTCCTCACATCTACCACTACGACTTCCCGCTCCTTCTTGCTTTTCCGGAATAATCCTTCAGGAAATACTGAATATCGCCTGAAGTGCCTGATATGGGCTTCAGCCGGGTTACAACCCCAGTATATGATGAGATCTGCTCTGTTTTTCACCTCTCCCAGGGTGCATTTAACACAGCCAGCATCCTGAGTGCCCAGGATGGTGGGCCCATGACACACTGACGCTGTCTGATCAATGGTGGCTCCCAGGAGTTCAGCCAGGTGGATAGCGTGTCTCTGAGCCTCACACTCTGTGGAGGATAACCCATAAATGAGGGGATTATCTGCATTGGTAAGGATTTCCACTGCCCTCCCTACAGCCTCATCCAAGGAAACCTTCATGTTGTCAACGAGAGCAGATTCCAGCAGGTTGAGATGGTGATTCATAAACTTGGATTTCGAGATTGCACACCCATTCTTTACGTCCGTTATCATGTTGTCCTCTGTGGTCACTGCAATGTCATCGCACAGGCAGCCGCAAAAAGGACAGACCACATCTTCGTGGATCATTTGCGCCCCTCCACGATCCTGGCTAACAATTCATCCACTGATTCAACATTTTTATCAGTCTTCTTGAGTTCCGCTTCCACCCCTTTTGAGTCAGGCATCCCAGTACCCTGGGTTTCGGTGCCAATAAGCAGATTTGCCCATGGACCATAGGGTATGAATCCCATGTTCTCTCCGATGTCCGATTTATGGCACATGACCACAGCAGACCCATGGGCTGTCTGGACTTCCACCGTATCACCGTCTTTTGCTCCCATCTGCTCCATGAGAGTTGGATTGAGCTGGATTACCGCCACATTTTGAAGGTAGTCATCAGAAGTCTTACCAATCTCTGCAGTAACTCCCTGCTTGGTAGTCCTGCCGCTTAACAAGACGATCTTCATAAAGAACAGTACACATCTATTTTTTATAAATATGTGTGTTTACAAAGTTAAACATGGGTGTTTTGGGAAAACCATATAAGGTGCAGTGCACGGCTGACAGTATGTCCTCGTATCTTCTCATTGTAGGATGCTCGAGCAGCAAGAATACCTCTCCTCTACCAATGAAGGCTCTGGACAGGTACGAAGGGACGAATTTCAAAGTGATCAAAAAATTCAATCGGGAGAAGGGGCTCCCCACAAACGTGGACATTGTCATTATCTCTGCACAGTATGGACTGATTACCCAGGACGCTGTTATAGAGCCGTATGATCTCCGTATGACCAGAAAGCAAGCTGAAATTCTTCATGCTGAGGTAATGACCAGTCTCAAGGATCTCATTTCAAAGAAGGTATATAAAGAAATCTTTGTCATTCTGGGAAAAGACTACATGCCTGCAATAGAGGGGATCGAACGAATCGCACCCTGTCCCGTGCTCTATGCCAGGGGAAGGATTGGAGAAAAAATGGCAGCTCTCAAGAAATGGTTGAATATGATATTTCTGGCCAGAGAGGGACAGCAGAAACTCACTGACCTAGTCCTGTGACGTCAATGGAATAGCATCCACGAGGGCTCTTACTGCAGCACGGTTCCATGCAATCTGCGCAAAAGAAAAAGCATTACAGACTTCCAAGACCTTCGAAGCCACATCAGGCGTCGTCACAGAATTGTTGCCTATTTTGAAACACTCATAATCAGAAATTCTCTCAAAGACAGAAAAATCGAACCCTCTTTCTCCTTCTTTGTACGCATCAATGTGCACCGCTTTGGGACAGACGGTAGTGAGGATAGGGGGTTCTGGTCTCACATTTCCTCTGAATTTAATGAGGGGAGTTACCCCTGTGCTCTCCAGTTCATCTACAATGGTCTTCAGTAACTGGAGGTTATCCAGCAGAGACTGTCCCGCTCCTACCTCCATCATCTCTTCCTGCCTGCAGTGGGCATTGATCTCCACTGTAGAGCCCAAGTCCTGAATGAGATGAGAGGCTGCTACATACCCTGTCACTGTTGAAGATCTGATGTTAACTGAAACTTGAGCCCCACTCTCTGCAGCCACGTGAATATTCTCTTCCAGAAATGAATGAAGATTATCAAAGAGGAACTCACGGCGCCCTCTCTCCACCATTTTGCGCGAGGCCTTCATACTCTGTTCATCGACACTGATTCCCCCAAGAGTTACCATGCCGACACCCAGTTCCCCAATAGCCCTGCAGAATTCTCCGTCATTTCTCCCCGCCATGGCTGCCAGAACAGACGGATGTCGTAGCTTCAGAGTGAATGTCATACAATTCCTTCCAGGACTCTCCACAGCGCTTTCTTCTTTTCCGGAGAATCCAGCAATATGTCCTCAACATATACAGTGAGACCCATGTCCTCCAACACTGGCTTATACACGCTGTCAGTCTCGTGAATGATGAATATGTCCAGAAAGTCCTGATACATCCTGGCCACTCCCACACAGGTTGTCTCTATTCCCAGTCCTCTCATGAGCGTTGCTGTGGGACCCGAAAATGGGGCGTCCCCAACCATGGGTGATATCCCCACCACCACCTTTTTCTGAAGAATGTTCCGGTACGCCTTCATCCCCATAATCGGACCAATGGAGGTGACAGGATTGGACGGGCCCACCAGAATTGCTTCTGACTCTTTCATGAGATCAAGAGCTTCTCCCACAGGGCGTGCAGTCTCAATTCCCTCATATTCAACACCGGTAACTGCAACCTGGGCCCTCCTGGCGACCCAGAATTCATGGAAGGTGAGAACCTCACGCTCCGTGTGGATCCTGGTGGTCACCTTGTCATCTGACATGGGAAAGACAGGTACCTTAACCGTGAGGGCTTTCAGAACTCTTTGTGTCACCTGGGAGAGGGGGACTCCCTTCTTCATCAACAGGGTTCTAAACAGTTTCAATCCCCTGTCCTTGTCTCCAATTCTGAGAAGCTCTGTATGACCCAGTGCCTTCATCATCTCATGGCAAAAGTAGGTATCCTCCTTCTGTCCGTACCATCTGGAATCATCCACCATCCCCGCCAGGGTGTACACCACAGTGTCAAGGTCGGGAGAAACATACACTCCTGAAATCCACAGATCTTCTCCCGTGTTAACTACAACACCATAATTACCAGATATTCCTGTGAGCAACTTGGGGGTTCCCGTTCCACCTGAGAGAATGCACAACATCTACGGTACCAGCCGGGTTCTGTCCCTGGGAAAGAACGTAGCTTCTCTAATATTCTCCAGCCCGAGAATCTGCATGGTCAACCGTTCAGCTCCAATGGCAAATCCTCCATGAGGAGGCATTCCGTACTTGAACACTTCCAGATAGAACTCAAATCCGTCCGGGTCCAGCCCTCGCTCTTTGATTTTCTCAACCAGGAGGCCATACTGGTGAATCCTCTGCCCGCCAGTGGTAACCTCCAGTCCGCGCAGGAGCAGATCGAAACTCTTGGTTAACTCACCATCTGGCATTGCGTACATGGGACGCTTTTTCTGGGGGTAGGCAGTAATGAAAATGAATTCAGAATCCAAACTCTCCTTGCTGTAATCACACACCAGTTTCTCTCCCGCAGGGCTCAAATCGTACCCCTCTTCTCCTGCAATCTCCAGAGCCTCTGCAAGGGTGATGTCAGGAATAGTGGAGGGAACTGCCGGGATTGTTGCCTGCAGTTCAGCAAGTTCTGCTTCACACTCTGTCTGCACTCTGGTTACCATGTGGGAGAGGAGCCTGTTTTCCAGAGCCCTGATGTCTCTGTCATCAGTAATGAATCCAAATTCTATGTCCAGGCTCGTATACTCGTTAATGTGGCGTACAGTATTGTGTTCTTCTGCCCTGTAGACAGGGCCCACTTCATACACCCGTTCAAATCCAGCTCCTACCAGCATCTGTTTATAAAACTGCGGACTCTGTGCTAAGAAGGCCTTATTCTCAAAATATTGTATTGGAAAGAGCTCTGTCCCGCCTTCGGTTCCCGTAGCCACTATTTTGGGAGTGTGGACTTCATAGAATCCTTCTTTTTCCAGAAACTCCCTGAATCCAGAGACAAGGCAGGCCTGTATGACAAAAACTGATCGGTGGTTGTGACTTCTCAGATCAAGAACGCGGTGGTTGAGTCGAGTATCGAAGTCAGCCCTCACCTTCTGGGAAGGGTCCAGAGGGAGGGGGCTCTGGGCTTCGGCCAGGATCTCAAGGGCTGTTGGAAAGATCTCTATCCCTGCCTGCGCGATATTGGACTGGGACACAGTCCCCGTGACCTGGATAACGTATTCCCTGCCCAGCCCGGAAAACTGGTCAAAGATCTCTGGGTCAACCTTTTTCTTGAGAACAGTCACCTGGACCAGTCCTTTCCGGTCTCTCAGAAGGAGGAATTTAATTCCTCCAAGGTCTCGCAGTTCATGGACCCATCCTGCAACTGTTACCTGGTGACCAATCTTATCTTTCAATTCATTAGTGAGAATTCTCATGAGTGTCACGCTCTTATTCTCTGACTACGGTAATAGGAATAACTCCACGTTCAAGTTCCTCCAAGGCAATCCGAATAGAATCTGTCTCCTTGCTCTTGATCAAGATGGGAGCTCCCATGGCAATCTGGAGCGCCCGAGCGCCCACAATTCTTGCCTTCTCATATCGTGTATACACGTCTGAACACCACCTTGAAATGCTCAAGGCCCCTTTATAAAACTTTCTTACAGACGAGAGTTTCCTTCTCTTTATTCCTCACTGATTACAGGGCGAATCTCAATCTCGCAGCCTTCCTCAGGATTGAACTTGGATACTCTTACTGCAAAGTCCCTCCCCGTGGAATCCTTGATGAAGACATGAAACACCAGGCCACGGAGACAGGTGGGTGTGACTCCCTCCTCATGGGTGTGTCTGCAGGCGGCTGCATACAGACAGGGAGGATATACGGTGCAGGAGATAGCCTCGTTATGCCTGACCAGCTCGAACTGTTTCAAAGCCATAAGCCCCACAGCATTCAGAATATCAACGTACGTCTGGCAAGCTTCCATTGGTGTATTTGCTTCGGGAATCTCGATTCTAGACTGTCTGACACCGTACCGTATGCCCTCTATGTAGATTTTTTGAGCGATTATGTCGTTATTGAAATAGGATCTGCTAAATATGTTAATAGACCGTACCATTTCATTAAGAGTATCTGTAACAGCTGCCGCCTTTTTCTCGAAGTCAATTTCCTTTTCTTCGGCCATGCTTTTCACTCAAAGATTCACCTTAAATAGGTTTGGGATTTCACTGTGGGTGGAGAGAAGAGAAGGAAAATAACAAACATTTTTTTTCCGTGGGATATATGTCTCTAAAGGGAAGGACACGGTTCCGATTTAGAAAGGATTCGTGAGTCATGTGGCATGAACGCGATTTTCACCCGTGATGCCCTCTTCATGTTGTTCGAAACTCGGTGGATAATCTAGAATGGGGGAGTGAAACAAAGGCTGCAGCCATGAGAGCAATCCACAGAAAACACCGTCGGTACAGAAGATAAGGATTTCCACATCATTAGCAAAGGGGAATGGCAAGGAAAAAGTGGGAAAAATGTTGTTATAAGTTCTTTTTCAGTCCCTTGACTTTCTTCTCAATTTCCCTGGTGGATACCAAGTGCGTGTGGATGGCCAGTTTCTTGGGCCGTTCGCCAAATGCCATCCCCAGAACCTGATTCAGATGGAGAACTGGAATACTAAACTTCTGGAGCCTCTTCTGTCCCTGATCGAACTGCAGATGACAGAATGGACATATATCCAGTATAGCTTCAGGTTCGGCTTCTGACATGAAGGCCAGCTTTTCCTGCAGGACACCGAGAGCCACTTCTTCGTCACTGCTCCACACACCGCCTCCTGCTCCACAGCAGGACAGTCTGTTCTTGAAATCCACTGATTCACAGCCCACCAATTCCAGGATATCTTCTACGATGTGCGGGTTTTCCACGTTCACAGACTCATGGTGCTGAGAGGGCCTCAAGTAATGACACCCATAATGCACGGCCAGTCGCAATCCCAGATCAAATTCCTTCTGTTCCTGAATCTCATCGTGCATGGTGGACAACACATCGGCAAAGTGCAGCACCTCCACGCCCCCGTTGTACCGCTTTCCCACCTGCTCCAGGACTTCGTTAATCTCTTCCCGTTTCTCGATGTCTTCCTGCAGAATCTGGTTCGATCCGTGGAGGGAGCCATAACACCCGTTGCAGATGGTCAAAACATCCAGTCCATCCTTTTCAGCTTCCGCCAGGTTTCGTCCACCCAATGTCACCCATGTGTCGATATCATAGCCTCTGAACACGCCGGGGGCAGGACAGCACGTATACCGGTGGTCCACCAGTTCCACACCAAGCCTGTCAAAGACAAACCTGGTGGACTTCTCAATTGAAGCGTACATGTTCTTGGCAATACATCCTGGAAAAAGAGACAACTTCATTTCCTGTCACCTCGCACCAGTTCAAGGAATCCTGTAATATCCATGATCCTCTTCACTTTTTCCAGTTCTTCGGGCGCTGTGGAAACATCATGTGGTTCCTTGTCAAGCCCAATGATGGCCCTGATCTGAGCTACCTCGGGAGATAGCGGAAATCCGTTCCCTGTATTATATAAATTTTCAACAGCGTTCAGATGTATCTTTGGGAAATTCCCCTTTTTCACAGCCAGATTCCTGAGTAATATTATAGTATCCACCGTGTTCACGCCTTTTGGACACCGTTCAGCACAGTTGTAGCAGGTTGTACAATCCCACAATTCAGGTAACCCTGTTACATCTTCCCCTTGATATGCCATCTGTACCAGTGTCCGTGTCCGCAGCCTGGATTGTCTTCCTGATGGGCAGCCAGCTGTGCACTTGCCACACTGTACACACTTTTCCACATTACTGTCTCTGGCAGCTTTCTCAACTGGATTCATGGTCATCCACCATATTGTCATAGATGAATTCTGACAGACTGTAGATTTCCAGGTCCTGCTTCCTCTTCTTGGCATTCTTGAAATTGTGAAGACAGCTGAAACATTCCGTCAGAAGAATGTCTGCAGTCTCATCGGCTTCAGTAACCCGGTTTCTGGCTATCTGCACCGATTTCACACCGTATGCGCCTCTTACTCCTCCTCCGGCTCCACAGCACGCTGCTAATTCTTTATTCCGAGGCATTTCCACAAAATTAGGGGCAATCGATTTCAATATCTTCCGAGGATCTTCATAAATACCTGAATGGCGACCTAAATCACAGGGGTCATGATACGTGATTTTCTTGTCAGTCATGGGGCTAAAATCAACCTTTGACAGTATTTCAATTACATGGAAGACATCCATGCCCAGATCCCGGTATCGAGGATCGTCCTTGAACGTTCTGTAGCACTTCGGGCAGGTACACAAAAGCTTCTTTGCTCCAGTCTTCTTGATAGCTTCAATGTTCTGCTGAGCATGTTCTGTACTTGCATCAAAGCCAACATCAGGGAAAACGCCGCCACAGCAGACTTCATCCACTCTGGAAAAGCTCACACCCAGTTTCTCCAGCAATTTCATGATCTTCTCTGCTGTTTCCTGCTCCCTGTAGGTACCCACGCATCCCACGAATACAGCATATTCTGGATTCTTCTTCTTGTAGCCGATTTCAGGACGCTCTTCTCCGTAGATGTTGCCAGATTGCAGGACTGTATCACGCATGACCTGGTGACCCTCAATGAAATGTCCCAAGCCAACCAAGTCCTTCCGGGATTCCTTGACAATCCTGTACATTTCCATGTCGTATGGGCAGCGTTCTGTGCAGGTTTTGCATAACGTGCATTGGAACGTATTCTCGAAGATTTCATCAGTGAAATGACGTTCCGGGTCGAGTGGGACATCAAACCCAGGAGGTCTCATACTCCCCGCTTTCTCTATGACAAAGGATTTCTCAGTACTCTCGGGGTCATAAACACCCAGTGCGTACCCTGCGAACTCCTGTAGGTCCATTATCTGCAGGGTGGGTGGATCACCGTCATAGGTCTTCTCGTGATAGATGCAGTCCAGGTGAATACCACATTTCGTGCATGAGGTAACCAGAATGTCTGCACCTGTTCTGAGTGCCTCTCTTATTCTTTCCTCTCTGAGTTCTCGTGATTCTTTGTTACAGTTCAGCCAGGACGAAATCCCACAACACTGGGCCTCCTCTTTTGCATGTTCCATCTCAGAAAAGTGGGAAGCCTTCTCCAGGATTGAGCGGGGTGGATCATACAGCTGGTTGTATCTACCCAGTCTGCACGGATCGTGGAAGGTGGTCTCGGCATCTAGAGACGGTAGATCGGGGCACTTTTCCTGTAGAAATTCAGAGAAATGTTGTACGTCAGCCCCATACACGTTCTTGAGCATCTGGTAACACTCCGCGCATCCTACCACAATCTTCTTTCCTTCTAACTTCTTCTGCATCTTCTCTTTGATTGTTTCAAATTCGTCCAGGCCACCTGAGTAGTATAAATCGTGACCACAACATCCATAGATAACAGCAGGCTCGATTCCCAGCTTGTTCATGACTTTGACTGCCGCCTGAGCTGCACCAGAGTAATTGGTATCCCTCATCAACAGTACATCAAATACTGGACCGCATCCTGGGAAGTACGCAATCTCTGAATTTGGGTTGGTTTTCACATCCTTTATCCATCCTGAGATTTCTGTCTGAGCAGCCAGCTTGCCGGCCAGCCTGAATAAATCCCGGTGAGAACCTTTTGGCTCATGGAGATACCGTCTGTATCGGATGATTTCTTCCAACTTCAGTTCCGATGGACAGGTTGAAAAACAGAGCTTGCAGCTCGTACAGTCAGCAACGCCTTCAGTGACCTCACAGGCTAACATCGGCTCACCATCCTCTCAGCCGATTCTACAAATTTCGCTCCTTCAGCTGATGAAATGTTGAATAATTCCAGTTTTTCTCCGCCAATTCCCATCAGGTCGAGAACCTGCTTGGCCAGAGCAACTTTGTCCTTCTCTTTGATATTCCCATCAATGTAGTGGCATTGGCCTTCAAGACAGGCTCCGATCATGACACCCTTGGCCCCTCTGGTAAAAGGATAGAGCATTTGAGGAATAGTCACTCTTCCTGAACAGGGGACTCTCACAATCTTCACCTCAGGGGAGTACCGCATCTTGGCGGTTCCTGCTAAATCCGCTGCATTGTATCCGCACTGGCTGCAACAGTATGCAATAACAGAGTCTTTGTCTTTTTCCAGGATACCATCTACTGCTTTCTCCAGCTGGATGTCGGAGTAGTATCGCAATTCTATGGCATTGGTGGGGCACACTGTTGTACACATACCGCATGCATGGCACGCTACATCCACCACCTCATAGTTCTCCCCCTCAGTGTCAATAGCATCGTAGTTACAGATTTCATTGCATTCTCCACACTTGATACAGATATCTGGATTGATGTGGGAGGTCACCAAATCTACTGTCAGCTGATCGTCCTTCAAGAAGGTCGCAATCCTGGAAGCCACAGCCCCTGCATCTGTAATACACTCCTGGATGGGCTTTGGAGCTTCTGCTGTCCCTGCAATAAAAATCCCTGTGGTAGCCGTATCCACGGGGGCAATCTTCACATGGACGGGTGCGATAAATCCATCTTTCCCCGGCACCAAGGGAATGGTCTCGATCAGGTGCTTTGTCCCCCGGGAGGGAACGAGTGCAGTTGACAGTACGACTAGATCTGCTTCCAGGAGCAGGGGTTCATTCAGCAGCGTGTTCTCCGTTCTCACCAGCAGTTCATCCCCATCTGCCAGTATTTCTGACACGTTTCCCCTGATATATTTGATACCCATCTCTCTGGCCTGGTCGTAGTACTCTTCATACCCTCTTCCCGCTGCCCGCAAATCAATGTAGCAGATGGTGACGTCAATTTCAGGGTGATCTGCCTTTACGAGGCGCGCATTCTTGGTGGCATACATGCAGCAGATCTTGGAGCAGTATTCAGCATATCGCCTGTCCCTGGACCCTGCGCACTGGACAAACACTACTCTCTGGGGGATCTTCCCGTCTGAAGGTCTCTTCAACTCTCCCAGTGTCGGACCTGAAGGGCTTATCAGTCGCTCGAGTTCAAGTCCTGTAATGACATTAGGGTGTTCCAGGTTATACTCAGTCCCCGAGAGATCATACTGCTCATACCCTGTGGCCACCACGATGGCACCTACTCTTAGCTGGCGCACTTCCTCCGCTTCCTGGCAGGGGGCTTTTGCCTTGCAGATAGTGGTACATCCCTGGCACTCCATCGTGCCGTTCAGCTGGAGACACGTTTCGGGGTCTCTGAGATATTTCAAGGGTACAGCTTGAGAATCAGGTACGTAAATGGCTTTTCTAAATCCCAGCCCCAGGTTGAATTCACTGGGGACGACAATGGGACAGACATTAATAATCTCTACAGCTTTCTTTGGACATTTTTCAACACAAACCCAGCACCCCACACACTTCCTGGTGTCATAGTCGGAGATAGCCCCTTTTTCCTTCTGAGTCAGTGCTGGAGGATCATTCTGCTTTGCACACAGCTTGGCACAGGCACCGCATCCATTGCACAAGTCTTCATGAATCTTGATCCGGTCCAGCCAGAGGGGTTCGCTCAGTGTGGGAGTTTCCATGACCAAATCAGTCTGTGCACAGTCCCCACACCCCGTGCAGGCCGTAAAATCGACATAGCGGGGTCTGCTTCGTGTGGTGACAGTGTACTCGCCGGGATGACCTGAGACATCCTCCACGTCCGTCATTGTCAAAACATCAATGTTCTTGTGCATCGCAGTCTCATTCAAAATTGGTGATATCGTACACATGGAACAGTCGTCAGTTGGAAAGGTTCTGTCAAGTTTGCACATATTTCCGCCAATGTTGGGGTTCTGCTCCACTAGATAGACGTGGAACCCTTTGTCTGCGATTTCGATGGCAGCGTGCATTCCTGCAATACCGCCACCAATAACCATGACGTCCTTGATGACAGGGACTTTGGCCTGCCCAATCTCCTGGAGTGTACGGGATGCTTCAATAGCTCCCTTTATCAAGGCCAAAGCCTTCTGGGTAGCTTCATTCTTGTTTTCTGTCGCCCAGGAACACTGTTCTCTGATGTTAGCCATTTCCCATAGGTAAGGGTTCATTTTTTCTCCAATGCACTCTTTGAAGATATCCCCATGATGCTTTGGGGAACAAGAACAGATGACAACTCTATCCAGCTTTTCTTTCTCAATAGTTTCCTTGATGAGATCCTGTCCTAACTGGGAACACAGGAATATGGATTCATGGACTATGAGATCATCTTCTTTGGATAATTCCTCTTTTAGATATTCCATGTCCGTATTTCCTGCGATATTGGTGCCGCAGTCGCACAAGAAGACTCCTATCATTCGATCACCTTTACTGGTTCACTCAATGAACCTCCACTTATAAGCTTTATGTGTGTAAAGTAAAGTGAATTAATAAAGTTTTTGCTATAAAAAATTATAAAAAGGAGAGGAGGACTGGGGTTGATGGGTTGCACGTTATGTCATGGGAAACTCTGGATTACAGGGATCACATGGATGTAAGAACCCTTTTGATCCAAATCCCACTACACTGTATCTGGCTAAATCTCGTGTGGATTGCAGCGTTTCACAGGTTTGCAAAAAATCGGCAAACCCAACTCTTAAATGGTTGTTTACTACAGATAGTAAACAGGATGGACAAATTCATCCAAGAAGTTCGCACAGAACTTAACTCCAAAAAACAGTATGGAGGCGATAGAATGGTAGATCATGGAAAAGAATTGAGTTCGATAGATTTTGAGAACCTCATTGGTGGTCCACTGGTTGCAGTGGTCAATGCGCAGGCTCAGTCGGCCATGGAAACTGTGAATTTCATTCAGTCAGTGGGGTTCTATACGGACGAAAATGAAAAAACACAGGTTGTGAATGTGGATTTCGGATATTCGAAAAAGGTAGTGGGAGCATCGGGCATAGAGGAAACCAAGAATTTCGAATTGCACGTCCCGTTGCTTTCCATCGTTCCCATTCCCTATCTGCGGGTGGAAGAGACTACTATTGACTTCCTGGCAAAAATAACCTCAGTTCAAGAGAGAGAAGTCTTGGCAGAGACGAAAGCCTCTGCAGGCTTGAAGGCCAAAGCAAATTGGGGCTTTGGAAGTGCACGACTTGTGGTTAATTACAGCAACCAGCGCAACACGAGGACCGGTGAAAAAGTCCAGCGAGAATACTCAATGGCAGTGAAAGTGAGAGCAGTCCAAGAGGAAATGCCTGCAGGTATGGAAAAACTCCTTGCCATGATGGAATCTCTCATTGAAGAAACACCCGAATCTGCATCTGGGGACTCTACATCTGAGGACTCTTCATCTGGGGACTCTTCATCTGGGGACCCTTCAGGGTAGTCAAATGAGACCAACCGAGGTGTATGAGCATGGCGAATCTGGGTGAAGTGGTAGGTGCTATCATCGGCCAGATTGGAAGAGGTAGGACCCAAGCAGACGCAGAGACTGTGGAAATCGCCGAAATCTACAAAGATGATCCTCTCTTTTCTTCTTTTCCTGTTCCAAGGATGGTGTTAGATGAAGTTGTCATAGACTTGAAGGTAGCCATATCGAGTGGCCCCACCCGCGGTACGTCACTGACTCCCCAATCTCAAAAGGAAATTCTGGAACGAATTGACACGCTGATCAACGATCTTCCAAACAGATATCGCTACGTGCAGAATATGCCAGACTATCCAGGTATCTGGAATCCTGCCCGTGTCAGAATCGCTGAGGACATTACTGATCTCGTACCTGTAGGAGTAGCTGTGGAACCAAGAACCATTGTTGTTGGAGCTACCGCAGCAATTCAGCAGAATATTATGCAGGCGATTGCACATCCTGCCTTCAAAGTCGTTACCCGCAAAAGTATGGGGAGTTTTGTGGAGGAAGTTGTCCCTCGCATGGAGAAATATGTGAGATCTGAACTTGAAAAGATCGTGGAAGATGTTGTCAAGATCCAGCCCCCATCCGAAGAACGTCTTGATGTATTGATATCTGTATCAGATCTTGAAAGCGTTCCATCGGAAAAGATTTCAACAGTGAGACTCACATTGCGAGAATCTGATCTATCATGGACAGAAATTGAAAGCGGGAAAGGCACATTCGAGAAAAAACTTGTTCCTTTCTAATACTATCCTGTCCTGGATACAGGTTGTATGGGGACCTTCAGATAGCAGCTAGACTAATAGATATAGACAATTCTCTGGACGAAAAGAAGAACTCCATGAGAATCCAACAAGTGCTCCCGGGATTTTCTTCAGTACCATACTCGAAGAGTTTATGATATTTATAATGCAGCAAAAAGAATGTAATTCTATGCATGATATTTATAAGGTTCAGAGAATTTCAAGATCAGAATCTAGAAACGAGGCAGAGTACCGAAGAGGCAACCTGAGAATTTGCAGAAAAAGGACAAGGAGATGTGGAAATGAGTCAATCTCTTGGTACTGATATCAAGAAAATGGAAATATCATTCAAGCAGCAAGATGCCCCAGGCTGGATCATGATATATGTGAAGGTAGATGATATTCAGCACGAAATATGGGCATCGTACTGCTTTCCACCCTTTGAGCATTTGGTCACATTCTTTGAGAGTATTATGAGAAACAACCTGCCCGCTTACTGTGTTGTTGATGAAGAGGGAGTATTTGAATGTTTTGATGCCTCCCTCCATGAGGATCAAGATCTATTCTATTTCACGCTTTCTCACTCATGCGGTCAAAAATCTTGTGGTATTGCTCCTATTGAGGGCATTTTTGAGAAGAAACAGGCGGCATCCGAGTTCCTCCAAAAATTCGTAGCATTCTTGTCGACTGAGTATAACCACAAGCTCTGGGCTGACAGAGATTTGCGGTTGATACCTCTTGATACCTTGACTGCTCTAGTAAAAGAAGGAAAAGATATTGAACAGGGCACATGATACACCTTCTCTGATATGACATCACGGAGAATCATTTCTCGCGCACGATTTCTACTAACGTCTGGATAAACTGCTTCCTATCCTCTGTGGCCAAGCTACTAAGATTAATCTCGGCATGATTGTCGTCTGTGAGTAATAGTTTTATTTTGGAGGGTATTCCTGTCCAGATTTCAACATTGACTTTCTTTATAGTACTCAGAAGAGTCACTGTTGGCTTGAAGTGCGGTTTTCTAAAAATCGTAAGCTCCTTATCATCCATAAGAATATATGGAGTTTTTGAGAGCCATTTATAGTAGAAAATTCCGTAAATAGCCATGTAGAAAAAATATAAGAAATAGAGGTATCCAAAAGAATCCCCTTGCCATATTATGGCCAAGAAACCGAAAAAGAGAAAAGAGGATAAATTCAAAAGAAGGTTGCCTAACTCCTCGGATCTCGAGGTTCTCTTGAACTTCTTCTGAGTAGGTTTTGATTCCATTATTCTTTTGGACTTCTCCATATCAGCCCTCAGCCTCTGTGTAAGAAGAAAGAAGTACACCAGGGGTCCAAGAATAAAGCCAATCACAAGCAGATCAGAAAGAATAAAGTTCTTCCTCGATACTTCCAGAGGAATAACGGGTGAAGTGAGATCAAATCCATATATGTCCCAGTCACCATTTCTTTTGTCCTGCCAGACCACAAGATCTCCATAAATTTCTGGAAAACCCTTTTCACTCCCCTCAGATGTAATTTGAAACCCTTTTTTTGCTGATAGGTCATACCCAAAGATATTCTCACCGTCAGTTCCACGGTCTCTCCATACTATTACATCTTTGTAAACTGCAAGATTCCCTTCATCAAAAAAGCTGTAGTGGGCTTCCGTTTCTGCTATACGGGTTTCTTTCCTGGTTCTCAGATTCAGTGCATGGATGACCCTCCTTTCTGTCCATACTATGACATCATGGTAAATTTCTGGATTTATCTGATCTTCATCAGGCGAGAAGGTTATCAGAGTTGAGAAGGTGGAGATTCTCTTTCTTTCTTGCAGATCAAATGCCTGAATTGAAAGTCCTCCACGTTTTTTCTCAGACCAAACTGCAATGTCTCCAGAAATTGCTGGATCACCATCGACATAAGAAGATACGGGGATGAAAGACTCTTCATCCGTCGAAAGGTTATGAGCAATAATGCATTCTTTGCTGTCAAGGTAACCTTCCCAGACCACGGTGTCTCCATAGATCACAGGAACGTGTTCTACGTCTGCGACAGTCGGCACAACAGTCTTTTTCCCTGTGAGAAGGTCATAGGAGCACAGAGTCTTGGCGCGTGATTCATCTCCGGAATCTCTCCACACTACAATGTTACCATAGATTGCTGGATATTTCTGATCGCCTGCGTCTGTACTGATGGGAAATTCCTCCTTGGCTGAGAGATCATACGCATAGATGTCCCAGTCACCGTTTCGATTGTCCTGCCACACTACGATGGTTCCGTAAATTGCAGCGTAAATCTGGTCAAGAGGAGCCAAGGTGATGGGGAAGTCGTTCTGTTCTACGGCAGATATCATATAGGCTCCTGGCAAAGTGAGGATCAGTACCAGGAGGATTCCTGGCATCGAAGTGACACTCATACATTCATCTCCTTTCCAAGCCTCTAGAGAGATTATTGATAAGAACATATAAAGATTTGCTCAGGAGGGATTACATGTGGGTGCCTCGCTTACTTAAGAGGAAACATTCAGAACAGGGTTGATCGAACATCAACAGGGACCCAGTGGTCTTCCCGCAATATTCAAGGATGTCAGAAACAACCATTATCACACATAATGACAAAAAGGTGGGGTTCAGAAGTAAAATCAAAAGGAAAGTGAAAGTGTGCAGTTGAACGGAGATGTCAAGGCTAGCGATTCTCTGCAAATTCAATGACGACATCACAGGCATCTTTTTCCATGTTATATTTCCGCGTGATTAGCTTAATCTGCAGGTTATGCATAGCAGCTATACTTCCCACACTGATCTGAGTAATCAAGCAGACAGGGCATCCTGGTTGTCCCTTTCGAACAGCTTCATAGGCGAATCCCTTAAAGGTGCAATCCCGCAGGTTGGAAACTCTTATAACAAAGGGCTTTTCTTGTATGTCGAAATCCGCCGCACCATGAAGACCCTTTTCCACATTCTTTTGGGCTACAAGCTGAACAGTCTCCAAGAATGAATTGGGCATAGAGATTCCATCCATATATTTGTCTACAAAGTAGTCCATATCCCTAGCTATTCTTCTTGCCATGTAGTTTGCTATCAATCTTGGTTCAATGCCGATGTTGGAAAGGGCTTCAACAAAGTATGCTAGAGCTAGATTCCTAGCTTCAATTGTATCTTTTGGTTCAGACATTGTATCACCTCAAACCATCCTTGCTACGTCTTCTGCTGTTCTTTTCATATCCAAGAAGACTAATCCTAACTTCGCATCTTTTCGAGCCAGGGCTGTGAGAACTGCGTTATCCCCTGAGGCCATCAACACCACATACCCACTTTCTCCCTTTACATAGACTTCTGAGAGACTTCCTCTGGCCAGTTCCATTGCTGTTCTCTCTCCCAGTGACAGCATAGCAGCTGACATGGCAGCGACTCTATCCTCTTCTACATCCTGCGGGAGGGCGGATGCTATCATGAGGCCGTCTACTGACACAACAGCAGATGCTTCAATATCGGGGGTAGTACCCTCTAGATCCTTTAATAGACTGGTTAGCTCTTCAACTCTTGATTTTTTGGCCATCTTGTTTCCTCCTGAAAATTCGTGTTTCTGCTTGGCCTTTCACTTAATATATAGATATATGAAAAAAACAGTGAAAAAGGGTTTCACCATCCAGAACAGGGTGGCTTCATGGAAGTATTGTATCTTCCATCCGTTCACTGGCCCTGATCTTTTTTTCCTTTCTCATTTCAGATGTATTGCGTCTGTGATGATCGTTGCTGAAATCTCACAAGAAACTACCCACAGTAGATAGCACAGTCGCATCCGAGCACATGCATCTGCCAATATAGATCTCGGACGATCGGGTTGGTCACGATCTCCAGTAGTATGTGCATGGCCACTATCCCCAAGGATGTGGAGAAGGTTATGAGATACAGTCTTTTTTGTTCACTCTTCATTCGTGAACTGGCCCAGACAACAATACACCCGCACAGGACACCGCACACAATAGAACCACCCCAGTTCACGTAACCCATCTGTTTCTTTATGATAACCAATTCTCTAATCTCAGGCTGCTGCAGACACCCTCTGGCACATTCCACACACTTCTCTGTCCCTGACTGACTCTGATCCTGTCCAGTGGCGGCCTCTCCAGGAGCGAGAGCAGCAATCCAGACGAAAGCTATCATTGCCACTACTACGAGTCTTGTTTTCATGTGGCCATTCTGCAGGCTTCACATAAAAGTGTTTGGGTGGTGGAGTAGCTCGTAATACTGAGTGATATCTCAAAAGAAAGGGCGTATTGCCACTTTTGTCCATCAGAGAATAGGGGAGATCCTGGACGTGGAGCAAGCAGAAAGGGAGAAGACTTTAATACTTCTTTCCTGAGTAAGAGGTAATGGTCAGGAAGGTCTTCATAATAATTCCCACGTACAATGAAGCTGAGAATGTGGCTCCCTTGTTGGAACAGATCCGCGCAATCAGTACATCGCTAGGAGACTACCGCATTGACATACTGGTGGCTGATGATTCTAGTCCTGATGGAACAGCAGACATAGTCCGGTCATTGGCACAGGGACTCACCACTGTTCACCTTCTCTCCGGACCCAAAGAAGGCATGGGAGCGGCTTATATCAGAGCCATTTCTGTTGTCGTTCATTCCTGTGACATTATCATTACTATGGATGCTGATCTCTCTCATCCTCCCTCAATGATCCCACTTTTTCTGGACAAGGTTGGTGAAGGATATGACGTTGTCATCGGTTCTCGATACGTTGAAGGAGGGGGTACTGTTGACTGGCCTCTAACGAGGCAGCTCACCAGTTTTTTTGCAAATAATATGGCACGAGTTGTAGCAGGGCTATATTCGGTGCATGATTGTACCTCAAGCTATCGCGCCATCAGAACTTCTCTCCTCAAGAAGATCTCTCTTGAATCCCTCTCAACCAAAGGATATGCATTTGCCATTGCGTCCTTGTGGGAATACATCCAGAGAGATGCCAATATTTGTGAGATACCTTTTGTCTTTCATAACCGAACCAAAGGGACGACCAAACTCAGATTATCTGATATTTCAGAGTATTTTGTTAACTGTTTTAGGCTTCGTTTTAAATCGTTCGTAGACAATAATGTTAATCGACAATGACAGCCAACGATGCAAAAAGGAATGACTGAAATTTTGGGGTTGAATTCCATCTGTTCTCTGCAAACAGATCCATCAACGTCCGAAAGAAATGCCACAAATCTTCGATATTTTCTGAATCAGGAATTTCTTGAAAGAATAAAGCCCAGCGGGAGATCTCCTGATATCCCGGTACTTGCAGAAGCTGTCTTGGTCTGGCTTGCCTAAGGTAATCATTATTGTTAATCAACATTGCTTACAGCCAATGGTTAATGTCGTTTTTCTGGAACTACTTCATCAGCAAAGCCATGACTCCTTTCTGTGCGTGCAGCCTGTTATGTGCTTCAGGGTAGATCAATGAATGGGGACCATCAATAATCTCAGGAGTGACCTCAAAGTCCCTGTATGCCGGGAGACAGTGCATGAAGCAATAGTTCTCTTTTGCATGCTTGCAGAGATCTTGATTCACCTGATAGGGCTTGAAATGATCCACCTTTTTCTTTCTCAGCTCAGGGTCCTGGTATTCAGGATCACCCATGCTGATCCAGGTGTCTGTCACGATAACATCTGCACTGTCAGAAGCCTCCTGTGGGTCGGCAGTCCAGTAGATATCTGACTTCTTGTAGGGTTTAATGTCGTCCCACACTTCCTGAGACGGTTTGTAATCCTCAGGAGTTGCAATGGCCAATGCCACCTTGAGTTTTGCGCACATGTACATGAAACTGTGACATACATTATTTCCATCGCCAAACCAGGCTATCTTCATGTCGTCAAAAGATTTCCTGTGCTCTTTGATAGTCAGAAAGTCAGCCAGAATCTGGCAAGGATGGTTAAAATCCGTCAGCCCGTTGATTACTGGTATTTCAGCATATTTAGCAAGTTCCACCACTGTTTTGTGCTCAAAGGTTCGAGCCATGATCCCGTCGCAGTAGCCGTCCACTACCCCGGCAAAATCCCTGATGGGTTCTCCTTTTCCAATGTGGGTGTCGTCCCTGCTCAAGAAGATAGCATGCCCTCCAAGCTGGGTCATACCCACTTCAAAACTGATGCGGGTTCGTGTTGACCGTTTTTCAAACACCATGGCCAGCGTCTTCCCTTTCAATTCAGGAGTTTCCTTTCCTTCTTTCAGGCTCTCTTTTAATTCAGAAGATTTCTGAAAGATCTTCTCTATGTCTTGTACTGTCAGATCATGTATGGATATTAAGTCAGGTACTGATAGGATTCCCATTGTGATACCTCCTGGGTCAGGTTGTCTATTACGTTGCATGGATAGCAGGTTTTAAGGTTTACTGTTGGTCAGGTGTGTCTTTTTTCCTGAAGTCACGTATCAGTCATCCTCACAGAGTTCAGCAATATATTCTTCTTTTGTAGAGAATACGTCATCTGCTCGATTAGAATGTCAATATGAATTACCTGCAAAAGTCACCTTCAGGAACAGATTCCCGGCTGATGCGCTAGTTGGTCAATACTGATTCGACTGTTTCCTTGAGCTTGGGAACAGTGTCGTACTCAGAAAGGTCTTCTGGCAGAACCCACCTGAACTCAGTATTTTCCCAGTTCAACTGAATTTCATTGCAGTTAACTTCAAACAAGAATGGGTGAACCCTGAACTGGAGATCTTCCCCAGCAACCTGTAATATTGTGCCCTCTTTCACCAATGTAATCTGATTTGGAGATAACCCAGTTTCCTCACATATTTCTGTGAGAACACTGCACAAGGGAGTACTTTCCATCCTGCCGGAGATACAGGACCATTTCCCTTTGAATGTATTTACCAGATCCCCTCTCTTTACAAGCAAGATTCTCTCTCCCTTTTTCAGGACTGCAGTGACCACATCTCTCATGCCAGTTCGCCTCCTGCAGGTTCTTTCCCCAGATCAGTGAATTTCTGCAGTTGGAGCACGAATATCTCATCTTCCAGCACTTCTCTGACCCTCCATCTTTCTGCTATCTCCAGTATCTTCTGTTCTGATATCTTGCCATGCCTGCCGTAGTACACGTTGATTTCAATGGCACATTTCATGGCACGTTCCTTTAACCCCAGTGGCAAATCCTCAAATAATTCTAGAAACTGGAGACATCTGTGATCTCCCTCTCGTGCTTTTTTCTTCACTTCTTCCAACAGGTTATCCCAGTTCATCAAGATCAACTCCCATATAGGGACCAATCCGGTGGTATCCGAGCTGCGCGTAGTATTCTTTGACACCCACGCCGGACAGAATCAGTAACCGGTCTTTCTCATGGGTTAGAGAAAGTCTCTCTGCTTCCCTTAATAAATCTTCTCCAAATCCCCGGTGCTGCCATTCTTCCTCGGGGCTTTCACCCAATGGGACTAAGGGACCATAGACCCTCAACTCTCTTACCACAGCAGCAGTCTCCCCGATTTCATCTTTCCATGAATTTTCAGGAATGCGCAGTCTCAAGAAAGCTATTAACAGATCATTCTTGGTATCTTTTGCCTGCAGAAAGATCTCTTCCCCGTGGGATGCCTCATATTCCGTCCGTACAATTCTAATGTCATCTGGGCTGGGTTCGATTCCTCTGAGCATATTCCGCCCCACCTCCCTGCACCTGATACACTTGCAGCTGAACCCTTCCTCTTTCAATCTTCTCTCTGCAATCTGGCCAATGTTGGTCTTGGTAATTCCAGCCTTTATCAAGAATGAGGGGATATCTCTGCCAATTCTCATAATCCTCACATATTCAGGGAGCATTTTCTTGATCTCTACCAGGAATTCTACCATGTCCTCCTCGGAGTACGGTGTGTACCTGCCTGAGGTGTACCATTCGTACAAGGTGGTATCTTCCAGAACCTGACAGGGATACACTTTCAACATATCGGGTTTGAACCGAGCGTCTTCAATCACAGCCCGGAATGCCTGGATATCCTTGTCAAAATCGCTTCCAGGCAGTCCTGGCATCATGTGATACCCTACCTTCAGTCCTGCATCCTTCAGCCATTCTGTGGCCATAACCACATCATCAACAGTGTGACCTCGTTCAACCAGCTCATACACGGAATCATACACTGTTTGAACTCCCAATTCTACCCGGGTTGTCCCTAGCTGTAACATGCGATCTATATGTTCTTTCTTGCACCAATCAGGCCGTGTCTCCATGGTCACCCCAATGACTCTATTCTCAGCATGTTCATTGATACGTAATGCGTCTTCCACACATAACGATCCTTTTTCATTGAATGCATCAAAACATCCTTTTACTACATATTCTTGATAGTCTATGTCTTCTGAGGGGAAGGTGCCGCCCATGAGAATGAGTTCGCATTTGTCCGTGGAATGGCCAATGGAACGTAGCTGGGCCAATCGAGCCTGTACCTGGGCATAGGGGTCATATGCGTGTTGGATGGCGCGCATGGCTGCAGGTTCCTTCCCCGTATATGATTGGGGCGTGTTAATCCCACCAGGACAGTAGAGACACCGGCCATGAGGACATGGATGGGGCCTTGTCATGACCGCAATAACGGCCACCCCGGATATGGTGCGCGTGGGTTTTCGTTGCACCAGCGAGACGACTCTCTTGTCCTGGGAGACGGATAGGATGTCGGGATTAGAAATGAGTTTGGGCAGATGGTATTCCTTTGATAACTCTGCCTTCCTCTGGTCGAGCTGTTCTCGAGTACGGACTACTCCAGAGGAAATCTCTTCAGCCAGTTTTCTGCATACCTGCTCATACTCCATACTGTTCATTGAAATTCGCTCTTTAAAGAGATTAGCTGCCAGGGTGACTGATCAGAACTTCTGACTGCATGTCTACCACACAGTTAATAGAATTCGCCACTAGGCAGTGATTCGATATTAGGTCTAGAACATGGAGGGCATGGGTTCTTTCTCGTTCTGAAGGAACTCGAACCGTTACATTCAGATCAATTCTGGTAAACCTGAGCTGTCCTTTCACCTGATCCAAGATTCCTTTTCCACAGCATTGAAAAGAATCAAATTTTGTTCTGGTCTTCTCGGCAAATGCCAGGAAGGTACCCATGGTGCAGGCAGAAACAGATGCTACAAATAGCTCCTCAGGGGAATGTATGCCTTCATGGCCCCCGAATTCAGGGGGAGGTGAAATCTCCAGGTCGGGTTTCGCTGCGATCTTCACGGTTCCTCTTTTTTCAGTTTCCCAGACGACAGTGACTGCATATGATTGCATAAGGTCTTCACTGAGGATAATCTTTTATAGGTTTCGGCACGCAATGCCAGCTAGTTCAAAGGTACAGGGGGAGAGTGATGAATGTGCGTGATCGTACTTCAGGTCGTAAGGTCTGCCATAGTACTGAACCGAGCTGCAATGTATCCGATGGCAGTACATGTTTCCAGTGAAATGCCTTTGTCGGTGACATCCCAGTGCCAGGCTGCCCTTTTCTTCAGGGAATTAGGAAGCCCTCTCCGTCCCAATCCGATAATGAATGCCAGTGCTTCTCCCCGTTGTGACATGTGCACCAGCTGCTGGCACGTGACTTTTTTCTGAGGGTGAGGGTGGGAAGTGGTGACCACGAGCGTTCCTAGAGGAAGAGTTTTGGTCAACTGGGAAAACTGAGATTTCTCTCTCAACTGCTGGAGGAGCCCCCCTGATTCCCCAATAGTAGTGGAAGCCATCACACGCTCACACATGGATTCAGGAAAGTCCAGTAGCACAAGGTGGAACCCGAGGGCCCAGCACACAGGTGCGGCACGGGCCACGCTTCGAATGTGAATATCATGAAGTCGCAGTTTATCATAGGAATTGTAGAGGCAGAGCATCATGGCCCACTCATCGGATGCTACGAATATATGGTTTTGGGGAATTACAAACTCAACGGGGTGGATACGGAAATGTTTAAGAGCATCCAAGCCGTGAATGTCCAGGTGTCACTATGAGAAGAACAGCGATTGTACTGGTCGTTGCTCTCTGCTTGGCATCACTCAATGTGTGTGTAGCAGATGAGAAATCGGATGCAGAAGCAGCCGTCCAGGAAGCACAGGCCTACCTGGAAACCCTGAACTCCCACAGTCCATGGATCGGTCCTGCCTTGACAATGAAGATGGAAGCTGAAAAATATCTGCAGATGGCTAAAGAAGCACTTGAGGCGGGCAATTACAGTGAAGCTATGGATTTTGCAAAAATGGCTATGGAATATGGAAGGAAAGCCGAAGGCTTGCGATTCTACTTCCTGCTTTTCATATACAGAGGGTTGACGGGCTGCTCACCTCGTCCCAAATAGTTCACGTTCTCTTCACTTTTCTTCTTTTTCCTTTGTTCATCTTTTCTTTCCAATTGCTGGACCGAGGGCTCGAAATCTTTACATGGATTGGGTGCCCATAGAGGATATGGGAGATTCCACACGACGTGATTCTTCGGGGTCAGAGTCTCATGAAGGCTGGACGCCCCTGAAAAGGAAATATGACGTGCTGTTTGCTCAGGAACTAGATCTGGGAAGGTATCTCACGTATAAAGCTAATCAGAAGATACCTTTTCTCAAATTATTCCGATTTGAAGAGGCCTTCTCTTTTTCTCTGGTTTCAAAGCTACTCCATCGACTGAAGGCCACGCGGAAAGACTTCGTCCTGGATCCTTTTTGTGGCTCAGGAATTACTTTGTTTACCTGTTTCTGTTCTCAGATTCCTTCAGTAGGCATAGATAGATTACCAGTGGCCTGGTTTGTGTCGAAGACACTACCCTTGTTTCTATTCTTGAAACCGGGTGACATCTCCTGTCTCTGGAACACTGTCAAATCCTCCATTGATGATACTCTTCCCGCTTCTATCGCTGCCGATGTTCCAGTAATGAAAGCCGGATTTACAGAGGACAACCTCTTAATCCTTCGCAAGATGAAGACTGCTATAGATAACCTGGAAGATCCATCCAATGACATTTTTCTCTTTCTGTTCTTTTCTATTCTTGAAGAATGCAGTCTGACGACAAAGGAACATTCTTATCCCGTCGTACAGCCAGAAAAGGAGGCACAGAATCCAGTTCAAGCCATGGAAAGAAAGGTGAACGTTGTCGAGCAGGCCGTTAGTCAGAATTCATTTCTGGACGTTTCTAGAGCATATATGCCTGAAGTCTTTCTTCTTGATGCAAGAGATCTGGCAGCACCTCTGAAGAGACCCCCCCACTATTCTCATCACTTCTCCCCCCTACCCTGACAGAATAGACTATGTCAGAAGCTATAGTCTGGAATTATGTTTTCATTTTGTGAAAACCAGGCAAGAGCTCGAAACCTTGAGCCAGCAGTTGCTTCGGTCCCATCCTGTTTCAACTACAGGTAACCGAGAATCTCCCCTACATCCAGTCGTTGAAGAACTGGTGGATGCCCTTAACAGTGCCCAGTCTACCGACAACGGAATTGCCACTATGGTGTCTGCCTACTTTACGGACATGAACAGAGTCATTCAGAATTGGTACACCATTCTGGACACCAATGCACGAATTGCCATGGTGGTAGACAATGTCCAGTACAACAACGTGATGATTCCAGTGGATCTCTTGCTCTCTGACTTGGCAGACACTGCTGGATTCTCAGTAGACAACATCGTGGTGGTCAATCACAAAAGCAGCCACAACGCTCTCTTGAGGCAGAGCATTCTCTTCTGGAGAAAGGAAGGCTGATTGCCTGGATTGCGGGATCCTGAGATTTGTCAGCGGTGCCCCGACATTCGGATTCGTTCAGATGATCGCTGTAATGGGCGAAACAACACCCCATGAATTCTGTGGGATGGGGAGCAGCACCAGCCCGGTGTCCCCGGGCTCAGCCGACTGCAGGGAGAATCGAAAAGAAAAGTAAGCCACAGAAATTGCGACTAACCTGCAATCAAACAAATGTACCTTTGTTACTGGATAATCGTTCAGAACCCTTTTTAATTTCCTTCTTAACAGGAAGTGAGGTGATGTCATGCAAGCAGTAGTAGCTCTCATTGGCATAGTAACACGGCTCATAATATCCGTGGGCCTCGTCTATGTCTTGCTCAAGATAGGAAAGTTTCTGGATGTTCTTCCAGATATCCTGTCCAAAAAATACACACCAGAAAAAGAGTAATTCTTTCCTTTTTTTATTCTCCCTGCACGATACTGGCTTTTTTTTCTTCGATCTGATATCAGGCAGTCTCTTGTCAGTGTGCAGATACCTTTTCACAAGGACCTTGAAGTAGCCAGCCTGACTGTCTCCAATTCCGGTTCCTCCGTGAAGAGGATATGGTCAACAAGCAGAAGGAGAGTCCTCAAATCCGATCAATGCAGTACCAACTACCTTTGCTTTTTTCCTCACTACATTATTGAAACGGTTGCAATGGAAAATTACAATTATACTTCAATATCCTCATCTGAAGTGACAGAAATATGATCCTGACCCATTACAATGACATAGTCTGCTGCATTCTGCAGCGCGATGGAAAATCCAGGTTCTGCGCCAATGACAATCGTCTCCTTTCCATACTCCTTTGCCTTGACCAGAATGGGCAGAAAATCCGTATCCCTGGTGGCCAGGGCCACGGTATCGACTGTGTCATTGTAGATCAGCTCCATGGCCTCAATACCCATTCTCACATCAATGTCCCCGGCTACGACAATGGAGTCAAATCCCTGATTTGCAATGGCCTCTATCAACCCCTGGGAAGCATACTGGTTGAGCAGAATTTTGCCGATCCTGATATCTCCCATGTTCTCCAGAATTGCCTTTACGTCGTCCAGATTGATGCCGAATTCTTTCCTCAGTATGTTGGGGCCATCAATGATCAGACCGATTTTCCGATCCTTGCTGCGTTTCTTTCTGGCGACAGTACCAACGTAGCGAGTAATCCCTTGTGAGACACGTTTGACATTTCTCCATCCAGCATTCATGAAAACACCGATATGTTGTAATCGCCCAAAAACCTTATAAACCTTTCTACCTGAAGTTTATGACAATTTCTTTTAAAAGGAATTGCTTTTGTAATAGAAAGAATGTTTCCAACGGTTGATTACCCGTTAATCTGCTCACAGAGGGGAAGAGCAGGCGTAGGGGCACCGTCTCCGCGTATTACAACGCAGCTGCCTTCTCTTTCATTTCCTTTGTTTTTCCGCATGTGAGGTCTTTCTCAGGACAGTACCCGGACTGCACACAGGAAGGTCCTCCTTTCGAGAAAATGAGAGGAGCTTTGCCCTTGGCCAGGCTCAGCATCTTCCACGCCACATCTCGAAGCTCCCACTGGGTTCTTTCACAGCAGCGAAGAGCAAAGAAATGGAGCAATTCACGTGCGTTCATGGTCACTAAGATGTTTGTTCTGGTAGCATTGGGGAGGATGAAGCGTGCATCTTCCTCAGAAATCCCCATGTCAAGGAGGTTCCGGTAGAACCTGAAATTCTCGTGCATGCTTGTGCTGAATCTCTCTGCAGCATCTGGATGTGCTCGGATACTGGGAGGAGCAACGAACGATGAGGACTCAAGCGTGACATACCGCTGAGATTGCTGGGTGTAGCTGGCAAGCCTGTGCCGGACCAGCTGGTGTGAGCAGGCCCGAGAAATTCCTTCAAGGCTGAAGGTGAAGGATGCATGTTCAATGACTGAGACGTGTCCTTTTTCAAGGGCATCTGTCAAGTGAGCCAGGTCTGTCTTATCATTCCAGAAGGTTCTAAATTCAGACCAAGGGTTCGGCCATTTGGAGATCAGGGCTGCCTGGGCACAGAGACGGTCGGGATCTGGTGTGTGAGCAACGAGTTCAACATTCATGTATTGACCTGTTCTGAGATATATTAAAGGTTTCTCATGATTTGGGGTGGGGAGAGAATGACTGTCCTAGAAACGGGAAGAAGTTCGTGAGTCAATGTCCCATGGCTGCATGAAAACCCCTTCCCAGTGTTGCACCCAGACCATGCACCTGGTGATGAGAGCCTTCTATGTCATGGTGGCACGCTGATTTTGTACGCTCTGTGTTCAGCATCTCATGCTCAGACAGACTGTGAAAATTCAAGATGTTCACACCTGCAGATATCTGTCCTTCTTCACGATAATCACCAACTCCTCTTGACTCTCAAAAAAGTTTAAATAGCGTCCACCCTAACCACCCCATGATTGTTGGCAGTGTGCTCTTCGATCTCATCGGAACACTGGTGTGGCCAGAGCCCCCCGGAGAAACCCTCTTCTGTGAGGCGTGCGACCTTCTGGGGTTCCATGTATCGCCATCTGACTTGTATCGGGCTACTGCAGATGTTGACCAGACCATTCATGTACCGCTGCCTGCCACCAGGAAAGAAGAAGCAGACTTCTTTGCCTATGGACACATGTCTGCTCTGCATAAAATGGGGATTAAAGCCAACGTGTCACATGGATGGTTTATCCACCATTACATCCAAAACCGCATCACATATCACAGGTTTTTCGACGTGGATACCGTCCTCTCCTGTTTGAGAGAGACAGGATTGAAGCTGGGTGTTGTGGCGAATGCTGTACCTTCCACACGCGAGAGAATCACACAGATTGGATTGGACGCATATCTAGACGCTATCATACTTTCAGGAGAAGTAGGATTCGAAAAGCCAGAGCCCCAGATATTCAAGGCTGCCATGGAAGCCTTGGCAGTCAATCCTCAGGAGACCGTATACGTTGGGGACACGTACCATACTGATGTAGAAGGAGCTTTTGAAGCAGGTATCATCCCTGTCTTGCTGGATAGATCGCAGAGTTATGACACGCTCGACTGCATGAAAGTGAAGAGCCTCACTGAGTTTCAAGAAATGATGGAGATATTCTAGTGAGGGAAATGTGCTGACACTGCTAAAGATCACTAGAGATAATGATTGAACTCCCATTGAGATATATGGGCTCGATATTCCCGAATTTCCTTTTTTTTCAGGGCAACGAATTCCTCCGCCAGTCCTTCTCCCAGTGTGTCACGAACCAGTTCACTGGCTTCCAGTTCATGCAGTGCCTCCTCCAAGCTGAATGGCAGTGTGCCACAGGGAGTACCTGTACCTGATCCCTCTTCTGGAGGCTCAACTCTGTGCTTTACACCATCCAATCCTGCACTCACTATGAGGGCTAAAGCAAGATAGGGATTGCAGGAGGGATCGGGAGCTCGATACTCAATTCGCGTTCTTCCGCCCTTGGGAATTCTCACCAGGGCCGACCTGTTGCTCCTGCCCCAGAAAATGTTGACAGGCGCTTCAAAATCGGGGACAAGGCGCTTGTACGAGTTGATTGTAGGGTTACATACTGCAGTAATCTCCCGTGCGTGGCTGAGCAGTCCTCCCACAAAGTGACGGGCAGTATCACCGAAATCTTGAAAGAGGTTTTTCCCATTCTTTTCCAGCAAGAGATGAAAGTGCATTCCGCTTCCCGCTTTGTTCGCCAGGGGTTTGGGCATGAAGGTGGCAGTCCAGCCATTGCAGAGAGCTCTCTGTCTGAGCATATCCTTAAGAATGATGATGGCATCACACCCAGGCACTGCAGGTGCCATGACAGGTTCAATCTCGTACTGGCCAGGTCCATTCTCGTGGTGGAGCCGTTCCACGTTGATGTGAGATGTGCGACAAACGTCCTCTACCAGGGCTAATCCCCGACCTGTATCCATATATCCCGCCTGGTCCAGAGGGACGGTGCCTTCCAGCAGGAAGAATTCGAGTTCAGGCTTTGCCAGCACCCGATATCCTGACGTCACTCTTTTCAGAATGCCCCTCAAGTCTCTGGAAAAGGGGCTGCTCTCACTCTCGTATAGATCACAGAATAGCACAACCTCGTCATCCATAAAATAAGGAGTCTCAACATCAGGTTTACAGATCACATCACTGGACCCCACCTGTGTAAATCCAGGAATGGAGGAACCGTCAATGCTTATCCCCTGGATTGCTTCTTCCAGGTATTTGGCAGGTATGACCATGAACTTGGGGTTTCCATGGATATCCGCAACGAGAAATCGGGCTCGAGTAATCTTTTTCTCTGCCACTGCATTGAGAAGCGTGTTCATATTTCACGCTGCCAATTATCGTATAAAACTTTTTCTGTTCAGACTCTTCCATGATGAGATACTTACATTCATTGACGGATCATCTTTCTGGCAGTGACGACGGCAAACAGAATAATCAAGAAGATTCCTAGGAACCCCTCTATGGCAACAGCAGCTCGACTCAGGCCTCCTGCAGGGACAATAGTGGGCTGGGCAAGGTGAGAAAACGTGGTGCCGCTGTAGTACAGGGTCCCAAGAAAATCTCTGAATAGCTGCCACGTGGGTCGGATGTCAAAAATACTGTGATCAATCCTTACAGGATCATTTTCACCCAGTATGGTAATTCCATTGAACAGGAAGATGAGGGCACTTACCACAATGACTGCCAGTGAAATCAGAATTACTCGCTGAGGCTTCTCGCCATATCCACACAGCCACTTGTAAAGGGTCATCCACAGCCGGTTTGTCCGGCTGGTTCTCGATCTGCGTGCTTCCATTTCCTGATAGTAGAATTCGCCTGCAGCACTGTAGTTGCCCCTTTCCAGCAAAGCATTCTTCACGTTGCGGTAACTCTTTTCCAGGAGTGCACTGGCCATGGAGTCCTCTCCGGTGTTGCGCATGAATCTGCTGCCCTCGAAAAGTATCTCGTCTTCAAAAGCTGTGTCCAGAAAAGAAACATTCTTGGCGAACGTTGCCATCTGAAAGTCCACTGATTTCTCAAATCTTGCCTTCCAGAAACTGGTATCTCCCAGAAACTCAGCCTTGACAAAATCGGTGGTGTCAGAGAATCTGGCTTCCTCGAACCTTGCCCACTTGTGGAAGGTTGCGCTGAGGAAGTGGGCATCTCCTGAAAAGCCTGTGCCCATGAATTCTGCTTCTTCAGAGAAGTTTGCTTTGGAGAATCCTGCCCTGTTGGAGAAGACAGCGCCCGAGAAATAGGCTCCTCCCGAAAAAGAGCCGCGTGCAAAGTGGGCTCCTCCAGAAAAGGTGGTTCCTGAAAAATACGCCCCGCCAAAAAAGGTCGCTCCCGCAAAGTACGCCCCTCCTGAAAAGACGGACCCCACAAAGTTCCCTCCACCGAAAAAGGTCGCTCCCGCAAAGTACGCCCCTCCTGAAAACGTGGTATTCAAGAAATTGGCACGGTCAAAGAAGGTCGTCCCTGCAAAATTCACTCTGGTTGAGAACGTGGAGTTGCTGAAATTAGCACTACTTGAAAAAATGGCTTCCTCAAAATCTACCTCTCTCGAGAAAATGTGATCGGCAAAATCGACCATCTCCGGAAAATAGTATCCCCTGAAGTTATAATCCTCCTGTTTAACTTTTCTGGCTAGTTTCTTCCTGAATAAATTGACATTTTTCTCTTTTGAGTTATCATGAAAAATGCATAACCCTTCAGTTGACCCCTGCCATGCAGGTTCTCGACAGATTTTGCTTCCGTCCCATGATTTGTATTGGCACTCAGTGGTGGCCATGGTCTATTTTGAACCCACTCCTTTTTAACTCTTGTGTATACGAGCTTGAAGAACAGAGTGGCAATCTTTTGCTTCCGCTATTCCATCCTGGGATACACCCGTTGCAAGAGGTGTCTTTTTCGAACACTCTTTTCTCTTCGTGCCTTCTCTTTCCAGAGTCTGAAACCATTCTCTTCCATATGTGAAAGCTCCCTTCCCATTTATTTCTCGTTCTCAGTGTGAAGGCTTTGTTATGTAAATGAGGATGGGAGGGTGTTGTATCCTTTTTGAGGATTCGTTTATTGCTCTTGAGAGAATATAATGTCTGTAGCATTCTCATACATTCTGATGATCAAGTATTCTCTAGCCACTGGAAGGATTCTCATGACCTTGTCTTTTCAATGCCCTAGCAGAAAAAAGTAGGAAGGAAACGTGATGATGTTCATGCTGTTTCCCTCCCGTTAACCATTCTCTAGCGAGGTTTGGAACAACAGCAATTCTCTGTGTCAATCCCCTGTTCTTCCAGGTACTGGT
This sequence comes from Theionarchaea archaeon, assembly GCA_018992685.1. Taxonomy (GTDB): domain Archaea; phylum Methanobacteriota_B; class Thermococci; order Methanofastidiosales; family SZ-28-30; genus SZ-28-30. The sequence continues at coordinate 110,622 of JACVGT010000010.1, forward strand.
TCACAGCATCTCTGATTTCTTCAGGACTGGCACCAGAATCATTCATTTCCTGTACCAATTGTTCCAGTGCTTCTTTCTGTTCGTCGGTCAACTGATCCCAGCAGCCTCCTGCACATCCTCTTGGTCCGTGATCGGGTCCAAACCCTCTCATTCCAGATTTTCCGTCAGATTCAGGGAAGGCAAAAACCAGGCTTGCTGTAGCTAATGCCACGATCAACAGCAATGCTCCTATTGATTTTCTTCTTATTGTCACTTACTCACCATCTTGACCAGTATTTGAGACCCCCGATGTCCTGTGGGAGAAATCCTTGACTTTTCATGTTATTGCTCTTCAAGGTCGACTTGCACGGTCGCTTACTGGTCATAGTCTTATTGTCGATAGTACTATTTAAGAATCTTGCGATGCACGATTGTACCCAGCAGAAATGTGGCATGAGAACGACTGAGAGACTTTGTACATTGGAAAGATGAAACGTGAAGAACCCAAAGTGAGTGTGGGGACATTGTCGGAAATCTGTATGTGATTGTCTTCCAATGGAACGGTGAGCCTCCATGAAGCTTTGACACAGTACATTTCAGAGATAAGGAAACCTTTCCTGGTTATCTGAAAGGAGAAGCTGTTGAAAAAGGACATGAATACGAAGAGGGATTTCAGTAATTGAGAAGCCATCCCGGAGATCTAACACAAAGAACATGAAAAAATCCGGTTAGTATTGCGGAAGAAACAAGTTCTAGACTAGATTTCTTTTGACCTTCTCTCTTAGAATGCTCACCAGTTCATCTCTTGTTTCCTCTGTCACAGTCACCAGTTCCACATCGTCCCGGTTCTTGACAGCATCCGCAAAAGGATGAGATTGTTCCATGATGGTAGCAACTACCTTACCTGTATCCAGAGCTCGAAGAACGCATTCTCTGAACTTGTCACTGAAAAGCTCCATTTTTCCTATTTCATCAATGACAATGAGGTCACTCTTTGTGTTCAAGCTGGGGACACAGATTGTCTCAATGTCAGAGATGTTTACCTTATATTTTGATACCCTGTACTTCCCCTGGCTGTCAACATGAGCCAGAACACCCTTGATTCCATCCACTGTCTCAATCGCAAACCCCACTCTCCTCCCCTTTTCTCTCATTTCGCCAGTAAAAAACCCTGATTTTGTGTCAATATCCTTGAAAACTTTTTTAATGAGAGTGGTTTTTCCCACTCCAGGGTGGCCTGTTATGAGAATATTCATGTCCCCGGCTCACATTCGAAGTTCTTAACACTTTGTGCCCAGCTTTCCCTCTCTTCTGATTTCTTGGGAGATGAGAGCACAACCCACAACACGTTACAGCTTCTGCAGACTGTGACACAACACTTTTAAGCAGTCGGCCCACTGGAGGACAGGTGATGTATTGAAAGAATTCCCCTGCTTGCAGTTTCTAAGGGAAATGAAGTATCGCATTGATGACCAGTTGCTCACAATGCTAACCTCAGACAACCCATTTCTCCAGGAATTCCTGTATGACATAGCCAGGGAGTTTATCGAAAGAGGTGGGAAGCGATTCCGTCCTGCGCTCTGTTTGCTATCGTGCGAGCTGGTGGGAGGAAATCCAGACCACTTCATTGATATCTCTTGCACCTTTGAATTGTTCCAGAGTTTTGCACTTATTCATGATGATATAATGGACGACCAGCAGATGAGGAGAGGAAAACCTGCTTCCCATCACCTGTATGGGGTTCCTCTTGCTCTGAACACGGGTGACCTCCTCTTCGCCAGAGCATTTGGGGTGGCCATCAATCGGAAGGACATTGATCCAGCTACCAGAATCCGGATTTTGGAGCTTTTGGCACGAATGTCTGTACGCACTGTGGAAGGCCAGGCTCAGGAGATCGGATGGATCAGAAACAGTATTTGGGACCTGGATATGAAAGACTATCTCAGAATCGTGGAGCTGAAAACAGGGTACTACTCAGCAGTGGTACCTCTTCAGGTGGGCGTCCTTCTGGGAGGGGGAGGACCCTCTGATCTGCAGGCCATGGAAGGATTTGGCATGAATTTTGCCTTTGGGTTCCAGATAACTGACGATCTGTTAAACTTGATTCTGCCAGAAAATTCTGCAGCTTCTTCCCCAGATATCGCCGAAGACCAGGTGGGATATGGTAAGGAAATTGGAGGAGACATTGTGGAAGGAAAACGAACCCTCATGGTTGTGCACTTTATGAAACATGCCCCTCAAGAGAAGAGACAGTGGATGAGAACGATTCTGGAAAAGAGGGAGAATACCCCAGAAGAGATAAAGGAAGCCATTTCTCTGCTGGAAGAATACGGAAGTATGGACTATGCAAAAAGAGAAGCTATTCAATATGCCGAAAAGGCCAAGACATTCTTGAGAGACTATCCTGATAGCAGTGCCAAGAGACTGTTAATGGATCTGGCCGATTTTGCTGTTCAAAGAATGTATTGAGCTGACCTTACATGCTGCTGACTCATTCCTCTGAAAGCACCTCACGAAGTGTTTTGCTCAATTCCTCTATTGTATATGGCTTTGTCACCACTCCTCTGAACCCATATGCTTTGTAGTCAGCCATGATGGGATCTGTGGAATACCCGCTGGATACAATGGCTTTGACGTTCGGATCTACAGATAGCAACTCACCAATGGCTTCCTCCCCACCCATACTCCCAGGAATCGTCAGATCCATGATAACAGCGTCAAAGGGTGTGCCCTGTTGAACTGCATTCCTGTACAGGAGGATGGTCTCTTCGCCATCGCATGCAAATGTCACCTCGTATCCGAGATACTCTAGTACCTCCCCAGCTGCATCCAGAACCAGAGGTTCATCATCCATGAGCAGCACCCTCCCCGATCCATCAAGTCTTCCCTCCTTTGGCTTTTCATCTTTCTTGTGCTCAAGTGAGGCCGGAAGCCAGATATAGAACGTCGTTCCAGTTCCAACTTCAGATTCTACATCAATGTGGCCATCATGCTTCTTGATAATGGAATAGCTGGTAGCCAGCCCCAGACCACTCCCCTTTTGCTTCGTGGTGAAATATGGGTCGAATATTCTGGAAAAAAGCCTTTCAGGCATGCCGGTGCCTTCATCCTTTATGGAGATTTTAACGTACTTTCCCGGATGGAGGGGAAGCTCTTCTGCAGATGTAACTTCTACATTTTCAGCCCGCACCTGGACAATTCCCCCTTCAGGCATAGCCTGATCTGCATTGATCATGAGATTGTTGATCACCTGACCCATCTGCCCTTCATCAATTTCTGCTGGCCACAGGGAATCGTCTATATAGAAGTGGCACCTGACATTGGAACCCCTCAAGGCAAAACTGGCAGAGTCTCTGATCAAGTCGCCGAGTGACGTGATCTTCCTAATGGGTATTCCCCCCTTTGAGAAGGTCAGCAACTGCTGCGTGAGGTTCCGGGCCTGCAAGGAGGCTTTTTCAATCCGTTCCAGCTTAGCCCGTACAGCATGATCGCCTGTTGCAACCTTGGCCAGAGTGACGTTGTTCAGAATTGCGGTCAAGATGTTATTGAAGTCATGGGCAATTCCACCTGCCAGAATCCCTAGAGATTCAAGTTTTTGGGCACGGAGCTGCCCCTGTTCGCTCCGCCTCTTTTCAGTAATATCACGGAACACCAGGACCACACCAATGATCTGGCTGTTCTTGTCTCTGATAGGAGCCCCACTGTCTGCGATGATCCTCTCTGTCCCGTCGCGTGCCACCAGAACTGTATTATTTCCCAGCCCGACTACTTTGCCTTCTCTCAGCGCCTTCTGTACAGGACTTTCACAGGGTAGGCGGGTTATCTCGTTGATGATGGTGAAGACATCATGCAGCGGTCTGCCCACAGCTTCCTCCTGGGACCAGCCAGTGAGTTTTTCAGCTACTTTATTAACCAGTGCAACAGCACCATCGATTGTCGTTGTGATGACGCCATCGCCAATCGAACGGAGCGTAACAGAAAGCTGTTCTTTCTCAGCTGCCAGGGATTCTTCTGCCTGCATCCGGGTTGCGATTTCTCTCTGCAGTTTTTCATTAGTCTCTCTGAGTTCATCGGTTCTTTCCCCTACCAGCTCTTCCAAGTGCTGACGGTATTGTAGAAGCTCTTCTTCAACTCTCTTCTGGTAGGTGATGTCCTCAGATATTCCATCTATGTACAGGAATCGGCCCTCCTTGTCATACACGGGGGTCGCTGTATCGGACACGATGATATGAGTTCCATCCTTCTTCATGAGAAGCAATTCTTCATTTCGCAAAAATCCCTCTGACTGAATTTTCTCAGTAAATGCATGTCTATCTTCAGGATTTACGTAAATATTTGACACAGTCAAAGTCTTGAGCTCATCCTTGTCAGAGTATCCCAGCATGGAGGCAAAGGCCTTGTTGAAGTCAATGAACTGACCATTCTTCTCAGGAGTAGATCGGTATACGCCCACATGAAGGTTTTCCATGAGCGTTCTGTATTTCTCCTCAGACTGGCGGAGCATTTCCTGTGTGTGCATTCTCTCTGTAGTGTCCCGTATTATGGCCTGGAATCCCGTCAGAGACCCTTTTTTCTTCATGGCACATACGTGGATCTCCCCTGTGTGAGTTTCCCCATCTTTTTGCGTCCAGGCAGCCTGAATGGGCTTGGGCGACTTCCCCCTGACAAGAGAGTTGAGTACTCTGAGGAATTTGGGGATATCCCTGGCCCTCAAAGTGGGAAGTCTTGAGAAGTGTCTCCCCAGCATTTCATCTCTTGTATAGCCTGCCATTTCCAGAAAGGCTGAATTGCAGGACGTTATGACTCCTTTCAAATCTGTGGTGATAATACCATCAGGTGCAAGCTCCACGATATTCCGGTATCTTTCCTCAGATTCTCTCAGTTCCTCCTCAGCTTTTTTGCGTTCTGTTGTGTCTCTTGCCACAGCTTGTACTCCCACTACTCTGTCATCTTTCTTGATAAAGCTCACATACGCTTCTCCTAGTCGTTTGCTCCCGTTCTTGTGAACCCAGGTGAATTCAAGGGGCTCAGAAGGTTCTCCCTTGATGAGTTTCTTGAACAGGTTGACATACATGGGGACATCCCTGGTCGGTAATGCGGGTAACCTCGTGAAGTGCTTGCCCACAATGTCCTCTCTGTCGTAGCCTGTAAGAGTGAGAAAGGCGTTGTTGCAGGATGTAAGAACCCCCTTCGTGTCGATGACAGCAATACCGTCAGGATCCAATTCTACAATATTCCGGTATTTTTCCTCAGATTCCCTCAATATTTCCTCAGCTTTTCTGCGTTCTGTAATATTCCTCACATTAAGGACTATTCCTGAGACTGCAGGATCATCCAGCAGACTCTTTCCCCACACTTCAACCCATAAGTATGACCCTGATATGTGCCGGACTCGGAACTCGTAGACCAAGGTTTGCCCGGGATGTTGCAGAAGCTCAGACAGTGCTGTTCCTGCCTTCTTCTGGTCTTTAGGGTGAACGAAGTCCAGGATGCTCAAGGAGCGAGACGTATCCTCATAGTATCCCAGGATCTGTTGCACATTGGGGCTCACATATTCAATCACACCATCTCTGCTGACAATGTAGACCACGTCCGAGCTGTCCCGGATGAGGGCCCTGAATCGCTTTTCACTTTTCTCGAGCTCTTCTTCTCCTTTTCTGCGCTCTGTGATATCCTCTACTGTCCCTTCATAGTACACGACAGAACCTTTCACATCTCGGACGACCTTGGCATTTTCTCTCAGAAAAACAGTAGTACCATCCTTCCTGATCCATGCTGATTCTAGTCCCGAAATCTGTCCTTCTCGTTCCAGAAAGTCTTTGAACATGGACCGAGGATACCCTGCCTCAAACCCTTCCTCCTCGAGGTTGCGCGTTGCCAGATCTTCAAAGGTGGTATATCCCAGGAGGCGGATCAGTGCAGGGTTTGCCAAAAGGATCTGCCCGTCTGGAGTTGTCCGATAAATTCCGAGAGGAGCATTTTCAAAGAGATCTCTGTGCCTCTCTTCTGACTCTTTCAGTGTCCTTTCTGCGTCCTTGGTCTGTAGATTCTCTCTGGCAATCGTCTGTATGTAGGCCACATTTCCCGATTCATCAGGGATTCCTGAGACTGAGATTTCCACCGGGATCACCCTGCCGTCCTTTGTTCGGAATTGCTGCTCATCTCTCGGGATATCTTCACCATTCAGAATCCTTTCTAGATATTGTTCGGAATCTTGCGGTTCAGAGAGGATCAAAATTTCCTTGAAAGAACACGTCTGCAACTCTTCCGGTGTGTATCCCAGAAGGTGAGAAGCCCTTTCATTTACCTCAATGTGGGAACCATCAGCGTCCGTGATGAAAACGGCGTCATGGGCTCTTTCAAACAGTGTACGGTACTTAGTTTCAGTCTGTGAGAGCTCCCTTTCAAGTCCCTCAATTTCCTCACACTTTAGGTTCACCTCATATTTCAATGCCCTAACGTAGTGCGCCCAGAAGGCACGTCCGTCAACAACACCGGTATGCGAAACCGGGACACCCTCTTCTAGCACCTGTAGAAATTTCTTCACATCGGTCGGCAGATCAAGGCAGAGATCAGCCCCTGCTGCCAGAGCTAGATCCTTCAAGACAGGACTCTCAGTGAGAAAAACGAGAGGAATCTCCCTGAGGGCTTCGTCCCTTTTGACCGTAAAACAGAAAGAAAATCCGTCAAAGCAGGTGTTTGATCCGGGTACCCCTGTGAGCGAATCCCTATTTCCCTCAAGTACAATCATCTCTATGGACATCGTATTCAATAATGTCAGAGCCTCATCCTGACTCTGAGCACTCAGCACCACATGGCCTGCTTCTTCCAAGAGCAGTTTCAGCTTCCTTGTCGTCTCATCGGGCATAACGAGCAGCTTCATGGCATCACCGCAGTTTGTATCATACTGGCCTCTCCATAAGGTTCATTCCAGTACCTCCTTTGATATTGAATCCAACTGTTGTCTCTACCCAAAAGTTATGACAAAACTATCATCTACAATGTTAATGTGGAATTTCCTGAGACCCACTCCTTCCAGAAGCCCCCACAGCATGCCTTTCCTACGTGGATAAAGCTCAACATCTCCCTCGAAATGCAGGATCAACTTGTTTCCATCCTTACTGCTCTCCAGATCTGAGAATCCTCCCATGTCCTTCCATCGTTTCATTTCTCGCACAAACATGTCGTACCAGTAGTCTGGAGACGTGTTCCTGGACCGGACTGTCATGGATGAGTGGACAGTCCTCCCCAGTTCAAAAAACGCTTTGCTCAGTTTTCCCCATCCCTCTTCATAATGATTCCGATTCTCGAAGGACCAGCTGAATTCAAGCATACGGGTGGCAGCATACACGATGTCTTGGTATTCCTCCACCGGATACCGTTCTCGATCTTTGTACCCACGGTGCAGTTTATGGGTTTTCCGCTTCAGGTAAGGGTCATTCATGGTCTTCAATCGCAGAATCTCATTCTCTACCTTGTTGATGGCGATGTCTTCTAGAGGACGGGGATAATATACCGTAGACGTCCATTCTGTTTTGAAAATCTGCTGGAGACAGCGTAGCGTAGCGTTGATAAAAGCTCCCTGAACAGTGGCACCCCCTCCTGGAACCAGTTCAGCCAAAGGCTCTTCTTGAGGCTTTGGCGGTGGAGGTTGTTCTCTCTTCTCCACAGACTTCTTCGATCGGGGAGCGAAATAAATATCAATCTGGAAATTGCCCTTTGAAGCGGCTTCTTCCAGAGCTAAAAGTGCTTCCTTGGAACGAAAAATCCTGTCATTCTCAAAATATGCTTCAAGGATCTTTCCTTCATCAATAAAAACTAGCCCCTGCTCCTCGTACCCCCGGAGGACGATACACCCTGAAAACTCGCTCTCAGAAAGGTTGTCCAGAATGTCTGTGTACTGAATCTGTTCAGAGCTCAGATTCCTGAACAGAACCTGATCTTCCAAGTATCCCGTGATGAGACGAATGATCTTGGATGGCACAGAGTGGATGGTGAGCATTCCTTTCTTGGTTCTGATCTGGTTTTCCAACACCTGCTCTGCCCTGATTTTGCTTCCGTCTCGTCCCACAATCATCGAGAGAACACATTCACCGTCTGAGAACAGCATGATGCCCTGGCCCAGAGGGAGGTGTGCTTCCAGAATGCAGCTCAGCCGTTTCCTCCTTATCTCGTCCATCAGGCTGTCAAATCCCAGAAAAGGCGTGGGAACTTCTTCTATGAGCATCATCTTTGGTAGAAGGACAACATCAGCGGAGGGTGCAGCCACGGGCGATGAGGAGAACTGGATTCCCCTATCAGAGATTTCAAAGGGATACCACTGGGTAGAGTGCCTTCTATCCAGGAATTTGAAAATGCGCATGTACCGGCGGATAGTTCCCCGTTCCCTGAGCTTGATTTCAATGACTGATGACACCAGCGATTTCATCTTGGTGAGGAAGTCTTCTGTCTCCTTTGTTGGAGTGGCCAGGAGAATGAGGCTGACATTCTGCTCCTGGAGTTTCCGGGTAAGAGCTTCGGTAAACTTCATGATCTTTCTTTCTTCCATTCCCACCATTAGCACCGTAAGCGAATCCACCACCACCAGAGACAAGGGTTGAGTGCCCTCCCTGATTGCCTGGGTCAAACTGATGTTGAGTTCTGTTGGATCAGTTACGTCACCAATCTCAATAATTCCCAGCTGCTTACTTTTCAGGAAGGGGGACACATCCCAGTTGAACAGCTTTTTCTGCTGGGAGATGAGGTTTACCTGATTCTGTGATGCAATGCAGATGACAAACCGCTGCCCTTTGAGAAGGTGGTGCATCAAATGCTGGGATAAAATGGTTTTACCACTACCTGGAGGACCAACAATGAGGCAGCTGATCCCCGAAGGAAGGTGTTCCTGCAGGATATCCATGGGAGTAAGCTCTTCGTTCAATGTGTTTTTTTTGCATGATAAGTATTTAAGTATTATGAATCAACGGGGGAACCTGTACTTGAATCTGGCACAGAACGTTCTATATCACAAAATCCTTGTGAAAGATGCCCTGTCCATGGACTCACAGGCACCCAAGGTATCGCCTCTACGGGATTCCGAGGTGGGCATTTACCCACAAAGCTGCGGGAGTAGTGAGCAATTCAAGAGCTTCTCCACCGTTTTGCAGCAGATACATCAGGAACCCACTGTTATCCTTCAGGAATCGTTCAAATCCTGAGCGTCCATTGATATTCCAACGTCGGCCTGACTCCGAAAGGTCGAGTCTACCCTCACTAACCTTTCTGTACACGCGTTCCGCTTTCGCCCAGGCGCACACAAAATCATAATCCCACATGCGGGTATCAAACCGGCGCGCCCTGTCCCGAAAGTCAAGGAGGGCAGGAAGGCTGACCAGTCCTCTCCTGCTGTGCAGGGAGAATACACTCCTCAGTTTACCTTCCTTCTTATTGGACGAATGATCAATTAACAACTTGAACTGCCTTCTGGATCGAGAATACGGGTTAATGGACAGAATCTGTGGTATTTCCACTTTTACAGGTCCCTGGCGTGTCTCGTAAACATCTAAACTCTTCAGCAGGTAATCTTCTCTCTTCATCGGGGAAACATGTAAACGTAATCTTTTCACATCCTCCAGTGTTAGGACTGTCCCAATGTCCTTCAGTTCATAGAACATGACCCGAGCTCCCACCAGGTCTACAAAGCGGCGAGCCACGAAGAAGGGATCTTTGTAGCTTCTGACTTCTTCACGTTGAAGAATACTGGCCATTGCAGCATTCACTTGCTCATCTGTGGGCAAGGCGTCTAGGTCCCTGGTTACAAGTGTTTTCACCACGTCTTGATATGTATTAAAAGGCGCCTTTAATTCCACAGGGATCTGGACGCGCCAGCCTTTGTTGCCTGAGAATTTCACCATGTAGTGCAGGTTATACCTCTCCAGTATAGTCAGAATCTTCTCTGTTACATAGGTATTTAGAATCCAGCTCTTTCTTTTTCCCAGCACAGCGTCCATCAGAATCCCCAGATCTGTTTCTATGGTGATAACACTGGGATAGTCTTCATCAGCCCTGTTGACAGCAGGTATGAACTCCGTGACCTCATGCTCAACCACTGATTTATAGAGATCCTTCTTGCAGGTGATGGCCATGGTCTTCCATCCTGAGGTGGTCCTGACCATCATTCCCTTCCGCATTGAGCCTTGTGACGTTTTCAGTGTGAACAGGACATTTCGACCAGATATGGAGTCATACAGGATATCCTGGATCTGTGGGGCTGAATAGAATATTCTCGCAGTATCCAGAGGGGGAGAATGAATAATTACAGGAAGATTTTCTGTTCCCAGGATACTGTCATTGAAATACAGGCTGATAGTCACTGCCTCCATGTGGTTGAGTTCTTCTGCTGAGAACAGGACCTTGACGGCAAAAACAACGGCATCGGAGGCAATATGACCTGCAGAACAGGGAAATTCCAAAGTGGCACATGTTTTCACTGTATCGCCTTCCCTCCAGGAAGGACCTATTTGCAGCCCCGTTTGAAATTGAACCCTGTTGAGAACATAGTGTTCATCCACCAGTGTATCCATGAGCGAGCGGGCATGCATGAGGCCGGCCTGCGCTGCTTCATACTTCTTTATCGAGCTCAGATCAGCGTTGCGAGCATCATGCTTGATCTTCCACCTGCTAGGAAGGGAAAAGACGAGCCTCAGCGTAAAAACGTCACCAGGACGACTCGAAGGGGCCTGCCCAACCCAGGTTCCCACTTTTTCAAGAAAGGGTGTGAGGTCAAATACGTGTCTCAGGACCACCTGGTTCTGTCGCTCGTAGTGGATGGCCTTGTGAGCACGGGACAACGTGCTCGTGCTGAAGCCGGAATCTGGCTGAGTAACCTGGGATGCAGTGACAGTCGTCTGCAGAAAAGTCACCTCGACCGAGCAGAAGATCATGGGATTACGCTTCTCTGTCATGTGAC
>JACVGT010000011.1 GCA_018992685.1 Theionarchaea archaeon
ATTCTCATGAGAAAAGGACTCTCACCAATCATTGCTACCATGCTTCTCATAGCAATAGCTGTTGCTGTGGGCTCGGTTGTTTCTATATATGTAACGGGTCATGCATCAGATTATATGAACAAAGAAGGGCAGCGGAGAGAACGGATCTTGGATAAGGAGGGAGAATCACTGGAGCTGGTCCATGTGGAATCGGCAGGCGGAAACGTTACTGTCACTGTTCAAAATAATGGAACAACGGACGTGGAAGTCACGTATATCACCCTGAATGAGACAGAATACAGTCAACTTTCTCCTTCCACCATGATCGATTATGGTGAATCTCAGGATATCACAGTTGCCTTTGCTGGTTCTGTTGTTTCAGTGGAACTTGGCAGCAGGCTGGGAAATGTTTTTGTCTTCAATGCACCCTCTCCACGAATCGAGATTATTAATTCCTTTTTCAATGCAGATAATAAATTGGTTACCTTCTCCGGCGAAGGATCAACAGACGACGGTAGGATTGTCCAGTGGACCTGGTGTTTCAGGTGGGATGAATCATCAGGGACATGTCTGGGTGGTTGTGACGGATCTGCATTCGCATCAGGATATGGAGAAGTGACCAGTTATTCATATATCGGGTGTAGTGCAGGAACCTATGCTGTGAAGTTGACGGTGACAGATGACACAGGAATGACAGGTGAGGTCCTTGTTTATGTCAATATCCCATGAGGTGAAGAAAGTATGACCATGTCGTGGAAAAAACTGGTTAACAGAAAGGGAGTTTCTCCGGTGATCAGTTTTGTACTTATCATTGCAATATTGTTATCAGTGTTCTCTCTGCTTTTCATGTGGAACCTCAGCCAGGAAGAGCTGAAGACACAAAGAGAGAGGGAAAGGATTCAACAGTTGAAACTGGTGGAGGGTGAATCACTGGCTTTTCTGACTATTCCGTCGGGTTCTGATCCTTTTACCGTCTACAATAATGGAACGGTGGCCCCCGATATCCGGCATGTGTATGTGGATGGCAGTGAGATAACAGGGTTTACAGTGGCTCAGGATACAGACAATCCAAGGAAATGGTTGATTTCTACCGGCAGCACCGTGACGACGTCAGCAAAGATCGAGACGAGTTTGGGAAACATCTATTCGTACGCTGGACCCACTGCGGTGATTGATCTGCTGTCCTGGAGTGACCTCGATACCAAGGTCATTCTTGTTCTTGACGGGTCAAAGTCCAATGCTGTGGGAGCATCGATTTCCAGGTGGAACTGGACGTATTCGGAGGGTGGAACAGCCAGTGGGGCTCGAGTCCAGATAGAGGTCGACAAGCCTCCAGAAGGGAGCAGTGCCTCCCAGGTAATCATCACACTCACTGTTACTGACAGCACCGATATTTCGAATTCGCCCGCTGCCCGCACAGCAAGTACCTCAATTACCTTGAGCATTCCTCCTGAAGGAGAGACGAGTGGTGAAGGGGAAACTGGGTTTGGAGGAGAAGGTGCTCCCGGTGGCATTTTCATATCACTGGGAGGGACTGGTGGAGGTACATCGGTCGCAGAAGGCCGTGTGATTGCTTTTAATATCAAGAATTTTTCAGGAAGAATGATTCCTTTGACTTCATTAAGATTCTATGGCGTCAAGAATCCCTCGAATTATACAGTAGACCAGGTTTTCATTGCACCCCCTGGGGTGGAAATGACTGCAGACGATATGTACTACTTCGGGGTGACAATTGGAGATGGCGGAATCGCACAGTTCTCAAAGCCGTATTATATCGGAGACAGGGATGAAGCGCATATTGAGCTAAGAGCGAGCAGCGGTGCCAGACCCCAGGAAGGTCACATTTTCATGATCATTATGTATGATGCTTCTACTCCACAGAGCTACTATGTGGTGACGGTTCCCATCAGAACGGCAGATTACACAGATGATGTTGAATTCGTGGTGACCGATACGTTTCATGTGACTGGTGATGGATTCATTCTGCAGGGAAAGTCACTTGATCTCAATAACAGACTGCTGATGTCAGTTGGAGTGGCCTTTTCCACACCGGCAAATTCAGGTGATCCCTGTGAAGACAGAATGCTTGAATTCAATGTGGCCGGGATTGCGTACTGGAATGGCTCAATAGCTTCTGGGTCCACCATTTACCTGGGAACGGATACTGATGGGGACGGACAGGCTGACACAGGTGTAACATGGGATAATTCGCGTACGGTGCAGTTCGAATTCAACTTCAATGATGTTGCTCAGCGATTCTTCTATTTTGTCTATCGATTCGAAGATGGTACTTCAATCGCTCACAAAGTGCCGCGATTCACTACTTCCCTGGCCGTAGGAGAAACAGAACGCAAAGAAATCAGCTCATCGACAGGTGGATCTGCCAGCTGGCTCATCGACATTGTTCAAATCGATGCACTGAACACACCATTGAACCTGAATGTGACCGGACTACCCTGTTTCTGTACTGCAACGTTCGTTCCGGGATCTCCTGTCAGCATGCCCAACACGGTGACCATGACCATAGAAGTGTTGCCTGGTGCCCCCACGGGGTTGTACCCCCTCGTGATAACAGGAAACAACAATAACTGGGCAGACTCGTGCGTGGCGTTCTTGTACATAGGAGCATGAGGAGAGTGACCATGAGAAGAGCTGTGGCACTTGCAATGATTGGGTTCTTTCTTTTTTTTTCTTATCCAATCCTTAGCTGGTACGGACCTTACATCGGGTTCGGGTCTGGCAGCGATGCTACTCATTGTCTGGTGCTGGGAGATGTAGACAAGGATGGTCTCGTGGACATTGTGGCAGGAAACTACGGAACGCAGAATTTTGTGTACTACGGAAATGGCGACGGCACCTTTACGAGTAGTCACGCTTTTGGAACAGGGACTGACCTAACTCAAGAGGTTATCCTGTGTGATGTAAATGGTGACAGCTGGCTGGACATTGTGGTGGGAAACAATCAGCAGCAAAACTACATATACCTTAATGATTTGGATGGGACTTTTGATACCACAGCATACCCATTCGGGACAGGATCAGACAACACCTATGCCATTGCATGCGGACTCGTCAACGGCGATGGATGGGTAGACCTTGTGTTGGGGAACCTTGGCCAGCAGAACTACGTCTACCTCAGTGACGGAACAGGCAATCCTTTTGATACCATTGTTCCCATTGCTTTTGGTCAGGGAGAGCCATTTTACAGCAGGACATGGGACGTGGTGCTTGGAGACATGAACAACGATGGTGATCTGGATGTGGTGGTTGCCAATCACCAGCAATACAACTTTATATATTTGGGAGACGGAACAGGCAGCTTTGCCACGGGATATGGATTTGGAAGTCAGGAGGAGTTTACTCATTCTCTGGCTGTTGAGTTTATCAACAGCGATTCCTTTCTGGACGTAGTGGAAGGAAACTATGATGGACAGAACAGGGTGTATTTGGGAGACGGAACAGGCAACGTAGGGACATCGTTCAATTTTGGTCCCGTGGATGACAGGACTCAAATAGTAACTCTGACAGATATTGATGGGGATACACACCTTGATGTACTGGTGGGAAATGGAGGAGATACACCTTTCCAGAACAGGGTCTATATAGGAGTGGGGGATGGTACGTTCAGTGCCTCATACAATGTGGGCAGTCCTGATACGACGTGGGATGCGGCTTTTGGAGAGTTCAATGGTGATGGGCTTATTGACATCGCGGTGGCAAATGAAGGACAGAACAAGATTTTCCTTAATTCCGAAACTACGATGGATAATCTAGCCAGTCTTTTTGACATTAATACATTCTTTGTAGCAGGAGATGCCGCTTACTGTACAGATGTTTTGGGTTCCTCAAAGATTGCCTTTGGATTGGGAAGAGGTGGTGCATCTCAGAATCCAGAGGGGAGAACAGATCTCATTCTGACTCAGACGGAACATGACGCCGGGAACCTGATCATTGTGGGAGGCCCAGCAGTCAATCCTCTGGCTACCGAATTTGATAGCATTTTTGGGATTACGTACACCTTTGTGGAAAATGTGAGTTTTGAGATTCAGTGCGAAGGATACACCATATTCCTGGATATCGCCAATGACTATCCTCAGGAAGACATTTGCATTGTGTACATAGGAGAGCACAACGGAAGGAACATCATGCTGGTATGGGGATACGGGTGGTTTGGCACGTACGCAGGATCAGCTTATATTGGTGAAATCAGTAACTGGGCTGTGGAGCAGGGGTTTCACATGCTCATGATCAGGTGGAATGATCTTAATATGGATGGACTCATTCAATCTGGCGAAATAACAGTGCAGGACCGGAATTGATCGTTGTCCCTGCGTCGTGTGAGACGGCCTGTGCAGGACTCACTTGGTAGGCTCATACCTTCGTGTCGTTGCTTCACTTCGAGAGAATCAAAGGAGATTCAGGATATCTTTCAGGCTGTTCAAGACGAAATCAGACGTTTTCATGATAGTCTCATCCCTCGGGTTGTAGGCCAGTCTAAGACCCACTAGTTTAAACAATGACACATCTGGAGCTGCATCTCCCACTGCTGCAAACTCACGAGGAGGAATGGACAGTCTTTGTGACAACCTGCTGATCACCACGTCTTTTTTGTGCGGTTCTACATGCATGACTCCCTTCAGCTGTCCGTTCACACAAATCAGATCATTCGCGTGCACCAGTGATGGGTCGATTCCCAGTTGTTGGCCTATCATGTGGGCCAGAATACTGACTCCCGAGGAAATGATGCAGGGGATTATGTTTCTATCTTTCAGAGCAGCAACAACCATCCCTGCGTGTGGTTCCAAGGTGAAGGCAGAAAGCCCCCGGTAAACATCTGCAAGAGTCGGAGAATTCCACAGTGAAATATCACGTTCCATCCAGGTTTCGTAGTTGATGTAATTGCTGAAATAGGCATTCCTATGGTCCATGATCTTCTCTCTATCTGCCTGGAAATATGTATGAAGCAGTTCCCAGGAGGATTCCGAGATGAGCGTGCCGTCCATGTCAAATGCTACTACACGTATCACGACGTCAACCCCTTCCAGTATCAGTGCTTTGACCAACCTCCACGTCCATGAGTGATAGTTTTCCATCCCCTGATAGATAGGCAATCTTTGCCCTGTTACCCATTTCATAGTCAGGGCTTGAGAAAATGCTCAGCAGTCTGTCATCGAAAAAGTATTTGTACCCCTCACTGAAGACTTCGTGTCCTCTCACTACTCCATCAACATGGTGGGTTTCCAGGAAGTCAGTGAACACTTTTTCTCCGTATGTGTAGTGAATTCCCCTCGCCCAGTTAAATTCAAACCCGGGATGACGTTCAGAAGGATCATTCCACAATATCTGTCCCAAGATCATGGTGTCTACGTTCAAATCCCCTTTTTTGAGGTCAGCAATCTCCTGTAGCCTGGATATTCCTTTCGGTATCCCCCCATGGAGCAGGAGAATTCGCTTAAACAGGAGGGCAGGTGAAAAGTACGAGAAGAGAACATTATACTCGTTGTACATCTTTTTGGCCTGCAGTTGGAATCGTTCCCTACATGCCGAAGAAAATCCATAATATGAATTGACAGAGGGCGTTTCATGGTTTCCTCTCAGCAAAAACACTCTATCCGGAAACAACACTTTCATTGCCAAGACGAAATTGATGGTTTCAAGTTGCTGCGATCCCCTGTCCACATAATCACCGAGAAATATGATGTTTGCAGCCTTTTTCTTTTTCCATACGCGATATATGTATTTTAATGCCTCGAAATCCCCGTGAAGATCTCCTACGACATACGAAGGCCCTGCTTCCACCTTAATGAGGGAAGGCTCATTTTCTACCAGAGGTCTCACCTTCTGAATGAGTTCTCTCATCTGAGGCACAGTGGTAGTCATGAAACTATCTGGCTCTGCCACAGTGTGCGCTGCAACACTCATTGTTTGACGGACTCATCAGGACTTAAACGTCTTTCTGCTGTCCTCTGCCTGGGCTGCATCAATCGACAATTGATTCCCTGACAGCCATGGCCGCACCGATGGCTGTAGCATACTCGCCGTACTTCGGGACAAAGAACTTCATTTCAAACATCTTGCCCCTGTCTTTCATGATGTCCACCAGTTTTTTTACTCGTATGAGCTTCCCTGTGAGTACAATGTTCCTCTGGTCACAGGAGCGAGCGGCAAACACACTCAACACAAGCAGGGTTTCTGCAATCAAATTGATTATGGCCAGCGCTCTATCTGAATCGGAAGAGTCTTCACTGAACTTACCAAAATTGGAGGCAGTAGCGTCTGTGGGGAGCGCACCCACTGGGCCTCCTGCTATGTCTCCCACCGTCAAGTCCACATTCCTCAGATTCCCTTTGTCGGCCAAAGTTTCCAGAGTTCTGAGCGTGTTGATGTTCAGCATGTGTTTGGCAAGTCCCATGAGGCATCCTCCTCCCACTCCAGTTCCCCCCACGTGGGTGATCTTCGTGTCCTTCACTGATACAAAAGGCGTTCCTGTCCCCATGGAAACCACCAGTGCCTCGTCCAGACCAGCCAGAGTTCTTCCACCAATGCCAATTGCTGAAATCTCATCAATCTTCTTGAGGGGAATGCCCAGGATTGCATTGTCAAGAGAAGCGGCGCCTCCTCCAGTAGCCACAATCGTCTCAATGTCTGAGAGCGTGGAGCCCAGTGTGGTAATCAGTTTACCCAGTGCACCCGATGCGGCCGCCACTGGATCTGATGCTGTGATGCTGATCACACGTATCACGTTCTTCCCCTTGATAGCGACTGCATCTGTGGTGGTTCCTCCGATATCGATTCCTACGATCATTGTGCTTTTCTCTTCAGTTCCCTATATAAAGGTAACCATACTACTTCTTGAGCAACACCATGGACTGATTCTGTTCGAGAGAAAAGAGTCTCGTCTGATTTTTGTGATTTTTTTTAGTTATGAGGACATGTTGTACAAATCCTGTACCCTGTAGAGAGCTCACAGATTGCTGAACATATCCACCTGGACAAAGATCATATCAGCTGCTTTTCAGTGATTTTCGTATTCTCGTGGAAGATATTATGCCTTCCTCATCTCTCAGTAGAGGAATTTCAATAATCTGCAGTTCTCTCCATCCTTTTTCTCTTCTTATTCTGTTGATCTCTTCTGCGTTCTTTCGTACTTCTGGTGTAACTATGATAGCATCAATGTCTTCAATATCATCTGCAAATCCAATCTTCTCCCTGATTTTCTTTATAATGTAATCTGTCCCATAGGAATACCCAAGGCTGGCGAGATATTCTTTCAGGTCTTTCTTTCGTTTTTCATACCTGTAAATTTTCTCAGCATGGGGTTTGTGAATGATCATGTCATCTGAGCATAACCCGATGAATACATATCCTCTCTCGAAGGCTTCCTTCAGAAAGTAGTGATGGCCCTGGTGAAGATGATCAAAAGTACCAGATGCAATGATTTTCATGTAACAGCCAACTCATACGCATACTTAAGCATTTTTGTGCTCCTTCAGTCTGAAAAAGCTTATGCGCTACTTGGCCACATACAGGACAATTCCCTTCTCTTTCACGATTTCAAAAGGAATATTCTTTAGGGAGTGTGAGGTTCCTCTCATCTTTCTGACACGTAAGAATCGCTTCAAGTCTGAAACCTCTTCTTCCAGGGACAGTACAACGATGCCCCGGGCCAGGAACTCTTCAATACCATATCTCGACACCAAGAAGGGTTCTAGGCTTTCTGTGATCATGAGTGATGTCAATCCAATCTCGAGAAGCAGTGCACTGAGTCTGAATAACGCCCCACGGAACTCATTACTTTCTCCAACCCTCAACATGAGAGAAGGGATAGAGTCAAGGACAAGCCTTCTTGCCCCAATTCTGGTAGCGGCACGATGGATGTCCAGAACCAATGCATCGATTTCGAAATTGCTTCCAATGCGAAGCTCACTGCCCTCAGGGGCCCCCATCCGTAGAGAAGCTGCATCGATAATCATGAGTTTTCCATTTCGCTGGTGTTCTGAAAGATCCCATCCTAGTCCAAGCATTTCATCCTGAAGATCACATGTCCGTTCCTCTAACGTGATGAGGATACCGGGTTCATTTTTCTCCACAATCCCCGACTGAAGGAACTGGGTACAGAAGATAGTCTTTCCTGTGCCTGAACTGCCGCACACGAGGACAGTGGTTCCCCTTGGGTAACCGCCTCCGATGATGGTATCCAGGCCTGGAATGCCAGTTGTTACTCTCTCCACGGCTCCTGTTGTTTCTTATCCTTTATAAGGTTTGACATCGGACAACTCTCTCTTTGCTTAGTTTTTCAAAACAAAAGTGAGGCCTTATCGAGAAATAGAGACAATTCATAGAATTTCAGACCACGGCCTGTGTCTCAGACTACGCAGTGGATGTAAATCCCCGGGGCAAGATACTGGAAAACACTCTCTGTCCCTCTTTCATGTACCTCCATTTTGCAGTGGATCTCTGATCCAGTGTATGCGGGGAAAGCTATATATAACCTACTCGGAAAAAGAAGAGCATGCCTGAGCAATCATCGAGGAACTCTGTCCTGTTTCAGAATGTGGAGCAGGTCTTGGGAAGAAGAGAGCAGTTGAGTACAAAACTGGAAACCCTCTCACACGTCCTGGGTAAGCTCGTTGATCACGATTATTATGGTATCGTTTTTAATGCGTCCTACACTCATGAAATGTCAGAGATCTCAACAGCGCTTTCCTCGAGAATTAGAGACACAGATGCCACCTTCTGTACTGTGTCGCTCCAGGAGATGGGCTCTGAGCCCAAGGTGCTTTCATGTAAAGATATCTCATCCTTTTTTTCTGGAATTGGTGCTTCTTTTCCTCTGAGAGAATCCTTGGCCCACTGCGCTGTCGTACCGCTTTCTGTGGATGGATTGCTTGGCCTCTTCTGTGTATTCAGAAGATCCTTATTCTCAGACATAGAACTGGAACAGATATCCCTGTTTTCGGCCCAATTAGCGAATGCGATAGTCTTCCATCTTTATTCTTTACAGGAAGGCAGAATCAAATCTCTTCCCTTTGAGGAATCTAAAGATTACTATGAGAGCATGATTCATACTACAGAAGACATGATATTCACCGTCAGTTTGGAAGGACGATTTGTTTTTGCTAACAGGAAGGTCACAGAGATTATGGGTAGCGATCTTGTGGGAAAGCATTTCGAAGAAGTTGTTGTTCCTGGATACCGTGAGAAAGTGAAAGAGGAGTTTGAGAAACGCAAAAAAGGTAAGACATCTTCCGGGTACAGGATCCAGGCTTTCGACAAATCAAGTGAAAGAGTATGGCTTGAAATCAATTCGAATCCTCTATTCAAGAACGGGCAGATCGTGGGAGTATGTGGAAGTGCAAGGGACATAACTCATCAGATGCAGATTGAGCAGCAGAGGACTCATCTCACCATGATTGCCAATGATATCCTTCAGCGAAAGAATCTGACAGAAATCATGGAAACGGTTGCCATCGCCATTCGTGAGCATTGTGGGTTTCAGAGGGTCCTCATTTCTCTGCTGGATGACAATTTCGAGGCTGTTCATCTGGCTTTCGCCGGACTCACTGAAGAAGAGAAAGCTCAGGCATACCAGCGTCATCTTTCTCCGGAGCAGAGGAGAAGCATCTTTCAAGGTAAGTTCAAAGTTGGTCACTCCTATTACATCCCGCATGACCAGACTCCGTGGAGGGAACTGGGTGTTCAGAGCAGAATGAGCCCGGAACAGATGAAAGACTGGCATCCCGATGATTTTCTGTTTATTCCCTTTTACGGAGAAGAGAAGAAGGCAATTGGACTGATTTCCGTAGATGACCCGATTGATGGGAGAGCACCCACTGCTGAGGCCCTGGCCCCGGTGGAACTGTTTGCCACCCAGGCCGCCATAGCCATTGAGAATGCTCGACTGTATGAACAGATCAGCCACCATGCGGAAGATCTGGAATCCAAAGTAGTACAGAGAACTCGTGCCCGGGAAGCGCTGCTGGAGACCAACTATCTGCTGCGGGGGACCACCAGCTGGGACAAAGGGATGAAGATTATCCTGGAAGGCATTACAAAAGGACTTGGATTTGAGAATGCTGAGTTGTTTCTAATCAATGAAAGCAAGAAGATTCTGGAAAACATCGCTGTCGTCGGTACAGAGAAGAAACAAGATATTTCCTTGAATGACATGGGATATGTGGCTGCACAGTGTGTAGCTCAAAAGAAGCCAATCAATGTTAAGGATGCATCAGAACATGTTTCGAAACAGATAGATCCTGTCCTGGAATCTTTTGCATGGGTTCCCATCATGACCCAGGACGAGGTGCTGGGAGTAATTTCAGTGTATAATCAGATTTCCGGACGCCCCATTTCAGATGAACAGCTGGATGATCTGCTACTGTTCGCCAACCAGGCAGCTCATTTTGTGGAAAGTACACGGTTCCTGTTCAGTCCAGTTGTGGAGAATACACTCCCCACTGAAATGAAGTACAGGCTGGAATCGGGAGAGAGCTATCTGGTGGAGAGTGCCCAGCCTGCAGAAGCATTTGATATCTTTCGTGATGCGGTGACGCATGGGATACAGGGATTCTCTATCTGCAGAATGCATCCAAAGAAGGTCAGACACAAGTTTGATCTTAAGAGAACTCCCATTTTGTGGCTTTCTACCATCGAGGCAGAAGACACGGTAGATCCCAAAGATCTGGCAAAGATCAACCATATGCTCAACGAATTTTTGAAGCGGGCTTCTGAGTCTATTCTTCTGGTGGAAGGGTTGGAATATTTGATCATTCAGAACAATTTTGAGAAGGTAGTCAAGGCGCTGCATTCACTGAATGACTATGTCACTATGTCCAATTCTCGGCTGCTCGTGCCAATCAATCCCAAGACCCTCTCAGAAAAAGAGCTCAGCATTTTGGAAAAGGAATTCATGGTATTCAAGAAGTGAACATTTCTTCTAAAGGACAAAAGGATGAAGTCACGACACTGACACTGGTGGAGTGTTGTGCCTGTCCGAATCTGTTCTTTCTTGAGAGTGCTGTTCATTTCAGAGGATCAATCAATGCTTAGCCCACGAACTGCAGAAGCATGTGGTTTTCCCACCTGTCAATGACTCCCATCATAGCACTCTCACGGGCAATTCTTTCCGCTTGCTGGAGCTTGTGGGATTTTTCAGCAAAAATCTCCATTAGGACGTCGCCCTCCTGAACCATGGTTCCCATCTTTTTGTACAATCTGACTCCTGCTCCTGTGTCTCTTGGACATCCCGCGGCTGTGGCTATCCTGACCAGTGAGGGGTTGTCGATCCATCTTACAATTCCAGGACTTTCAGCATAGATTCTTGTCACGTGGCTCCCTACTGCTATGTCATCAGGGTCGACATCCGGATCACCACCTTGGGCAGCAATAATTTCCCTGAGTTTTGCATCAGCTTTCTTTTGTTCCAGTGCTTTTTGGGCCATGAGCCTTCCCTCTTCTCTTGAGTGAGCTTTTCCAACCAGTGATAGCAAGATTCCACACAAAGAGGTTACCTTTTCCTTCAAGTCCGAACTTTCACTGGAGGAAATCGCTTTCAGAGCTTCCCGTGCTTCCAATGCGGGGCCGATGCAGTGTCCAATGGGCTGTTCCCCCAGGGTAATTCCGCACTGTATGTTCAGATCAAGTTTTTTCCCGATATTGACAAACTGGTCTGCCAGTCTGTGAGCTTTCTCAGGAGTTTTTATCTTAGCATCAGACCCCGTGGGAATGTCAATCACCACATGAGTCGCTCCTACACTCTTCTTCTTGCTGAGAATAGAAGCCAGTAACAGAGGGTCAACCCCCAACGGATGCTCAATTTGTATCAACAGGTCATCTGCAGGTGCCAGGTCCAGTGCTCCTCCCCATACCAGGCACCCATTCGTTTTTCGTGTTACTTCTTCAATCTCTTCCAGGCCCAGCTCCACTGGCATGAGCATTTCCGCCCTGTCAGCTGTTCCTGCAGGAGAGGTAATGGCTCGGGATGAGGTTTTCGGAATTAGTAGCCCCAGAGATGCGATGACTGGTACCACCAGCAGGCTGGTCTTATCCCCCGGGACTCCTCCAACACTGTGCTTGTCACACACCACATCCCCGAAGGTCATGATGTCACCAGTTTCCACCATAGCTTCTATCAGTGATGTGGATTCTCCCATGGACAGTCCTTTCAAGTGAAGGGCCATGATGAAAGCCGTCAATTCCAGATCATTCAGGTTTCTTTCTACCACATCTCTTATGATTTCTCTGATTTCTTCTCCTGTTAATTCAATTCCTTCAATCTTGCGGCGAATGTATTCCTTTGATTTGAGTGGACGTCGGGCGGACACTTCGACCTGCTGTCCTGTCCTCACACCCAGCTTTTCCTTAATCTCATCGAAAATGCCAATTTCACCAGGGCGGACAAATCGTTCTGATGTGTTGATCACAGCGGTGACTGAACCAGATTCGGCTTCAATAACAACGCGGTCCAGAGAATAAACACCTAATTCAAGTGCATCCTGTAAATTAAGGACGGCAACAGTCTTCCCGCCAGTATCAAGATCGTATGGTTTCACTGTCATTTTCATAGCGTATTTTAGGAGCCATTCTTAATTAACCTTTTCCAGCCACATCTTTCTATACTCGGTTCATCATTCCTTTTTCCTGAAGCTACTATCGCGACCGAAACTTTTATATACCTCTGCACATAAGAAGTTACGCTTGCAGTAGTAGCTTCAAGCGATCATGGAAAGGAGGGACACTATGGCTAGCAGCCTTCCAGTAACTGCAGAAAGAAGAGTACGAAGAAGACCCCAAGAAGTAGATGAATCTGAGGAACGGAAATCAGAGTCAGAGTCTGAACCATGTCCCTACAGAATAACAGGAAAAGCATGGACCAGGTTTGCTCTGTCTTTTGTTGTACTATACGCGGTGCTGGCAGCTTCCATATTCAGCGTATTTGCGTTCCAGGATCAGTCACCTGCTCTCATTCAGGGAGTGGGAGAGAGAGAAGTCACGCCAGGCGGTGAAGCAAGTTTTACCATCCAGGTGAAGAACCCCTCAATCCTGAAGAAGGATATTACCCTAAACCTGGAGAAAGACCTGCCTTCTGGATGGATGGCGAGTTTCTGTGATGAAACCCAATGCTTCTTTGAAAGCTGTTCTGTAACCCTGGATTCGCTTGGAGAGAAGTCCTATTTTGTTCATGTGATCACTGACGAAACAGGTCAGGCAGGAACTGTATCAGTTGAAATGGTTCACCAAGGTGAAATTCAGAAAGACATTACTTTCACAGTTACTACTACAAAACAGGCAGATTTCACCTTAGAACTAACCAGCAGCGAAAGAGAGCTCTCTGAAGTTGCATTTGATGTGCTCATCGTGAATACCGGCAATGTTGAGGACTCATTTACCGTATCCCTGCCTCCTGGTGTTGCAGCTCGCGTCAGTGAGGATGCAGTCACCCTGAAACCTGGAGAAAAAAAGGAATTGACTGTCTATATTGAGGGCTCCTCGGCTGTCAATACGTCACTCATCGTGACCTCACGAGAGGGTGTATCCAGGACGTTGTACTTGATCAATGAACAGGCCCTGACCTATGATTTCGAAATGTATGCTGCCAAGGACTTCTACATCGAGGAAGAGGAGGCCACCATCAGCTTTGACATCATTAATACAGGAGATGCTCCTGACACCTTTAGTGTCAGTGCTACCTGCCTTGCCCCTGAATGGGAGGTGGCGTGCACACCTCAGGCTCTTGATCTTGAAGCGAAAAAATCAGGACGAATAGTCCTCTCAGTAAAGAGAGGAAAAGGAAAGAGCGCTTCCATCATTGCAACTGCCTCGTCAACCAGCGGACTGTCAAAGAACATAAAGCTGAATATTTTCTTGCAGGAAACCCAGGGAAAAACTGTTCTGGCGGAGTATTTCACCGGCACCTGGTGCTACGTGTGCGGTTACGGGGAAAGGGCGCTGAGGCAGCTGGCAGAAGAAATAGAGAACCTTATTGTCCTGGTCTATCATCTGAAAGACGATATTGAAACCTCAGGCAGTGCAAAGCGGGCCACAGGACTGTATGGATTCACTGACACCGTGTCTACGCTGGTGGTCAACGGAACAAAGTATGCGTACTACTCTTCAGGTGGGGAAGGAGCCATCTATTTCAAGTACAAGAAGATTATCGAAGAGATGATGGCAGAGCCTTTGAAGGCCGAAATCTATGTATCTGGACGTACGGTGGAAAGTGTGGCCTACATTACGGCAGAAATCCACTCCTATACTTCAGGTACCTACGATGTGTATTTTGTCCTGTTCAAGAACAACTTCGAGTACCGTGGTGAAATCAAGCAGTACATCGTGAGAGATGTCACCGGTCCGCAAAGGGTCACGCTCCTGGGAGAAGTCCTTGTATCCACAGAGTTTATATTACCTGCAGGCGAACCCTATGAAGGGTATGGTGTGGTGGTCATCATACAGGACCCCCGGACCCTAGAAGTGCTTCAAGCTACGCAATACATGTTATAGGAGGAAATATCATGAGTCGAAAGAGAGATATGTTCATTGGAATGACATTCCTCGCAGTGCTGGGAGTATCGTGCTTCTACGTACTGGGAGGGAACGAGAACGGCCCCACGGGTTACCCCTTCTCATCGAATTGGGTATGGAACGATTATGAAAAGGTGATGCAGCAGGCCCGGGCTGAGAATAAATACGTGGTGATCGATTTCTGGGCTGTGTGGTGCGATGAGTGTAAGAAAATGGATAGGGTAGCCTTCAGAGATCCTGAGGTATGTCGCTTGCTGGATGAATGTGTCCTGCTGAAAGTGGATGTAGATATCTCGCCTCAGCTGAAATCCGAATTCCGGGTGATGGGTATGCCCACCGTGGTGATTGTGTCTCCCGAAGGTGATGAAGTCATGAGGGCAGTTGGATATCAGACCACAGAACAGATCACGAGACTCTTGACGGAGGTTCTTGGATCATGAGGTGGTACCATGGATGATGTGGGATTAGTCACTGCTTTCTTGTATGGAATGCTCTCCTTTGTTACTCCCTGCATTCTTCCTCTGGTGCCTGCGTATATCACCTACATAACAGGGGTGGACTTAGAGACGTTGCAGAAAGGTGGGATAGGGAGAAAGGTTATTTTCCTGAATTCTTTGCTATTTGTCATGGGATTTTCGATTATTTTCATGCTGTTGGTGATCCCAGCTAATGTAGTGGGGAATCTCCTCTTGCAGTACCAGGTTTGGATTCAGCGCATTGCAGGGGTTATTATTGTGGTGTTTGGACTGCATATTGCAGGGATTATCAATATTGGAATATTGAATGTGGAGAAAAAGCTGCATCTGACTGAAAAACCCCGAGGATATTTCGGTTCCCTGGTTATCGGCATGACCTTCGCTCTGGGCTGGTCCCCGTGTATTGGACCGATTCTGGCTTCAATTATTCTAATAGCTTCTACCCAGTCCATGAGTACAGGAGTACTGCTTCTGGGAGTGTATTCTGCTGGACTGGCGATTCCCTTTCTGGTGGTTGGACTCATGATTGGTCATTTCCTGGAATACTACCAGGGCATTCTGAAGCACACACGGGAGATCATGCTGGTGTCGGGACTGGCGCTGGTTTTCGTTGGCGGGCTGATGATTCTGGGATTGTTTCAGAGGTTCTTTTCTGTGCTTGGTTAAGATGACTGATAGCTGCAACGGGCAAGAATCAGCGTACCAGAATGTTTATAATGAACCTCAGGTATTCCCACACGTGACTCCATGAAGATTGCTCTTATCCAGAATGTTACGCTCAATGATCACCGGTCAGTTCACTCTCATCATGTTGCCTGTGAGTTATGCAGGCGGGGTGTGGATGTGGATGTCATCGTGCAGAAGACGGAAGAGGAGCTCCAATATACAGAAAGACCGTATCAGCTGATAGAACTCCCCGGAGAGACGTACTCCATCAAAGGACAACTCCAGTTCATTCTGAATTCATATCATCACCTGAAAGGGGCAAGGTACGATGTTATCCATGCGAAAAATCCTTTTTCTTCTCTTTTCTCTGCAGTACTCTTGAAAGAATTGGGGAAAATTGATTCCCGAATTGTATATGATATGAGGGGGTTGTGGATAGAATTTGGCGCTGACACGGGTAAGTTCCCTTCTTTCTTGAAGCATGGACTTGAGATGGTGGAAGAGATGCTCATCAAGAAGTGTGATCAGATGGTGGCTATATCATCCTCATTGCAGGAAATCCTCTGCAGGAAAGGAGTTCCGAGCAGCAAGGTGACAGTGATTGTGGGAGCGGGAATTGATATTCAGAAGATACAGTCGCTGGAACCCGTGCTTTTTTCTGAGGGTCTGGCCAATTTAAAGCGTGTTGGCTATGTGGGCACCATTAGTGTCGCCAGAGAGTCTCATAAGATCATAGAGGCATTTGAGACAATTAATCGCGATGATTGTGCCCTGCTGATGATTGGCCCCGTTATAGAGCCTGAGATTTTTGACGATTTGACCAGATACAGAGAGAGAATCGTGCTACCAGGGTTTGTCCCCCAGTATGCGGCACTTGAATATCTGAAATCCTGCCAGGTGGCTATTTCCTATCACGACATTGAGAGTCCCGCCTATACGGTGGCTGTTCCATCCAAGATTCTGGAATACATGGCTGCAGGGATTCCCATCGTGGCCACCGACCACCAAATGTACAGGAATATACTGGAAGATGGGAGGACTGCAGTTCTGACAAGTCAGAATCCTCATGATTTTGCTCGTGGCATTGAATATGTGCTGGAAAACCCGGAGGTTGGCGAGAAAATGGCAGAGAATGCCAAAAGAGAAGCAGAGAAGTTTTCTATACAGAAGGTTGTGGATCAGTTGATGGCAGTATACGAGAGCGTTCTGAAATAGCCGTGCATCACTCGCGAGGATATTCGATTTACGGTGGATAAAATTTGTTGTGGACATTGAAGACAATCAGTTTCTCATGGGTTGATTGTGAAAAGGAACCCAGAGGAAACAAAAAAAGAAAAAAGAGAATCTGCGTTGTTTATTTTCGTAATGCTGTTCCCAGACCAAGGAGCATCAGGAGCAGAACTGTCCCTAGACAGCTTCCACCACATGAGCATCCACAGTCACCATTTGCTGGCGGCGATACATTGGGGTTGCTGATAACCTGGGCCACTGCTGCATACGCATCCACGCGGCCCCAGCCCCACAAACAGTCTTTGTTGACATTGCCCTTATCAATAGCTGTGGCACCCAGACAATTCTTGATTTGTAGGGGGGTTGCCGTTCCTCTTGCATCAAGCATCAGAGCAGCCACTCCTGCGATATGGGGCGCTGCCATTGAAGAACCAGACATGGCCACATCATTACACGCTGTTCCTGCATCAGCAGCATAGATGGATACACCAGGTGCTGCAATGTCAGGCTTGAATCTCCCGTCAGTGGTGGGGCCTCTGGAGTTGAAACTGGCCAGTGCGTCCGATTTGTCTGATGCTGTAACAGTAATCACTTTTTCAGCATCGCCAGGTGTGCCAACTGTACAGCATGCTCCATCGCCACCAACTACCGCAATCACCACGACACCCTGGTCGACAGCCCAGTTCGACTCCTGCGCTAGAGCAGACGTGCCATCGCCACCTGCGCCTCCCAGTGACAGATTGATGATGTCAGCTCCATTGTTCACTGCCCAGTCAATCCCTGAGATGATGGTGCTTTCTGAACCACTTCCTGCGCTGGTTAAGACCTTGCAGCCCATGAGAGAAGCACCAGGGGCTACACCTTTGGCAGTGTACTCACCTGCAGCAATGGATGCACAGTGCGTTCCGTGTCCATTGTCATCGTAGGGTGTGGTCTGACTGTTGATATAGTCAATCCACGCCACAATCTTCCCCGAGGGGAAGTCACAGTGGTTGGGGTCAATGCCAGTGTCAATGATGCAGATCTTAATGCCAGCTCCATTGTACCCCACAGACCAACAATCATCTGCATTGATCAAGGGGACACTCTGGGCCAGGCAGGCATGGACTTCAAGATCATCTTCCAGGAACAGGACTCCCGGATCTTCAGCGAGAGGTCCGATATTAGCGACAGGAACTTGCATGGAAGCACCTCTTCCACTCATGAACTGGTGGGTGACTGTCCCATACTTTTCCAGGCCGACTGGTGTACCTTCCCTGCACAGAACCAGGATAGTGACCTCTCTTCCGGGGGGCAGCCCCTTGATCTTGTCTTTGAGGTTCCACTTAATTCTGGCCACATCATTGGGGACCACAGCCACGTACTCTGTAGGCCCAATTTCGGTGAGATGCTCTTTGGGGACTTTGTAAATTGTGTCAGTAACCTGTACTAGAGGAAGCTTTTCAATGTTAATCTCTTTTGAGATTCTGGTCAGAACTCCAGGATTGTAGGCAATCTCAAAGTAATGAGAGTCTTCGTTAACGATTTCACCCTTCACTTCCACCAGATCCCGGCCCTCGTACCCAAAAGTCTGTACATGGATAGTGACTGTATGAGACTGTGCGTTCGCAGAAAGTGCTGAAAAAAGAAGAATACCAATGACAACGCATACTACTACCTTCCGGTTTCTTACCATGGATTCACCTCCTTTCCGTTTAGTATGGCACCCGGGACAATTGGGGTGCTCAATCGCTTTCCCTTCTCTATTCTTTCCACCTATATAAATCCTCTCATGATGTGTAGTATTACAAGTTCTTTCATGAAGTGAGCAGGCTCTAGTGATAAAGGCTTTATACAGAACCTCACAGGGGTCACCATGCATGAGGTTGCTATCACCAATGGGCGCATCGTTGATGGAACGGGAAATCTGTGGTATAAGAGTGATATTGGCATTGATAATGGAATGATAGCTGAAATTGGATCGAATTTGAGGGGTGAAACAGAGATTGATGCATCGGGTAAAGTGGTATGTCCTGGGTTTGTTGATATCCACTCTCATACTGATTTTATCCTCCCTTTTTACTGCAGTATGGACTCATTTGTTCATCAGGGTATCACTACCTGTGTGGTAGGAATGTGTGGGTCAAGTCTGGCACCGGTGCATCCGGGAAAAGAGGAGGAATTCAGGAAGCAGGCAAGTGCGTTCATTCCTTTTTTTAGGGATCTGGACATTAGCTGGCATACATTTTCTGAGTATCTTTCAGAACTGGAGAAGAGTTCAATTCCCTGTAATGTTGTCCCAGTTGTGGGGTATGAGAGTGTCCGAATGGCGGGCGGCCCCGGATTTGAGGATCGGCCCCCTACTCCCGAAGAACTGGTTACCATGGAGGGCCATGTTAGAGAAGCCATGGAGGCGGGAGCCTTTGGTATGAGTACAGGGCTTATCTATGCTCCACAAACGTATGCAACAACTGAGGAGCTCATCGAACTGGCAAGAGTGGTGGGTCAGTACGGCGGGCTGTATTTTTCGCATATCCGCGGCGAGGGAAGGACGCTCATGGAGGCGGTGCGGGAGTTTATCAGGATAGTGGAGAAGTCTGGGTGCAGAGGAGGACAGATAGCGCATTTCAAGGTTTCAGGAAAGAAATACTGGGGAACGAGTGTTGAGGCTTTGAAACTGGTAGAAGAGGCCAACGAGAGAGGGATCAATGTAACATATGATTCGTATCCCTATGACAGGGGATTTTCTTCATTAGTGACCGCATTGCCGCCCTGGGCCAGAGAGGGTGGTCTTGAAATAACGTTGCAGCGACTAAGAAACCCTGATGTTCGAGAGCGCATCAAGGAAGAAACTGTGAAAGATGTACCCTATGTGAGTTGGGAGAACTGGATCAAGACCAATGGGTTTGAAAAGTTGTATGTCTCTCGAGTGAATCGAGAGAAATGGAAGGACATTGAAGGCAAGAGTCTTTCCGAGATTACTGTCATGAAAGGGTTTTCTGATGAATGGGAGACTCTTTTCACACTGCTGCTGGAAGAGGAGCTTGGAGTCCAGATTACCTTGGAATCCATGTGTGATGAAGATATCCGCTGTATTATGACCAGCAGGTATCACATGGTGGGAACAGATGGGCTGGGAATACCTCAGAATCCTATGCTGGGAACATTTCATCCCCGGTTTTTTGGCACATATCCTCGGATTCTGGGGAAATATGTGCGGGAGGAGAGAGTTCTTACACTAGAAGATGCTGTCCGCAGGATGACCTCTTTTCCGGCCCAGAGGTTGGGATTACACGACAGAGGGGTTCTGAAGAAACATATGTGGGCAGACATAGTGATATTTGACCCAGATGCTATTATTGACACGGCTACGTACCAGGATCCTCACCAGTTTCCGGAGGGCATATGCTACGTCATTGTGAATGGTTATACAGTCCTCAAGAATGGTGAGCAGGTGAAAGCCATCCCGGGCAGAGTCTTGCGAAAGCGTTTCAGAAACCCATAGGAATAGCTGTCAATGATTTTGAGAAAAGTGGGGGATTTCTGACTTTCTACAGAACCGGAATAGCTGTACGGGCTAGTACTCTCCTTTCCCCGGTCTTGGAGTGGATTCAGGGCTCAATCCCAGAGCCAGAAGTGTAACCTTTAAAAGTGAGTATTCAACACAACGTTCATGAATCGTAAAACTGGGTTCCTGTTGATTATTGTTGCAATACTGGCAGTATCTACACTGGCATATTTATTCCCTTCTCGAAAACCTGAGGAGGGTACCCCCCCGGAGTCACAGCAGCCTGAAAAGGAAGCCCCGTTGTTGTGGACAGTGCCTCTGCAAAATTTCACATCCCAGTATTTTGAGGGGAACCTTTTCTGTGTTGCAGACAATGAGGTTAAGGTGTTTGATGGTGGGACGGGAGCCCTGAAGTGGAGTGCCAGAACAGAATCGTTGATTGTGTCCTTTGATTACACTGAAAATACATTCTTGATAGCTGAGCAGGGACTAGTCGTGGCATTTGATGCTCGAACTGGAGAAGAGAAATGGGAGCATTCCCTGGGAGAGGGGGAATACTGCTCAAAGACTGGGAAGTACCTGGAGGCAGAAAATGGAGTTGTATACGTTGGCACTCCCACACCTTCGGTGTACTGTCTCGAGGCAAAAGATGGAACAGTTGTCTGGGATTACAGTGAAGGATTGGAGATCTGTCCTCAGATCAAGATCATCGGGGACAGACTACTAATACACAGTATGAAGGTGGTGTGCCTCAAGAAGAAGACGGGTGAGTACGTATGGGAGTTTTCTGATTATGCGCCGGGCGCCCTCTACTATGAGGGTGTCATGCTACTGAATGCAGTTGACAAGACGGGTCACTTCTATTATGCGTTGGTAGACGAAGAGACAGGAGAAGTTCTGTGGCAGGAAAGCAGTTTCAGCATTCCAGATCTCGGATACAAGAACGGGCTATTGTACTTGAACAAGGCAAGGAGGTTACAGCGGTTTGATATCCATGACGTGAAATCGGGTTATACGTGGCAGTATGGGCATGGAAAAGAGATTGCTACGTGGACTGAGGCAGATAAAGGTGCAGTCATACTGCTATACAGCCAAGAGGGCACGAATTATCTATTAGATTCTCTTGTCCTCGTAGATAACGAAGGGTCAGTGGTCTGGGAACACCAGTATGGAGGCATAGAGTGGAACCCTGCGTATAAAGTCCACCTGGAGGTTCTCAAAGAAGAGATTCTCGTGCTGAGAGAAGGAGGGTACATTGAAGCGTTCAGTAAGGATGGGGTAAAAACGTGGGAAACGAAAATACAGGAAGCCAGTGACAGTGTCATGGTACAGGGGGACACGGTCTTCATAACTGCACAGGACGGGATATACTGCCTGAATACCAGGGGGTTCTTATTGTGGGAGTACCACACTGGCGTCGAGAAAGATTCATTGGATATTTTCGAGATCAATGATGGGAAAATCTTTGTAGCAGGAACGCAGGGGATATATGTGTTTTCTCTGTGAAGAGGAGTATTGTATTCGTATCCAGAGGGGTTAATTGACCATGGAGGAGTGGAAATGCCTGACAAGAAAATTGCACCGTACGGGTCATGGAAGTCACCCATCACTTCGGATCTGATAGGGTCTGAGACGATTGCTCTGGGGCAAATTGCTCTGGAGGGTGATGATACGTACTGGATGGAGGTTCGACCTTCAGAAGGCGGTCGGTACGTAATTGTCAGACTATCTCATGATGAAACAAGTGATGTAACACCTTTGCCGTACAGTGCCAGAACCCGAGTGCACGAGTATGGTGGTGGAGCTTTTGCGGTTGAAGATGGGATTGTGTACTTTACAAATTTTGATGATCAAAGGCTGTATAGCCAGAAGATTGGAGAGGACCCAATCCCTATTACATCAGAAAAAGCCCTTCGGTATGCTGATATCGTCGTAGACAAACGAGGAGACCTCATCTGTGTACAGGAGGATCATACTCACTCGGATCGTGAAGCAGTGAATACTTTAGTTAGAATAACTCCTGAATCAGGGAGTTCTCAAGATCTGGTGTCAGGAAATGATTTTTATTCTACACCTCGGTTCAACCCTGATCAGACTATGCTGGCCTGGCTCACCTGGAACCATCCTTGTATGCCCTGGGATGGCACTGAATTATGGGTTGCAGAATATTCGCCTGAAGGATTGATGAACCCTCAAAAAGTGGCAGGAGGCACTGAAGAATCTGTTTTCCAGCCTGAGTGGTCTCCTGATGGTAGGTTACACTTTGTGTCTGATAGGTCAGGCTGGTGGAACCTGTATTGCTGGGATTTCGATGAGATAACTCCTGTTTTGTTGATGGAGGCTGAATTTGGAGTCCCCCAGTGGCGATTTGGCCAATGTACATATGGGTTCTTATCTGGAGGGGACATTGTGTGCACGTTCTCTCAGAAAGGGGAATGGCATATGGGCATCATAGACAGTGAAACGGGTTCTTTGGATGTGTTGGAGACACTATACACGCTCATGGAGTATGTGAAGGTTACAGACGAGAGAGTGGTGTTTCGTGGAGGGTCTCCAGATGAATGTAATTGTATTGTTGAATTGGATGTGAAGAAAGGGGAGTTCAGGGTACTACGCAGGGAGAACCCTTCCAGTGTTGAAGAGGAGTACCTTTCTAAACCGGGGGTTATTGAGTTTCCTACAGATAATGGATTAACGAGCTATGCAATTTATTATCCTCCCAGAAACAAAGAATACATGGGTCCTGAGGATGAAGCCCCTCCCCTGATAGTGAGAAGCCATGGTGGACCTACAGATGCTGCTGATACTGCTCTGGATCTCAGGATACAATACTGGACCAGCAGGGGATTTGCCGTGGTGGATGTGAATTACGGGGGGAGCACAGGATATGGCAGGGAATATCGGAATCGACTTCAGGGGACCTGGGGGATCACGGATGTTTCCGAATGTGTGAATGCTGCATTATATCTGGTGGAAAAGGGAAGAGTGGATGCGAACAGGGTGGCTATTAGAGGGGGGAGTGCTGGAGGATATACGACATTGTGCGCACTCACGTTTCATGATCAGTTTAGAGCGGGAGCAAGTTATTACGGTGTCAGTGATCTGGAAGCACTGGCCAGGGAAACTCATAAGTTTGAGTCTCACTATCTGGATAACCTGGTGGGGCCTTATCCTGAAGCTCGTAAAGTGTACGTAGAACGTTCTCCCATCTATTATGTGGATCAGTTATCGTGTCCCGTGATTTTCTTCCAGGGATTGGACGACAAAGTGGTGCCTCCGAATCAGGCTGAGATGATGGTGGAAGCACTGCGTGAGAAAGGGATACCGGTGGCTTACCTTGCGTTTGAGGGAGAACAGCATGGATTCCGCAGTGCAAAGAATATAAAACGCGCCTTGGATAGCGAACTATATTTTTACAGTAAGATATTTGGGTTTTTAGTGGCTGATCCAGTAGAACCTATTGTTATTGAGAATTTGTAGGTAGTGAATTTGGATTTTGGCTGACCAGCATTTTCTTGAACTCAAGTGGGCAAACGGGTGTCCCTTTGATTGCTCTTCCTCATGAAGTTACAATGAGAGAAACCTTATTAGGATATCCTTGGATATCCTATATATGAGGAAAATTGAGATCATTGACAATGAGAAGATCGTGCTCACCGATGAAGTAGAAATGGTATATGAGAAAGAAATAACTCCGTTTGGAAACAGCGCAAAGATTGGTGCTCCAAGAGAATATATCGCCAGGAGGGCTTATGTCATAATCCTAAAGAAGTGAAAATGAATTCTGTCCCAAAGCCGTAGAAACCGAAATCTTTATATACAAATGAGTTCAGCCAGTTTCATGAAATTGACAAGAAGGGATTTATTTCCAGGCTGCTCGTTTTAGAATCCACCTAGGGGAAACCTTCTTGCTGCATTTTAGGAGGAATTTCTATGAGTGAAGACTTAGGCATAACCATAAAGAAAGAAGAGAATTTCTCAGAGTGGTATAACCAGGTAGTCTTAAAGGCTGAACTGGCAGACTATTCACCGGTGAAAGGGTGCATGGTAATCCGCCCTCACGGATACAGAATCTGGGAACTCATCCAATCCTTCCTGGATACCAGAATCAAGGAAACAGGCCATCAGAATGTGTACTTCCCGCTGTTCATACCGGAGCACTTCTTTGAGAGAGAAGCTGAGCACGTGAAGGGATTTTCCCCCGAAGTAGCATGGGTTACCCATGGTGGAGATACACCTTTAGAAGAGAAGCTGGCTGTGAGGCCCACCAGTGAGACTATCATGTATGACATGTATTCCAAGTGGATCAGGAGCTGGAGAGATCTTCCACTTCTTCTGAACCAGTGGTGCAACATCGTGAGATGGGAAACCAAGATGACCAAGTTGTTCATGCGCACCAGGGAATTTCTGTGGCAGGAAGGCCATACAGCTCATGCCACCAAAGAGGAAGCCGACGAGGAAGCCCTGAAAATGTTGGATGTCTACAGGGAAGTGTATGAGGATTTGCTGGCCATCCCCGTGATACCGGGAACGAAGACAGAGAGTGAAAAGTTCCCGGGAGCCTTGTACACTTTGACACTGGAGTCTTTAATGCCTGATAAGCGGGCTACCCAATCTGCCACCACCCATAATCTGGGAC
Source organism: Theionarchaea archaeon (assembly GCA_018992685.1). Lineage (GTDB taxonomy): Archaea > Methanobacteriota_B > Thermococci > Methanofastidiosales > SZ-28-30 > SZ-28-30. Next base: position 24,998 of record JACVGT010000011.1, read on the forward strand.
AGCGCTTCTCAGAAGCGTTTAATATCACCTTCATCGACAAGGATGAACAGAAGAAATCTGTGTGGCAAACCTCCTGGGGATTGTCCACCCGATCCGTGGCAGTAGCTGTCATGGTGCATTCAGACGATAAAGGGTTGGTCTTACCTCCCAGGGTAGCTCCCATTCATGTGGTGATCATTCCTATCATCTTCCAGGAGAGTAGAGGAGCTATCCAGGAGATGGCCTTGAAAGTCAAAGAGATGCTTGGGACGGTTGCTGTTGTCCTGGATGATAGGGAAGAATATACAGCAGGGTGGAAATTCAACCACTGGGAAGTCAAGGGAGTCCCTGTGAGGATAGAGATAGGTCCTAGAGATGTGAAAAAGGACCAGGTAGTCCTGGTGAGACGGGATACGGGTGAGAAGCGGGCAATCCCTACGAACACCGTTGAAGAAGAGGTCCAAAAGACACTGACCAGTATCCAGGAAGATCTATTCAGAAAAGCCAAGAAATTCCTTGAGGAGAATACTGTCACAACAGATAATTATGAGGATCTCAAAGCCTACATCGAAGACAAGAAACTGGTGAGAACCAACTGGTGTGGTTCTGATGAGTGTGAAGCCATCATCAAAGACGAAACAGGAGCATCCTCATGCTGTATTCCCTTCAACGAAGAGACCACAGGTACCTGCGTCTACTGTGGAGAAGATGCCAAATATCCGATTTATTTCGCCAGACACTACTAATTTTTTCTTTTTCTTTATCCACAAAACCAGAAAAAGGAAAGGTATTACATTATCTTGTCTCCCTTCTCGTACCGCTCCTTTTTCACTTCCAGTGATTCCCAGGTAAGGTCATAGATTCTCTCCAGATCCATGTACTGTCCCTTCTCTTCGTACATCTTTCGAATGACGTCGCGCATTCCCTTGGTCTTCAAATCACCAATAGCAACAGCACCAAACAGGAATTTTCCATCCACTTCTTTCGCATCGTCTACCACTTCTATTCCCTCGATTCCGGCTGGAGGATACGCATTTACATCTGCCAGGACCCTAATAGAGGGTGTTTTCATCCAGATATCCTTCTTCATCAACTGGATACCCGCTTTCCCCGTACCAATAATAATCTGACCGTCCTCCACAGCTTTCATGCATTCTTCATCATTGGAAACCTGCAATGGTGTAATATCTCTGTTGTACTTCTCCTTTATCTTTTTGCACACAGCCTCGGCCTTCTCCTGCTTTCTCGACGTCAATACCACTGAAGCTCCCTCTCTGTGGAGCAGCACTGATACCCGTTCCCCTACAGCGCCCGTCCCTGCCAGGACCACAGCCTTCATTCCTTTCATATCACCCAGTACGTCCTTTATCTTGGCCACGGTAGCAGCAGAGGTCGTCGTGTTCCCGTCAGGATCTGCCATGACAGATACTTTGAAATCACCAAAAAACGTCTTTTTTGCCTTCTTCATCATCTCATCTGCCAGATCGGAATCATTGCCGCCAAACAAAATCGCCGTGTTCACCAGTTTCTTGGGTCTTCTGGTGAATATACACCCGTGGACCATGCTGGTGATATCGTCCGGGGAAACATTCCCGAAGGGTAGAACTATATCTACGTCGGAATCGTAGGCTACAATTAGATCAAAGAGGCTGGGCTGTTTCTCATTGCTTACATAGACTAGGATTTTCTTCATGAATTCACCTGCATTTACTTGCAAATCCTGTTTAAACGTTTTTCCGTTGGCATACGTAAAGATTGATCCAATGCAGACCTTTTAGTCCCAGCAGTGTACGTAGTAGCTGAAATGGATCCAGATATGAGGTACAGGAGTTACAGCATAAAGGATTGACCTCCACGGAAGAGGAGAAGAAAAAAGAAGGAAATCAGAAACTACGTATGGACTCCAGGGACAGGAAACGAAAAAGGGAACTTATCTCTCACGTCTCTGGAAGACCGAACACCGGAATCCAAACTTCTCATTGTACAACGAACAGGCTTCCTCCCTGAACTGCTGTGTCCCTTTGAGTAATATCGTCACCTTACCGGAGCGGATCATCTGATCCGGATCGCCTTTGATGGTGTAGGGCGTATAGGGTTCAATGCCACTGGGGTAGTAGTAGATCCAGATTTCACCAATAGTCCTGTTGTCTTCCCTGTAAATGAGGTGACAGAAATGGGCTTCTTCATTAATAGAGCACTCGATGACCTCGCCATCAAGCTCGTCTAAAACGTAGTCCTTGGCACCGTTTTTCTCACCAATACCATCACTGTAGAAGACAATCACCAGAACGACAACAGCTACAATAACCAACAGAATAACCAAGAGGGCGAATTTCGTTTTTCTTTCCATGAACCAGAAAAGGAACTGAACTTAATAAACCTTTCCCACTCGGTGACGCATTCAGAGATCACGAAAAAGACAACCCTTATGAAGACCCCCTTCTTTACCAGAGCATGGAAGAGAAATCACTGGAAGCCAGGATATCAAAACTGGAACAGGGATTTGACAGACACTCCCAGCGGTTTCAGGCATTGAAATCGCGCATCAAGACGGAGCCCGAAATCTTTGGGTTTGATGATATGGCACAGCAGATTATTGGGGCAGCTCTTCTTTCCAGCCCCTTCTGTGCAACAGAAGAGATCTGGCGCCTTGCCAATTCCATCAGCCTTTACAGGGCTGTTGGCATTCTTGGACTGTCTGTCGTTCTGGGAGTGATCCTCATTTATTTTACTGATTACCAGAAAGTGGCTGACCACGAACGATTTGGCCAGTACGCCCCCATCAGGATTGTCTCTCTGGTGTGCGTGTCCTATGGAATAGTAACCATTATCTTGTTTGTTCTTGGAGTGTTCAACTATCAGGTGGTGGCAGAATTCGGGCATCTGTGGAGGGTGAAAGTTGTGGTCCTGGTGGGATTCTTTGCAACGTTGGGTGGAGCGATAGCCGATGTCATCAGGTAGTAACCCCGGTTGTGCAAACCCTTTTAAGACATACAGTGAGTGAGACCCATGAGAAAAGGGTACCTGCTGGCGGCACTGCTCTTGATGACAGTGTTCTCCCCGATACAGGCAGTAGATTGGCAGGAATACGAGTCTGATCATTTCATCTTTTTCTACAGTCCTGATCATCTGACAGATGATGAGATTATGGCTGTGGCTGAGACGCAGGAAGCCCTTTTTGCACAATTAAGTGGAATACTAGGGACAGATTGCCAGGAAAAGATCGTATATTACTTGTATGGGAATAGGGAGGACTTTCAAGGGATTCCGGGGGCCTATTGCACGGGATCAACTGTCGTATATTTGTGCATTTTCTGTGTGGACATCTGTAAGAACGGGTTGAATGATTCACATGAACTGACTCATTCACTGGCCAATACCATTGGGTTCCAGCACGGACTGCTTGCCGAAGGGCTTGCCATCTACATAGAGGAATACGTCATTGCGCATCAGAATCCCCATGCTATTGCACAGATTCTCTATACTGAGAATCGGCTGACTCCTCTGGAGGACATTATGAAGGACTATTGGTGTGATATTCTCTATAATTATGATATCTCAGGTTCTTTCACGATTTTCCTAATCGAAGAGTACGGAATGGATACGTATAAGGCGCTGTACAGCATGCCTCTGGGGTATGCTACCATTGAAGAAGTGTATGGGAAGTCTCTTGATGAACTGGAGCAGGAATGGATACAAACAATTCAGAAAGCTGACGTAACCCAGAAGGAGAGGGATATTGTACGATACAGGGATTCCATAAAAGAGGGGTTGGCTATTTATCTTGATTTGGGATTCCTGCCCCCTGATTATGCTACCTATCCCGCACGGGCAGAAGAGGGTATCTGTTTATTCAGGGAGAAGTATAAGGAAAATCCAGAGGAAGCTTTCGGGTACTTGCCCCAGTTCAACGAGGGTATGGTAGCATGGAAAGAAGCTATTGAGACATTCGAGAAAGGTCTTGAGGCTACTGATCTTGAGGAGAAGGCGGAGCTGTTTGGAAGGGCGCAGGAGCTGTACAGGGTGGCAGGAGATGCACGAATGGTTGAGCGATCTGGGAATTTTAGAGAAGCGTATGAGGCGCTGGTGATCACAGAAAAGTATGTGCAGGAAAACAAGATGGTTCAGGCAGAAGAGGAATTGGAAAAGGCAAAGGAATTGCTGCTGACCCTGAGGGAGCCAGAGGAGCAGGTGGATTTACTGGATCAGCATATTCGAGCATGGAAAGACCGGTGTGTTCCTGGATGGGGGGCAGGGTTCATTATTGTTCTGTTATGTGTTCTGCTGATGAAAGGATTCGTGAAGCTCAAGAAAGGATAGATGTCCAGATAGTTGAGGCTATAACATGTTCTGGCTTGTTCGAGGTATGCATTTATAAAAGACAATGGTTTCTAAGTAAATCCTATTCTTAATCGACCTTCTAGCAGTTGAAACCTCCTTCACTCAGTCAAATAACAAACCTTATAACCACCTTTTCCTTGGTGATATCATGAAGGACCTTGTGGAAAAAGAGATCAGACAGAAGGCCCAGACTCTCTACAATTACATGGACGACGTCGAAGCAAAACCCATCCCTTTCAAAGGAGACTGGGGATTCTCAACTACAATAGCGTTTAAGATAGCAGGAACCCAGAAGGGAAACTTTCACAATGCTCTCAAGGAAATCTCAGAAACCTTGGCCTCTAATTTAGAATTCGGAAAAGAAGTCTCTCGAGTAGAAACAGTCAATGGCTATATAAATATTTACCTCAATGCCAATACATATGCTCAAAACGTCATAAAAACCATTTTGAATACTCAGTATGGAAAAGGAGTCACCAAGAAAGACAAAATCATGGTGGAATATTCTCAGCCCAACACTCACAAGGCCTTTCACATAGGTCATCTCAGAAACACCTGCCTTGGAGCATCCCTGGTCGATGTCCTCCGTTACGCAGGCTATTCGGTGGTGGCTGCCAACCTCATCAACGATACCGGAGCCCACGTGGCGAAGTGGCTATGGTGCTATTCAACCTATCACAAGGCAGAGGCACCACCTGAAAAAAAGAGTGAATGGCTGGAACATATCTACGTGGAAGCAACTCAGAAACTCGCCAAGAATCCAGAATACGAGCTTCAAGTCAAAAAAATGCTCCAGCGACTCGAGCAGAAAGACCCCGAGGTCACCAAGATCTGGGAACAGACCAAGCAATGGTCCATGGATGAATTTCACCGCATCTACAGTGAATTGGGCGTACAATTTGATGTCTATTTCTACGACTCCACCCTCTACGAAGAAGGAAAAGAGATTGTCCAGGAACTCGTGGAAAAGGAAATTGCTGAAGAAAGTGAGGGTGCTCTCATCATAGATTTGGATCACCTTCTGGGAACAGATGACGTGTACAAAACCTTTGTCGTTCTTCGCTCAGATGGGACAGCCCTCTACCAGACCAAGGATCTCGCTCTGGCAAAGCGAAAATTTGAGGGCTACGGCATTGATCGTTCCATTTACGTGGTAGGCTCAGAACAAAAACTGCATTTTCAGCAAGTGTTCAAGACTCTTGAGCTAGCGGGCTTCAAGCAGGCCAAAAAATGCTATCACCTTTCCTATGAACTTGTCATGCTCAAAGGAGGAAAAATGTCGTCCCGTTTGGGAAATATCGTCTTTTATGATGACCTCTATTCGGAAGTCTATGAAGAGGCATTAAGAGAAGTAGAAAAACGTGATATTGTGCAGGAGAACAAAGAAGAAACAGCCAGGATGGTGTCCATGGGCGCTATCAAGTTTTCCATGCTGCGAAAGGACAACAACAAGGTCATTGTCTTTGATCCCAAGGAAGCAGTCAACTTCGAAGGTCAAACCGGTGCGTATGTGCAGTATGCCCATGCCAGGGCTTCCCGTATCTTGGAGAAAGACGCGTACGATCTGAATGCTATGGAATTCGAAGAGCTGACAGTGCAGGAGAGAAACCTTCTGGAAGTCCTGACAAAGTTCCCCGATTCTGTTGAGCAGTCAGCAGAACGCTACAAACCCAGTATCATGGCAACGTATGTCTTTGACGTGGCCAAGGCCTTCAATGAGTTCTACCATGCCTGTCCAGTGCTGCAAGCAGAGCCGGCAACGAAGAATGCGAGACTGGCTCTGGTCTCGGCAACAACTCGCATATTGAAGAGCGGATTGCAGCTCCTGGGAATCGAGGCCCCCGAAAGGATGTAGGTCGGACCGGAAGGATTTTTAAGGCAGCTTCTCCAGTGGGCGTGTGATTTCATGATTGACTATAAGAATATGTCCAGAGATGAAGTGCTCCAGAAAGCGTACGAGATTGCTTTTGCATATGAAAGAGATTATGGTAATTGTCCTCAGTCCTTGCTGGCCACCATGCATGACATGTTCAGCATTGGAGATGAAGAGGTCTTCAAGAGTGGGACAGGAATGGCAGGGGGAGGAGCCCTTGCGGGGCAGGGTACCTGTGGTGCTTTGATAGGGGGATTCATGGCGATCGGCCTGGTATTTGGCAGAACTCCTGAAGACTACAGGTCAAAAAAAGGAGCAGGAAGAGCATATAGAGCGGCAAAGGAGCTGCATGACCGGTTTGTCAAGGAATTTGGCGGGGTGGTGTGCAAGGACGTTCAGAAGAGCATTTTTGGAAGAGGGTTCAACTTACTGGACAAAGAGGAGTATCAACTTTTCGAGAAGATGGGGGGTCACAGAGACAAGTGTACTCATGTGGTGGGAAAGGTAGCTATGTGGACAGCAGATATTATTCTGGATGAACTCACGAAATAAACTGTCAGGCCCATTTCATTCTTCTTTCTTTCTGTTGTATTTCCTGCTGTACTTCCTTCTCGCTGCCAGGAGGTTCCCGTTCACCTCAAGTGACAGGCAACAAAATGGTCTCCACCCTTGTTCTCCAGCGCAGGTTCTTGCTGGGAACAGATCTCCTTTGCATACATGCATCTGGTGTGGAACCGGCATCCTGGAGGAAGATGCGTGGTACTAGGAACGTCTCCCTTCAATACGATTTCCTTCCTCTTGAATGAGGGGTTTGGCACAGGCACTGCAGACATCAAAGCCTCTGTATAGGGGTGCAGGGAATTGTCAAATAGCTCTTTCTTTGGCGCCATTTCCACAATCTTTCCTACATACATGACTGCCACCCTGTCACAAATATGACGTATGACACTGAGATCATGAGTTACAAATAAATACGTGAATCCGAATTCCTCCTGGAGATCCTGCATCAGATTCAGGATCTGGGCCTGTATGGACACGTCCAGGGCTGAAACTGGTTCATCTGCCACAATGAAATCAGGATCAACAGCCAGAGCACGGGCAATGCCAATTCGCTGCCTTTGCCCTCCTGAGAACTCGTGGGGGTATCTGTTCATCTGTTCCTGAGTGAGCCCCACCTTGTCCATAATCTCCAGCACTTTCTCTTCTTTTTCTTTTCCTGAAAACAGGCCATGGACTTCCATGGGTTCAGCAATGATTGCTCCCACTGTCATTCTGGGGTCAAGGGACCCAAAGGGATCCTGATAGATGATACTCATATCTCTCCTGTATTTTCTCATTTCCTGCCTTTTGAGGGAGGTAATGTCCTCTCCTTTGAACATGATACTGCCGGAATCAGGTTCATATAGCTTGAGTATTGTCTTTCCACAGGTCGTCTTGCCGCACCCGGATTCTCCCACCAACCCTAGTGTTTCTCCTTCTTTTATGGCAAATGACACATCGTCTACAGCCCTGTTGATTAAGGGCTTTTTCAGGAGTCCTCCCCCTACATTGAAGTATTTTGCCAGGTTCTTGACCTCCAGCAGTGTCATGGTATCTCCTCCAGAAAACAGCGGGTAAAATGGCTATTTTCTCGTTCTACCAGCTGGGGTTGCTCCCGTGCACACATCTCTGATGCGTGACTGCACCGGGGGTGGAACCTACATCCCGGGGGTATCTGAATCAAGTTGGGAACATTCCCCTCAATAATCCTCAGCCGGTTCCTGTCCACATCCAGCCGTGGTATGGCCTGGTATAGTCCCACCGTGTACGGGTGCAGTGGATTATTGAAGATGGCTTCAACACTTCCGTATTCCACGATTTCCCCTGCATACATCACAGCTACAGTGTTGCACTGCTGAGCTATTACTCCCAGATCATGAGTAATCAGAAGAACAGAGGCCGAGAAGTCCTGCTTCAGCTTTTCCATCAGCCGGAGAATTTGAGCCTGTATAGTGACATCCAACGCTGTGGTGGGTTCATCCGCTATCAAGAGCTTCGGATTGCAGGAAAGGGCCATAGCAATCATGACTCTCTGGCGCATTCCTCCCGATAACTGGTGAGGATACTCTTTCATTCTCCGTTCTGGATCGGGGATGCCCACGACGTGCAGCATATCAGTGGCCTTCTTGCGGGCTTCCTCCTTATCCAATCCCTGGTGCAGCTGGATAGCTTCCATGATCTCATTGCCCACCGTGAAAACAGGGTCTAACGAGGTCATGGGTTCTTGGAAGATCATGGATATCTTGCATCCTCTTATCTTCTGCATTTGTTCTTCTGTCTTCTTCAGCAGGTCTTCGTTTTCAAGTAATACCTGACCTCCGACGATCTTCCCTGGAGGCCAGCTGATGAGCCGGATGATGGATAGAGCAGTCACGGATTTCCCGCATCCTGATTCTCCCACCAGTCCAAAGGTTTCTTCCTTCTCTATGGTGAGACTTACATCATCCACAGCCTTGACGATGCCATCATCAGTGAAAAACTGAGTCTTCAGGTTGTTGACTTCTAGGAGGCTCATAGCTTGGCACCTCCCTTCAGTCGTGGATCCAATGCATCTCGCAATCCATCACCCAATAGATTCAGCGATATTACTGAAAGGAGTATAGCTATCCCGGGAAAAGTAGCAGCCCACCATGCCCCTGTTACCAGGTACTTCCGTGACAGTGACAGAGCGAGACCCCACTCGGGTGAGGGCGCCTGCGCTCCCACTCCCAGAAATCCCAGAGCTGCAGCATCCAGAATGGCAGTGGCCAGCATCAAAGTAGAATACACAATGATGGGGGCAAGTGAGTTGGGCAAGACGTGTTTGAAAATGATCCGCCAGGTAGATGACCCGATGGCATGCTCCGCCTCGATATATTCTGTCTCTTTTATTGATAGCACAGCTCCTCTTACCACCCTGGCCATCTGAGGGGTATACACGATACCAATGGCCAGCATGGCCTTGTCAATTCCCCTCCCAAGCGTACCTGCCACCACCAGAGCCAGCAGTAGTGCAGGATAGGCAAATAGAATATCTACAATACGCATGACAACATTATCTACAGCTCCTCCAAAGTATCCTGCTGAGATACCCATGAGAATACCCATGCCCACAGCGAATCCTAGGGCAACAAACCCCACACTGAGGGTGACTCTCCCTCCATAAAACAAGCGCGAAAGCAGGTCCCGTCCCAAGGCATCTGTACCGAGGTAAAACCCTGGTAACCCGTCATCGGACCAGAACCCTGGTTTCAGCTGACGATCAAGATCTACATCATGAGGGTCATGAGGGGCAAACAGAGGAGCACCCACACTCAGAGTGACTATGATAAACAGCAGTCCCAGCCCAAACATGGCTGACTTATTCTTCCGCATCTGGCGCGTGACATCTTGAATCCGTGTTCGTCTCTTGATTTCTTCTTCTGCCATAGTATCACCTATTATTTGTACTTGATACGCGGATCGATGTAGACGTAAATGATATCAGTAGCCAAGTTAATGATCACGAACGCAGTGGCAAAGAACAGCGTAAATCCTTGAATCACAGGATAGTCATAGGCCAGTATAGCGTCTGCAATGTACTTGCCCAGTCCTGGCAAGGTAAATATCGTTTCTGTCAGTACTGCCCCCCCCATGAGCAATCCAACATTCATACCGATAACAGTGACGATGGGGATCAATGCATTACGAATAGCATGTTTGTAGACAACCACTCGTTCTGAGAGGCCTTTTGCTCTCTCCGTTCTGATGTAATCCTGCCGCAGGACTTCCAGCATGGAAGACCTGGTCATTCTGGCGATTGTGGCCATGGGAATGGTGGCCAAAGCCACGGAAGGCAATATCAGGTGCTTGATACTGTCTAGAAATGCTTCCCCATTAAATGTCAGGATGCTGTCCAGGATGTTGAGTCCGGTAATCCGTTCCAGGTAGATACCTGTGGTCAGCCTCCCCCCTATGGGAAGTACTCCAAGTTTGACTCCAAAAATGAACAGCATCATCAGTCCAAGCCAGAACACAGGCATGGACACACCAAACAGGGCTCCAAACATGACCCCATAATCAACTGGTGAATACTGACGGACAGCGGAAACAATTCCAGCAAGAATACCAAAAAATGATGCGATAATCATGGCAAATATCGATAGCTCCAAGGTGGTGGGTAGTCGTTCCACAATTTCAACCGTAACCAATTCACGGGATTTGATTGATCTTCCCAAGTCACCTTTCAGAGCCATTTCAATCCAGATAAGGTACTGTTCATAAATAGGTTTGTCCAGGTGGTATTTTTCCCGTATCTGTTCTAGTACCTGGGCAGTGGCGTGTTCACCTGCCAGATTGACGGCAGGATCTCCTGGTGCTGCTCGTACCAGCACGAAGGTGATAATAGAAACACCAAAAAGCACCACTACGAGCATTGCCAATCGTTTCAGGACATATTCTTTCATCTTTTCACCTCAAAAAAGAAAAAAGGGAAAGATTTATTTTCTTTTGATTCGCAGGACAATTCCTCCCACCAAGAGAAGAGCGACGAAGAGTGTTCCCAGTCCAGCTCCTCCTTCTTCTTCTACCCATACAGGATAGAAGAACTTTCTGCTTGTGGGGTGAATGACGTAACCATGCACCGTGGACAGGAAGGCAAGGTTCTGGTCGGCATGTGCAATGAAGACATGGGAGCACTGGTCTACCAGAAGTTTGTTTGCCTGTTCATACAGAGCACCTCTCTCATCCTGGTCATACGTCAACAGCGCCCTGTTGAGAAGATCCTGGAATTCAGGGTTCTTCTTGAATCCGATGTTACCTGCACTGCCTACTGTTGCCTTGTCCTGGGAGTACAGCACATTGAGGAAGTTGTCAGGGTCACCGTTGTCCCCTGTCCATCCCAGCATAGCCATGGCGTGCTTGCCGGCCTCAGTGTCCTGCAGATAGGTACCCCAGTCTTCAGTGAACAGCTCCACCGTGATACCTACTTCTGCCAGATCTGCCTGGATTGCCTCTGCAATCTCGGTGGGTACAGGGAAGTACGGTCGTGAAACAGGCATGTGCCACAAGACTACTTCAAACCCGTCAGGGTATCCTGCTGCTGTCAGGAGGTCCCGTGCTTTCTGTGGATTGTACTCATATCCTGTGATGGCATTGTTGTATCCAAACAGGACAGGGGGCATCCCCTGGTTGGCCGCAGTAGCTGCTCCCTGGTACAGGTTCCTGACTATTGCATCTTTGTCAATAGCATGAGCAATGGCCTGCCTTACACGGACATCATTGAATGGCTCAAAGGCTCCAGTCACGTCCACTTCTTCACCTGAATCCCACTTACCATTCTCGTTTGCGTCAACGTATCCTTCGCCGCAGTTCAATGCAATGTATCCCACGTTCATTCCTGCCTGTGAGATCAGCTGCAGTTTTGGATCATTCTTGATAATGTCCAGCTGCTTGGGGTCAACGTGCTCAATTCCGTGGACTTCTCCTGCCTGCAATGCCATTAACCGGGCCGATGGATCTGGAATAACTTTGAAGACCAATTCATCAATTTGGGGCGGGTCTCGCCAGTAGTCCTCGAAAGCCCTCAGAGTAATGTGGTCGTCCTTAACCCATTCCACAAACTCAAAGGGTCCAGTTCCTACAGGGTTCTTAAAGTAATCCTCCCCGTATTGTTGTGCAGCCTTTTCACTAACAATACACACAGTAAACATAGCCAGACTTGTCATGATCGAAGCATTGGGCTGCCTCATGTGGATAGCGACCTTGTACGTATCCAGCTTCTCCACACTCTCAATATCAGTGTACATGTAGCCCCAGTAGGCCCATTCACCTTTGTCGTAGTACCAGTTGCTTGAATCGTACTGTCTTGCGAAGGAGAAAACCACGTCATCAGCAGTCACTTCACCAAACCCGTGATGGAACTGCACACCTTTTCTCAGGTTGAACGTGATAGTTTTCTTGTCATCTGAGACATTCCAGTCTGTTGCAAGGCATGCCCTGATGTTGGTGGTTCCACCATCATATTCTACAAGACCTTCGTGTATGTTGTCCATCCTCTGGATGGATTCACCGTCTGTAACATCTGCAGGATCAAGTCGTACTGCATCACCGGATGAACCGAAGATAAAGATTGTTTTCGTCTCTGGTGCCTTTTCTTGGCCCACACATCCGGCCAATAAGGTTACCAAAACCAGCACAGCTGCGATCGCTTTAAGTTTTGTTTTCATGTTTTCCCTCCTATTGTGAGAACTAGAGTTCTCCTTAGTTCAAAGACAGCTTTTTCAATATATAAAGCTTTCGATGTTCATAGTTTGAAGAGTTCTTCGTCAGTCTTCTGCTCTATAGGCTAGAAAACACATTCTGATCAACGAGGTGGCAAAATTTCTCGACTATCTGAGATGTTCCTCAGGTATTTCCACCACAGAATGAGAAGGGACCCTTACCCTCAGTTATTGATTTCTCGGATGGGGTTCATGCAGCTCCTCCTGTTCTAGCTTGATCTCATGAATTGCAGGGGATTTTCGATTACACGGTCTGGAGCCCCCGAACTCTTTTAAGTGCTCATTCCCCAGGTGGTCTGTGAACTATACCATGGTGGAAACGGATTCAGGCTACAGGGTATTCCAAGACCGAATTGCCCTCCTGGATGGAATGCAGCTCAGGTTCCTCTATGATGTAGGACGTTGTCAAATTGCCGATACAAATTCGCTCTTTGCCTATTTTGAATCCATTGAAGCCTTTGAGCAACTGATTGCCCTTGACCTTGTCACCCTGCGGCCTCATCGAGTGCCCGGACCCGGGGAGAAAAAGGTGATCCAGTGGAAAGGGATCCTGTTCTATGCAATTCAGGCTTCCGTATTTAGACCAGAGGTAACAGAGAAGGGCATCCACCTCCTTCAGGAAGTGAAGAAAAGTGATTCCTTCTCAGCATGCATGGAAGATATGGACCAGAAAATCGCAGAGAAACTCGTGTACCTGAGGATTGAGCATGACTAGAAAGCCCTTGTACTATGTTTCCAGAGAAAAGAAGACCTACCACATTGGGTTCCGGAGCTCGGGGAGAAATGAACTGCTGAAATCACGGCTTTCGCGTTTTATGGAAGGGTTTACAGCGGATTCATGGCTCAGAGAGACTGATTCTGCAGTGTACGCCTTTTGCCGTTCTCTTCCCGAGAGTGTGGTGAATCTCTGGTTCTCGCAGATTTCACGAGAACGTTCTGCCATCAAGGAATCAAGAAATGCAGTAAAAGTGGGAAAAGACGGAAGAGCTTCAAAAGCTGTAAAGGTAAGGAAAACAGGAAAGTACAATAATCTGGTCTCCTCTGTGATTCGTCAGCTTCCACGAAAGAGAATTCGCAGCATAGGGGAGCTCTACTACAGGATTCCTCCCTCTGTTCCTCCCGACATTTCCAGGACTGGTAGGAGGAAAAGGAAAAAGGATCTTGCAACACTCAAAGAAGAGGTCATGGCTCAACGATTGTGGGAACCATTTGTCCCCACATGCAGTGAATGTGCTTTCTGGGAAAAACACATCCTCCCCTACAGCCAGGTGAATACAGGCCAGTGCAAGGCTACGAGAAATCTGGTAGAGGGAGAGAACAAGGCCTGCTCTGAATTTCAAAAGTAGGATGAGGGTATCATCTTATAAATTCTGGGTTACAAGCGCGTTCATTGGTAACCTTTAAAAATTCCAAATTCACGAACAGGATATGGACTCACGACTCTGGAATGCAATCAGCATCATTGCGTTTTCTATCCTTCTGCTGCTGGGGTTTTATGTTACGCACTTCCTTCTAGATGTCCTCCTGATTGCAGTCATCATATCCTACATGGTCAGGCCTGCAAAAGAGAAGTTGCCCTTCAAGAATGAGACACTTTCAACTCTTCTGGCTGAGATTATCGTCCTAGTACCACTTTTCCTCTTCTTGGTCTTTACCTTTCTTTCCCTTGCGAATGCGCTTGTGGCGCAGCACGCATTGAAATCCGTGCTTCAGGACATCGGAGCAATAGGGGAAACTGTCAACAGAATTGTGGGAGATTTTCTGCAGTTTCTAGGAATCAGCGAAACTCAAATTGCCGAGGCCTCTCTGGAGACGCTGACCTCACGAATTGAGGTTCTCACTCAGGACATAACAGAGACTGTTGTAACCTGGGCATTCAAACTTCCCAGCGTTATAATTCGACTGTTTCTGGCGACTTTTCTCTCTTTCTATTTCGTGCGTGATGGGAAAAGTCTGAGAGATGCTTTGATTAAAATAACTCCAGACAACAAGAAGGAGAAAATTGCCAGAATGGTGACAGCCTGCGATGCAGTAATATATGGCATTGTGGTGGGGTATCTTTTCAAGGCTATCATCACAGCATTTCTCTCCATTATTGTATTCTACTTCCTTGGGATTGGTAACCCTTTTGTCATGGGAGTCGTGCTTGCGGTTTTTGATTTCATCCCTTTGATCGGACCCTGGACTGTCTTCCTCGGCTTGTTTCTATGGTATGCACTCCAGGGACAGGTAGCCTATGCCATCGAGGTGGCAGGAATCTGTTACTTCACCATCTCTCTGGTGCCGGAACTGTACATTCGTCCCAAGGTATCAGGGACGATTTCTCAGGTTCATCCCATGGTGATGCTGGTAGGGATTCTGGGCGGTATCTTGTCTATGGGTCCTATCGGAGTTATTGCAGGTCCCCTCATTCTTGGAATGATTGTGGTGATCGTCAAGAGCTACTTTCTGGACATGCGTATTGAGAAGGAAGACATTATTGGCAGGCTCCTGATAAATGCTGGGGCCCGGCTGAAGAAGCTGAACCCCAGACAGGGCAGAGAGGCTCCTGAAGACAAAGATGAGAATGGTGAGGATGGAAGATCCGCCGGGGTGGAACAGTCATGACCAACTGGAAATCACTCATCCTGCTTCTTGCTGGAATAGGTATCATTGCTCTTCTTATTCACCTGGCAGGAATGGAAAGAGTTTTCGATCTGCTCTCGGAGGCTGATTTCAAGTTCGTTGCGGCAGCAGTAGGCTGCCAGGTCATGGCATTGCTCCTATGGTCGTGGCGGTGGAAGATCCTGCTGCATCCGTTTCATGTAGCTCCATTGAGGAGATGCCTTTCAGGAATTCTCATTGGGACATTCTTCAACAATATCACTCCGATTGCCAAGGCAGGAGGTGAACCCTTCAGAGCCTACTACTTGGGGGAAAAAGAAGAGGTACGGTTTGAAGACACTTTTGCCACGGTGGCTATGGACAGGATCATGGAGAGTCTCCCGTTTCTGATTGTTTTCGTTGGCTCTGTGGTGTATGTCACGTTCCATCACGGGACCAGTGGTGAAATGATCATTGTTGTGGGGTTTGCCCTTTTTCTTAATATTCTCCTGCTGGCGGGAGTATTGTATCTTTCGTACAATCTGGGAGCTGCCAAGAGATTGATATTCATGTTTTTTGGGTTGGTGGGCCGCTTTTCCAACAGATTGGAAAAGTATGAGAGTGCAGTGGAAGAAGCTGTAGAACGATATCATGGTGCCATAAAGATGTTATTTTCCCATCAGACGAGACTCTTCGCTTCTTTCTGTATTTCATCAGTATTCTGGCTTCTTTTAATTCTCAGGAACTACTTAGTAGTTCTTGCCCTCGGATATGAAGTCGAATTCTCGGTTATTGTGGTGATCCAGACCGTAAGCACCCTTGTTGGAATCATTCCCATATTGCCAGGAGGTCTGGGTTCGACTGATGGGATCATGATATTCCTGTATCTTTCTTTCGGATTTCCGGCTGCAGCAGCAGTGAGTGCCTCTCTCCTGGACCGATTCATAAGTTACTGGATGGTGACCACACTCGGTGCTGTTGTCGTAATTGCTGAGCGGAATCTGCTGAGAGGACAGGATTCCTCGTCTGGGTGATGATGATCACTCCTCCTGAGATGTAGGTGCCACACGATATTTTTCGCTAGTGTATGCACCAAAGCTGCAGGCAGGCCACAGGGATTTCTGAATTTGGGGCTTCTGTCGGTTCCTGAAGTATCTCCTCCTGATACTTTTTTTGCCAGAAGACTGGATGAACTCTCTGCTGGGGATCATAGAATCCCGTTCCGGGAGCCGGAGTATTCCACTCGCAAAAATATGGCGACGTTCTCACTGTGCTCTTCTTGATGCGAGAGTGAAGTACCTCCAATGTCTTCAATAGAGGGAGAATGGAGGTATTCGTGCCTTTCATTTCTGTGTAACCCTGAAAAACACTGAACAATCAAAGTCCAGAAAGATTTATAAGTGATGAGATGAAAGCGATACACATCTCAGTCTAACGTTTGGTGATTATATGGAACGGTCAAAAGGCATCAGAAGCAGGACCAGATACAAGATGAAGAAGAAGCCCAGAGAGCGAGGGCTACCTTCTCTGTCCCGCATTCTCCAGGAATTTGAATGCGGGCAGTATGTGCACATAGATATTGAGCCCTCTATTCACAAAGGGATGCCTCACCCTCGATTCCAGGGGAGGACTGCTGTGGTTAGAGAGAAACGGGGCAGTTCCTATGTTCTGGAAATTCGAGAAGGATCAAAGCACAAAACCATAATTGCGCGACCTGAACATCTTCGGCCTCAGGAGGGATAGGATTGGATGGGAAGCAAATTGAAAAGTCTGAACCAGTTACCCTAGCTGAGGTTAGAGCTATTCTTTCCTCTCGCAGAGAGGCTGGGGATCTTCTGTATGAGCAGAGCATTGCTCTGGATCATGCCAACAAGTTTGCCCGCCTGGACATTGAAAAGGCTCACAAACTCGTTGAAGAGCTGGTGGAATCAGGAGTCCGGAAGGATATGGCCTGTAAACTTGCTGATCTTCTTCCCCAGAGCAAAGAAGAGCTCCAGATGCTCTTTCCAAAAGAACGGTTCATTTCAGATGAACCCCTGATAGAAAAAATCATTTCGACTATTCAGAAATATGGGGAGAGCTAGATGCAAAAAACGTATGAAGACTATGGTGTTGTCCTTGACTTTCTGCCCCAGGGCTATCCAACAGAGAAAGGGTTCAAGAGAACCCCCATCGTGCAGCTCCTGGGGGAAGCCCACTTCTCTCTATTGGAGGCAATCCCGCGAGGTCATCTGACATCCCACGAACGGGTCTTCATAGGAAAGGGAAATCGTAAGAGAATTAACCACATAAAACGACGGTTGAGTCATGATGATCTTACCAGCTCTGCAAAGGCAGAGTTGCCCTATGTTGTTGAAGAAGTGGTGGAACGGTGCGAACAGCAATTTGTAGAGTTTTTCAATACTTCCCGTGCCATCACCATACGGTATCACCAGCTGGAGCTCTTGAGTGGAGTAGGGAAGAAGCTCATGAATGAGCTTTTGACCCAACGCAGGAAAGAAGAATTCAAGAGTTTTGAAGACATCAAGCAGAGAATTCCCTCTGTCCCCGATCCCAAAAGGATGATTGCCAAGAGAATCGTCACTGAAATAAAAGGGGAAGACAAATATCACATTTTTGTATTCTGATGTAGCGACCTTTTCTTCCAGAAAGTACAAGCGAAAGTCCAGCATGCTCCTGGTCTGACTCCCCACCAGAGGATTCACCATAAAGGGTTCAAGAATGTCGATACCCAGATGAAAGAACGACGGCTTTCTCATGGTTGCGTGATGAGCTGCTCATCCCTCTCAGGGTTGAACAACAAAGAGTTTTTATGCTCTTCTCCCATGTGACAGCAATGAGTGCAAGCATCTATCCCATGGGGTCGATTTTCTTCTTCTATATCTTCTTCATAGTGTTGGTCATAGTCATGGTGTACGGCTTGTGGGAGCTCCAGCAGGCGCACCTTGAGCAGATGCCGAACCCACTTTCCGCAGCCTTCTTGGGAATTCCTGACACTATCAACCTTTTTGACGAGGTGCAGGCCATGCTCAGAATACAGAACGTGGGAAAGACCCGGCTGAAAAATGTCCGGGTGATGTGGGGTTCAGTATGGACTCTTTCTCTGGAGCCTGAAGCGCACGTGGATATTCCCTTTAAACTGGACACCCTAACTGCAGGAAATCACTCCATGAATGCCCGCGTGTGCTACAAGCAATGGGACGTAACCATTCTATGTTTTTACCACGTCTTTCTCAGAAGACTTACTCAGAAAGAGAAATATTTAAGAATTCTAGGATTGAAAGCAGGTGCATCCCGGAGAGACATAAAAAGGGCAAGGAACAGGCTGGCTAAGAAATATCATCCAGACAAGGAAATGGGGAATGAGGAGAAAATGAAGGAAGTTAATGAAGCCTATCGGCGGCTCATGCAGGACTTAGATCCCCATACATAATTTCTCTTGACCAGCCAATAATCAGCTCGAAAACACATTCATCTATCATGACGGCAATCAATACTGTTCTCCGTGATAATAAATGACAATACCGTCCTGTTGGATTTCAAACGGCAGCTTCCTCATGGTGTGCTTTGTTCCTCGCATCTTCCGTACCCGTAGTGTGCGTTTCAGATCGTGACCTTTTTCCTCGAGATCCATGATTATGACACCCCGGCAGACGAATTCCTCCACACCATACCGGGAAATCATGTTGGGGCGCACACTCTCTGTGGTCAGCAGAGACGTCACACCAATCTCCAGGAGCAGAGAGCTCAGGCGGTAGATAATGCCTCTGATCTGGCCCGTGTCAGTTACCCGCAGCTCCAGAGAAGGGAGAGAATCAATGACCAGCCGTGTTGCCTGAATTTTCTTGGTTGCCCGGTAGATTTCAGTTACCAGTGAATCTATGTCGAACCCCTTGGGCATGGTGTACTTCTCTCTGGTATGTAAACCAGAGCGGGTTGAAGCGGCATCAATGATGACCAGTCTCTCTTCGTCTTCGAACTTCTTGAAATCCCAGCCCAATGAAAGCATTTCGTTTCTCAGGTCTTCGGGTCGCTCTTCCAACGTCACGTAGATGCCTTTCTCGTTGTAGTCTCGTAGACCGCGATACAGGAATTGGGCGCAGAATACGGTCTTTCCAGTACCAGACGCACCAGTAACGAGTATGTTCGTTCCGGCGGGATACCCTCCGCCCATGACTTCGTCCAATCCCTCAATACCTGTCTTCACCCGTTTCATTGACATGATTTTTCTTCTTACTTATATATACTTTTCGCTTTTTTCCCAAATCTCTTTGGAAATCTTCCAAACATTTATATATAAGGGCATCTATGTACATATATGGACCAGCTTGATCGAGAGATCTTAAGGGAACTGTTGCAAGATTCGCGAAAGCCCACCTCAGAGATTTCGAGAGAACTGAATAAGCCAAATTCCACCATAGATTTCAGAATCAAGAAGATGATGGAAAAGAACATTATAAAAGGATTCACCGTCATAACTGATCAGTCTGCCCTTTCCAAAACCTTTGCACAGGTAATTGTGGACGTTGAAAAACCCTTCTTCAAGGACAGGTACCGGGAAGTTATAGAAGATGTGGCTCATCGATTGGCTGAACACACTGAAATATGTGTGATTGCTGCCATACGGGAGGGGAAGCTGTTCTGCATTGTCGCCTGTGCGGATGCTCTGGAGCTCAATGAATTCATTAACGAGAAAATCAAGATGACTCCATTCGTGCGCTCCTGCGAAACAGAGGTTTTTCTTGACGTTTATAAGAACAATGTGTGGGTGGAGGACTTATAGTAGTGGCTCGATACCGGATTCCAACCCAGTATTCACCTATGGCGAAATATGTGTCTACTGGTGGCAGGGTTTCTTTGTTGCGGTAAACGAAGACTGCAGGTCTCTCTTCTTGTCTGGCCAATTCAATAGTCTTTTGCGCTTCTGCACTTCCCACTTCAAACCACATGCCATTGTCCACAGGACGTCCGGTGAGGACGACAATACGGTCAGCGAGAGAGGGTTCATCGACATGAATGATCTGATTCGGATCAGTATTCTGTTCTATGAATGCTTTCAGGGCAATGTCAGCTTCACGTAGTCCAGGTTGTAGGAAATGGAGTCCTACTGCCCCATCAAGTGCAGTAATGCTGGGGAGGATAGGTGACCCACTTCCTGGCACACCAATGGCAATCAGAGGCATGGGGATCAGTCCTATCAGGAGGAGGAGAGCTACCCTCTTCCGGGAGGTGATCCACTTCTGCAGGTACAATGCAATGAAGATGGCCCAGAAAGGTGCCGTGTGGAACCAGTACCGTCCACCGTAGAAGACGAGGGCAGGAAGAAACCCGATCAGGATGTACTTTACGAGGTCTCGGTTAATCCCCGAAGACTGTCTCAGCCCTTTGATCCCAAAACCCAGAAAGATGGGGTTGAAGATCTGCAGCGACAGCATGCCGATAATCAATCCCAGAACAGGGTTTCCCACTATTGTGCCAAAACTCCTCAGGAAATCCCGGAACAGAAAAACCCTCAGAGCCCACGGAAGGTAAAAAATCAAAGAGAGTACAACAAACTTCCGGTAAAAGGAAAAATACGTCCTGAACTTATAGGAGAGAACCAGTAAACACACCAATACCAGAAAAGGGAAGGAGAGATGGGAATACAGGCATAAGACCATGAAGAAGACTGACCAGCCCAGCCGCTTGGAGAGAAAAGCCAGCAGCAATAAGGGAAAGAAGAGGTTAACCAGAGAGCTGGGCATAACTCCAATGAATATCAGCAGGAACGTGGCATCCATAGACAAAATGATCAGAGCGATAAAGGCGATTTTGGATGAGAATAAGAGGCGGGCGAAGTACCAGGAGGTGAGCAATGCTACAGGATACAAGACGATCTGCAGCACTTTGGCCCCCTCAATAACGTGGTCAGCATCCTCACTGAAGAAGGTAATCAGGATGTGAAGCAAAGGAGGATATAGGTGAGGTCTGCCCACAGGCTGGTACTCCCAGGTGTCCCACAGGGGAATCTCCTTCAGCTCAATGATCTTTCTGGCTACTGCCATGTGATACCAGCCATCATCTCCAAAAGGCTGAAATTTATCAGCATTAACCAGAAAACTCAAGAAAATGAAGAGGATAATGAGGAGAGCCAGTAAATCAAGTTTCTCCGTGGCGAAACGCAGTCGAGGCCGGGAGAATACCTCGCCGTCTTTTGAAATAACAATGGCTTCCTTCCACGCAATTGGACTTTCTTCTTTCTCACCAATTCGGAATCGAGCATAAATCACCTTGACCACACGGGCTACAGGAAGGAGGAGGAGAAAGATCCATAATCTGGTCAGAAGCACTATGGAGAAGATGAGGAGTACATTTGCTACAATCAGCAGGATGACTCTGAGAAGTGAAGAACGCACCTCCCGTCTGTACAGGTATAGAGCCAGGGGGGCTGTGAATATCGTGGACAGGTAGAACCCAGGCCTGTGCCATCCTCTGGTGGCGATTTTGAGACACGCCTGCTCGAAATAGTCAAACCCCTTGGGAAGCCAGGTTAAAGGGTTCATCTCCCCACCTCCCCATTAAAGCATAAAAGGTTACTGGTGCCAGTCCAGTGATTCCGCCTGTAATCCTGATGACAATACTTATATGGTTCCTTCCCCAACCACCACAATAACCACACAAAAGGTGTAGAATACATGAATAACGGGAAGGTAACCCTCGATAGAATGAGAGAACAGTACCCAGAGAAGTTTAAAACAGAACCCGGGATATTTGAGAATATCCATCGGGGAGACTACATATTCATCGGTACAGCCTGTGCTGAGCCACAGTACCTTGTAGAAGCCTTAATAAACTATGTAGAATCATATCCCAAAGCCTTTTTTGATGCTGAGATCATTCATGTGTGGACACTGGGTGTCGCTCCCTATACTGATGAGAAATTCAGATCAAACTTCAGGCATGATTCTTTTTTTGTTGGAGAGAATACCAGGTCAGCAGTAAATAAAGGGTGTGCTGATTATACCCCTATCTTTCTGTCAGAAGTACCACACTTATTCTATGATGGTATCGTCCCCGTGGATGTTGCTCTGATACAGACATCACTTCCAGACAGCCATGGGTACATGAGTCTGGGTGTCAGTGTTGATATCACAAAGGCTGCAACTGAAGAGGCGTCTCTTGTAATTGCGCAGGTCAATTCCAATATGCCACGGGTACATGGAGATGGGTTCATCCACATAGATGATGTGGATTTTGTAGTTCCTCATGATGAGCCAGTCCTCGAGTATGAACCACAGGTATCTGATGAGATTGCCCAGCAGATAGGCACCTACGTGGCACCACTGGTGGAAGATGGTGACACCATTCAGGTAGGATATGGAAGCATACCAAATGCTATCCTGTCCAACCTCGGTCAGAAAAAGCACCTGGGAGTCCACACTGAACTCCTGGGAGACGGCATTGTGGATCTCATGAAAGCAGGTGTTATTGACAACAGCAGAAAGGCGATAGACAGGGGGAAAACCACAGCCACCTTCTGCATGGGTACAAAAGAAACCTATTCATATATCCATGATAACCCTTCCATCGAATTCAAGATCGTGGACTATACGAATAATCCGTTGATTATTGCCCGGCACGACCACATGACAGCCATCAACAGTGCTCTGGAAATCGACCTCACCGGGCAGGCCACGGCAGAGTCCATTGGAAAAACCTTCTACAGTGGTATTGGAGGACAGGCAGACTTCATGCGAGGGGCTGCTCTTGCCCGAAATGGGAGGACAATCCTCACCTTGCAGTCAACAGCAGAAAATGGTGAGGTGTCGCGGATTGTCCCCTTCCTGAAAGAGGGTGCGGGTGTAACCCTGAACAGAGGAGACATTCACTATGTAGTCACAGAATGGGGAATTGCGTACCTGCATGGCAAGAATATCAGGGAACGGGCCATGGAGCTGATTGCTATTGCTCACCCGAAGTTCAGGCCCTGGCTGATCAAGGAAGCAAAGAACCTCAATCTCATCTACAAGGACCAGGCCTTCATCCCCGGGAAGAGAGGAGAGTACCCTGGAGAGCTGGAGATGTACAGAACCACAAGAGAAGGGCTGGAAATCTTGTTGAGACCTGTCAAGATCAGCGATGAGCCCTTGCTCAAGGATTTCTTTTACTCTCTGTCAGATCAGAGCATGTACAGGCGATTCATCTCCCAGCGTAAAGACATGCCCCATGAAAGGCTGCAGGACTTCGTGGTCATTGACTACACCAAGGAGATGGTGATCCTGGCTGTGATCCAGGAAGAAGAACGGGAAGAAGTGGTGGGGGTGGGTCAGTATGGTATCGATGATATCACTCACACTGCAGAAGTTGCCTTCGTAGTCCGTGATGACTATCAGAACAAAGGAGTGGGAACTGAATTACTAACGTATCTGACATACCTTGCAAAACGACGTGGGTTACTGGGCTTTACGGCAGAAGTCCTCCTGGAAAATAAGCCCATGCTCCATCTATTTGAAAAAATGGGATTTGATATACAGAAGAGAACAGATGGAGGAGTATACGAACTGAGAATGGCTTTCAGAGGTTAAAATATGACGGATCCACCAGATATTACATACCTGTTCGAGCCCCGCTCTGTGGCGGTAGTTGGTGCCTCTCACGATGAGTCCAAGGTGGGGTACAAGGTGCTGGAGAACATCGTCAAGGGAGGATTCACAGGGGATGTCTATCCTGTGAACCCGAAGGGAGGGGAGATTCTGGGACTCCCTGTCTTTGAGCGCGTTGAGGATTTGCCTGAAGGTGTGGATATTGCATTTATCATCATCCCTGGGAAGTATGTGTTTGAGGCTGTGAAAAGCTGTGCAGAAAGGAAGGCGAAATTCCTCCCGATTATCTCTTCCGGATTTTCTGAAGTGGGGAACATTGAAGAGGAGCACAAGATGGTAGAGTATGCCAGAGAGCACGGCATGCGGATTTTGGGCCCCAACATTTTTGGCATCTATTCGGCTGGAGTCTCCTTAAATGGCACCTTCGGTCCCCCCCATATTCTCAAAGGAAATGTAGCCATCGTCACCCAGAGCGGGGCTTTAGGCGGTTCAATGATAGGAAAGACGGCTGTGGAGAATATCGGGCTATCCACCATGGTCTCAGTGGGGAATAAGGCAGATATTGGGGAACCTGACCTTCTGCGATATTTGATGAAGTCTGATACCGCCAGAGTCATCTTCATGTATATTGAAGGAGTGAAAGAAGGGGAGGAATTGATCACAGTATTGAGTGAGGCCACACGGGTAAAACCTGTCATTGTCATCAAATCAGGCCGATCGAAAAGAGGTGCTATGGCGGCAGCCTCTCACACAGGGTCTCTGGCAGGCCAGGACGAGGTTTTTGATGCTATTATGAAACAGTGTGGTGTCTTGCGGGCAGAGAGCCTGCAGGAAGCCTTCAACTGGTGCAAGTTTCTGGCCAGTGCCCCTTTACCGAAAGGGAATGCCACCGTAATCGTCACCAACGGCGGAGGTCTTGGGGTCATGGCTACCGATGCCTGTGAGAAGTACGATGTCAGTCTGTATGATGATACTGAAATCCTGAGGGAAGCCTTTTCAGATGCGACGCCTGACTTCGGGTCTACAAAGAACCCTGTGGACATAACCGGGCAGGCCACTCCCCAGCACTATGAATCTGCATTGAGAGCTGCTCTCGATCATGAAAGTATTGACAGTATCATTGCTCTGTACTGTGAGACTGCAGTTTTTGACCTCGAGGCATTTGTAGAACTCATGAGGCAGTACCATCAGAAAGCACTCCAGGTGGGAAAACCGCTCCTCTTTTCACTCCTGGGTGGTGGAAGGATTGAAGAGTGTATCCGTTCTCTCAAGAATGAAGGAGTCCCTGTATATGCAGATGTGTATGAGTGTGTCAGCTGTCTGGGAGCACTCTACCAGTATTACCATCACTCTTTAGCTGAGGAAGAGCTCCCTGAAGAGTATGATATTGATTACAGTACCATCAATACTGTGGTAGAGAAGGCTACTGCAGAAAATCGGTATTTCCTCCTCTCTCATGAGGCTCAAGCCATCATGGAAGCTGCACGAATTCCCACTCCTCAGAGTTATATTGCCAGGACCCTGGATCAGGCCGTTGCTTTTGCAGAGAAGGTGGGGTATCCTGTGGTCATGAAGGTGGTCTCCAGGGATATCATACACAAGAGTGATGCAGGTGGAGTTGCCCTTGACCTGGAGAATAAGGAAGAGCTCATGGATGCATACCAGGCCATCCTGTATAACTCGAGACAGTATAACCCTCATGCCAGAATTGATGGCATCGAGGTCGCTGAAATGGTGGAGAAAGGAACAGAGACTATTGTGGGAGCCCGCATAGATCAGGCCTTTGGTCCTGTGGTCATGTTTGGTCTCGGTGGGATCTATGTTGAGGTCATGAAGGATGTTTCCTTCAGGGCTTTTCCCCTGAACCGTGAGGAAGTACTGACCATGATGAAGGAGACCCGATCGTACCCCCTTCTGCTGGGAGTTCGGGGGGAAGAGAAAAAAGACATCGAGAGTGTCCAAGATGCTATCATGAAAGTGGGTGCAGTGATTCACAACTGTGCTCTCATTACTGATATTGAGGTTAACCCCCTGGTTGTGTACGAACGGGGGGTCAAAGCAGTAGATGTGAGGATTCTCCTGAAGAGAGAGAAAGGTGGTGATATTAATGAATAAGATAGTAGTGGCATCAACACGAGAGAATGCTGGAAAGACCAGTTTCATTGTAGGGTTAACCAGGGCGTTACAGTGTGAGGTTGGATACATGAAGCCTTTCGGAGACAGGCTCTTGTACAGAAAAAAACGGTTATGGGATTATGATTCTGCAGTGATGGCCAATATCTTTGGGCTACGAGAAGACCCAGAGAATATTACCATTGCGTTCGAGCACTCCAAGATCAGGTATATGTATGATGAAGAAGGTACAAAGGAGAAACTTCTGGAAATGGCGGCCAATACGGGGGAAGGTAAAGATCTGCTCATTGTGGAAGGCGGAAAGGACCTGACTTACGGGATATCTGTGTTTCTGGATGCTGTCTCTGTGGCGCGGCATCTGGAGGGAGAATTACTCTTGGTCCTGGGTGGCGGTGACGAGACAATTGTGGACGACATTACATTTGTCAGGAAATGTGTGGACATGAAAGGAGTTGACCTGAAAGGAGTGGTCATCACCAAAGTTCGAGACCCCAGAGAGTTCACTGATCTTTACATGGATAGTATTGCAGAACTGGATGTGCCAGTGCTGGGGATTATTCCCTACGAAAAGGAGCTGACGTATTTGTCTGTAGGATATCTGGCCGAATTCCTGTTTGCCAAGGTTCTGGCAGGTGAGAATGGATTAAACAATGTTGCAAGGCACATTTTTGTAGGTGCTCTGTCTGCTCATGCAGCCATGAGAAATCCTCTCTGGAAGGAGGAAGACAAGCTGATTATCACCGGTGGAGACCGGACAGACATGATCCTGGCTGCTCTGGAGAGTGACACAGCGGGAATTGTCCTGACCAACAATGTCCTACCACCTTCAGCAACAATTTCAAAGGCTGCTACCCGGAATATACCGCTGCTTCTGGTGTCTTCTGATACATATCAGACAGCAAAACAGGTTGATGATCTGGAACCTCTGCTGACCAGAGAGGACGTAGGGAAGATTGACCTGCTGGAGAAACTGGTACGAGAGCATGTGAAGCTTGAAGAAATCTGCTAGCATCAAAGGAGAAAACGTGGCGTCATGAAAGGCAGTGAATCGACAGCGTAGACTGGAGTCTTGATGCGAGAAAATGAACTCTTTTTTCTAATGAAAGAAAGTACATAACCTGCACTTCAGAAAGAGTCCACAGACTGAATCATATAGTTGCTTTGGATGTTGCACTCTGTGACATGGGGAGTGGGGGGATTGATTGGGCACGTGACCGTCCTCTGCTGAACAATGAGGATCTCGCGGTATTCATCGAATAGCAGAAGAATTCTTATAGTCGTACCCGGTATGTACGTCATGAGATCATTAGTCGCGTTTGCCATGATCCTCCTAATTTTCTGCGGTTGTGCTGAGCAATCACGTGACGAAGAACCAGTATCCTCAGCCACCCTTCCTGACCGGACATCGGCTGGACCTGTGATTGAAGCACCTTCTGAAGAACCCGAAGAATTTCTCTTTCCCCTCTCTCCAGAAGACGAAGAAGCCTATTCAAAGGCGCTCCACGATATCGAACAGTACAGAAAAGGAGATGTCACCGTAACTGTTGTCAGCAAAGAAGGAACCTCTCTTCCCAATGTGACCGTGGAATACCATCAGGTCAAGCACAGCTTCTTGTTCGGCATCTTCACCCCGTACAACCCTGACATATTCCAGTTGATGAAAGAAGCGGGGATCAATTATGTTACCTTCCACTTTAACTGGCAGGCTACAGAACCTCAGGAGAACACATTTGACTTTCTTGGATTGGAATATGCTTGGGGTGTGAACCCTCTGTATGATCAGGGATTCACATTGAAGGCTCACGCTCTAACCTGGATGTCAGATGAGGTGACTCCAGACTACATGAGGAACGTCTCTTTCCAATCATATAAGGAAAAATCCTGCCAGCACATTCATGACATTGTTTCTCATTTTAAAGAACAAATACACATCTGGAACGTCATCAATGAACCCATGGCAGAGTGGGCAAACATCTACAACCTCTCTGAAGAACAGGTAGAAGAGGCCATTACAACAGGGGTAGAAGCAGTGAGAAAGGCCGATCCTCAAGGGAGAATCATCATTAACAATGCATCACCTGCAGGTGAAAACCACATTATACCGCCATATGATTTTCTCAGAGATTTAAAAGCAGATTATGATATTGTTGGTCTTCAGATGTACTATAATGGGTATACCCAGGAATATGAGGCGCCTCGTAGATCTCTTGCATATCTGGCTTCTCTGGTAGATCAGTTTTCAACACTAGAGAAGGAAATTCACATTACGGAGTTATCTGTTCCGTCTGAACCGGAAAAGGGGAGGAAGGGATACTGGGGATATCCGTGGAGTGAAGAACTGCAGGCCCAGTATGCACAGGTGGCCTACACATTATTCTTTTCGAAGAAGGAAGTGAAGGCTGTGACCTGGTGGGACGCATCTGATGCTGCATGTTTCATGTACCATGGGGGGTTGCTGGATGAGAATAACAATCCGAAAAGAATCTACTACGCGGTAAAAACCTTGATTCAATCGTGGACAACCCGTGGAACGCAGGTGACAGATGTCAATGGGAATATTGCATTCAGAGGGTTTGGCGGCCTCTATGAAGTGAAAATCAATGATGATGAGACAGGGCTGGTGTATGAGGGGATGTTTGAGGTGAACGAACAGAACGTGAATGATATTTTGATCGTGATTGATCCTGAAACACTACAGAAAGAACAAGATCTGAAAAGACAGCAGACAATCGAGGAATTGAACAGGGTGGTCACAGACATCAAATGGCTCTTGGACTACTGGAAGAATCAAGGAAAAGACGTGACGACTCAGGAGAGGGAATTAGAAGATGTTCTGATCCTGGAACCAGAGGAAGCTCTTGAAGAGGCAGTAGCTCTCCGACTACAGGTTGCGATTGAAAGGGAATCAGTACACAGCTGGGAGACGTTCGAAAACACGAATAAATCTCTTTTTGATCTTTCATGGGCTGATTCTGGAGTCTTACTGACAAGTGGGGCTCTATACAAACCAATATCATTAAAGAAAGGGAGGATTGCAGTGAGAAT
This sequence comes from Theionarchaea archaeon, assembly GCA_018992685.1. GTDB lineage: Archaea > Methanobacteriota_B > Thermococci > Methanofastidiosales > SZ-28-30 > SZ-28-30. Next base: position 53,812 of record JACVGT010000011.1, read on the forward strand.
CTTGGCCAAAGGTGATGAAGGTGGAGGTGCCTTCCCATTCTTTTTTGTTATGGCAGGAAGTTCTGTGTCGGATGTTATCCGCATTACCAGTTCTCAATGGCAGTGGTATGAAATCGTACTGGACACAAATGGAGCAGAGGACATTGCACTCATCTTCACCAATGACTATTACGACCCAAGAACAGGAGAAGATCGGAACCTGTATATTCAGGAGGTAATCATCACTGAATATCTCTATTCTGATTGGTCATCCTTATCATACTTGAAAGGAGGCCCCAGTCTCTATCACTTTGCTCATTAGGGTGGTCCCTACTGAATAGTTCAAGAAGAGAAGTGACTCACACTGAGATCATGATCATGATCATGAGATTGTTCCTCCTTTGATTTAGATGATTTCCCAGAGTCTATTCCAACTGGTAGATTCCACATATGTATATACAGTGATCAGAAAAAGACAGTTTTCCCTCATTCTTTGTGGAAAACTTTGTCCAGCCGGTTCATCTCCACGCAAGATTTATAAAGCTCTCTTCATCTCTAGGCACAGGTGATTCTTATGGCACATTTACGACCTGGAAAAATCGACCGGAATGTGGACAAACCCTCATACACACGGAGGAAGTACATACGCGGGGTTCCCGGTATCAAGATCGTGCACTTTGATATGGGAAATACCAGGCGGATCTTCCCCTTTGAGGTTTCGCTTGTGGTCAAAGAACCGATTCAGATACGGCACAATGCCCTTGAAGCTGCGCGTGTTATCTCTCACCGGTATCTGGAAAAACGAGTCGGTCCTACCAACTATCACATGAAGATCAGGACTTTCCCTCACGAGATTCTGAGGGAAAACCGCATGGCATCGGGGAAGAAGGCGGACCGGTATGGAGACGGCATGAGGCGTTCCTTTGGCAAGCCAATGGGAACCGCAGCTCGGCTGGAAGAAAATCAGAAAGTGATTTCCATCTGGGTGGATGAAAACAGGATTTCTCACGCTAAGGAAGCTTTGAGAAAAGCAGGACATAAGTTCCCAGTTCGAGTGTCTATCTGCGTGGAAAACGCCTGATATTCCTCCAACTAGTACCTTTTTCTTCCATAACTTCTGTCCCGGCTTCCATATCTCCTGTCCTGACCTCCAAATCGGGGTCGGGGCTGGCGTTCTACTTTCTTATCGGATACGTTGCTTTCCATGTTGGGCTCTATTTCCTCAGAACTCACCTCCATGTGCCCAAGCCTCCCTAGACTGAGCCGCATGGAATCTTTAAATACCGTAATGTAGCCGTTCGTAATGGAATAGCTCGTTCCTTCGTGGACAGTTTCGATGTTCTCATTCCAGACACTGAGAATGATGCAGCCAGTAGAGTCGCCCACCAGAACATCAGAGACACGGTGTGCAGAACCATCCTTTCTGGACACTACATCACGAGGTTCGCCCTTATTGATGACCTGCACCTTGAGATTCACATTCCGGGACCCCGGATTAAGATCTGCAATTTTCATGATCGGTTCCAAATAGATACCTCCTCTTCTTGGTTACATGTTGTCCTTTAAATGGTTTCGGGTAAACGCGATCTGTCCCTTCGTTCGTGGTGGGTCCACAGGCACGTGACATGAGCCACTCACAAGAACGAGACAGGTGAATCTGATCTCCTTTCCCACTCTGTCTATTTGTCGCCCGTCAAATTCAGGATTGCTGCAGCAATGTCACCGTTGGACTCCTTGAGTGCGTTCTCGGCCTCATCTCGTGTGCACGCTGTCTGTTCCATCACCATCTTGATGTCTCCCTCTGGAATCTCCTTATGTCTTCTTCTGGTTGTGTAGTTGCCTGACACTTGAAAGGTCTTCTGACCGGCAGCACTAATGGATGCCACATCAGGGTTCTTGAATACGTATTCTTCATCGGGAGTTCTAATAATGACTTCCTCTGCTTCGATTTCACTCATCTTGACGCCAGCTTGCTTCATCAACCTGCGCATCCTTGTATCGAACATTACATCCCTCCTACATGATACGCTCTTTCATGTCGAAAAGCAGTCCTTCCTTACCAATGCGGTAACCCACATTCTTTGTGTTATAAACCATTTTCTTGAACTTGTAAATATTCATGAACAGCTCTGTAAAGTGATGGCCTACCACCTTCCGTGAGAAATGGACCACATTGTCTGCCAGGTAGAGCAGTGCAGTCTCCACTTTGGGATCGTGCATTCCGTCCACCAGGATGAATACGTAGGAACCTCCATATCGCTTGGCCATCATGCGCATACGATCAAAGAATTCACACACCATGTCGGGGCTGTTGTTCTGCAGGATGAAAGACAAAGAATCCACCACACACCTGCATTCTCCACGGGTCTTCTTGATCTGATCAAATAAGGCATGTTCTATCTGGTCCATGGCTGTGAGATCGTGCGCAAAGATCTTGAAAGGTGCGATTTTCTCGTCCGTATACTCCCTGTAGCGGGGGGTGAATGCATCAATGAAATGCAGTGTCCTGTTGTAGTACATGTTGACATCCCATCCAAAGAAGGTGATGTCCTCCAGAATGTCCTCTGGAGCTTGGTTACTGGTAAAGTAGACTCCTTCACCCCCATCTTTTAATCCACGGTACAGTATGCTCCAGGCTACCACTTCAGCTCCGCTTCCTGGATGGGAGTGCAGTATCGTTGTAGTTCTGTCGGGAATGCCGCCACCAACCAAAATGTCTAGGTCCTGACTACCCGTGCTGTAGACCTTCACCATGGGTAGTACTATAGCGCGTCGCTCTTAAAAGGTTTGCTTTACAATCGATTTCAGAATGCACAGGATGAGCGCTATTCCGCAGGTATGAGGTGGGCTGCCATGGTCTCGTCTGAAAGACTTTCTGCCCCTTTTACGGATTCACAGAGGTTCGTGTGCATATTTTTACGGTTCTCTCGTTGCCTCTCTTTTCCTGAATCCGCACCTGGGACAGCAGAAGCTTTCATTTGCCAGAAAGATCAGATATCCCACCACAATGTTCAAAACCAACAATGAAAGCCAGGAGAGTATGCCTTTAATCTACCGTGAGAATTTGTATGTTCTTATGGCTATTGCATCATGTTATTCTCTGTTTTTTTCACCTCTGGCAAGGTGGTTAGGTTAATGACCTAAATGTAAGCTCAAGAAAGACTCTGGTATAACGATACTATCGAAACATTTATAAATAAGAAAGAGAATAATAGCAAAACTACAGGAGGTGCGAACCATGAAGTTTAACGTAAGGAAGTTGGAGACCGTCTCAACTACTGTTGCTGCAGCAGATGACGTGGTCCCTTGGAAAGAAGCCAAGCTGCAGTGCCTGTAATCTTTCCAAAAGGGATCTAGAAAGTTTTCTTTGACTTTTTTGTTTTTTTTCTTTGCCACATTGATGGTTATCCGGTGTGAAAAATGCCTTACCTGCGAATAATCAAGACCTCAGTGATCAGAACGATTCCTCTGGGAGTGTACCTATGTGTCCCTCACGGGTTTGCGTCTGAAGCATACTATCCTGTGATGGAAGTTGACGAATCCATAAAAGAGGTTCTCACCCTCTGTGACGGGACACGAACTCGAGAGGATATCCTCAGTCACCTTGCTGCAGAAACTGGAGAATCTGTGGAGGAGGTGGCGGAAGGATTTGACCAGTTTGTGGAATACATGGTACAGGAGGGTGTACTGGAATGGAGAGAAGAACCGTCTCCTCTTGAGCCTCTTTACTTGAAGAATAGACCACTGGGGATTATCATGGAGATAACGTCCGACTGCAACCTGCAGTGCCCAATGTGTTATGCTGATTCAGGAACTGGGCACTCGTGCGATCTAGCGCTGGATGATGTGACCGCCATTGTTGAGGCATCTAAGAAAATGAGGTCAACGTCTCTCGTTATCACTGGAGGCGAGCCCCTCCTCCGGAAAGACCTGGTGATCTACATGCTGAAAGAGCTCTCCCCCGTAGAGACAGTGGACGTGGCTCTCTTTACAAATGGTACGCTCGTTACCAGTGAATATGCACGAGACCTGTATGATGCAGGGCTAAGGCACGCTATTGTCAGTGTGGACGGACACACAGCAGAACTGAACGACAAAATACGAGGTCATGGGGCTTTTGAGAAGACAATTCAAGGTATTCATTATCTCAGAGAACGTGGTATTCAAGTCAATGTTGTAACTACGATTTCTCAGACCAATTATCCATATATGAAAGAGATCAGAGAGTTTACCTCCCAAATCGGAGACGGCAGCGGCTTGATCCCTGTTTCTCCTTTTGGAAGAGCTGCCCCGGAAATTCTCTTGACTCCAGAAGGAGTGTTCAGTGTCATGATGGCAAATCTTCCTCCTGGAGAACTTGAAATCAGTATCCCCCCTCGTGATAGATGCAATGTGGGACAGAGTGTTTACATTAGAGCTAACGGAGACGTCTTTCCCTGTGTGAATATGCAGATCCCTGAATTCAGGATGGGGAATATTCGAGAGGAAGATTTCTGGGAAATGTATCAATCAGATCTGGTACGAAACCTCTTGCAACTGACAGTCAAGGACTTTGAGCAGTGCAGAGACTGTGATATTCGCTATTACTGCGGAGGCTCGTGTAGAGGGTTTGCTTACAAACTGAATGGCTCGTTGTACCTTCCAGACCCCTGGAATTGCGGGGCAAATAAGAAACTGACTGAAGAGATTTTGAAAAATGGTGGAGAGACTACCAAGAAAGGACTCCGAGAGCTGCTAAAATCCACCAAGGAGTTACTATGAGGAAGAGATTTTTCATCATACCAGTCTGGTGAGAGATGAAGCCATCCGAGAGAAAGAGCCGAAAATAATAGACCTGTCCCGTTTCTTGGGAGTCCATGGAATTCCAGTGTATATTCCTGACTTTCTTCTTGGAATATAGGCTGGAACATGTGCGGAGGTGATGAAATGCAATATCTAAGAGTGACAAAGACACCAATCGTCAGAAGAATGCCGCTGGGAACATATGCATGTTTCCCTTCAGGGTTTCAACTTGAATCCTTCTATCCAATAATGGAAATCGACGGATCCATAGAAGAGGTTCTCACCCTCTGTGATGGAACACGAACTCGAGAGGATATCCTCAACCACCTTGCTGCAGAAAGTGGAGAATCTGTGGAGGAGGTGGCGGAAGGATTTGACCAGTTTGTGGAGTACATGGTACAGGAGGGTGTACTGGAATGGAGAGAAGAACCGTCTCTTGTTGAGCCTCTTTACAGAGAGAACAGACCCTTCAGTATCACCATAGACATTACATCAGCGTGCAACCTTCAATGTGACTTCTGTTCGGCTGATTCAGGGGCCCCACGGGGTGATGATCTGACAATGGAACATATCGACCCTCTTCTTGAGCAGGTGAAAAAGTGCAAACCCACGCCTTTTGCCATAAGCGGCGGAGAGCCCCTTCTCAAGAAGGAAATGGTACTCCACATTTTGGAAGAACTTGCTTCCATTAGAGAAACTGCTGTGACCATTTTTACTAACGCGACCCTGGTGAATAGAGATTATGCTCAACAGCTTTATGATGCAGGACTGAGATATGCACGAGTCAGTGTGGACGGGCACACAGCACAGGTGCACGATGCAATACGAGGAAAGGGAACGTTCCAGAAGACGACTCAGGGAATACAGTATCTGAGAGAGCTTGGCATTCACGTCAATACCGTGTCTGTGATTTCCAAGACGAACTATCAGTATCTGGGTGAGATCAGACACTTTGTTAATCACATTGCAGACAGCTATGGTCTTGCTGTTGTGCAGGAGTATGGAAGGGGTGCAGAGTCTGGGCACCTGCTTCTCAGTGAAGAAGAACGGTTCAATGTTAATATGTCCAATCTCAGAACAGAAAACATTCAGACGAATGTCAGCCCTCGAGACAGATGCAACGTAGGAGAGACCATCTACATCAGAGCCAATGGAGATATCTTTCCGTGCTTCTATCTTCAGTTCCCCGAATTCAGAGTGGGTAATATTAAGGAGAACGATCTCTTTGAAATCTACGAACACAAGATCATGAAGGACCTGTTGAAAATGACTGTTGCAGATATCGAGGAATGCCGGGAGTGCGAGATCCGGTACTACTGTGGAGGCGCATGCAGAGGGTTTGCGTATCTGGAGCACAGCTCAGTTCACGTTCCAGATCCTCTGAACTGTGAAAAGAACAAAACGATCGTTCGCATGATTCTGGAAAAGGGTGAGGAGAATACGAAGCAACTGCTCAGAGAAGTGTTGGATTCAACTTCAGCACTGGGATAGTTCTCTTTATTGCAGCAGTATCCATGGATCGAAGGGAGGGACATGAAGATGGATCATGTGAAGAAGCAATATCCTCGGGCTGTCCACCAGGTTGTCATCAGGCATACACGTGTTGGAGACTTCTTGATGTCAGGTGACAGCTTGCTTGAAATGGATGGTCCGTCTCTTGAGGTAGTGAACTTGTGTGACGGTTGTCATACTGTCCAGGACATAGCAGAATGGGCAGCCAGAGAAGCAGACGAGCCTGTGGAAGAGGCGTATGAAGGGCTGATCCAGTTTCTGGACATGCTTTCAGGAGAAGGTGTCATTGTCTATAAGGATTCTCCAGACCCTTTCAACCCTGTCTATTGCTATGATAGGCCGCTCTCTGTGATCTGGGAGATTACGTATGCATGCAATCAGCGGTGCAGGTACTGTATTGCTCAGGCTGGTACCCCTGATCCTGATGAACTCTCCCCACAGGAAATAGACAGAGTGCTGGACGAGCTGGTGGAACTTGGAATTGGGTTGATCAACATAACAGGAGGAGAGCCCCTACTGAAAATGGATACTGCCCTTCACATAGCAAGGAGGGCCTCGGAGAATGGCATTGATCTCGAGCTGTTGACCAATGGAATGTTGATAACTTCCGACGTGGCTCAGAATATCTATGATGCAGGCATCCGGCATGCTCAGGTCAGTCTGGACTGTGTACGGCCAGAGGTTCATGATAACCAGAGGGGGGTGAAAGGTGCCTGGAAGAAAACTGTGAGTGGTATCCGAAACTTGAGAGATGCAGGAGTCAATGTCATGGCAGCGGCAGTCATGACCAGTGAAAACTTACAGTACTTTGAAGAGACAAAGCAGTTTCTCAGGGAGATAGCTAATGTCGTCAAGATGGGTTCTGTTTTGCCAATGGGGCGGGGGGAGAACAGTATTTTTCTGCTCCCTCCTGAGGACTATCTCACCTTTCTTAAATTGAGGAATACTGAAGAAGCCACGCTCACAGACTTCATTTTCTGCAGAGAGAAATGTTCTATAGGTACAACGCCTGTGATTTCGCCACGGGGAGATGTGTATCCCTGCATGTTGACGAAATACGATGAACTGAAACTGGGAAATGTGAGGGATACGTCCATACACGCTATTTATGAGAATTCTGATTTGCTTCAGGAGCTTTTCGACTGGAATGTGGACAAGGTAGATGCCTGCCATTCTTGTTGGAATCGCTACTACTGTGGAGGAGGGTGCAGGGGGTGCGCATTCGCATACCACGGGACTATTTATGGAAATGATCCATATCAATGTGCTGCCCGGAAGAAATTCGCTCGAGAGCTTCTTGTACGGGGAGATCCAGAAACTCGAAAAGCACTGAAACATCTAATCTTTTTAGCTAAGCATGACTCTGGTAGAGGATAACCATGGCTGATTATGATATAACGGATGAGAGTGTAGTCAAATTCCATGACTTATTCAGAGGTGAAGAGGACGAATCCATCACCGTAGGAAGGCAGGATATCGGGAAGTATGTCAGTCTCCCCAGAGATGCTGTGGAGGTCATCGATCTCCTGGATTCAGGACAGAAGGTTGGGGAAGTCAAAAGAGTCCTGAAGGACAAATATGGAGAAGACGTGGAAATCGAAGAGTTCATTGAAGACATGATTAAGAACGAAATGGTGAGGTCAATAGATGGATTCGAGATGGTCACGACGTCAAAACTACAAAAAGACCTTTTCAGTAGAGTAACTGCTCGCCATGTGGGGTGGATGTTCTCGAAGGTAGCATGGGTCATGTATATTGGCATGGCTATCTCATGTCTCATCATTTTTGCCCTTATTCCTGATTATATTCCATCTCCACGTGATTATTTCTTCCATCCGTTGTATTCTGTGGCTGTTGGCTTCATGTTTTTCCTTGGATGGATTTTTGTGGCTATTCACGAACTGGCGCATTTGTTTGCGGCAAAATCTGTGGGAATTGAAGGGAATTTCAGTTTGAGCAATCGGTTGATCTTCATCGTGGCGCAGACAAACCTGGGCAATATCTGGACCATCCCGCGCAGAAGACGATTTGTCATCTATCTTGCCGGCATGGCGTGGGATTCAACATTGGTATTCATCTGTCTAGTACTGCTCTTCTTGTCTGATCATGGAGTGATAACGCTCTCAGTCCTCTTGTACAAGTTCGTGAAAGCAGTGATTTTTGCCAAGGTGTGGACAATAATCTGGCAGTTTAGATTCAACATGCAGACCGATATCTACTACTCCATTGCCAACTACTTCAGGTGCCGAAATTTATTGGGCGATGCTCAGACCTACATAAAGAATTACAGTTCCAGATTCTATTCCCGAATAAAAGAGGCCGACATGAGCGGCATACCGGGAGATGAAATGAGAGTAATCAAGTGGTATGCTCTTCTCTACTTCGTTGGCACATCCATAACATTGGCCAGCTACTTTCTGAGAAATTTGCCCCTTGTCCTGCTCCAGATAATGAAAGCATTTGATGGACTCGTGATAGGCTACTCAGCAAGCCATGCAGATTTCACTGACGCAGTGGTGCTCATAGTCTTGAATGCCTTCAGATACGGACTCTTAGGATTCGTTATTTTGAGACCAAGATGGAATTGGCTGAAGGAGCGGTTTGCGGGTGCAAGAGCTTGAAAATCTATACTGCTTTGCCAATACCGGCATTTATATCTTCTTTCGGTCACTGGGTGAGCATAGGTTCTTGATGAGCCTGAAAGCTTGACTCTCATTCGATGTTAATCTTCGAGAGGTTCCGCACAAGAAGGAGTGGAATCCTGCTGTCTGCGAGGTGACGCTGTGAAATCTCTGGAATATTCAACCTTTTTGCGTATTCCTAATCAGGTCAAGTGTCCAGCAATTAAACCCAAATGCTTATAAGTAGATTGTAGTTTCCTAGAACTGAGTAATAGGTGACTCCCATGAATAGCAGGCTATTAACCTACATTGCAGTGTTCGGCGCACTGGGCGCTGCCCTTGGATGGATTTCCATTCCAGTAGGACCAACCAAAGTGTTTCCGCTGCAGCATACCATAAACGCTGTATCCGGAATACTGATGGGACCGTGGGCTGTCATATCTTCTCTCATTGCAGCCACTGTCAGATTCTCAACCGGAACAGGGAGTATCTATGCATTCCCTGGAAGCCCTTTTGGGGCTTTGGTAGTCTCCTTGTTGTACAGACTTACAAAGAAAGATCTAGCAGCTCTGACTGAACCCTTGGGAACTGTGGGGATTGGTGCAACCCTGAGTGCGTTACTCATCGCTCCTTTCATCACAGAGAGTGCGCCCACTCTTTGGTTCTTTTGGACTGCCTTTGCAGCAAGCTGCATTCCCGGAGCTGTCCTGGGCTACTTCATCCTGAAAATTCTGAGGAGGTCGAATGTGGAGCTTTACAGACCTGGAGAATAAGAAGACTCTTATCACTGGTGAGGTCCATACGGGGAAAACCTACCTAACCCAGACTCTGCTACAGGAAGCTGAATCCCTAACCAGGGATATAGCCGTCATTGATATGGCTCCGGAACCCACCAAAGGGGTGGGGGGAAAGCTTCATCCAACGTCATCCGAGACAGAATACTACACAACAGAAATACTAACACCCAGACTCTCAGGGAAAACTGCTCAAGAAGTCATTCAGCTAGCAGAAACTAACAAGGAACGAATAGATGTCCTTTTTCAGAATTACATCCCGCGTGCCATTCTGTTCATCAACGACGTTTCTATCTATCTCCAGAGAGGAAGTGTCAGAACTGTTCTTCACACTATATCTTCCTCACGAACTGTCATCATGAATGGGTATCTGGGCACAAGCCTGGGAGAAGACCCATTTTCTCAGAAGGAGAGAGAATCCATGCTCAATTTACAGAAATCTTGTGATATACTAATCAGGAGGTGATCTTATGGAAAGAATATCTGCACAGGAGAGAAATTTCACAGGGCTCGACTTTTTCCTCTTGTGGGGTGGAGCTGGTGTATCTCTGGCTGAAATACTGGCAGGGGGGATACTGGCCCCTCTCGGAGTGGTCACAGGTGTACTGGTAATCCTTTGTGGTCACATCATTGGAAATACACCGTTGGCTCTCGGTGGAATCATCGGTTCAGAAGAAGGAGTCCCTACAATGGTTTCCACTCGACCTGCTTTCGGTGTAAAGGGGAGCTACTTGGCTGCTGTGCTCAACATTATCCAGTTGATTGGATGGACAGCTATCATGCTTATAATCTGTGGGGAAGCAGCCAACACGGTCATGGAAAGCTTTACTGGAGAGTCACACCTATCTGTATTGATCCTCATTTCTGGCATAGTCACTACTGCTTGGGCCCTCGTGGGCCACAAGAGCTGGAAGTGGCTGCAACGGATATCTGTCAGTGCGTTACTTATTCTCTGTGTGATCATGACCTATGCTGTTTTCAGACAGGGGGTACCTGAAGCACCATCGACACACGAACTGTCTGGTGCTCTAGCTTTGGATCTGGTGATTGCCATGCCCATATCCTGGCTTCCCTTGGTATCAGACTATTCCAGATATGCAAAGAGTACCAGACCTGCCTTTGCTGGCACCTGGATCGGGTACTTCATCATATCCAGCTGGATGTACGTCCTGGGGTTAGGGGCTGCCATCTACACAGGAAATGCAGAACCAGTGCCCATGATGCTGGCATTAGGACTGGGTATTCCTGCGTTACTCATCGTGTTCCTATCCACCTTTACTACGACGTTTCTGGATGTGTATTCTACTGCTGTCTCTGCTTTGAATATATCGGAGAACCTCGGTGAGAGAAAAGGTGTTATCATCGGTGGTATCCTGGGGACTGCTCTGGCTCTGGTATTTCCCATGGCTCGATACGAGTCGTTTCTCTTGTTGATCGGGTCCATGTTCTGCCCCTTGTTTGGCGTGGTGCTCACAGACTACTTTGTCATCAGGAAGACCTACCGAGATGATTCGCTCTTTACGGAACGAGCTATCAACTGGATGGCAATTGCAGCCTGGGCTATCGGAGCCGTGGTTTACCAGGTACTGATACATTTAAATGTGGGTAGTTCAATACCCAGTATGGTAGTAGCGGCAGCAATCTACTATGGATTGATGAAGGTGAACCCATGAAGGTCGCTCTGACCATTGCAGGATCTGATTCAGGTGGCGGTGCAGGGATACAGGCTGATTTGAAGACCTTTGCCGCCTTCAAGGTGTATGGGACCAGTGTCATAACGTCGGTGACAGCTCAGAATACGGTAGGTGTTTTGGGCATACATGATATGCCTGCTGAATTTGTGGGTGCTCAGATGGATGCAGTTCTGACAGATATCGCGGTCGATGCTTGTAAAACAGGGATGCTGTCTAATGCTGACATTATCAAGGTGGTTGCTGAAAGGCTGGAGAAATACAACATGGAGAAGTATGTACTGGACCCTGTCATGGTGGCCAAGAGTGGAGATGCCTTGCTGCAGCAGGATGCAGTCTCCTCTCTCATTCGGTTCCTGATCCCCAGAAGTCATGTCATAACACCCAACATGGACGAAGCTTCACTGATCACAGGGATGTCTATACAGACTGTGGACGACATGAAGGATGCCGCTCTAAAGATCAAAGAGATGGGTGCTCGCGCTGTGGTGGTGAAGGGTGGCCATCTGAAAGGAGATGCTGTTGATGTCTTTTGTGGAAAAGACATAGAGTTATTGAGCTCAGAGAGGATTGATACTCGCAATACGCACGGAACAGGGTGTACCTTCTCTTCAGCTATTGCAGCAGGGTTAGCCAGGGGAGATGATTCCCTTACGGCTGTGAAGAGAGCAAAACAGTACATTACCGATGCCATCAGGTATTCATTCCCCATAGGGGAGGGACATGGACCTACTAACCATTTTGCTGTATTATACAGGGAAGCAGAGAAGTTTTCGATTGTGAATCAGTTGAGAGAGGGATTCAACCTGGCTAAATCTTCCGAGATTGCAGATGTCATACCTGAGGTGCAGTCAAACTTGGTGATGGCCCTGTCTGATGCAGATTCTGTTGAGGATGTGGCAGGATTTCCAGGGAGAATCGTACGATACAAAGAGACTGTAGAAACAGTTGGATGTCCTGAGTTTGGAGCTTCATCACATATGGCGCGAGTGGTCTTGGCAGTCATGACGTATGATCCTACCATTCGATCTGCCATGAACATTCGTTATGGAGACGATGTCGTGGAAGCAGCTGAAAGAGCAGGGTATACTCTGGGGAAGTTCTCCAGAGAGGACGAACCACAGCAAATCAGAGAAAAGGAAGGATCTACCTTGGACTGGGGAACCATCACGGCAATACAGGAGTTGGGAAAACCTCCAGATATAATCTATGATCTGGGTGGAATTTCTAGGGAAGCCATGATGCGGGTGCTGGGGAAGAACCCATTGGATGTGGTTCAAAAGGTGATAAAAATATCACAGGGTTTGTAAGAAGGACGTTCCTGCGTTCTTTTCCCTATTCTCTTCTGGATTTTGTATTTCTATTTTGATCTCACTGTGAGCTGGGTCATGAATGTGGACGGGACTAATCAGGAGAACGTGTTGGTACTACGTATTGCCCGTCAAGGAAATTCATGCGTGGAACATCAAGAGGTGCATGAAACCCCTGGGGTTCACACCCATGACCAGAGAATATGGGTAAATGAGAAAGAGAAAAAAATGAGAAAGAAATGCTACCAGTACATGCGCACTGTGTAGGTCAGAGTGACCTCACCATCTGCAGCAACTGCTACATACCATACTGCAGAGTAGGCATCTTCCTGCTTCCAGTCAAGAGAGGATTCAGTAATCCTCCACTCTCCCCAGAAGTGATCCAGAACAGTGACAGTGATGTCTTCGGTCTTGTGATTTCTCAGAGACACCTCATAACTGATCTCTGCCCCACGGGTTCCCAGTTGATTGTACTTGGTCTGCTTCTTCTCTACCACCACATCAAAGGCATCTCCCACGTAGATGCGCACCTTTTCATCTTTTGGTGTGTGGTCAATGGAATCCTCTCCGATAAACTGTAGCTGTCCTTCAGAATCTTTCTTGTACACTCTGACAATCCCTGCAGGAAGGGGCATCCCCATGTTGTTCTCCGCAGTGTTCTCAAAGACCAGCATGACTTTCACTGCTCCAGCGTTCTGCTGGTATCCGTATGTATATCCTGGGTCGAACACATACTCTTTCTTCACTGATATGTTCTGCGTTTCGAACAAGGTTACCTGCTTCTGCTGGTTGTCCAGGACGTCAGTCTTCCTGTCAAGGGTGTACATGTGGTATTCGAAGAAAGCCTCCTCCTGGAACTGGTCAGGAGCTTTGGCAGCTCCTCGTTCTTCTTCAGCATAGGCGACCGTTACCTGTGTCTGCACTCTGTGGACTTCACCTGCTATGAGTTTCAGTCGGGCATTCTTGTATGATGCACCACTGTAGTTGGTAAGGGTAACCCAGCTCATTAAGTCCAGTTCAGTATCATCACTGTTCACCACGGCCACATAGTACGCTTCCCAGTCCAGTCCTGATGTCATGTAGGAGAGCTGCATATCATGTGCACCTGCCTTCTCTGCATCCAACAGCCATTTCAGGGTGGGTTTGGTGATCAAGCCTTCAGGCAGCTCAGGAAGAGATACCTGTTCTCCTTTCACAATGTGCACCCCACTATCATTCTGAATGATCAACTCATCTCCAGAATAGCTGAGAAGAGCACCTTTCAATGTATTCCCTTCCTTGTCCAGAACGGTAATATCCTTTCCCAGGTACTTCTCGTAGATTTTTTCCTTGTTCACGAGATCAAACAGGTAGTTCTGTTCCAGGACATAGGACGCTCCCGTTAGGTCCCTGATGGACACTGACGTGGGATCAATGAGTTTTGCGACATCCTGAATCATCACCGTGTTCAACCCCTCCTCCAGGTCGATAGTCCGTACGTCTTTGACTACTCCAAAGTTCTGGTTGTAGACTGTGATCTCCAATGATGACTGAGCATCTCCGGATACCAGAGTACTGGCCAAGATTACTGCTATTACTCCTGTAATGAGAATGATTCTTTCTTTCATGTAATCACTCCCTTTTCTTTTGGTTCAGGATATATAAGGGTTTTCATATGCTTCAAATCATCTTGAAGTTATAACTGAACTGTATTGTGTCGAAGAATCAAAGAATCAAGGAAGAAAAAGAGGACACACAACCGATCTCAAGAGGCAGCAGCCCGAAGAATCAGATTTACTGCCCGCTGTGTAGGAACAGCATGAATCGCTTATTATTCTCAAGCGGAATTCCTAATCGAACACGGTGAAAAAAGAGACGCATGAATGACTCTTCAGGACTGACCTTCAGATTCCATTACCTTTTTCTATTACGATTTCCTATCATGCTCATGCGTTCCACATGGTTCGGTATCTTCTTCATATCTGCAGGAGCCCTCCTCTTTGAAGTTTCCCTGACCAGGATCTTTTCCGTATCCCGCTGGTATCATTTTGCATTCATGGTAGTAAGCATCGCTTTGCTGGGATTTGCTGCCAGTGGTTCTCTGCTGAATCTCTATCCCACCCTCAAGAGGAACAGGAATGCTCCCTTTATCTTATCCGTACTATTTTCTCTTTCTGTGGTGGTAAGTTTCTATGTGTCAGACAAGGTTGAAATGGATCCTTACAGGATCATGCTGGACCCCCTCCGTATCTCATACATCAGCATCTACTACGTGGTGCTGTCACTGCCATTCCTGATGGCGGGCTTGGTTATCAGCCTGTATTTATCCACGCATTCTCAGAATGCAGGACAGATCTATGGGTTCAACCTGGCAGGCTCTGCAGCAGGGTGTTTACTGATTTTTGCCTTTTCTGCTGCAGGCTCAAACATCATCCTGGTAAGTTCTGTACTCGGTGCTGTGGGTTCCCTTTTCTTTGCCAGGAACGTCCAGAAACTTGCCTCACTTCTCGTCATTATTGCGTTGATTGGTTTACCCGGATCCCTGTTTGAGATCACCATGTCTCCGTACAAGTCGTTGTCCCTGGCTCTGAACTATCCCGAAGCCAGAATTCTGGATACAGAATGGAATGCAGTCTCCAGAGTGGATGTGGTGGAAAGCCCTTTGCGTCAGGCACCCGGACTCTCTCTGAAGTATGGTGAAGGGCTGGAACCAGCCCTGGGGACAACCATAGATGGAGATTCCATGTCTTCATTGTCAGAACCGGGTGCATTCGTAGAATATCTCCCCACTGCGGCAGCATACCTGAAAGGCCCCAATACAATCCTCATTATTAACCCCCAGGGGGTGGATATCGCTGCGGCCAAGTATTTCAGTGCAGACATCACAGCAGCAGAAGGAAATCCGTTGCCCGTGAGAGCAATACAACGATTCAGCAGCCTCTACGATGGCGTGACTGTCATACATGAGAACGGAAGAACGTATCTAGCTTCCACTGATGAACTGTTTGATATAATTCAGATCTCCCTATCAGAGAGCATATTTGCCAGCTCTGTTGGGCTGTATGGGTTTAATGAGAGCTATTCCTTCACGGTGGAAGCATTTGAAGAATACTATGCTCATTTGACTGAAGAGGGTATGGTGGTCATCACGCGGTGGCTGGTGATTCCTCCTCGAGAATTGCCCAAAGTGATCTCGCTCGTCATAGACACAGTACCTGAACCTGAAACCCATCTTGCGGTATTCAGATCGTACTCCACTGTCACAGTACTGGTGAAGAAGACCCCCTTCGCTGAGTATGATGTAGACGGTCTTGCAGCATTTTGTAGGGATAGAGGATTTGACATGGTGTGGGCACCAGGAATTACTGCAGATGAGGTAAATGTGTATAACCGATTTCCTGAACCATACTTCTATCAGCTAACCAAAGAACAACTCGATAACAACGCACAGGTGAAAAAGGACTATCTTTTTGCAGTTGAATCTCCCACTGATGATTCTCCTTTCTTCTTCAATTTCTTTCAGTGGAGAAAAGTGAACCAGGTAGTGGACTCTCTACAAGGGAAGTGGCAGCCCTTGTTTGAGGGAGGGTTCATGGCTGTGGCCATACTGGGACAGGCTGGCATCTTGTCTCTGGCCCTGGTTTTCATTCCGGCAAAAAGAGTCGCCTTTTCCCGGTTTACGCTGAGGTACTTTGGGTTAATTGGACTGGGCTTTATGTTCGTAGAGATCTCGCTCATGCAGCAGTTGATTCTCTTTCTGGGACAGCCGGTGTTCTCTGTCGCTATCGTCTTGTCCTGCATCTTGTTGTTTTCTGGATTGGGAAGCGTTGTGTCAGGGAGAATCGGGTGGAACAGGGGGTTTGTGGGGCTCTTGGGACTCCTGGCCGTTTTTGCTGTTGGGCTGTCAGCGGGCATTCATGAGCTGCTGGGAGTCTCCATGGGTTGGAAGATACTCATGACTGTGGGAATTCTGGGGCCTCTTTCTGTCTGCATGGGGATTCCGTTTCCTACAGGCATTGTCACCGTTGGCGAGAACCAGGTTCCCTCAGCCTGGTGCATCAATGGATGCGCTTCTGTGTGTGGTTCAGTTCTGGCAATCATTGTGGCTCTGTCATTCGGGTTCCAGATAGTCTTGGCGTGTGGGGGAGTGTGCTACTTTTTCGCTTTCCTAGTACGGATGATACAGAAGGGCCAGACTTAGAATGTGCCAGAATGGGTTCCGTTCATGCAGTTTTCCGGATATGTCGTTTCGGTTTTGAGACCAGAAACAGCATGTCATAGCAGCAGCGTACCCGGGGCCTCTTGGCTCGCATCCAGCCAAAACCTTTTTCTGCCTCTACAATCAGGAACCCCCATGAGAGAAGCCATCGAAACTGGACTGAGCTTTGGACTGACCTCTGGGATCATAACTACCCTGGGGCTGATGGTTGGACTGCACTCAGGTACTGGATCAGAGGCTGCTGTCATAGGAGGGATCTTGACCATTGCCATTGCAGATGCATTCTCTGACGCTCTGGGCATTCACATGTCTGAAGAGACAGAAGGCGACCATACATCTCTTGAAATTTGGGAGGCAACTGTTTCCACGTTTACTTTCAAGTTCTTGTTTGCATCAACGTTCGTTGTCCCTGTCCTGCTGCTGGAGCTTTCCACAGCAGTTGAAGTCAGTGTTGCATATGGACTGCTCTTGCTGACGCTCCTGAATTTCAGGCTGGCTCGGAATCAGAAGATCAGCCCTCTGAAGCCGATTGTGGAGCACTTGACCATAGCCCTGGTGGTGGTTGTACTCACTCACTTTGTGGGAGACTGGATATCTGGGTTCCTTGGCTGATCAACGATCACGTGGCCTGTGGGCTTTGCGAGAGATCAGAGACCGCGTGACCTCACCCGTGATGTGGCAACGTTTAAGTAATAGAAAGTAATTCCCGGTACATGACTGATGAAGAACCAGGAGAGACTATTCCAAAATTGGATTCAATAGAATTCTGGTACGTAAATGTGAAGATTTCTATCCTCAGAGCTGCTCTTGAACTCCACGTATGGGACAAGATAGCCGAGGGCACTACCAATGTAAAGCATATGGCTTCAGAGGAAAAGTGGGATCCTGTTGGTACAACCGTACTCCTCGATGCGCTTTGTGGCATGGGGCTGCTTGACAAGAATTCAAAAGGATATTGCCTGACTCCTCTCTCAGATTTCTATCTCGTCAGAACGAGATCTACCTATATGGGTGATGTGAGAATGGCACAACTCACGTGGGAGCATCAGGGACGTCTCGCAGACGCCATAAGAAAAGGAAAGAGACCAATAGTGAAAAAATGGACAGATTCTGAAATGGGAGGAGTATGGGCAGGTCATTCAATTCCCTTTCGTCTTTTTCCAAATCACTACATGGAATACTATGAGACCCTCTGGCAAACGTTGGGATTTGAAAAAACCCAGACCATGAAGGTACTGGATGTTGCCTGTGGTCCTGCAGCTGAGACTCTGTGCCTCGCTCTTCAAAATCCTTCATCCAAGATTACACTTCAGGACTGGCCCAAGGTAGTTGAAGAAGGAGCTCGAATTGCAGACAAATTTGGTGTTGGACCTCAGGTGTCATACGTGCCAGGTGACTGGGAATTGGTGGACTTTGGTAGAGACTATGATGTTGTGGTCATGGGGAGTATCGCCCACTTTTACGGTCCTGACGGCGTAGCAAAACTCTTTTCAAAGGCAAGGGAAGCACTCCGGCTAGGAGGAACTGTCATAGTCAGCGGTCCTTTGCCTGATGAATCCCGATGCAGAGAAGAATTCCCGCTTGTTTCTGCAGTGTGGGTCTACGCTACCAGTGAAGAAGGAGCTATGTATACATTCTCAGAGTACAAGGAGTTCTTGGAAAGTGCACAGTTTGAGAACGTAGAATTGCTTGAATACAAGGGAAACAAGTACATACGAGCACGAAGCCCTCAATGATTCTCGTGGAAAACCTCTCATAATATTCCTCATCCTCTGTCGCGCTTTCATGAGATCGTGTTAGAGCTAAAGTGTTTTCCAGATGGTATTTTTTGACCAGATATTCTTCTTACTGAAGCTGACATCTATCGTAGGTAATATGACAGAAAACTCACTTCAAAGCAGGGATCATCTTCATGAAGGCTTTTCTGATGCTCAACATTAATTTTACTGTGGTATCTTGGATTTCTCCTTTCAAAATAGTGAAACTGGTTTCACTGTTTTTTTCATATAAACATATAATCAGTGAAAATCCCCGTTAACACAAAGAGCAGGTGATAAGAAATGACTGGAAAATCCAAAGTAGAGAAGATGACCGACCTGTTGAAAGACCTGGAAGGTACAACCCCTGACATCGAAGCATCTGCTATCGTATCAGTAGATGGATTGATGATTGCATCTGCTTTACCTCGAGATGTGGAAGAAGATAGAGTGGCTGCCATGTCAGCTGCCATGCTGTCACTGGGTGAACGAACTGCTGGTGAATTGGCAAGAGGTGCGCTTTCTGAAGTGTATGTGAAAGGAGAAAACGGGTATGTGGTGTTGATGTCTGTAGGAGAAAATGCTGTGTTGACAGCTCTCGCTCGAAAAGATGCCAAACTAGGCCTCGTCTTTCTGGATATGAAGCGAACCGCTGGAGATGTCGTCAACCTGATATAAGGTGATACAATGGTTAAAGGTAGAAAAACCGACAACCTCACTATGCGGATCTGCCTCGAGGTGGTGGAGAGAATTGCTGGGCCCAATGGACTAAAATCAGTTCTGAACTATGCACATCTGGAGAAATACATCGAAAACCCTCCTCCTGACAATGATGAAATAGTTGTTCCCGTTGAAGACGTTAAGACCCTTTACATGTCTCTCATGGAGCTGTTTGGCCAGAAAGGTGCTCGCGGCCTCCAACTTCGTGTTGGAAGAGAGTTCATGTGCATTGGTCGTGATAAACGCCAAGAGATATCAAAAGATCTCAATGCTTCCCTTCAATCTGCTTCTGCAACAGAAAGGATGAAGTTCACTCTCAAGGTGTTCACGGAGCAGTTTGAACAGAGATGGACCTCTGGATCAGGCAAGCCTCGCTTTGAATTGCAGGAAGATGTTGACCATATCCTTGTTGTTGACAAGGACAATCCTCTGACTGAGGACATTGAGTCTCAAGCCCCCATGTGTTTTGCCACTGTGGGTATGCTCCAAGAGTTATTGAACCGCGCCATGGGGAATCTGCATGATGTAGTAGAGGTTGAGTGCAGAGCCATGGGGCATCCGGCTGACGTTTTCAGGATTTCCAAAGCCTGCAATGCGGATTGAATTGCAGGAAGAGGACTGCAGGAAGAACTCGGGATAGGCCATATGAGTCTGAATCTTCTCCTGTCTGGAAAAGAAGGCCTCGTCTTTCTGGATATGAAGCGAACCGCTGGGAAAATTGAACTGGAGAAATTCATGGAGTAGATGAAGAATAGGCAGATCTCTTCAGGTGACAATCGGATGAAACTGCAGGAAGAAGATGACTGCTTCTTGCTCATTGACAGAGACTACTTTGAGAGCTCCAGCAGGACTTCGCCGCAGCCACGCTGTTACATGTATATCGGAATGCTTGAAAATCTTATGGAATGGGTCATCGGACACCGCCACAAGGTCACCGAAATCAAGTACAGAAGCGTGAGTGATGACGCAGACATCCTTAAGATCTCAAAAAAAGCAGAGAAATAAAACATGTCACTCTTTTTTTCTTTATTGATTCAAGGGATACAAATGGGGCCAGCAAGAACGATGTCCCAGAATGGGTTAAGGATAATAATCCGGCACAATGAAAGGTGCCATGGCAAGAATAATGCTATGCTCAAGAGCTGCCTGCCGGGTGACGAGATTCCCTGTAAGAGTGCCCACAGCGCCCGCCTTCTGTTTCGTATTGCATTCACCCCGTAGTCGATCTATTGTGGGGCCCAGTTCCTTTCCCCTTCTGACTTCGGCAGCTACTGCTTCAGGCAGCAGGAGCTTCCCTCCGCCTCCAATGCCTCTCCGTCCTTTTCTGTCCTGTATCACAACCCAGCACGAAGCAAACATTCCATAATCAGTATCTACGGTAAACCCTTCTAGTCCAACCCCCATGTCAGCATCCACGTACTCCCGAGCTTGTCGTGCTCTCTGGTGAGCACCTATGATAGCTTCTTGATCAGAGGTCGGTTGATCATTAATTCCAGAGGAAACTGCAACTGGCAATACCCTGTAATCATCCCATATCTGGTTCACCACCACTGAGACTGCATTCACCTTGACAGGATTCTTTGAACCAACTGAAACCAACATACTCTCACATATCTTCCTCACTTTAAACCCTTTTCTTTTCACATCACCACATGAATAGGCACCCCACTACCACTTTCTTGGAGCAGAAACATCCCCCCAAGACATGGATTGGAATCTGGGAGAATCATATCTCATCGGGTGGAGGACCAGTTTTCGTCAATGAGAGCGTATCATGGTAAGAATCATCTTAAACTTGGTGACCGCCTTAACAGCATGGGGTTCATGGGCAGGCATGATGATCATTTCGCCTTTTTTCAAGTAGACAGCCTTGCCAGAAATGATGATTTCTGCTTCCCCGTCAGTCACCCAGACCAACGCATCGAAGGGCGTAGTGTGTTCGCTGAGTTTCTGGCCTTCATCGAATGCGAAAAAGGTCACTGTTCCTGTTGGCTTTTCCATTACTATCCTGCTAACTACCGCACCTTTCTGGTACACAGCAAGTTCATCTACTGGTAGTGCTGTTGCAGGAACTATTTCAATGTCTTCTTTCATTTTTCTCATCTCCTTGCTCGCGAGGCCCCTTGCGGTCTGTAATCCTGTTGTTCTCCATCTTCTGCATTGGGGAAACCACTGGATCGTAGCCGCTTGGATTCTGCCTGAATGGTTCCTCATTCACTGCGAGGGTTTCTTCCTTAATCATTATGTTTTGTTGCTCTTGGGAGAACATAAGTGTTGTCGTTCCGGTTGAGTCAATATACAAGAAGATTTGCGGAACTGAGTTTCTCGTGGTTCAGAACTCTGCATGACGCAGAACCTTGAAAAAAAGAGTCAGTCCAGAGAAGTGCAAGAGAAATGAAAAGTGCAGAGGACCTGACGGAGGGGTGAAAGGAGGGCGAAAGATCGTGCATTTACAGGCCCTCTGCTTGAGGCCATCCGGCGCAGTATAGTGGGGAAGCGTTTGCTTGGTTTGTTGACAGCCTGTGATAGGTGCTGTAGATGGAGACAACAAAGAGAATCGTAGCTTCCTTTCTACATTCTCTTCCATAGTACCAGCATCAAATCACTTCCATGTTTCTTTTTGAGGAAAGAAGTCCCGTTCTTGGAACCTGTACCGGGGGGCATGACACCACAGCGATACAACGTGTTTCTAGCCGGAATTGGACTGTTCTCTCACTGCTGTAATCATGAGGAACGGTGTCCATGCCTGGAGTATAGCGCAATTATTTCTGACGAAATCTAAGGGCAGACTGCTAGTTCTGATCCGGGCTATCATTGCCTTCATGGAAGAGACCGGTTCAAAACCTAACCTCTTTTCACAGCACCAAACAGTCATAGTCTTATTCGCAAAAATACTATTTAAGAGTCTTGTGGTGTACAAGTGTACACGTCAGGAAGTGCTGTTGAGGAGCTGGCATGCAGTGAGGTGGAAGGAAAGCACATAAACCACACGATTAGTAACGAAATGTTTATAAAGAAGACTACCTCTACTATGGGCGGTGCTGCAGATGATTGTGTTTTGACGTGTAATCTGGCATTTCTCTTCGGGTCGTAAAGCCCAACCCTTTTAGGTGATTTCATGATTAAAGAATTCCACATTGAAGATGCCCAGAAGCTGGCTGACATGTTGAATAGGAGTGACGAAGCGTGGCCAGGGGGACTCACCCACGGCATAGACTTCACGGCAAAAAGCGTAATGGAAGATCGAAAAAGAGAGAGTATTCTTGCGACGTACTGTGCATGGGATGATGACAATATCGTGGGACTTACGGAAATCATCGAGTTCTGGAGAGATACCAATGTCCTGTATATCGACTTTCTCAACGTTGAACCCACCCATCATGGTCGAGGATATGGAAGAGATCTCCTCAAGACCTGTGTTGAGAAGGCTACTGAGTTGAAAAGTAAGAGACTGGATCTTCATACATGGTCAGGTAACATGAAAGCAGTTCCCCTCTACAAGAAGACAGGGTTTTTCTGGGTTCCTAAAACGTCTGTGCACATGAAGAATTTCCTCCCCTTGATCCTGAGCCTTCAGGCTGCCAAATTCTTCTTCGAAAAGCACAATTGGTATACTACCTTCAAGAGAGAACTGAAGGTTGAAGAAGATGACTATGATGGCATATATCCCTACCACTGGGAAGAAGCGGAGGATATCCTCTCTGTGGTGATAGATGCAGAATCAGGGGGGGTAATCCAGTTCGAAAACAACGATTTTACAGTCTACCAGAAGGTGGAACCCGTATTCGTGGGAGAAAAAGCTTCTGTGACATGGGAGATTAAGAATAAGACCCCCACTCCCCTGGAGGTTGCATTGATATCTAGAGGAGAAGACGGTATTGTGATGGATTTCAGGAAATCCTTCACCGTTCAGGATGTCGAGACAGTGACGGCCACAGTCTCTGTTGACCCAGACATTGAAATCAGGAAAAAAGAGGAGCCTCCTCATCAGCTCTCTACCGACGTCATCATCAATGGAATACTTCTCCCTCTTGTTTCAGGATTGCGGGTAACTCATGGAGTAGAGGTCTCTACATTTCCCGAGTTTGTGGTGGTTCCTCCAGGCGAGCAGTCTATCATGGTGATACTCAAGAACAATAGGCAGAACCATGTTGAAGGGGTGATTACGTGCCAGAATACCGGTGAATCCCACGAGTTCAGTATAGAACCTGGATACAGCGAAGGTATCCCCTTTACTCTGCGTTTGGCACGAGACTGTGAGCTGCGATTTTCCATAGAGGGCGCCCTGCCCATCCACATAGTACCCGTACGGGTGACGACGGGTGGCGCAGTACTAATGCAGAAAGGGAGAGACGTCATTCTTGAAAATGCTCACGCCAGAATGATTGTTTCGCTGGCGGGAGGGGAAACTTCCATCTTTGTGAAGAACACTCAAGAAATGGAGATCAAGTACGCCGGTGACGAACTGGGACCTCCGTACTGGCCATCAGAGTTGTTTAAAACATCGTACACGGTAAGAATGAAGCAGTGCACTGGCAAAGTTAGTGCAGAATTCACTGCCTACTCGAAAAAGTATGACACCACAGTTGTTCGTAAAGTTGAAATGGACGCTGGTCCTTTGATCAAAATCGAGTATTCCTTCACCCCACAAAGAGATCTTTACGTGCAGTTTGGCGGAGAGGCCAGTTTCGCCGGAGGGCTCTTAACTCTTCCGCTCACAGAGGGATTCATTTCAGAACCTACTGTTGATGAGGATTTTCCTCTGGGTCATGGAGACCTTCCTGAAGACTCCACAGCATATGAAGAACAGTGGGCGTGCCACCAGATGGGTGACGCAGTCCTCGGTGTCATATGGGAGAAATGCGTGAAAATGAACGTGAGTAGATATTCATTCCCCGGGATCATCCTGGACACCCGGAATCCGCGTCCATTCTACCTGTACGTGGGAAGAGGGACCTGGAAGGATGTGAGGAACAGCTGGTCTTTGCTGCACAACGTGGCGGTACCACCTGCGGAACCTAAAAGTGTGTGGGATGTCAGCCCTTCCCTGGTGGTGACTGTCGACGATATGATTACTGAGCAATTCACTCTCAGTAACAGGAGAAAAAGAACTCTGGAAGGGAACGTAACCGGGATCCCTTTTAAAGCGGCGAGAGGGTCACCCTTTACCTTTGAAGCTGCCCTTGAGGCTCCAGACGTTGGCATCCACGAACGAGTTCTGCACATGGAGACAGATCTCTTTTCCAGAAATATTCCCGTGATGGTTGTCAGAGCAGGAAAAAGGAGTAACGTCGTCGTCCTTGAAGAAGGAGATACCATACAGGTTAATAATGGATTATACCGGTTTGAAGTTGCTCCATCGTACTATGGATCAGTGGTCTTCTGGGGGGATAACGTGAACCACCTGCTGACCCCATATCCAGAGACCACACAGCTTGCCTGGTTCCGCCCCTGGTATGGGGGGATCCATCCAGTCGTCTTTGCTGAAAAAAGAGATTTCCCTGGTCGAATGCATAAAGAAGCTTTCAGCTGCGCTATTGCAGAAAGAAAAACACACGGTATTTCATGGAAGGGCGTTACCGTGACATCTACCCTCCAGGAGATTAAGGGAATCGGCCTGGAAACTTCCTACCTGACAGCAGGACACAGCAATCTTCTGGTCATCTGCCACACACTGAAGAATCTGACATCTGCCCCCCGTTCTGTGTATTCAGGAATGACATTTTTTGTACAGCCAGACGGTTCTCTAACAGATTCCACCTTGTACTACCGCAGCCCTCAATTGGTTCAAAGAAGACGAACCTCCTATGGAGGGCTATCAGCGGGCAGGGAATGGGCTGCGGTCCAAGGAACATCAACATTCCTCACCGTTGTGGCAGACAGTATTCATGCACTTGATCTGGGAAGAGAGGGCGCTCATATATTCAGCGCCAGAAAACGGGACATTCCCCCACACGGTTCTGTCACTGAATTCCAGTATTTAGTGGCAGCACACTCTCTGGAAGAATCGCAGGCATATAAGAGTTTGAGGGGATTGCAGTGGATCTAGCACCAGAGCATGCTATAATAGCAAAGGGTGTTGTAAAGACATTCAGGAAAAAGGGACGTCGGAAATATGGGATAGGTCCGAAGATAACCCCGGATGAACTCATTTATGCAGTGAACGGTGTTGATCTTACCGTACGCAGGGGAGAACTTTTTGGGTTGTTGGGCCCCAATGGTGCGGGGAAAACCACTCTCGTAAAGTGTTTGTCCACCCTTCTCCTTCCCAACAAGGGGACTGCCATCATCAGTGGGCATGACATTATCAATGATCCTATTGCTGCCAGGGAGTGCATAGGGATTACCACAGGGGGAGAAAGGACATTGTACTGGAAGTTGTCAGGAAGAGATAATCTCAGATACTTTGCTGCCTTGTATGGACTCTCAAGCGAGGAAGCAGATAGGCGGATCAGCTACCTCATGAAGATCATGGGCCTGGAAGATAGGCAGTATGAACGCATTGAAAAATATTCCACAGGGATGCGCCAGAAAGTGTCCATTTCAAGAGCTCTGATCCATGATCCACCTGTTCTGCTGCTGGATGAGCCAACTCTGGGCCTTGATCCCTCGTTTTCTCGGTTCATACGTTCTTTCATCAAGAAAGATTTGAACCAGAAGCAGAAAAAGACCATTATTCTTACCACGCACTATATGGACGAGGCAGATCAGCTGTGTGACCGTATTGCCATTATGAATGAGGGGAAAATAGTGGCTGTGGATACACCCGAAGTCCTGAAGAGAAGGATACCCCAAGACGAGGTCCTGGAGGTCAGATGTCTGGGACATGCTGATTTCTCCGGGATTGGACAGAGAGTGTATGCAGATTCTGTAGAAGGAGTGACCATATACCGAATTCATGCAGAAAATGTGGAAGATATCATGTCACAGGTGATACAGGCTGCTCACTCAGCAAAGATTCTCTCCATGAATGTTACCAAGCCCACCTTGGAGGATGTATTCATACATCTGACAGGGGCACGCCTGACAGGTGAGGACAATGAGCAGTGAATTGTTTCTGGTGAAAGAAGAAATCAAGAAAAATATTAAGATACTGTTGTGCTACCCAGTGGAGATCATGTTCTGGGCCATTTTTCCCATCCTGTGGGTTATCCCCTTTATTTTTCAGGGCGAGGCACTGGTGGGAGGTTCTACCAGTTCTCAATTCAAGGAATTGGCAGGGACGGAGCAATTCATCCCTTTTGTGTTGATAGGAGCTATCATATCTACATATTTGTTCTCCTCTCTGTATGGGATGGGAGGAAGTATTCGCATGGAATCGTACTGGGGTACCCTGGAGTACATTCTGGGGAGCCCTGCTCGCAAGATCTCTGTGCTCATGGGGAAAGCTCTCAGCGAGTCGATTTCTTCCACGTTCTTTGTGGCCACCCAGGTTCTCATATGCGTATTCGGGTTCGGGCTGAAACTAACGGTAGCAAAGGTTTTGCCGATCCTCCTGGTGCTGCTTCTGCTGGTGGCGGGATTGTACGGGATGGCTATTGCCCTTGCAGGAGTGACGCTGCAGATAAAGGAAAGCAGATCACTGGTCCATACCATAGAATATTTATTCTATCTGTTCTCGCCCATCAGGTATCCCGTGGGAATAAACCCAGTGATTGCCACTGTTTCACTGGTGATACCCCTGACGTATGCCTTGATTGCAATCAGAGGGATATGGCTCCTAAACCAGCCTATGTCAACCTTGTGGGGATACGTTGGGCTGCTGGCTCTCTTAGATGTGATATTCATTGGCGTGGGATATACAATCTTTTACTACATGGAAAAAAGGGTGAGGAAAAGTGGATCTGTTTCCCAGTACTAGCCGGATTCTGCGGTATCTGCGCGGCATGAATGCTGAGAATGTAAAAGAATGGAAGATTGAGCTAACGTACAGGGCAGATTTTATCAGGGGAATGCTGGAGCCCTTGATTTTTGTATTTCCCTTCGTGCTATTTGCCATGTCGCTCATGGGTGGAAGGACATCCTCCGTTCTGGAAGGGCTGACTGGCGTGTCTGATGGTATCACCTACACCATCATTGGATACATCTTCATGGGATTTCTGAATACTGCAGTCTGGGGCATGGGATTTGCCCTCAGGAAGGAACAATGGTACGGGACCCTGGAGTCTATATTTGTTGCCCCTGTTCCCAGATGGGTATATGTTCTGGGAATGGCCCTCCATTCTACTGTCCATCAGGGGATCATATTGTTCTTCCAGATCCTGGTAGTCTACGTCTTATTCGGTGTGATACTCAATGTCCAGGGAGTTCTGCCTGTTCTTGTGTTCATTGCTCTCATGTTGATATCGTTGGTGGGGCTGGGGCTCATGGTTTCTGGGCTGGCCCTCATATTCAAAGAAGGATGGATTGTCTCAGAAGTCTTGTACTCTTTGATTACTATTGTGACACCAATTGCATATCCTCTGGCCGTGCTTCCCCCTTTGCTCCAGAAGATATCTCTGACCATGCCCACGACGTATGCCATTACGGGGATCCGTCACTTCTTGATTGATGAGAATATGGGAGTGGGATTGTTGGATTCATACTCCCGGCTGATTATCATCGGAGTGTGCTGGATTATCACGGGATTGCTTATATTTCAGATAGTGGACAGAAAAGTGAGAAGGGAAGGGACTCTGGCAGAGTACTAGTGGAACAACGACCACGGTTCTCCTTCTTTCAGTACTGGATGTTCACCATCAGCCAGACATATTACCCCCTTCTTGTTAATTATTTGCTGCCCTTGAGATTATCAACAGTGGACTTGAACAATAATCTTATATATGACTGCATGATGGTACCAGTATGGCAGACATAAGAATGGAACGACTGGCAGATCTCATTGTCAATTATTCGGTGAGTGCACAGAAAGGACAGGAAATTTTCATCATTGGGCCAACCATCTCCTACCCCATGATTGAACAGCTGTACAAATATGTTCTGCTGGCAAAAGCATATCCCACCGTGATTTTCCTGGATGAACGGCTGGATGATATTCAGTTTCGTTACGGGGAGGATCACCAGCTGCAGCATGTTCCCTTGCTTTCCAGGCATGCAGTGGAGGAAGCAGACATTCTGATCAGGGTAAAAGCAGAGCGGAACCCCAGACACTTGGCGAATGTGGAAACAGGGAAAATAGCTAAAAATGTTGCATCAAGGAGGGAAATTTCTGACATCATGTCGGAACGAATTAGAAAGGGAGAACTGTCCTGGAACCTGGTGCCCTTCCCCACGGAATCAATGGCACAGGAAGGTTCCATGAATCTTATGGACTATGAAGACTTCGTTTATAAGGCCTGCTTTGCTCATGTCGATGAACCCAAGAAGGAATGGATGAAAGTCTCTGAACATCAGCAAAAAATCGTCGACTACCTTGGCAGGAAATCAGAACTTCGATACGTAGGAGAAGACACAGATATTACCTTTGCCATCAAGGGACGCATCTGGATAAATGCAGACGGGAAAAAGAACATGCCTGATGGCGAAGTGTTCACTGGTCCACTTGAGGATTCAGCAGAAGGTACCATCAGGTTCACATATCCTGCAATCTATAGCGGCAATGAAGTAGAAGACATCAGATTGACCTTCAAGAAAGGAGTAGTCACAGAGGCCAGAGCCAGGAAAGGCGAAGAACTGCTTCGCCAGATGGTGGGACTGGACGAAGGATCAAACAGAGTTGGCGAAGTGGCTATCGGAACCAATTATGAGGTTACTCAGTTCACCAAGGACATGCTCTTTGACGAGAAGATGGGCGGAACCATCCACATGGCGCTAGGAAGAGGAATACCAGAGACCGGCAGTGAAATCATGTCAGCCATACACTGGGATATGTTGAAGGACATGAGAAAGGGCGGGAAAATCTTTGCCGACGGAGAATTGTTCTACGAAAATGGGAAATTCCTAATCTAATCATTGTCATGGTGGTTCACTCACTACAGAGTGCGTGGTCTCTCTGCCATGCACTCACCTTTTTCTGCTTGGCTTTCCATGAAGTAATTCGTGTACGGAGGAATTTGTATGGCAGATCAAACCTTGGAGATAACCTACTGGGAATCCGCCGGAGAAGTCAACACGGATAACCTCCTCAAAATCGTCAGAGAATGCGCCCTCCAACGTGATATTCCAGTAATAGTAGCCTCAGAAACTGGAAAGAGTGCATTGAGAGCACTCCAAATATTCAAAGACACATCAATTCGCATGGTGGTGGTCACCCATTTCCCCGCCACGACGTGGGGGCCCAAGGGGAATATTCCTATTGGGCTTTTGAGAAATGAATACACAGAAGCAAGGAAAACGCTCCTGGACCACAATATTACCATAGTCCAGGGCACAAGGCCTTTTGCTCCCCCTTCCCGATCCATTGAGTGGGGATATCCAACGCCCGAAGCTGTAATGGATAAGACACTTGAACTCTTCGGGGCGGGAACTAAAATCGCTATTGAAGCTGCAATCATGGCTACAGATTCTGGAGCGGTCACTGACGGAGAGGAAGTCCTCTCCTGTGCAGGAACGTTCAAGGGATTGGATTGCGCTCTCATAGTAAAGACTACCTACAGCATGAATGTCTTCAGTCAGTTTGAAGTGCGGGAAGTCCTTGCCAAGCCCCGATATAGAGTAACGCAGCTTCCTGAATACACCTTTGACCATTGGAAGGGTGATCTTGAGCAGTATTACTGACTATTATTAATCGGCGTGAATGAGGTATGTCAGTCTTCAATAAAAAAGAGAAAGGAGGATGATATGGCGCAATACTATTATTAATCAATAGTATATAAAGCTTTCGGTTCATGACTCATATTTCGTCCTGATCACTTCACTTCATAAGCACATTCATTCAACCATTGCACGAAGTGGGACCTTCTCCTATGGAAAAACTCCTGAAATCCCCTCTTATTTTTTTCATCATCCATTCTCATTATTACACGACAGTTTAAATAGAAACCTTTTTAAATAATCCATATCATAAGTAATAGATAAGCTAAAGGAGGTGTAACAAATGATAAATGTGCCTATGGTATTTGAGGGTCCTGCCCTGCTGGCCAACACAATGGTTCCGTTAGGGCGGGGGACTAATGTCTGCTGCTACAATGATACTGATGGAGACTACTACTGCTGCATCAAGACTGAAGTCCTATAAAGAATTGTTTTTTCTCTTTTTTTGTCTTTTTCCGATTTGGGAAATACGTTGTGAATGGGGAGGTTGTGCTAGTGTCATTCAAAAGTCGTCTATCTTGTCAGGGTGAGATTATACATTCATATGCAATCAGACGGTCATGTGATTGCCATGGAAGCAGAATCAGAATCGTACCTTGTGTCATAAGAGTCCAGTGGTTCTCTTCGTATCCCTTTTGTCCCCTCTCCACAGAGACGTGGTAGCATGCTGGCAAAAGTGGAATTGACGGCCCGCTGCAATTTGAACTGTATGCACTGCAGCGCATCCATTTATAGACCCTCTCCAGAATGGAAGACAAGCCAATTACTAGGGCTACTTGAACAGCTCATAGATAATGGATATGATAGCTTCGATCTCAAAGGGGGTGAACCGTTTATCCGTTCTGACATATTCGAGATATTGGATTTCCTGGAACGACACGATGCTTCATTCTTTCTTTCCACCAATGGACTTCTTCTTGATGAAGAAAAGATACGCAGGGTGCTCTCCTATCAGAGGCTTTCGACCTTCACTGTCAGTCTTGACGGCGCAACGAAAGAGACACACGAGGCCATGAGAGGAAAGGGCACATTTCATCCAACTCTAGAAATCATTAGGAGGATCGCTGAAACAAGAGAAATGCTAGGTTCACAGATACGGTTTGGTCTCAACTATGCCCTGACAAAGGTCAACTACCAGGAAATCAAAGATGTCTTTCACCTTGCAGATGAGCTTGGATTCAGTGCAGTGTTTGTTCTCTGCCTGTCTCTTATCGGCAACGCTCTTGAACATAAGGGTGACCTGTTCTTGCTAGAAAGAGACGAGCTTGCTGCGCTGAAGGAAGGAGCCACTGTTCTGAGGAAGATAGATATTGCTCGTCAGATCAGAGGGCTGTCTCCACTCGAATTCAACGTTGAGTTGTTCCCCTATAAATGGAAGTGCCGGCTGATGAAATGGTCAGGACATTACAAAGGTTTCATAACAAAGAACCAGTGTAGTGCTGGGGTCAGCGAAATATATGTCGGAGCCGACGGTACAATCTATCCGTGTGAAGGAGTGAGAGTCTTTCTGAAGATGGTGGAAGAGGAAGTTGGACATTACACACGACCAAGTGTTTGGAATTATACAATCAATGAGGCGAGACAGGAGGAATCTTTCAAGAAGATTGTAGACTTCCTCCATGATTACGACCGATTGTTTGAGTCCATAGAGCCCTGCAACACATGCGAACACCTCAGAAAATGTACAATATGTCCCCTGTTTGCCCGGGCAGACGGAAAGGTGAATAGATGCACAGAAGAGGTGTTGATTTGATGTATTATTTCGAGATCTTTTCACGCGAGCAAAGACGTTGGATGAATGGAGCTGGAGTACTCTTCAGAAGATCTGGAATCTGGGTGACGTCATGAAGGTGAGACTTGACATTACAACTCGGTGTAACCTCAATTGCCTCCATTGTGGAGCGACGGAATTCAAGACAGAGAGAGAATGGACAACTGAGGAAGCACTCCAAGCTTTTGAGAGCATGATTTCTTATGGTATAGACCACTTTGATTTTCTAGGCGGAGAGCCATTTATTCGCAAGGACATCCTGGAACTTTTCTCCCATTTGAGTGATCAAGGCGCGAGGATTCTCGTGGTTACCAATGGTCTACTCCTGAATGAGGAAATTATTGATTTTCTGGCCAATCTGGAAACCTTCTCCGGAATTTCTGTGAGCATTGATGGGGCATCAAGAGAAGTGCATGAGACTATTCGCGGCAAAAATACATTTGACCGTACTGTAGCGAATGTACAGGCCCTGTTATCCAGAAGAAATAGGAGAACCCCATCGTTCACTGTTGGCCTTACCTGTGTTTTGAATCGGATGAATGTTCTGGAATCTGGCGCAATGATGGAACTGGCGGATCAGATTGATGTGGATAGTGTTTCATTCACACCTATGGGATGGATTGGCAATGCCAGGAAAAACAAAGATGACCTGTATATAGACCCCCAGGAAGAGTTCACCGCCTATGATAAGGCAATTCGCAGAGTAATCCAGATTAACAGAGTTCGTGCAATTAAGGGAAAACATCCTTTACGGTTTCCTATCGATAGCATACCTTTCACCTGGAAATATCACTTTGTGAAAAAGTATCCCTTGGTTCACCAGATAAGTGGTAAATTCAAGTGCTTGGCTGGAACGGGGACATTTCACGTGGACGGTTCAGGAGTGTTGTACCCCTGCGAGGCTGTCAAAATTCATAGAGCATCAATAGAGTCTGAGATCGGGGAGTACAGGAGCATGTCTCTGCCCGAGTACACCTTTGAAGAGATTGTCAAGAGTGGATTTTTCAAGAAAACTGTAGCATACATAAGAGATAGACATCATCTGACCGAGAACGTTGTACCATGTAAAGACTGCAAGTACGGTGATGGATGCAGCGTCTGCCCACTTCATGCGAGGTCTGAAGGAATCGTCCGTAATTGTGTGGAAGATACCATGAAGGGTGTAGTTGAAAGAGGTGATCTGCTTGAATCCTGAAACAACATATGTACACTTAGGTGAAGACGTCTACTGGCACAGGGATGTTTCAAGAGTGTATATTTTCTCTGAGAAGACAGGAGAATCCATGCAAGGAAACATGACAGCAGGTAGAATCATGGAGCTCTCCGATGGAACCCGCTCTGTTGAAGAGATCGGGAAAACACTCCTGAGAGAGTTCACAGAAGGTCCGAGCTTTGAGGAGATTCTAGAATTGGTCACTGACTTCCTCCTAGAATGTGAAAACAGAGGGTTTGTAGAACTACGAGCATCCCCGGCAGAGAAGCCTTCCTCCAGAGATCTCAAGGAATTTACACACGCTGATGTTGAAAGACTTCTCGAGGACAATGCTGTTCTGATCATAGATGAGACGGCATCTTTTGAGCTCAAAGAAGACGACAGTCTGATTACGTACAGCGCCAGGGATGGCGAGTACCTGAAGCTCAGTAAAGAAGAGAAAGAAATCCTCACAATAATGCTGGAGGAGAAACCACTTCAGGAGGTACTCTCCGATTTTTCACAAGAGCACAAGGAAGGGTCCAGAGATATTCTCGTGGAATTCGCAACACAGTTGCTTAACAGGGGATTGGCAAGAATACAGTGAAGGAGTGTGTTGTGAACTGCTCTCTTCTCAAGTCTCGGTTATCACCTCCAAGTCTCGGAAAGAACAGATGGACCGGCTTAACCGAAAGATTCTTAAGATCTCACACAACCCTTCTATAATGAGAAGGAGGCTGCCCCATGATCCTGCAGAGCACAGTACCTTATAGAGAAGACATTCCTAATGCTGCATTAGGATATCTCAAAGGGTTTCTCACAGCAGAAGGCATTCCTGTCACTGCTCTTTACTGGAACCTCATTCTGGCCCGCAAGATTTCGGAATTTTACAGAGTACTGGCAGATTATTCGAAGGAGATGGGATTGTTTCATCCCGAGTCCGTTGGGCTATATATTTGCAGGAATCTGCTGACTGACCATTCTGATAATTCCAACCCAACAAAATTTGATCTGATTTTCTCATCGATTTTTTCAAGAGAAGAGAGATCAGAGATGATCAGCTCAATACAGGATGAGATTTATCAGTATATCCAGAGGAACAGATTGCATGAGGTACCTGTTGTTGGATTCACCTTGAAGACATATCAATGGATGCTGGGTTCCTACTTGATCCAGTGTTTCAAAGAGATGAACACTGATGTCACTATTGTGATAGGTGGGATTACTGATGAGTCCCAGGCAATCACCTACATGAAGATATTTGAATTGGCTGATTTTGCCATCTGGGGAGAGGGTGAATTCCCACTGGTGCACCTCGTGAGAACTCTGGAAGAAGGTACAGACGTTTCCGGAGTGCCTAACCTTGTATATCGGAGTGATAAGACCATTCTTTCGACAAAAGTATTTGGTGACTCGTACTCCCTCCTTGATTCATATCCTTTTGCAGATCACTCTGATTATTTTGAAACTGTGAGGAGGTTCGATCCTTTCAGGAAATACGTCACTATTCCCATATGGGGAAGCAGGGGCTGCCCATGGGACAGATGCAAATTCTGCACTTCGAGCGGAGGATACAAGTATCGCTTCCGCTCACCGGAAAACATTGTTGAAGAGATAGAGGTCCAGTCAAAAAAACACCGTGCGGACGACTTCATTTTCGTGGATACTGAACTTGCAGGCAACAAGAAGAGATTCTTGAGTCTTCTGAGACTGCTCATGCAGAGTATCGTCAGTAGAAAAAGACCATATCGACTGAGTGGGGAAATATCTCCTCTTTCAATAGACAGAGAGACGGCGCAATACATAAAGCGTGCGGGATTCGTCAGCCTGCAGATTGGATTTGAGGCAGTCACTGACACACTCTTGAGAAAGATGCAGAAGAGGCAGATGATTGTTCACAACATTGAGACACTAAAGATCGGAGGTCAACATTCGCTACCTCTGAGAGGTCTCAACATCATTAGGGGAATTCCAACAGAAACCGCAGGCGATGTTCTGGAAAGTTGTATTAATTTGAAATTTTGGCGGTTCCTTCTATCTGATTTTCGTATCAGGCCCACTTTCTTCTTGCTGCACAAGAGATCTCTCTTTGACAGAGAGATGGCAGAAGAGGAAAAAGAGAAATGGAAGGCGGATTCACTCTGGGATGAGATTGTTCCAGCCCGTCTCGTGCCTGAATCTGATCGATTTGAATTCTCAAGTTTTCGAAGGGATCGGTTTGACCACCATCACCTGTGGGATATTTTTGAAGATCTCTTGATGTTCTATACAAAACAGAAAAGTTCCTATGAATGGATTGAATACCCAGATGGTTCTCTTGTCGAAGAAAAAGGATTCAGAACCCACAAGCTCGCACTCAATCGAGAGCAGACAGATATTTTGGCTTTCTGCGATTCAGTAAAATCACTGTGTGATGTGGAAGAGAAATTCTCTCACTTGTGTGAGAATGAACTCTTTGAACTTTTAAATGGTCTGAAGACTTTGGGATTACTCTATTACGATAAGGAAAGCGGCAAGGCCATTTCGATTCTCGACACATCTAAAAGAAGAACTGAAGCGGGCTGATCCTGGCTGGCTGGAACCTTTGAGTCAGAATACACAGAGTCTGGAAAGAGAGTCTGGAGGCGCAGAAAGGAAAAGAGGTATGAAGTAGTACTGCGGTATTGAAAGCTATTCGGGTGCGATTTTTCTTATTTCTGCTGTTAGAATATCGTTAATCAGCTTTCCATCCGCCTTCCCTCTTAGTTCTTTCATGCATACTCCCATCAGAGGAGCAACTGCTCGCATACCCTTCTCTTTTATTGTATCTCTGTTTTCTGCTACTATCTTCCGTACTATGTCTTCAACATCTTCTCGGGAAACTGGTTCCACTGTAATATCCTTGATCTTCTTTCCTTCTGCTATTTTTAGAAGAATATCATCCAGTGCTTCTTTTACTATTTGATGGTTGGCCAGTCTCTCGAGACAGAGTCTCAATTCATGTTCATCTTCAATGTATTTTCCCTCGTGTTCCAGTGCCTTGAGGATGTCAACCACTTTGATGAAGAGTGTTGGCTTGAGGTTCATGGTCTGGGTTTCTTCAAATACGTTCTCATATCCAGAATTGAGTATTTTTTCTGCATGCTCCGGGGTCAGTGCGTACTCAGTGATGAACCGCTTGAGTTTTACATGAGGCAGCTCCGGCAGCTCTTTGTGGATACCTTCAATCCGTTCTCCTGAAATGACCAGTGAAGGGATATCTGTT
Source organism: Theionarchaea archaeon (assembly GCA_018992685.1). Lineage (GTDB taxonomy): Archaea > Methanobacteriota_B > Thermococci > Methanofastidiosales > SZ-28-30 > SZ-28-30. The sequence continues at coordinate 90,135 of JACVGT010000011.1, forward strand.
TCTGGATACATTCGTTCTGCTCCCGGAAGAGGACGGGCATATCTGGTGTTCCCATCAGGGAGTGGTTCTCTGGTTTCTTCAGGTACTCCGGTTAGAGCCTCCTGAGCTCTGACTAACACTTCTTCAAGTGCTCTCCTTGACTTTTCTTCTTCATCAACTACCAGCACAAAGGCGTCTTCTCCTTTCCTGTCCAATCTCTGACTGACTGCCGAAACCTCCTGGTCTGTAATTCCGTATGCGGGGAGTTCATCCGAATGGAAAATCCCTCCCACCCCCACCACTTTCGCCCTGTCAGAAAACTCGGTACCAAGCCGGCGACCTGGCTGTATCTCCTGTCCTACCAGGCCGCAGAATCCAGGAAGGATGATACCAAGGACTCTTCCTCCTCTTTCCAGGATATTCTTGATGATTTTTGCCTTTGTGTCTGAGAAGCAGTCAGTCACATCTATAATTCCTTCATGTACAGAGGCTTTCCTCATTTCCAGCTCTCTCCGTATTTCTACAAGAGCAAGCTGCCTCTGCACTTCTCTTTCAATGTAAACAGCAATCAGATCCAGCTGCTGGACACCCTTGATCTCGCAGCGGGACCCCTCTTTTATAGAGATATTGAGGTCTTCCCTGATGGTGCCAAGTCCCCGCTTCACCTTGAGGGTGGCTCTCAGTACCTGTCCAATGGCAAGAGCAATATCTCTGGCTTCTTCTGGAGTTCTAATATCAGGATCTGTGGCCACTTCTATCAAGGGAATTCCCAGACGATCTAGCCTGTATACCTTCTCTTCTCCCCTTGTTTCTATGATGCGGGCTGCATCTTCCTCTAGACAGACGGTAGGTATCCCATACTGCTTTCCTTCTACGTGCAGGACCCCATGAGTGGCCAGGAGCAGTGTTCTTTGAAATCCAGAGGTGTTGGACCCATCGATGACAATCTTTCTCATGGTGTGCACTTCGTCTACAGGGCGTGCTCGTAGCAAGAGAGAAACTGCAAGACCTGTATCAACAGCTTCATTGCTGAGAGGGTGAGGGGGTTCTTCATCCAGTTCCACAAGGCATACGCTGTCATATCCCTGGTACACGAATGTTAGTCCCTTCTTGACCTCTGCTAAGGCTGCCTGATCGATTTTCCCTTTTTCGGAGAAAGATGGCCTTAATCTCCTTTTAATTTCGAATTGAGGCTCATCTGTACGGAGTACTGTCGGACAGTGGCAGAAAAGCTTTCTCCCTGTATCCAACTGTTGATGGATTTCCAGCCCTACCTTCAATCCAATCTCCTCATACATGAGAGTCACCTACATTGACAGTAAAAGCCAGAACACTGCACCCAGGGCAATGCTTCCGATGCCGATAAGCCCGTGATACACTGATCTCTTTTCTGAGCCTACTGCATACATCACCATCAATGTAACACCTGCAGCCCCGTTGAATGCTGCCAGATACGCAATCCTGTGCACAAAGCCCAGGGACAGAATGTTGAACACTGCCAGAAGATAGATCCCCAGACTGAATGCCAGTGATGCCAGACAGCTCCCGACCCCTGCAAAGAATAGACTGATTCCATCACCTTCTGCAGTCAGGTCATCGAGCGCAGTCCTGATTTTCGAGGGCACAGGGAGTCTGCTGACCACCCCAGTTCCAAGAGAGAGTACTCCGAGGGCTACAGCCACCACTGCCAGTGGGAATTCCAGAGGCACTATCATATTGGCCAGAAACACTACCGTTGACAGAGCTGTACAGAAGATGAGGCTGGTGATTATGTACGCTCCGAAAAACGGTACACCTTTCCCTTTGACTCGTGAAACAATGTGTGAATTCAGAGGCGTTAGCCCAGATATGAGTCCTGCAATCATCAGAAAAGGGAGCAGAAAAGTCTTTCCCGAAACCTGAGGAGTTGCCGTATGATCATACACGACAATGCAATCCCTGTGCTCACACAAAGCGATGTTGCAGCCACTTTCAGAACACGTTTCAATCTTCTTCCTGATTAGTTGATGGGAGGTAGGCCCATACCCCCCAAAGTGATCCTTCCCAATGAATACCATGGGAGTGCTGTACCCTTTGAAATCCAGGTTGTACACCTGTTTGAAGAGATCATAGAGTTTTTTGCTCTCCTCTTCTGAGATCTCGTACCGGTGAATCACCATGGTAGGATACTCCAGAGATAGTTCTTGTAAGAACTCATTCATGGAGCTGCATCCTCCACAGTATTCTGATTCAAAAATAAATACATCTATGAATTTTGTGGGGATTCCGTACAGCAGAGGTACTGCAATGATTGCCATTAACATAATAAGTACGACTTTTTTCATTCTACCACCTCTCTAGGAGAGAACGCATCGTTATCTCTCCAGCATAGTTGTGTAGCATCATCCGGCGAATCTCCTCTTCATTCTCTGTGTGACCTAAGACCCAGGCCAGTTTCAAGAACGCAACTTCGGGCAGCATGTCTTCAGCATATAGTACCCCTAGGTTGAACATTATTCGGCCGTTGGTGTATACATATGGGTTGACCCTTCCATACAGGCACTGGGTGGCAAAGGCGATGGCTACTCCCTCTTCCCTAGCCCTCTTTATAGCTGAAATCCACGAATACTCTGGATTCACAGTATCTGTGGGCAAATGCCCCAGGGCGGTGGCTTCAATCAAGACTCCTTTATAGTGGTTATCCACCAGATAGTTCAGCAGTTCAGGGTTACAGTTGGGGTGCGCTTTAAGTAGAGCCACTTTCTCCTGGAGAGCAGTGTCTGCATGAACATCAGTGTCCTCCCGGGCTCTGTAGTCGGAAAGGTATTCAATACTGCCTGAGGGCCACACCCTGCCCAGCTCTCTTCCATTTATGGGCTGAAATGCATCCCTTCGAGTGGTGTGCATCTTTCTCACCTTGGTTCCCCGCAGCACGGAGCAGTATGTATCAGATGTTTCTCCATGCATGACGATGACCACTTCACCAATGTCAGAGAATCCTGCAGTTATTGCTGAACAGATCAAGTTCATGGCGCCATCAAAGCTCCCTCTATCGGGAGAGCGTTGAGCACCCACCAGACACACTGGTTTCTTCAGGCCCTGGAGCATGAAAGACAGTATGGCAGCAGTGTAGTGAAGCGTGTCTGTGCCATGTGTAACCACGACTCCTGCGACTCCCTCATTTAACTCTTTGGCCGCCAGTTCTGCTATGATTGGATATTCCTTGAAGGTCATGGATTCAGACCCTACTCTGAAGGGAGACACCACTTTCTTGAGGGAGACGAGTTCTGCTAGCTCAGGGGTGGTGAAGAATATTTCCCTGGGCTCCATCAACATATGTACTCCGCCTGTCCTGTAATCTAATCGGGATGCTATAGTTCCCCCAGTGGCGATCATGGAAATTTCAGGAAGACCTTCTTTCTTCTCCAATTCGATCTCAGGAAAAACCTGCAGGTGTTCTTCTTCTCCCAGAACTTCAGTTCGTCCTCCCCTGAGGCCGATGTTGTAGCCATTGTCCAGTTTTATGGTAATGTGATCTTCATCTTCCAGTTCAGATCGAGGAAGGAGGATGCCCTCAAATGTCTGTGTTTCAGTTGTCACTCTGATGCGGTCTCCTGGATTCATGGTACCACCCTGTAGGTCGGGGGATCTATCCATTCAGAATTGCAGTTAGGGCACTTGCTGGGTTCTTTAATGACGGTCAGCTTAAAAGTAAATCCACAGTGGTTGCACACGGGCATTTTCACTGTGAGGTCTCCATTTCTGTTCCGGAGACTTCTGCTAATGTGCTGCAAATCTGATAGAACAGTCTTCTTGGGGATCTTGAAATGATGAGCGAGCTCCAGGGAAGTCATCTCAGCATCCTGGAGAAGCTGGACGATTTCTTCACGTCTGGTCATACAATTCCTCCTTTTCGATTCTGAAAGTTGAATCTCGGACTTTGAATGTTGAATTCTGAACACAACCAATTCCTCAAAAAACAACCGTGTCCTGACTAGTATGGTGCAGTCAAACTTCCTGGCCTCAAGATATGTTCTGGTCTGAGCGAGGTTTGAGAGAGAGGATTGAAGAAGGTAAACCCTCCCTTCAGGACTCAGAAACCCATTGAACTGGGAAAGAAATGCATCAATGGTGTTTCTTCCGTCAGGTCCTCCATCACAGGAAAAATCCTGGATTGAAAGTTCGTCTGAGGGGCAGTAGGGGGGGTTGAAAATGATGACGTCAAAGGCCCCCGAGACTGATGAGAAGAGATCACTGCAGTGAAATTGTACATTGGTTACACCATTTTCTTCTGCGTTGTATTCAGCCAGAGCCACAGCCCGAGGGTCGATATCCACGCCCACCATCTCCTGGAACCGGTGGGCCAGGTTCAGGGTGATCACTCCTGTACCCACTCCTATCTCGAGTGCCCGTCCTGACAATTCCTCATCAACCAGAGCATCCAGCAGGAGAAAGGTATCTTCCCGAGGACCATACACCTCAGGATCAGTGGTAATGGTGAACATTGGTGTTCTCTCTTCTGCTGGTTATAAAGACTTTGTGGTCCTGGGGGGCATGTCTGTCGGGCAACAAGAGAAACAGCTACTGGTGGATTGTCATGAAATGAACCTTCCGTTTCCGCGGACCATCAAACTCACAGAAGAACAACCGTTGCCAGGTTCCCAGACTCAGCCTACCGTTTTCCATGGGGATAATGGCAGAGTTTCCAATGAGGATTGCCTTTAGATGTGAGTCTGCATTGTTGTCCACCCTATCATGTTTGTACGACCCGTGAGATACCAGGGTTTCCAGCAACACCACGATGTCTTCCTTCAATCCCGATTCGTTCTCATTGACACATATTCCTGCAGTTGTGTGGGTGCAGTATACCGCAAGCAGTCCTGTATTATTCTCCAGAATGCTCTGTGCCCTCTCTGTAATATCAATCAGTTCAACTCTTTGGCTCGTCCTTATCTCAATTTCCATACGGAAGACTATGTGTAACCTATAAAAGAATTTTCTGTGGCGTGAGAGTAGTATGTAATAGGTGATGCCTCTCCTGGCCCGCCTAGGAAATATTCTGTACAAAGCCTGTATTGTCATAAGAGTTTCAAGGTGTGAATAGCTTGGAAAGGAACCTCCCAAAAAAAGGGAGAGGAATTACTTTTTCCTCATTCCAACAAAAATTCCAGTTACTATCAGTCCTGCTAGAATTAATGTTCCCAGGCAGGGTCCATCCACCTCAGGCTCTTCCTGCTGTTCTTGTTGTTCTCCACCTTTTTCTTGTTCTTGCTCTTGCTCCTGTTCACATGTGGAAATCCATTCTTCACATTCTCTGATTCTCTCTTCATCTCCCAGGTCTCTGTACAAGGCGAGGGCTTTCTCGAAGCTGGCCTTGGCACTCTCGTAGTCCTGGAGTTCAAGGTATTCAATTCCCTCCTTCAAGGCGATGTCAGCATCAACTGCCTTCATGCAGGCATCAATCATGTCCTGGGCCTTTTGAGAGCCCGCAGCATCGTTTATTTCATCGTACAGTGTCTTGCTGTTCTTGAATTGTTCCAGAGCCTTTTCGTAGTCTCTCTCTCCGTAACGTTCTGTACCATTGATATATGACATGCCTGCTTCAATGCCCTTCTCACACTGAGCAATTGGGTCCTCCATGTCAGACACTCTTGTTTCAATGCCTAAATCCTTGTAGGAATCCAAAGCTTTCTCAAAGGCATCTTTCGCACTTGTGTATTCTCCCTGAGAGAAGAGGTCGTATCCCTGTGAAGCCAATGCATCCGGCTCAGATGTATCAACTTTGGGAATATACGGCTGGGCAGCCCACATGAACATGTTCAGCGCCAGTCTCCTGTCGTCTTCGTAGGAAAGATAGCTCATGTCCTCAATGGCCACGAGAAAGTCGTAGTCTCCCATGGCTACCACTCTTCCTCTTCCGGATTCAGCAGCAGCCAGAACCACAACCTCTTTTCCCTTTTTTTCATTGGCATAACTTGTAGGATTCCCGAATGCCAATGGTATGGCGGGAGGCTTCAGAGTGAGTGAACATCCCCAGAGAAATGCAATGGTCTCTACGCCCTCTGTCACAGGGTGGCTAGCAAAGACCCGAATAATCGGATTGCTGTCCAGTGCTCTCAGTTGATCCACAGGGTCATTCACTTCATCCTGATTAAACTGAATCCCGAACATTGTAGACACCTGGTTTATGGCCCTTGTTATTCCAAGTTCACGCATCCTGTCACCGCCGTCTGAGAACATGATCAGGCCTCCTCCTTCTTCAACAAAGGTTCTGATGGTTGTTATTTCCTCATCAGAGTATTCGTTACGAGGGGCAAACAACACCAGAGCGTCATAGTTCTCCTTTGAGAGAGTGAGAGGATCTATGCGTTCTTCCAGAAGTTCAATGGAAAACCCTTCTTTTTCCAGCTCCGCAACCAACTCAGAGAATTTACTTGCTTTTGCTGATGCATGGTATTCATCAATGAGCAGTCTTCGTTGCTTTTCACTCGATATTTCGGTGGGGAGAAGACACACCAGGAGGCAGATGAAACAACAGACAATTGCCATTCTATTCCTCATAGCACAGCACCTCAGCTCTTGACTGAATCCAGCCATAAATACCTTTGGTATTGAGGTGTTTTTTGTGGTGACGGAAATCTTGAGTTAGCAGGAAAAGACCACCGGGAATGCAGATCCTTCGATGGGCTCTGAAACCAGAATGTACCCAAATGAGAAATGAGACCAGAATGTTGATATCCATATTCTTCCAGATACTCTGGATTTCAGGAGAAGAGAAATGATTGAAAGGAGTATGTAGGGAGTCAAGGTGACTGTTCTTGTCAAGGATATGCCACTGAATACCTTACATCCCACTGAGATGACAAAAATCCTTTTAATAGACTACCCCCATGTCTGTGGTATGGCTGAAGGACTGTGGACCTGGAACCAATGCGGGTCGCAAATACTCACTCTAAAGCACAGGCTCGGGTTTGGTGACACCATAGAATTCCTCAAGTATACCGTGGAAGATACTGGCATTATCCGCGACACCATGACTGACACTCACACTGAGGATATAGAGCTCATGTACTGGATTTTGGCTACCTATTCCAGAGCTACACAGATCACACTAAATCACGAACTGGTCCCCTATGACAAACTCCCTGGTGGGTATGCCTTTTTTGGGGCATTTCGGAACCTGGCAATCAATCCTCTCTTACCTGTTTTCGGCAGTAATACTGACATATTTGAAGAATGCTGTTCGTATTTTGAAGGAGAAAGACAATCCTTTGGAGATGCGTCATTCACGATACGTGCCCTTCCCTTGGTGCCCATTACTCTTGTTTTGTGGAAAAGGAGTGACGAGTTCCCTCCCCGCTGTTCAATACTGTATGACACATCTGCCTCACAGGTTCTGGCCACCGAAGCCCTGGCCCACCTGGGGGAACTTCTGTCCCATCGGCTGATACAAGCATCTGAGGTGATCCTGTGATTGAAATCGAAGTGGTCAGAATCCTGGAAGGCGGGGCTTGTCCTTTTGGATTCAAGCCAGGTGATATCTTTCAGATTGACGAGAACCCACCCGCTGAATTATGCCATTGGGCATACCTGGTTATTCTGCCTTTCGCTACGGCATTGCGATTTGGTGGAGATATTCCCTGGGAAGAAAAGGGTATATGCAGTGTATGCTGCCCGGATCCCAAGAATCCTGTAGTATTTGAAATTCGAAGGGTGAAATAATGTTAGAAGATGTTGAGAATCTATTCCATGAGTTAATCAAGGGGAAAGAAGGAATAATTGGAGCCTGCCCCTATGATGCTGTTCTTGAAAGGTTAGTGCCTGTACAGCAGAATGTCCTGACTTCCTTGGGTACAGGGAAATCTCTGATTGTTTTCGGTGTCTTTCACTCTCCTCACGCTCTCTCCTCCATCAACCTGAAGAAAAACGGAAAGACCGATTATGCCTCCTGGAATATCTATGCACGGGAATACCGCCAGCTGAACACGCTCTTGAACAGCATCGCAGACGCAATAGCCAAATACGTAGAAGGTGTTCCTGTTCCGGCTACCACGCAGGGTGTGGCCACCACCATTGACCGGGTGGAAGACTACTATACAGGGTGTGTCTCCCACAGGGTGGGTGCTGAACTGGCAGGACTGGGGTGGAGGGGAAAGAATGAGCTCATTGTTACACGTGACAAGGGGTGCGCTGTCCGGTTTGCTTCCGTCATCTGCCCTTCCAGTCTAGAGTACGGAAGCAGAGTGGAAAACAACTGTCATGATTGCACTTCCTGCCTGGACGTGTGCTCTATCTTGAGAAAAAAGACTATTCTCAAAAACTACCGTGAACAATGCAGACGTTTTATTGTGAGGTTAAACCTTGAAGGAGATGTGTGCGGGAAATGTGTCAAAGCATGTTACAATCATTGGACTCTCCAGCGCTAATCGTCAACAACACTGGAATCTCTCTGTAATAAATGTAAGAAGGGGCCAGGGGAAAGTCCCCAGGCCGTTCAAAGAAGGGGGGGGTGAAAGATCGCATTCCGGACACAAATGCACTCAAGCTTTACTACAACTTTCTACTATATAAACTTTGGGCTTTTTAAAGGCCCATACTCTCCGAAGTTTCCATCTAATCTCATTCCTTTCTGTGTTTCTTAACAAAGGCAGAGACAACCCTTTCCAGGAGGGCTCTTCAGTCTTCCACAATGCTCTTCAGAGTCTTGATAATGTACGTTTTCCCATGTTTAGTACGGGATATAATTCGTTTATTCTCTAGTTCACTTATGATTCGAGTAATTTTCGGTCTTGAGAATCCAGTAATATCTGGAAGTTCCTCTTGCTTAATACCTTCTCCAATGGCTTCCATCACCTTTTGCTCATCTTCATCCAGCACAAAAATGGGAATCTCCCTTCTCTGTACTTTTTTTACTCCTTTAAATAGGAAATACCCAGCTACCAATCCCACCAGTGCCCCCACAGTGAGAGGGACGGGTCTATATATGAGGGGAATAACAGGCTCTTCCCTGATTACAGGGATCTCCTTGATCTCAATATCTTTGCCCACTCTCCTGACTTCCAACCCCTTTTCCTGCAGGATGGTTTCTATTTCTCCAGAAATCTTAGGGCCTACGAGGTACGCTTTCTGCACCTGCAGAACTTCCAGAGCCTGTATGGTGGTTGCTGGCAGTTCATCTTCCTTTGTCAGAAGGATGGGGGCCTGTAAATTGATAGAAATACTGGAGGCAATCAAGTACGACTCAGTTACATCTGCATGAGCGATGACTGCAGCTTCAGAAGAGTCCCACAACTCAATAGCCACCCTGGCAGCTGTACCGATTCTATCCCAATCCCACAGCCGATTCACCTGGAACCCCATCTCTTTGAGCTCCCCTTCCACGTCAGCAGAAATAGCTGTATCTGCTCCGCCAATAATGAGAACAGTGGCTGCACCCTGTCCCCTGTAGCCCAGAAGTTCTCTGCGTACTGTTTCTGTCAGGAAGAGAGGATCAGTTGTAATAATTGGTATTCCTTCCTTGTGAGAATATGCCTGAGCTATAACATAATCGATGGGCAGATCTGCTCTGACAAGAATCACATCATAAGACTTCTCAATTGCGTCTGCCAGGAAAACCATGGGAATGGCTGTGACTGCAACCGCCAGTATGAGAAAACTCCGCTGAAAAAGGGTGGTTTTCATGTATCTACATACAAAGCACCACAATTTAAGTGTTTCCACTATCTTTCCTTTTCTTCTACTTTCTTAGAGTTGATTTCTCCTAAAAACGATAGGAACGAAAATACAAGAAATGGGGATACTGAAGTGAGCACCTACTCGATTCACTGTGCACTGAACCATGCGTGAGTAAACCTTTTAAGCGCATCATAGACATTCTGTACACATGAGCGAGGAACCACCGAAAAAGAAGATTCAACTGGTGCTTCAGTATTATTCTGCATGTGACATCTGTCAGAGGGACAAGACCAAGCTTTGCGAGCAACGGATTCCCGAAGACGTCAGGCAGACGTACTTCATGACCATTCTTCCTCGGTGGGAAGACGATATTACAAAACGGTGCAAGCATTTTAGACTGCACAAAGGTAGAATGGAGAAACTCCTGGAGAGGATCAGTAGGAGTGAATGGTAACCTGCGAGAAAGAGGGCTTTTAAGTTCTCATATCAGAGTCTTTCACCGAACGCTGACATCGAACACAATGTGCCACACACCGGGCGAATATTTCTTTATCCTTCGCATGCCCTCAATGGTTATTTCTTTTCCTATTTTTCCGGCCGTGTCTGCCAGTCTTTCCGTGGCTCTGTCGATTCTCCCCTCCGGAACAAATTCATGGTACACAAGGACCCCGCGATCCACCAGGGTAAATGCCTTTTCGAGGTATGTATGTGCCTTGGGATGGCCCATTATCACCCTGTCTGCTGAACCTTCGTATTCATTGCAGTCTGTGAGATGCGGAGTCACCAGATGAGTTACTCTGTTCAGAGCAACGTTCTCACACAGAAAATGGTAGGCATGTTCGTTCTTCTCCAGAGCTTGAACCCGGGAATGGCAGTACTTGGCTATGGGTAGTGTAAAATATCCTATCCCTGCAAACATGTCCACCACCTCTTCATCCCGAGGGAAGGTGGATACTCGAATTCTCTCATGGATATTTCCCGAACAAAACATGACCTTTGATAGGTCCAAGTGGTACAGAATATTGTTTTCCTTGTGAATCGTCATCGTTTCAGTGCCAGCAATAATCTTGAAGTCTGGAATACGATATTCGCCATGAATTCTTCCTTTTCGCAAGACTGTCTGTACGCCAAAAGCGCGTTTGTACGCCTCTCCGATCTCGGACTCAAAGGGTGTATGGTGAGACTTCAAGTGTATGACAAGGATGTCTCCGATCTTCTCAAAGGATTCAGGAAGATCTTGGAGTACGGGGACAGGAAGAGAACTCAAGGAGTGACGGATGGTTCTCCTCGTTTCAGGCTCCATACCAGACCTGAAGATTCAGTATAAAAAAGGTTTGGACATGAGCGCCAGCGGTGCATCCGCCCACCAACAGGGTGTGCACCTCTCCTGCAAACATACCAAAGAAGATATTCTTCTTCCCGTATTCTGGATTCTAAACGATTTAGAGTGAGCTGAATAGAGCCCATGACAAAAGGAGAGGCCTTGGGACGAATGGATTCGCAAGATACGATCTTAAATCCTTGCCACACTTCCACTAAAAGTATTTAAGAACCAATAAGTATAAATACGATACTGTAGCAATGAGGCCGAGGGCCTGTAGCTTAGTTTGGTAGAGCGCCTGGCTCATAACCAGGCGGTCAGGGGTTCAAATCCCCCCAGGCCCATTGAATTCTCCAGAGTTCCTCTCGGGTTTTGACTCTAGTCTTCCAGATTGGATTGTCCAGAGGGATGGCTGCGCGCTGTAGAAGGACACCTCCCCTTCTTTTCATTCCACCAATCCTCTTTCCTCTGGTTTCCAGCGTCGAGAACACGTAGCACATTCTGGAGGAATCTGTGACGCTGCCCACATTTAACCCACATGGAACCCCTCTTTGCCTTAGAACCTTCCACATTTCGTGCAAGTTTCTCTTCCTGGGTGCGAGACGACTTTCTTACCAGATCGTCAATGACGGTTATCCGATTCACTCTTCTGTCTACACATATCACGTGCTTTTTCATTTTGCTTTTCAAGATTCTGCGGATATTGGCACTCCTCCATTCCTGAGTCTCCCACGAAGAACATTCAGACATGTTGGTTACATAACCAGTCTCAAATTTTATATATATAGGAAAGAGAAGGAATCTGGAGTTAGCAGGCCATTTCTGACTGAAAGGTGAAACCATGTCTGGAATGCTAGAAAGATTGGACATGAAAGAAATCATCGATATCCTGAAGAGTATGGATGTCATACCCCAGGAGTCACTGGCCACGGGAGAACACAGAAATCCCTCTTTAGACCTTGATCACGGTTTGAATGAGACACTTGGAGATCTGCACAAGAATATTTTTGGAACGTTGGAAAATGCAAAGATTGGCATTTCTGTCATTGGGAGGGACAATCTTGTTCTGTACCAGAACGAAACGGTGAAGAGAGATTTCGGTGACGTCGTGGGGTGCATCTGTTACAGTGCTTTCGCAGATTCAAGTGAACCGTGCCCCTCATGTCCTGTATATGAGTGCATGGATGAAGGTAGAGTAAGGACTGGCTACATGTTGACCAAGAGCCAGAAAAAAATGGAGCTGATTGCAGTTCCCTTCCCTATTGGCGGGCCTGCTGACAGAGCTATTGTCGTTATGATTGACACGGCCTATCGATTCAAGGCTGAAGATGCAGCCCAGGAATCAGAGGAGAAATACCGCTGCCTTTTTGAAAGTTCCATAGAAGGAGTATGTGTGGCTAGGGGCTACCAGATTGTCTCTGCCAATAGATCAGCTCTTGACATTCTGGGCTATGAGACACTGGAAGAATTGGCTAAAATATCCTTACTGGACCACGTAGCTCCAGAATGCAGACACACAATAGAAGATAGAAGAGTAAAGAGAGCACAAGGAAAAGAGCTCTCAACTTCTCTTGATATTCGTGTTCTATGCAAGGATAGAAGAAAAAAACATATTGAAGTATCTACCACAACCCTCATGATCGGAAATGAAACCTATACCATGGCTTCCTTCAGGGACATTACAGAACGCACAAGAATGGAAAGAGCATTGCGAAAGAGCGAGGAAAAGTACAGGACTCTTGCAGAGAACATTAATGTGGGAGTGTACAGAAATGCAGGGTTCGATGGCAGATTCATTGAAGTGAACCCTGCCATGCTGAGAATCTTTGGCTATGAAACAAAAGAAGAGTTCATGGAACGAAATATCATAGAATTGTTCCAGTATGTGCCTGACTGCATACGATTAATCTGCCAAATGGAACAGAATGGATTTGTGAAAGATGAAGAACTGAGATTGAAAAAGAAAGATGGAACCCCCTTTTTTGCATCAATGTCTGCTGTGGCAGTAACAGACAGCATGGGCATTTTCAAGCATTTTGATGGGATTGTTGAGGACATAACTGAACGTAAAAGGGCAGAACAGGAACTAAGAGAGTCAGAAGAGAAGTACAGGAACATCCTGGAGAGCATCGAGGATGGCTATTTTGAAGTTGATCTTGCTGGCAATTTCGTTTTTTTCAATGATTCATTGAGCCACATTCTAGGATATTCTGGGGCAGAACTGGAGGGTATGAATTACAGAGAACTCCTGGATGAGAAAACAGGAAGAGCAGTTTATGAGGGATTCAACAGAGTTCTCACAGGGAAAACCTCTGAAAGGGCACTTGATTGGGAGGTAACCAGGGGTGATGGGGAGAAGAGATCCATTGAGGCTTCCATGTCCCTCATACGTGATTCTGAAGGGGACCCTGTTGGATTTCGAGGCATAGCTCGCGATGTCACTGAACGGAAAGAAGCTGAACGAGAGTTGACCCTTCTATCCACAGCCGTGAAAATGTCAAATGAATGCATTTTGATTACCGATGCAACAGGGAAGATTGTGGATGCTAACGACGCCACTTTGAAACTGTACGGAGGGCTTCAGAAGGGGGACTTGCTGGACAAGAACGGACTGATATTTGTCGCGCCTGAGGATCGTAGAAAAGTACAGGCCGCCTTCAATGAAATGCTGGAGGACGAATTTCAAGGAACACACGAATTCGATGTAATTCTGAGAAACGAAAACAGAATTACCCTTGAAACAAACATTACCATTCTGAAAGATGATCAAGGAGCCATAAAAGGAGTCATTATTACAGCACGAGATATTACTGAACGAAAGAAAGCCGAAAGAAACATGAAAAGGAGGCTGATGAAGTATGACCTGGAAGAAGGGAATTTGTATTCTTACCAGGAGGATGCTCCTGAAATCACACTTGAAGCCTTCAAGGATCTGCTCAAGGTAGGTTACCATGGGCTGATCATTTCCAGAGACCCCCGTGCCAGATTTGAAAACAGAATTGAGAATGGATTCGACTACTTGTGGCTTGCAGAGAGGAATCACGAAGCTGTAATGACCCATAACCTTGAAGATATCAAGAAGAGAATTGGCTCATTAAGAACGGCCAGTACTGTTCTGATAGATAGGGTTGACTATCTCATTTTCAAGAATGGATTTGAGAAAACCTTCTCGCTTGTGTGTGATCTGAGAGAGATGGCATACCTTCACAACCACGTCATCATATTTTCTGTTGATCCTTCAACTATGGCTGAGAAGGAATTGAAGCAATTCATGAAGGAGACCATGAAGATTGTATCCATCGAGAAGGAAGAAATCCCTGAAAATCTCTTCGAGTTCCTAAGGGCGATTCGTAGGGAAAACATTGTTGGAAAAAACCCTTCCTATACTGAGGCAGGAGAAAAGGTCGGTGTCAGCAAACCAACGGCCAGAAGGAGGATCAGAATCCTCTTGAACAGGGGGTACTTGAGGGAACTGAAAAGAGGCAGAAAGAAAGTTCTTGAACTGACAGAAAAGGCGAGAGCTACTTTGGGAATTCCAATACCATGAGTGAGGGATTGGGGTAGGAGAGTTGAAGTTTCTCTCAGGCTCAGAGTCCTTTTCTGGTCAACAATGGTGAAACCCTCTTTCACTCTTTTTTTCATATACCTATTTATTCAGTGAAAACCCGGTCGAATGCAAAGTGCAGGAGGAAAAAAAATGGCAGGGAAATCAAAAGTGGAGGAGCTGACCACCGTATTAAAGGATCTTGAAAGTACCACTCCCGACATTGAAGCGTTTGCTGTGGTTTCAGTAGATGGGTTGATGATTGCTTCTGCTCTACCACGAGACGTGGAAGAAGATAGAGTAGCTGCCATGTCAGCTGCCATGCTGTCACTGGGTGAGAGGACAGCCAAAGAACTGGCCAGAGGAGACCTATCAGAGGTGTATGTCAAGGGAGAGACTGGATACATCGTGTTGATTGCTGCAGGTGAGAATGCAGTACTGACAGCTCTTGCCAGAAAAGACGCGAAACTGGGATTGGTGTTTCTCGACATGAAAAGAGCAGCTGAAGCAGTGGCAGTTTTGGTTTAGGTGGGCTCAATGACTGAAAAGATGATTGACACCTTCCTCATGAGAACCTACTTGGAGACCGTCGAGAACATTGTGGGACCTAATGGTCTCAAATCGGTTCTAAACTTTGCCCACCTTGAGAAGTACATTGACAATTTCCCTTCAAAAAACGGAGGATTGACAGTTCCTGTTAAGGATACCCAGGAACTGTTTCATGCTCTGAAAGAAGTATTTGGTGAAAAGGGGACCCGCAGTTTCTCACTTCGAGTCGGTAGAGGATTTGCCCGCTTAGCAACCGAAGGGCTGTCTGACATGGCAAAAGCCCTGCAGGTGGTGGCTCGCCTCCTCCCTGAAGGTAAGAAGATGCGTGTGATGTTGGAAAAGATAATAGAACAAAATTACAAAATGTATACCGTCACCCCAGGTACTCCGACCATTACTATTGAGGAAACCGAGGATTCGTTTCTATTCATTCATAGGGATCGCTTTGAGAGCGAAGGAATGCACTCTGAAAAGCCCGTCTGCAACATCTACGTGGGTATGGTTGAGTATTTCATTGAGTGGATTACTGGACACCGTCATGAAGTCAAGGAAATCAAATGCAGGGCAATGGGACACCCTACTGATGTGTTCAGAATCTCAAAACAGAAGCAGTAGTCCATGAATGAAATCACTCTTTTTTTCTTTGAAGCAGCAATTGACGGTCCATAATGGAGCGAATCCGTTGTGCATGATCGAGGATATTGGGCAACCTACCGTCACTAGATTGCCCAAACCTTTATAAAGTATAACAGTGTTATATTTTCAGGAGATCGTCATGTACTCACAACAGGTTATAGATCATTTTAACAACCCGCGTAACCAGGGTCGCATGGAGAATCCAGACGGAGTGGGAAAAGTGGGAAACCCTGTGTGCGGAGATGTCATGTATATCTACATTAAGGTAAAGGATGATGTCATACAGGACATTTCTTGGGAAACGATGGGGTGTGCTGCGGCTATTGCAACTTCCTCTATGATCAGTGAACTGGCCAAGGGCAAAACACTGGATGAAGCAGAGAAGATCACTAGGGGTGACGTGGCAGATGCGTTACAGGGATTGCCTTCAGTGAAGATGCACTGTTCAAACCTGGCGGCTGATGGTCTCCGGAAAGCAATTGAGGACTACCGGAACAGGAGGGGAATGGCATGAGACAGGTTTATCTGGATCATTCTGCAACCAGTGCAGTAGATCCCCGGGTCATTGAAGTCATGATGCCTTTCTTCGACGTGAGATATGGGAATGCTTCGTCTCTGCACACAATGGGACAGGAAGCCAACAGAGCATTGGAGGATGCCCGAAAAACTGTGGCCCAGAAGCTGCACTGTACCCCTGAAGAGATAATTTTTACCTCAGGCGGGACAGAATCCAATAATGCAGCATTCAAAGGCGCAGCCTTCACTCGGTTGAGAAAAGGGAAGAAGGGGCACATTATCACCTCTACCATTGAGCATGATTGTGTGCTGAACACATGCCAGTGGCTGGAGAGTCTGGGGTTTTCTGTCACATATTTGCCGGTGGATAACTATGGATTGGTTTCTCCTGAGTCTCTGGAAGATGCCATCACGGGAGACACCATCCTGGTCTCCATCATGCACGCGAACAACGAAATTGGAACCATACAGGATATCAGAGAACTGGCCCACATTGCTCATGAACGCGACGTCTTGTTCCATACTGATGCAGTCCAGAGTGTTACTAAGGTGCCTGTTGATGTACAGGAGATTGGTGTAGACCTGCTTTCAGTGTCCTCTCACAAGATTCATGGACCCAAGGGTGTGGGTTGCCTCTATGTTAAGAAGGGGACGACTGTTGATCCTCTACTGCACGGGGGAGGGCATGAAAAAGGGTTCAGATCTGGAACGGAAAATATCCCCGGTATTGTGGGATTTTCAGAGGCTCTTGCCATTGGTGAAGAGGAAAGACCCAGAGAGATGCCCAGAATTGAAAGATTACGCGATGAGCTGATAGATGGTGTTTCAATCATAGAGAATTCCTGGTTGAATGGACACCCGAAAAGGAGACTCCCAATCAATGCACACTTCTGCTTTAGATTCATTGAAGGGGAGAGTCTTGTTCTTCGATTGAGCGGGAAGGGTATTTATGCTTCTACAGGCTCAGCCTGTTCCTCAAAATCGCTGAAGCCCAGTCATGTACTTCTGGCCATTGGGCTCCCGCCTGAAGATGCGCACAGCTCTTTGCGGCTAACTCTGGGGAGAGACAACACTGAGGGCGATATTCAGTATACACTGAAAGTATTGCCTGAAGTAGTAACTGATCTGAGAAAAATCAGTCCATTCAAGGCTTCATTTCAAGAGTAACACGATCGTATTTTTGGTGAAAATCACAATTAACAATGAAAATATTACAATCAATTCGGAAAAAAATGATGACAACCGAAAAGTTTATATAGGGGTATACCTGTAGTAGATCATAGCACAGCCAACACTGCAAGCAGGAGCCAACATTTCCTCCTTGATCGTTGGTTCTTTCGCCACCCCCGAATTGGCTAACAAGAAGAGCATTTGAAAACACGATCCAGCCAATCTCTGAAGGGGTGGTGAAAGACCAAGAAGTCGTGGCTCAGAACCTCCGGGCCACGACTCAACTTCCTTTTTTTCTGAACGATTGAATTTTATGTGATTGATCTTTGCGAGAATAATTTTCAATACACATTGTCTTGTCTGACATGAATGGAACTCTGGAGAATTCTATGTTGCTCAAAATTCCTTTGTCAAAACTCAGACATCTCCCTAAATAGGGAAGGTGAAAGAGATTTATAAACAGAAAAAGAACGTGGGCCGTAACAGAAGGTTTAAATGCAAAATGAGAGAAAAAGAAAACTGAATCCCATTTACCTTAACTGAATCTGTGAAATCACCATCTGAAAGTACTGGAACAACATTTCCGCTCCCTCTTCTGGAATCTTCTTACTTGGATATGGTGAAGCTCAAGAGATTGAAATAACAAGGTCATGACCTAGCGTGTCACCTTGGATACGAGAGCTGGATTGAGTGGATCGAGGTGCCGGGAAACATTATTGATGTTGATGTCCTAGAGAGAAGGGTCAAATGCCCATATAGCCACATGAAACGTGTTAAAGGACGAAAGTAGATGTAGCATCTGGGAGATGGGTTTCTGAGACTGTGGGCCCTGCAAACAGAGATACTGGCGGCTTCATGGACATGGTTTCGGAGAGTGCAGCGGAAGATTTGCGGAACTAGAGAAAACTGTGGTTAAACCATATAAGCCAGCCATTTGGCTGTTTCGGCGTCTGTAATCAGTGTTCTCACCAATCCTCCTCTAATAGCACCAAGTATTGCTTCCTTCTTTTCCTTTCCTCCTGCAATAGCGATGAGATTGACGCCAGGTCTTTCTGCAACTTCCTTCAGATCTTCAGCACTAAACGCGAAAAACTGATCATAGTACTGTCCCAAGTACTCCCTCTGATCCTCTGATAGACTGTCTTTCATGAGGAACTGGCCGTCTTTGTTATACAGATGGAAGTTGATTTCTCCGACAACGTCCATTTCCTTTAGCTTGTCTGGAGTTAGATTAGCCTTATCAAGAACGTAGGCAACGTTTGCACTTGTAGTAGTCGGCTGTCCAATTCCAAGGAGAAAGATGTCAGATCTCTTGGCCAATTCGAACGTCTTGCTGGCTTCCTTTCGAGCTGCATCAATGACCTTCCCACGGATTTCAGGCTCGAATACAGTAGGATCAAGGTTAGGAAGGCGGTGAGCAAGAATGTTATCTCCAGTTATCTTTATCCTCAGCGGATCTGTCAACATATTGGCATCTATAGGTTGGGCAATATCGGAGAGGAATGCATTTAGTGGAAACACATCGATGTTATGCAATTCGCTTTTGTTCATCTGTGATATCGTATTGTACAAAGTTCTTCCGCAGCTAATCGAAATCTTGAAACAATTCTTGAGCTGCTGGTCTAAATACCTTGCTGCCTCAAATGCAAGGCTTTCAAAAGATGAGTCATTGGCAATTCTGACCACTTGAAGTCGGTAATTCGAATATTTCTTGGCAAGATCACTTTCAATTTTCTTCTTTTTTTCTTCAGTGAGAATTTCGACTCCCGAATGGGTCAAAGCAAGACTCGGTCCTCTCAGCCAACCTATCAGGACTGGATGCTGTTCATCATTGGATATTTTGGGAATTTCATTTGACAAGTAAAGCCAGAGTTCGTCTAGATCAACGGCTTCGTCGTCTCGAAGATCTGCTTTGCCCGTGAGTCCCTCAATCAAACAATGGCTTAGAATCCCATGGCCAATTCTACTGCTTTCTTTTGCCAGTTCATTGCACTCGCATGCGGTAATAATTGCTCTTCCAACTCCAAAGGCATCCCGAAGGAATGATTCTCCAACTGGGTATCTCTCAACTTCCCTATACCCATCTTTTAGGAAAGTTCGTCCGCCAGCTGCACCACTATAACAGCAATCAAGTGTTACAATCGTCTTTTCTGATCTTATTCTGTCGAGTTGAGCTGCAAAGAACTTGAAATCTATTGCAGACGCAATGAGATTGTCAACATCTGTGTCACAGGGCGCAAGATACTTTGAAAGGCGATCATCTTGATATCCCTGAACTTCATCATGTTCATGGCAACCGTGACCTGAAAAATGGATCAAGACTGTGTCGTTTTCTTGTACGCTACGTTGCATTTCTCTAATTTTTCTCAGTATGTTCCCCCTTGTAGCATTTTCGTCCACAAGAAGCGTAACATTTTCTGGAGAGATGCGCCAATAGCTCAAGTCATTAAGTACCTCATGGAGCATCTTGGCATCCTCTCTCGCCCAACTAAGAGAAGGAATTCTCTTATCTTTGTATTGATCTATTCCTATGATTAAAGCATATTCTCCCATTTCAATGCCTCCTTTGGGACCAATCTGTTCATATTTGCGTTGCTTTGTGCACTACTCTGAATTCTGGAAACAGATTTTCCCTCATACCCAACAACCTTTTCATCACTTCTCGAGTATCGAGAATTGATTTGGCGCATTCTTTGTTTTGCTCAAGATTCTACTTCTTCGTGTTTTTAGGCGTCTTTTTTGCCCTGTTCTTATTTGAATGTATTGTCTTATAAGGCTTTCTATGCACTTCCTGCAGATTTTTTGAGTGTCTTTTTATCTATTCAATGATCTTAGATCTTACATCGATATGAAAGAATAATCCTCAGGTACCAGAAACAGCTTTAGGATATACAAAGCAGACTGAACGAATAGAAGACAAATAGAAATGACAAAAGGAAGAATTTTGATCCAGATGGTGCCAAAGAAGAAGAAAACAAACAAGTTCCTTCAGCACGAGATCTCTTGAAATTTTCGCCCCTGTCTGTTCGTCTGAACTTGCTGGGTTACCTCCCTATCTTTTCAGCTTTTACTTCTTGATAACCAGATATATCCCCACAATTACCAAAGTGCCCCCGACACCAATGAGTAGTGTGGGAACTTCTTTCAAAAACATCACTGCCAACAGGGTAGCTCCCACAGGCTCTCCCAATATTGCCACACTTACTACACCTGCCTTCAAATACTTCAGACAGTAATTGTACAGCGTATGCCCCAACCCCGAAGAGACCACTCCCAGCGCTGCAAATACGACATACTGCCACACGGAATATCCCGTCAGGGCATGTCCAAATCCCAGTGAAGTGACCAGTAGGAATCCAAAAGAAATGCAGTACACCCCGGACACGTAACTGAATGTGTCCAGATTCCTTCTCAAATCTCTTCCGATCACCAAATACCCCGCAAGCCCTACAGCGCCCACCAGAGCCAGTAGAATCCCCATCATGTTCTGTGAGACAGGGTTATTCAGTCCAATCAACACCGCACCTATCATGGAGATGATAATTCCAGCTACTGCTCTTCCGCTCAACGTTTCCTTCAAGAACACATACGATAACCCAGCCACAAATAAGGGAGAAGAATCCACAATGATGACGCTGGTGGCTACTGTCGTATAGAATAGTGAGGTGATCCAGGTGGCAAAGTGTACGTACAGAAAGAACCCTGACAGTATCAATGCAACCATATCCCTCTTGCCCAGCCCGAAAAGCTGATGGATCTGACCCCGGCCTACTGCGAGCACAACCATGCACATACTGGCAATTCCCAGTCTGTACGTAGCAATTACCAGAGGAGGCGCCTCACTCATTCTGATGAGAATAGATGCTGAGGACACAGCACAAATAGCCGTAAGTAGGGCCAGACGTGGGGACAGCATTACATACCATCTTAGAATGTCCATAAAAAGGTGTCGCACTCCCCTTTCAGTACGCAACCATCTCCTCAAAAAAGGAAGAAGAAATCATTCCTTTTTTTTCTTTTCAATAGTCACCAATTCGTACTCCAGTTCTCCAACCCCCAGATCAGCCGCCGCTGTCACATGGATATATGGATTCCGTTTTGTCACCCGTTCAAGCAGCCCTTTCCCAGGCTCCATGCCTTCTGCTGCAGAATCAGCCAGAGGGTTCTTACTCTCGATGATGTCTAATGCAGCCTTGTCAATTGCCACAGGATCATCTCCCGCCAGTATCCCCTGATCATTGATAATGGCTGTATCTGCGTGAGGATGGCAGTCACAGTGCGGCATGATATCAGTCATAAAGGATATATAGAAGATCTTCCCCTTTTCAAAGGTTGAAATGGCAGCTTTAGCAGCCTCTGCCAGTCCTCTTTGCATTCTCTCCTCATCCTGTTCCATTCCTAACGCTTTATTCTCGCATGCTTCAACACACCGTCCGCATTTGACACACTTTGCACCGTCCAGTTCGAAAGTATCTTCAACTGTTATAGCACCGTGATCACAGGCTTCAGCACAGTTCCCACACAGAATGCACTTATCCTGGAAGTGGATAATTGACACTCTGGCTAGGGCATGGATTTTTCCCCTCTCAGAGGTACCCTCCCTGTTCCGTGAAGATATGGCACCCATTCCCAGGTTCTTGATGGCTCCTCCAAATCCAGCCTGAATATGTCCCTTGCAATGTGTAACAACAATCATGGCCTGGGCGTCGTAGATCTCAGCAGCAATACCAATCTCATTCAATGACTCTCCTGCAGGAACCCGCACGTAATTCCTCCCGAAGAGCCCGTCAGCCAGCACCACCGGGCACCCCACAGATAAGTGATTGTACCCCTGCATGTTGGCAATCTCCAGGTAATCCAGTCCCTTGGGTCTTACCGTATCCGTCAGAAAAGGGTTTCCACCCGCGGCTTTCACCGCCTCTACAATTTTCCTCAGGAAAATCGGCCGTAACCCTTTGTGTCCTCCCCGTGATCCAAAGTGGATTTTAATGGCGACGTAATCTCCTTCTTTGATGTAGTGAGAAAGATCTGCCTCTTTCAGGATTTGCTCCAATTTGGCCACCATAGAAACTTCATAACTAATCTCACGAGTACGTGCATCAGCAAAATACAACTTCTTCATAGGAAAGCATGGCACATGAGTTATTTAAAAGTTGTTGTCTGAATTGCACAAGATATCCAGCAGCGTTTCATTCCCAGGATATGTCCTCCTCTTCCTTTCTCCTCTTTTATACTCTGAATACGTCTGTAGGATATCCCATAACTTTGCATTCTCTCTTCTACCTTATGATTATGCCCCATAATCATTTTCAGTGGACATCGCAGTGGTCGCCTCGTCAAGAATACCAGATCTTCATGGGCCAATGCTGAGTCCCTTCTGAAGAATTGTTATACTGACAGATCTTCTGGCTTGAGATCGTCAACTTTTCTTCCCTGGGAAAGCAGCACCTGAAGCATTTGGAGCCTCTGTACTATAGTATTTCTGTGACTCATGAGAAATGTACATTTCTCGTCACCCTGTGCCTTGCACGTTACTTCTCTGGCTTCCAAGGGGACACCGAAAGACTCCGCACACCATCCTGCAGAATACCCTGCGTTGATATGGCAGATAGGTCTGTCTGTTTTCTCCTTTGAAGCCAGAAAGTGTTCCGCTTCAAACGAGCCAGGATGGTGGTATGTCAAGAGATAGGATTCATCTGAACTCGGTGCAGAAGCCGGAAGGATATTGACGAAGGCCCATCCACTATACGAGAAGTATACAGGGCCTGCTGAGAGTTTCTCTAGAGGATCCTTAATGCCGAATTTCCTGTGAAACTTCCTTGCTTCTTGTTCACCCACAGCCTTTCCGAGTTTGTAGAGGATCTGATCGGCTCCCTTCTCTCCATATACCTCTTCAAGAACATCCCTGAAAAACGCCAGGGAATCTGCACGCACCCACATATATCGATCTTTGTCTATTTCAATTCTTCCTCTCTCAGGAAGGTATGTCACATTCCCAAAGAATTCAGAAATGGTGACTTCTGCCTTTTTGAATGTGTCCACCATTTCTGGTGGGACTCCCGCCGCTTTGAATTCTGTCATTTGCGCACCTCATACCACGGATGCAATCTCATGAGCAGTTCGCTTCATATCCAGGAAGACCAGGCCGAGCTTTGCATCCTTTCTTGCCAGAGCAGTCAGTACTGCATTCTCGCCTGCAGCCATTAAGACAACGAATCCAGTCTCTCCCTTGACATACACCTCTGATAGGTCTCCTCTAGCCAGTTCTTTGGCTGTCCTCTCACCCAGTGAGAGCATAGCAGCAGACATAGCAGCAACCCTATCCTCTTCCACGTCTCGAGGTAGAGCGGAGGCAATCATCAATCCATCCACAGAAACAACGGCAGACGCTTCAATATCGGGAGTAGTCCCCTCCAAGTCCTTTAACAGAGCGTTGAGCTCTTCAGTCTTCGTTTTCGCCATTTTCAAGACACCTCTCATCTCTATATCAAGTGCACTGTTTTCTTCCAAAAAATGCGTGCATCCACCCTCTCTTTTAGAGCTATCAATCTATATAAAATCTGTCTTTGTTAATTGAAGCAGAATGTAGAATTACTACTCCTGTCTGAAATCATATGAAGCTGAAATGACGGGACGTGCCTTTCCTAGAGAATGATTGTACTACGTGGCTTACCCTGTCTATCCACATACCCCGGTGTTTCGAGTACATTTTCAAAGTTTCCCCTGCTCTTCAAGCTCTTCTGCATCCTCTACGGATATCTCCTGCTCACAATTGTCTACTTCGTAAATCAATCATCATATCCTGGGGCAATTTCGACCTCAGATCAACAAGAAAGGAGTTTTGATTCTGAAAACTAAGGACTTGCTAAGAATATTAGACAATTCTTACCGTGGATACCCACTGCCATTAACAACACCTTTAAATGGATGGATGGCTCATTACTCCCATGAACCCCATTGATTATGAAAAAGAAATGAAAGAGTTTCAATGGGATGTCCCAGAAACCTATGACATTGCATCAGTGGTTGATTCTCATGCTCGGGATCATCCCTCCCACCCTGCCATTTTGTACGAGGATGAAGAGGGGAAAACCCGCACTCTGACATACCATGACCTTATGGTGCAGTCTAGCAAGTTTGCCAACGTGCTCACATCTCTGGGAGTCGGGACAGGGAACCCTGTTTTGATCATGCTTCCTCGAATTCCCGAAACATACATCGCACAGTTAGGCACCATAAAGACAGGGAGTATTATCACACCAGCAGTGGAAATGCTTCGGTCAAGGAATGTGGTTTACAGGGCAAATGACTGCCAGGCTAGGGCTGTCATAACCAATGAGAGTGGATCAGACATTGTGGATGAAGTTCGTTCGCAGTTGGATAGTATTACGAGTTATATCCTGGTTGATGGAGAGAAAAAAGGATGGATCTCCTATGAACAGGAGATGAAGAAGGCTTCTTCGGAATTCAAGACGCATCCCAAGAAGAGCGAAGATATCTTTTATATTTCATACACATCAGGAACTACAGGACTGCCAAAAGGAGTCGTACACCAGAACAGCTGGATGTATGCATTCAAGAAGATTAATGTGCCATACTGGTATGGGGCTCAAAGGAACGATGTCATCTGGGCCACCACCTCCCCTGGGTGGGCAAAGTGGTTCTGGACACACCTTGGTGTCACCATGAATGTTGGGGCAACAGATCTTCTGTACAACGGACGGTTTAACCCTGAACGCTACTTCAGGCTGTTGCAGACGCATAAGGTCACTGTTTGCTGTCTGACCCCTACTGAACTCAGAATCATGATCAAGGTGCCACATGTAACTCAGTATGATCTGGGCAGTATCCGCAGTTTCTTGTCTGCAGGTGAACCCCTGAATAAGGATGTTATTGATTTTTTCAGGGAGAAATTCGGCATCACGATTCGCGAAGGGTATGGCCAAACGGAAACAGTCTGTCTGGTATGCAACTATGTGGGTATCACGGTAAAACCAGGGAGTATGGGAAAACCCATGCCCGGTCAGGATGTTAGAATTCTGAACGACAAGAATGAGGAGGCCAGCCCAGGAGAGGTAGGTGAGGTTACCACCAAGTTCGGATTGCCATCTCTGTTCAAGGAGTACTACAAGATGCCTGAGAAAATGAAAGAAGTGGTGAGGGATGGCAGGTACTACACGGGTGATCTCTGCAAAATGGATGAGGAGGGATACTACTGGTTTGAGGGGCGAGCAGACGATGTGATCTTAAGTGCCGGGTACAGGATCGGTCCCTTTGAGGTGGAGGATGCACTGCTGACTCATCCTGCGGTGCTGGAGTGCGCTGCTGTGGGATCTCCCCATCCGGATCGTGGTGAGATTGTCAAGGCATTTGTGGTCTTGAATCGAGGATGGACTCCATCTGAAGCCTTGAAAGCAGAACTGCAGAATCACACCAAACAGGTGACAGCCCCTTACAAGTACCCGAGAGAAATTGAGTTTGTGGAAGGTCTGCCCAAGACCATGAGCGGAAAGATCAAGAGAGCAGAACTGAAACGCATGGAATACGAGAGAAAGCAAGCCAAGGAATAATCCATGTCTCCTTTTCAGAAACAGCAGAGACACGATGATCAGTGTCAGTAACGCCTCTCGCCCTCAGGACTGACGCTGATTGATGTGGGTTCTGTAGGGCAGTGACGTTCACAAGCACCGCATCCTGCACACAGTGACCTGTTCACCGTGGGACCCCATCTTCCACTCCCATTCCGTCCTCTCCCGCCACTCTCTATGACATCCACAGCTTGGTACGGACACACCTCCTGGCACACCAGGCACGGCTGTTCATTTCTCCATTCCAGACAGGTGTTCCTGTCGACGGTAGCAGTTCCCAGTTTCATCTCTGCAGGGTCCACCTCCACCAGGGCACCTGTGGGGCACACCTGCCAGCACAGCATACACAACTGGCACTCACCGATTCTTGGGACCAAATGGGGTGTATAAAAATCGAACAATGATCCCTCCAAGAGGACTGGTCTCAGCCCCTGGGAGGGACATACCCGCATGCATTCCCCGCACCTCACACATACAGACAGGAAGTTCTCTTCTTTCAGAGCACCTGGTGGCCTGATGACCGTATTCCTGGTAGATGTTAGCCCCCCCCGGCTCAGGAGTGGTGATAACGCCAAAGCCGCTCCTGCTGCTGCTCCTGCCTTCAGAAAGGTTCTCCGTGACTCAAACCCCACATTCTGCTGGGTTCTGCCCAGAGTAAAAGTCAGTGCTCCCCGGCGGCATCTATCCACACAGAGCATACACAGGGTACATTCCGTGGCTTTCACCCTAGAACTCTGGATGGCGTCCATGGGGCAGACTCTGCTGCAGAGCCCGCACTCAGTGCAGGAATCTCCTGCCCGTATCCCGATTGGCTTGAAAAAAGAAGCAGCCCCCAGTAAGGCTCCCAAGGGACACACAACTCTGCACCAGAAACGTTCTCCAAGAACCAGAACCAATATCACAATCAGAATGAGCATCATGGGTACTGTCCTCTGAGTAACAAATGTGAGTGAACGGGTAAAAATGACCAGAGGGTCAGATATAACGAGGACCTGAATTCCAAAGATAGCAAGGACTATTGAAAAAATCAGGAAATAATATTTGATCCTATATAGGGATACGAGTCTTTTCTTTGCTTTTGGCAAGAGATCTGAAACAGTTCCCACAGGGCACATCCAGCCGCAGAAGAACCGACCCAGGAATACCGTGGCAACCAACAGGAAGAGGGCAGGAAGAAGCCGTGTAAAGACAGATCTGGTCGTTAAGGTGTTGATGATAAGTATGAAAGGAGACAACCTCACGAATACATTGGTATGGGTGAAATCCAGCGGATAACTCGTAAAGTAGAACAACGTTACGAAGAGTGCCAGAAAGAAGATCTGGCTTGTTCTCCTCCACAGTGATAAAGAACCCATAGTCTCTATCGTCTCAAAT
Source organism: Theionarchaea archaeon (assembly GCA_018992685.1). Lineage (GTDB taxonomy): Archaea > Methanobacteriota_B > Thermococci > Methanofastidiosales > SZ-28-30 > SZ-28-30. The sequence continues at coordinate 117,466 of JACVGT010000011.1, forward strand.
ACATATAAAGTGTTCGCTGGGCGATTGATTATGCCATTCACTGAGTGGATTTCTGCAGCTCTGGTCGGTTTAGAGGTCTTCTTATGCTGCACCCCACGAATACGACATTCTACTCCAATCTCGTCAGTATTTCCTCTCTATGGAAGGTGATTGTGCTCACGTAAAAGAGAACTACATCCGCAATGGCGATAACAGCTGAAATCAACAATAAATTGGTTGTAGCAAACGGAATAATATTCGCATTAAACAGAATAAGAATAGTCGCAAAGGGCACCAATATAACTGATGCAAGGTGGTATGCAGTCCTTAAATCATTGACCCGTGAAGATATGACCACACTCAATTGAGTACTCAGCATACATGTAATCGGAATAATCAACAGCAGAATAACCGTCATTTTCTCATTTGGATAGTAATAATAACCAAGTATATCGTGTGTCAGTAAATCTGCAAGGGGCATAAATATTGCTGCACCAATGTATGTCGCAGCGATGGATGGTAGAAATGTTGCAAGGCTCTTTCCAAACAGGAGTTCACTATCTGTTATGGGGGCTGCAAGAAGTGGTTCAAGGCTTTTCTCAATCTTCTCGCCCACAATACTGTGAGTTGCGAGAGCGATGGGGAGAAGGTATGAGCTATGGCAAGCTTTTGCCTCATGCCTTTGGAAAGTGTTCCTGCTGGCTGCTCTCTCTTGTCCCAGAGCCCCATCACTTTGAGGAAGTACTCGATCCTTTCACTCCTCAGTTCTTTGGGAGTTTTATACAGTCGTCCGGAAAAATCGAAGTTCTGATAAGCGTTCAGATTGCTATATAATCCAACATTCTCAGGCAACAGCCCGATCATTCTTCTGATCTCCTGTGAATCCGGGCTGTTTCCAACTTCGTAATCACCTATCCACGCCCTGCCACTGGTTTTCGAAATCAAGCAGCTGAGCATCCTCACTGTGGTGATTTTTCCTGAACCATTCGGTCCGAGGAACCCGAAAACCTCTCCTTCATCAATACGCAGAGTTACATCCTCTACTGCTGCAAGAGCGCCAAATTTCTTTGTTAAATTTTCAGTATCAATCATTGTACAGTGTCATCTCTGAAAAGTTATAAGAGTTTCGTTTCATGCAGGGCTGTCTCATGATTCTTACTCACACAAAACCTTTTTCTCTTATGTGCAATGTCAACTTATGGAATTGCATGTATTTCAACGGTTGATGAAGGAGTTATATTTCCCTCGTGATGTGCAAAGAGGGGTGGAGAAGACATTCATGTGGTTAACTGAGGAAGTGGGAGAATTGGGAAGAGCTATCAGGACACAGGATGAAGAAGGAATCCGTGAGGAGATGGCAGACATTCTGGCATGGCTGTGTTCTCTGGGGAATGTCCTGGACGTTGACATTGAGGAGGCAGCTCTGGGCAAATACAATGAGGTATGCCCTCGATGCGGGAAGATACCTTGTGAATGCTCCCTGCAGTGAGCGTGATTGGCAACTCGGGTGCTAGCCCGCAAAGATTTATAAGGGTAGAATCTGCTTTTTTGCTAGCTCCGATAGTGTAGACCGGTCAATCATTCCGGCCTTTCGAGCCGGCGACCCGGGTTCAAATCCCGGTCGGAGCATGTTTTCCGTGGCTTTGATGCCCTTCTCTTTTTTTATGCATTTTAATGCCGTGGAGCTTTTGCAGAAAGTTTTGATCGCTTACAGAAAGTTTTACAAGCCAAAAAATGTTATAATATGATATTCTCGTATTTTTCTATTGAGAAATAGAGGGTGAAATTCACGTCGATTTTTTGATTAAGAGAAATCATATTGTCTTGATGAGATTAATTTGCTTTGATTTCATGATCTGTTTATTATTTGAAATTCTGATATTTTTTTGACTTAATTGTCAGATACATCATTGAAAAAATAATCTTTTCTTCTTTTTATCATTCAAAATTGAAGATGAGATCAAATTGATGGGCAGAAAAGTGGGGGGTTTGAAATTATCAACAATGCTGGGTTCGAGACAGAGAACCTGTTCGGAAAATTAATACATGAGGAGGAAATCAACCATTTCAAAGGAAGGGAGATTCATCAAACAATACGCCAAGAGAATACATGAGAAGACAGTTCTCCGCACGGAAGTATCTTCCGAAGGTGAATTTGATGATGTTGTACAAAGACTGGAAGAAAGCGTGGAAAAGGAGGAATTATGGGAAAAAATCAAATCAAAGGAGAGGATAATTGAGGAATTGAAGAAGAACTATAGGATTTCATTGGATAGGAAACAACTGAAAAAGGAAAATCAGCAACTAGGAAAAGGGAAAGCAGAACTGAAAGGCTGTTAGAACGAGTATCGGTATACTAGATGTATAGGAAACACATTTCAACAATCTCATCCTTGACAGAATGCATATTTCGACTTCATGTATTACCTTTTGACCCTTTTGTCAAAGTCTAAAAGCATTCAGCCGGCTTCACACCATCCCAGTTAAAGCGATCTTCTTGTCCAGAAATAAGTGGTCACTCTCCAGAATGACGCTGGCAAGTCTGTTGTCTTCATTATTGTTTTGAGGACTTCCCGGGTCTAAAGAAGATGATTGTAGAGGTGATAACTGCAAAAATGATGATTATTAACAGGAAAGTGGAAAGATATTCTGTCGAGGGAGTGGGTTCTGTCGAGGGAGTGGGTTCTGTCGAGGGAGTGGGTTCTGTCGAGCAAGTGAGCTCTTCTGTACTGAGTGAATAACAGCACCATGAAGGACACCAATCGATTGCTGGGTTATTGGTTAGATTTTTTTGGTCAGTCCCGTCGGAATTCATTACATAGATTTCTTCATTTCCATCCCTATCTGAAGAAAAAAGAATTTTCTTCCCATCAGGTGACCACGTGGCATACATATCCTTAGCAGGGTTCGTAGTTAACTGCACCACATTACTTCCGTCTGCATCCATCACATAAATATCATAATCTCCTCGTCTAAGTGAACAAAAGAGGATCTTCTTCCCATCAGGTGACCAGGAAGGACCCCATTCGCCTGAAGGGTAATCTGTGAGTCTTTCTACATTGCTTCCATCAACATTCATAACAAAGATGCCCTCAGCTGAAAAGGCAATCCGTGTCCCATCAGGTGACCATGCGGGACAATTCTCATAATCAGGGCTGTTTGTCAGGTTTACCAGGTCATTCCCATCAATATTTATGATATAAATATCAGAGTTTCCACTCATATTTGAAGAAAAAGCAATCCGTGTCCCGTCAGGTGACCATGCAGGGTTCAAGTCCGCTGCATTGCTGTTAGTCAGATTTACCAGGTTACTCCCATCGGCATTCATGACACAGATATCTGGGGTCCTGAACTCCCCGCTCGTATCCAGCTCAAGTGCAATTTTCGTTCCATCTGGAGACCACACTGGACAAAGGTGTGAAAGAGGGATATTGGATATTCTCATCTGATTTTTTCCATCACTATCCATTGTATACACCTGGTATCCCCAATCATTACACGAACAAAAGATAATCTTTTCACCATCAGGAGACCACGAAGGACCGAAATCCACTGTATCAGTATATGTAAGCCTTGTTCGGTTTCCTCCATCACTATCCATGAGAAAAATATTACTACCATCCTCATTTGAATCAAAGGCAATCAGTGATCCGTCAGGAGACCAATTAGGACGAGAATCCATATGTTGATTATGTGTTAACCTTCTCACATTTTCCCCATTACTATTCATAGTATATATCCCCCAATTTCTATCTCTGTCTGATACAAAGGCAATCATTGATCCATCAGAAGACCAAGCAGGGTGTAAATCCAAGGCCGAGTTATTACTTACATTTTCTTGGCTACTACCATCAGCGTTCATGACATAGATTTCATCTTTCCAATCCCTATCTGAGACAAATGCAATTTTCGTTCCATCTGGCGACCATGTAGGTTCCTCATCATTAAATGGATTATTGGTTACGTTCACTTGGTTACTGCCATCAGTGTTCATGACATAAATCTCCTCATTTCCATCCCTATCCGAGACAAATGCAATTTTCGTTCCATCTGGCGACCATGCTGGAGACACATCTGAAGCAGGATCATAGGTAAGCCTTTTCACCTGTTCTCCATTATTATCCATGACATAAATTTCCTCATTTCCATCCCTCTCTGATACAAAGGCAATCATTGATCCGTCAGGAGACCATGAGGGATTCGAGTCATTAGTAAAATTATCAGTAAGTCCTCTTATATTACTTCCATCAGAATCCATTATTTTGATTTCCCAATCACAATCTCTACTTGACACAAAAGCAATTCTTCCATAATTTTCTGGCCCCATAAGAAGAGGGGAGAGAACAACTAGAAAGAGGCATATCATCAAAGAGACTGCAACTACTCTACATTTTGTATTCATCATTTCATTCACCTCGAGTTCTGATTTCATCTGAATCCACCCAGTCAAAGGAGGAAATATACTCCAAAGAACTGGTCAATTCTTCCATTACGGGACTTATATGGTTATTGGTTAGACGTTAGACGAATATTGCAGCTCAATGAGAGTCCTGAAGAGCTTCATTTATGGATATATAGATACAAAGGGATTATTCTAAAGAGATTTTATCTCCCACCTATATCCAACCAGATGTTCCACCTGAACTGGCTGTATTGTAAGTGGACACTTTCTAGTAGGTCGTATGACACCTCCGCTGTGTGTTGTGATAACAATCAGTATTGCAAGTACTAGTACTTCTTTTATCAGAGAAGTACAAAAAAGAAATATTCTTCCCAAAATAGCCACGATTGGCAAATCCAATGTTGAGAGTTGAAGAATCTCCTTCCAAGCCCTCCACAATTTCATAAAACGGTTAGAGAGACCTCCACAGAACACTAACAAACGAAGACTTTATATACCCAGTTATCTTTTCCTGTATGTGAAGGACGTTAATAAAGAAGGGAAAGAAGGCCTTGTAAGGGAAATACTAGAGGGAGGCGACCTCACGGAAGCAGATATAAAGGAGCAACTGAAGAGAAGGGGGATTTCCTTCGTGAAGAGGTACAACCAAAAATATTCAGCTCTCGTATTGGTGTCCGTTGTCGTCTGGCTTCTCCCCACCCTCGCTAAAGTTTCTGGCCTGAGCGCCTTGGAGGGCCTCTCTCAGTTGACAAAGATACGTTTTCCCGTGCCCGTATTAGTCGTCTCTGTAGCCCTGTTTGTGATAGCACTGGTTATTGAGGTCAAGGTCGTCTCCATGAGGTCGAGGCTCGGAGGATTAGATGACGCCCACGAGTCCCTTGTCATCATCAGGGAGGGACCGTACGCCGTCATAAGGCACCCAGGGTACCTTGCGGAGGTGGTTTACTTCACTCTCTTACCAGTGGTACTGAGCGAGTGGATAAGCTTTACCATACTTGCGATCGTCCACATCGCCGTAGTCTTAGTCAGTTTCTCATACCTCATTCGCGTCGAGGACAATTTTAACGTAGCGAAATGGGGCGATGAATACCGGCGTTACATGGACGAGCTACCTGCTATTAACTTTCTCAATTGGCTATGGAATTACTTTAAAAAGTGATGAAAACCTGAATTTCTTTTCAGAGAATTTTCTGTCGAACCCACACAAAACCGTTGATGTAGAAAAATATATTAATAAGACACTATGAAGAAGAATCACGATGTTCGGTCGACTACTTCGAAATAAAACGGGAAATGTCAGAACATATTGGAATCTGTTCATACTGGCCTTCTCCGTGTTGGCAGTAATTGTCTTGAATCGCATAATCCTGATACTGATTGGTCTACTCAATGATACCACCAGCTCGCAGATAATTTCAGGTATCATGGACCTAGTAGCAGTAATAGGGTTGATATATGTGCTTACAACCAAGTTAGACAGAAGAGATTTCAGCTGGGCTGAAATCGGCTTGTCACGGAACCTCAACATATTCATCTTTTTCGGCGGAGGCGTAATCCTTGGCGGGTTTCTGGAACTCTTCTCCTGGGGGCTGGGCATCGCACGAGGGGCTGTTGAAATGCCCATGATGCCAAGTATTGTCCCAATTGCAGTCTTGGCAGGAACAACCGCAGCTATGTTAAATAGCTTCTGGCAGGAAATCGCATTCAGGGGGTATCTGCAAACGAGGTTCGTGGAGAGTTATGGCGCAGTAATTGGAATTCCAGTGGTCGCTGTTTCCTTCGTCCTCCTTCATCTATTGTTTCGTCCACTGTCACCACTTGAAGTATTGACTGGCATCATTCTGTTTCTTCTCGTAGGGTTACTGTACCATCTGACACGGTCTCTTTATCTAGTTGGCGCACTACATGGAACTCTGAACTATATCCCGATCCTGCTGGAAAAATGGTCACAACCATTAGACAGAGCAATCGTGTACGGACTCGCACTGGGGTTAGTGCTCCTGTTAGCACACGTACTGCGCAGAAACAAAGATAAAGCTAGAGATCTCAAGTAGAGATCGAATTTCCTGATCTGCAGGGTTTCTTTTCTGTCTCCCGAACCAACTATTAGAGGTTTTTCTTTGGATCTTTTGTCGAGGATTCCGATCTTAAGGTAATCTCTGATCCCTGCCAATTTGATCTTCGACAGAACTTCTGGTAGGATAAACCCATACCAACCTCTTATTATTAGAGAGAGCTCAAAGATTCTGTTCTGACGTTATTCTTCATTCCTCTGACAACTCTTAAGTGCGACCTGATCAATATAGAGCATGAACCCTCTATCCGTAAGATGCATCCTTTTGGTCATTTTGGTTTTGGGTTGTGTGAGTGCGCCTCCTCCAACTCCAGAGTCTCCAGCACCTGCTACACCAACCTTGACTCCTGCTCCTGGGGTGAACCCTGAAAGAGCCCAAAATGCGCCAGGTATCTTTTACTCACACACTGTTCAAGACAATTTCACAATCTATGTCGGACTCCCCAGTAACTATGATCCAGAGAGTTCTGACCAGTATCATACCATATATTTGCTGGATGGGGACTGGTATTTTGATGGTTCACACTGGAGAATGCCTGATAATGGTGTCAAGGGGATTGTACGCACTTTAAGTTACCAGGGGTTGATACCTGAATCCATTGTCGTAGGAATTGGATACCCAGAAGAGAATAATCGGGGGAGGGACTTTCTCTGGGACTACAACAATTTTTATGTATTTTTGAAAAATGAACTCATTCCGTCCATAGATGAGAATTACAACACTGATGTCACGAGAAGAACATTAATAGGTCACTCAGATGGTGCATTCTTTACGTTACATGCCCTTTTCCAGTGTGGTAAGCCAGACAATCCTTTCACGAATTTTATCGCTGTCAGCGGTGATTTCACCAAGGTAAATGGTGTATTGTCTGCTGAGGAGATGGCGTTACACCAGCGGAATAGAAGTGTACCTGCTTCATTGTTCATGGCGGTGGGCGGGCAGGAAGAAGAACGGTTCATATCAAGCAACAGGCAAATGGCAGAGATTCTAGAAAAGAGGGATTACACAGATTTCAGGGTTATCTTTAGGGAGTACTACGGACTGAATCACGGCAACATTGTGAGTGTTGCTATTCAGGATGGATTATTATGGATTTTTTCAGATGAATAATGACTGCCCCCTAGTTCTCAGCATCCTCCTGGTCATGAATGGGCTGATAGGTGACTATGAAATCAATGAGCCAGTTCTGTTGATAGAGAGCATATCGGGATCTTTTGCCTGCAATTGCCTGTACGATTCCCCAAAGAATTTATCAACGGTCATCATTAAACATTTGATCATATCACGAGATTAGAGAGGCTTCTCTGAGCTTCACTTCGACGTCTTCGAGACCAAGGTTGCGTAGTGTTTCTGGTTTTGGCACACCATTCTCGTTCCAGCCAGCGGCATTAAAATATTCAAGCTTTGACTTCTCAAATGCAGTTCTGTCCAGGGATCTTCCCTTGTCAGGTCCTGAGGGTAATGGCTCCCAGAACCGTGGCGGAAGCTCATCATCGAGGTTCGGTTTCCATGTGATGTCAGGTCCACCCAGGAGGAGCATAGCCCTCTGCAGCTGTAGAATTCTCAGAGCTTTTTCTTGATACCATTCCTCTTCTGTCAGTTCCCATCCTGTTACTGCTTCGTAGAAGTTGAAGATGTCTCTATTATCAAGTGCCATTGCAGCAAAAAAGCAATAGACAGCTGAGTCTCCCATGATTGAGAACAACTCGCTATGCCTGTGGCCAATCGGGAGATCAGCCCCTGACGTGTGGTCTCCTGCCTGGACTGAACATGCATACGCAATTGGGTTCGTTGTTACATAGTCTCTTCCACTTCTAATGCCGTGTGCCCCAATAGCTACACCCTTTTCGTGAATAGCATATTTAAGCACATCAAGACCTTTCATTTCACTAATCTTCACAGCAGCTCGATAGATCCCCTCACTTAAAATATCACCAATTCCCTGTCTCGTGGCTATTCTCTCAGCCAGGGCTGCGAAGGCTTCAACATCCCCCCACTCAAGAGCTATTCCATCGAGATCCTCTCGTGTGAGTATTCCCTTTTGGTACAGTTCTGCTGCGAATCCGAGAACTGCTCCACTCTGAATTCCGCACGAACCCAGCTCGTTACTTACGTAAGAAAGGTATATATTCTTTTCAGGAGTAAATATCCCGAGATTTGTTCCCAAGTAGGATTCAAGTTCATAATCTGGATTGTCGCATATTGCTCCTTCATACGTTCCATCTTTCAGCACAGAAACCTTGAGGCACGTTGTTGGGCAACCGAAATCTCCCCAATTTTTTTTGACCCAGTACTTGTCGAATTCTTCTCCTTTGTAACTCTGTTCTTGGTGCCATTCCTCTTGCCAGTTTCTGATGGGTTCTGAACTTGTTTCAGCTCCAAAATAGTAACCTCCTGCTCCTGTTCCCCAGCGTCTAAACCGTTCACGTTCAAAATTCTTTACTAGAAATTCCTGGACAAGATCTAGAGTCCTTTCTTTATCATATACATCTGGTAATGGACCAAACCCTTTCGCCACAAGTGCTTTCAGGTTCTTTGCTCCCATGACCGCCCCATATCCGCCGTAACCTGCAGCATGTGCATACTTAGAAGTGACAGCGGCTATTCTCGCCTTGTTTTCTCCAGATGGTCCAATATAGAGAAATGAGGGCTCAATTACTTCTCCATACCCCGGTCTAATATCTTTGATTTCTTTGAGTGATTCTTTAACAAGAAACCGTACGGTTTCTCTGGCTTTTTTACCCCAGATAGGTGAAGCTTCCTTAATTTCGACGTGGTTGTCGCATATGAAGAGGTAGCACGGCTGCTCTGCCTTTCCACGTATGATCAACCCATCATACCCTGCGCATTTCAAGTCGATTCCGAATTCGCCTGCTACCGTCGAGCCTATGACACCATTGCTTTGAGGTGACTTTCCAGAAACACAGATCTTTGTTCCAGGAAAGTATCCTGTCAGTGGGCCTGTGAGTACGAGAAGCATGTTTTCTGAGCTGAGTGGATCTACACTTTCCCATGTGCTCCCCAGTATATCCCATAATATCCTTGTAGCCAACCCTCTTCCACCAATATAGTCTCTGAGAACGCTGTCTGGAACCTTCTTTTCCTTAATAGCTCTACTGGAAAGATCTATTTCCAGAAATTTTCCAGCGTAACCCCTCATCCTAAGACCTCCTTCGTGGTTTTCTCTCCAAGAATGTGGTTGGCAACTTTTCTTGTGAGTTCTTTGGGCGTTGCAGCCAGCATTTTATAGGAAATGCTTTTTTCTCTTGGCAAGAGAGTTAAAGCGTTCCATCTACCTTCCAGGCATGCTTTGACGCATTGTGGTTCCCCATCACACAAGTCGCATATGACAATGGAGCTACCATCTGGATGGAGGTGTGGAACCTTCCCTGGGCACGCTGTTATGCATAACCCGCATGCTGTACACGTCTCCACATCTACCTTAACTGCTCCAGTCTGATGGATTACAGAAAGGGCTCCTTCTGGACAGGCTTCAACGCAGGGATAATCCTCACATTGGAAGCATAAATGGGGAATCTCTATTCCCGGAACAAGCATGAAAACTCTGATTCTTGAAGCTTCAGGCCAGATTTCCTTTTCGTGGTAGAGTGAACAGGAAATCTCACATCTTCTGCATCCGCTGCAATTCTCATAGGATCGCTCGATCCTAAATTGATCATCCTGGTCCATAATACTCACTTATTGGATTGAAACATGTGCATTCCACAAAGGAAGATAGGTCAGAAGTCTTTTCTCAGTTAAACCTTATAAATCTATTGCATCAGTGTCAGGGGATATCTTTAAATTGAAGCAATTCAAGTCTCATCAGAAAACATTGGTGATCTTCATGATAATAGAGACAAGAGATCTGACAAAATACTACGGGAAAATCAGAGGAGTAGAAAATCTAAACTTTTCCATTGAAAAAGGCGAAATTTTTGGATTCTTAGGTCCGAATGGTGCAGGAAAAACCACAACCATAAGAACGCTTCTTGGATTTCTAAAACCCACGAGGGGAAAGGCTCTCATTTTTGGAGAGAATGTTGAGAAGGAAATTGTGAGGATAAAGGAGAAGACAGGATACATTCCCGGAGAGTTCGCCCTCTACGGAGATTTGACTGCTAGAGATTTGCTGAAATACTTCGGTACATTGAGGAGAAACTTCGATGAAAAAAGACTTGAAAGACTGTTGGAGATATTTGAACTCCCGCTGGATAGAAAGGTCAAGGGATATTCACGGGGAATGAAACAAAAATTGAGCATCGTGCAAGCTTTCATGCACAATCCTGAACTGATAATTATGGACGAACCGACAGCTGGGCTTGACCCTTTGCTTCAGGGGAAATTCTACGATTTCTTAAGAGAAGAAAAGAAGGAAGGCAAGACCATGTTCATCTCATCTCACATATTGACGGAAGTAGAAAAAATCTCAGACAGGGTGGGTATAATAAGAGATGGAAGTTTGATAGCGTTGGAAAATGTAGATTCTCTGAAGAGTAAAAAAGGAAAAGTCGTGAAGGTGAAAACTGCAGAAAAACTAACAGTCAGGGGAATAAAAACCAAGTTGGAGAATGGATGGACGACCTTCGTTGTCACAAAAGATATGGATGAAGTCATCAAAGAATTGGCGAACTACACTATCAGAGATATAGAAATAGGCGAACTCAGCCTCGAGGAAATATTCTTGCATTATTACAGGTGATCATATGAAAATAGCAATTCATGACGTAAAAAACAGCTGGAAGGGGACCTTGATGTTACTCCTGGCCTTTATTGGTCTTGTTGTCATGATACTATCAATATACCCTGGTATGAAAGGGTCCATTGATATGTGGAGGGATAATCTTCCTGAGGTTGCGTTAACTACGTTCGGGAGATCGGGGATTGATTTGTCAATGGTGGAAGGCTATTTGAATGTGGAGTTCTACCAGTGGGGATGGGTGCTCACTCTCGGTATCTACTTTGCATTCATTTCCTCCTCCTTGATTTCAAAAGAAATAGAAAGTAAGACGATAGATATGCTCCTCTCAAACCCTGTTTCTAGGGCAAGAGTTGTCCTTGAGAAGTTTTTTGGACTAGTGCCAGCGATAATCCTGATGAACGTTGTGATGCCTATTGCCATTCTTGGATACTTGAAATACATAAACGAGACCATAGATGTGACCTATCTGTTTTACACTCATCTTGTATCTGTTTTCTATCTGTGTGCAGTCTGTGCCATTGGGTTGTTGTTCTCCGTCATCTTCGATGAAACGAGAAGAGCAAATGTAGTGGCAATAGGAGTCATCTCTGGTATGTATATTATGGAAGTCCTCTCATTCATTTCAGAGAAATATTCTGCAATAGGGAAGATATCTATAATCCATTACTACGACCCAGGAGAAATGCTGGTGCATCACACCGTTGAAGCTTCAGACGTAATAATCCTGTTCTTCATAACTGCAGTGATACTCGTGGCAGCTGCGATCTACTTCGAGAAGAGAGATATTGCTGTCAGTTAGAGTTGTATCTCCCTTTGCGTTCCATTGTCATTGAGTGAATGGATGATCTGGATCCCCGATTTATGCAGCATCTTCACCGAATTTTGAAATCCGAAAGTGAATAGAAGGACTTATACGTGAAGCCGGAAAGTGAAGGTATGGAACCTCCCACAGATGCGAACATACTACCCAAGCATTTTGCTTTTTGCATTCTTCATTCCTCGTGGAGGGACATCTTCAACATTCGATGTAGCATCACACCTATCCAGATGAGTTGGAAGAATACTACCCAATCTTTGGTAGAAAGGATGCAGAAAGAGTGGAATACATCACGGTACCAGGAGGATGATGCAGGTCAGCTGTGAAGCAGTTCTCAAAGTCCTTGGAGTTTAAGAAATGAGAGTCTTTACCATTGATTGGATACCTTCTATGATAAAGCAGTGATATACCCAACAAGATGGATGAGAAACTAATCTACTAGGCTACCATACATCCATGAATACTCGTTATCAGTCCTTTCAAACCCCACTTTTTCGGCTAATTTTATACTTGGCACATTCTCCTGACCGCAATGCCATCCAATAGAACCATGATTACTGGACAAACAGGAGTCCACGAGAGCTGCTGTTGCGATGGCGCCAAACCCTCTCTGTCGGTATTCTTTGACTGTTTGTACTGTGAACTCACACGAAGAACCATACCTGAATGAAAGACACCAGCTGACAGCCGCTTTATCTCTATAGACCAGGCAGTAACCTTCAAATCTCCTTCTTATGAATTCATCAACAGAAGCAATAATGTCTTTGACTTCTCCAATAAGTGTATCAATGTTGTCTATATTGCTCTTCAACAAGTTCTCATCGACACGTCTTAAGGCAAATCCTGGAGGTATTCTGTCTTTCCAGTCGGTAACAACCTTCTGGCTAAATGCATAGTAGCAGCGAGGCATCCTCCTCGGAAACCGATCTATCAGTACCTCATTATTCAGTACCTTTTTTTCCCAGTGATGTGAGCATATTACGAAATACAGGGTTATGTTCCTCTTCAATGCATCGGGGGCAATTACTCTCGTGCAAGACCACCACCATCAGACTCTTCCTGGACCTGATCCGCCCCACCCGAGGGAGAGCTGAAATCTTTGGACTAGAAACGCAGAAAAACTCGCTCAAAATCAAAAGCCGCATTGGTTATATCCCTGGTGATCTGAGTCTGTACGATGCAATGTCTGGAAAAAGGTTCCTGCAATTTGTCTCTTCCTTGAGAACGAAAGAACCAGTGATGGCAGATGCGCTCTGTGAACGGTTTCAGGTAACAGTGGACAGAAAAATTAAGGAGTACTCAAAAGGCATGAAACAGAAAATTGGTATTGTCCAAGCTTTCATGCATGATCCCGAATTGGTCATCATGGATGAGCCCACGCTGGGGTTAGACCCATTAATGCAGCGAGAGTTCTACACGTTCTTGAAAGAAGAACAGGAAAAAGGGAGAACCTTCTTCATATCTTCTCACATCTTAAGTGAGGTTGAAAAAGTGTGCGATCGTGTGGGAATCATAAGAGAAGGGAACATCGTGGCAATAGAAGATGTGGAAACTCTGAAAAAGAAGAGTGGGAGACTCATGGAAGTCACTTTCTCGAATGACGTCACAGAGGAAGACTTTAACATTCCTCAGATTTCAGTAGTATCCATAGAGAATCGTACGGTGCAGTTCAGGGTTACTGGTAACATGGATGATGTTATCAAGCATTTGTCTCATTTCGAAATTAAGGATCTCGTTTCAAAAGGTGTATCGGTAGAGGATATATTCATGCACTACTATGGTGATTGAAATGAAGATTTTTGTCAAAACGCTGCGAGAGAAATCAAGAGGAATTCTCATTTTGATGGTACTATTTTTGGGATTCGCAATATACACTGCAGCTATGTTCCCTGCCATGGGTGAAGATATGCTGAAAAACCTTGATAGAGTACTTGATTTTCCAGCTTTCAAAGCCTTCGGAAAGTCTGTATCCACGCTTACCGCTATTGAGGGTCTCTTCGTGGTTGAGATATATCAATGGATGATTGAACTTCTCTTGGCAGGATATGTTGTCCTCTTTGCTGCGAGTTTTGTGTCTGGAGAAATCGAGAAGAAAACTATAGATGTATTGCTGGCAAACCCTATTTCACGAACCCGAATACTCCTAGAGAAGTACCTAGCATTGGTGGTGATGATTGTCATGGTGAATGTGGCGCTGTTCATAGGAGTTGTTGCAGGGATAGCATACATTGGTGAAGAAACAGATGTAACCTGGCTGGCGTACACTCACATCGTGTTGATGCCGTTCCTTCTGGCTGTGGGTTCTTATTCCACTTTCTTATCGGTATTGTTCGATGATTTTCGGAAGGTGATGTCTGTGGGACTTGGGATCTTGTTCGGTACTTTCTTCTTGGATTCAATTTCCTTGATGGCAGAAAAATATGCTTTCGTATCCAAGGTGACGCTGTTTCACTACTTTGATCCAGGAGAAACCCTCGTTTTGCACAAGATCGAGTGGAACCACGTAGTGGTGTTATGTGTGGTAGCTGTGGCACTGCTCTTGGCTGCTGTGCAGTGGTTCAACAAGAGAGACATCAACATTACATGACGATGCTGACTTCATGACGATATTGACTTTTTTCCTTTTTATGAAGCACTTGGATGAACTTGAGGCGGGATGGGATGAGAACTCCTTGGAGGTTATTGATGTAGATATTACACGCCAGATTGAATCAGCTTCTGGAATTCAACCTCATCCGGAGCTTAATAATTCGGAAAATCATTTCATCATAGTCTTTGCAAATGTTCTCGCTTGATCCAAGTCTTCATGACTTGGTTTTCCTCGATTAGTAAGGAAAAACTTCCCCTTGCAGAAGAATTTACCTTTGATACAAGTTTCCTTGGTACTCAGAACATCTTCCATTCCTTTAACCTCAACTCCCTCTCCTGCCGCCGAGGTCCCAGACAAGCAACAGTTCTTAACGTGAAATCACTCTCTTCTGTTCCAATTACTGTTCTTGTGATTCTACAACCATGTTTTCCTAATGGGCCAATAGAGGAAGATGCTTGAAATGTGCGCATCAAAAACCTAAAATCTGAAACTATTAATTGTTTAGGTCAGAAAAGCTTAAATACACAGGATGAATAAATAACAGAGGTGATAAAATGGCAAAAGTAACACGTGAAGTGGTAGAAAAAGCTGGTGTTAATGTAGATCAGCTGGTAGAGTCATTAGTTAGGAATGCTGCAGCGGAATTGACAACATACTACTATTATACTATCCTCCGAGCAAATCTGATCGGACTGGAGGGAGAGGGAATCAAAGAGATTGCAGAGGTTGCTCGTATCGAAGATCGGAATCACTTCGAAGCTTTAGTGCCACGGATTTATGAACTCGGAGGAGCTTTGCCCAGAGATATGAAAGAGTTCCACGATATCTCAGGATGCCCTCCTGCATACTTGCCCGAGGACACAACTGATGTCAACAAGATTTTGAAAGTCCTTGTGGAAGCTGAGAGATGTGCAGTCCGTCAATATACCAACGTTTGTAACCTTACTGCCGGAAAGGACCACAGAACCTATGATCTTGCGCTTTCAATCCTCAACGAAGAAATAGAGCATGAATCCTGGTTCTCCGAGTTCCTGGGCGAGGGACCCTCAGGGCACTTCATGCGCAGGGGAGAAAGCTCACCATTTGTGTCCAAATTTCTGAAGTAGATACAAGTTTATCTCCTTTCTCCATTTTATACCATGAAACTATTCAGCAAAGAGGAACTTGCCACGTATAATGGAAAAAATGGTGCTCCAGCATACCTGGCATACAAGGGGAAGGTATACGACGTTTCTGACAGTTTTCTCTGGCGAAATGGAAATCATCAGGGGTTCCACATGGCAGGCGAAGACTTGACCACGAGTCTTGACCGAGCACCTCACAATGAGGATCTCCTTGAAAGGGTTCCCGTGGTGGGAATTCTTGATGATACTTCTGAATAAATACCTTCAAAAATGAGAGAAATGTTTCAGCTCGTCGGAGTTGCTTAATGAATCATCCCTCCCTTCAGTAATTCAATGACCTTTGCTTATGCTTGAGATTCTGGACAACAGCCAGGAGCATCACGTGGGTCTAGCGAGTGTGACGAAGACAAAGCACAAACGTATGTGAAGATTACAAAAGAGATCCAGCTCCGTTTAGTTTTGTGTGCACATTCTCTTTCTATCCAACTTCCTCCATAAGCCCCAATTGGAAATACATTGTAGGGGAATTTCTCCAATTCCACAAATTCCCCATTCCTGTACACGTACAGGCTTTGCTTTAACTCCGTTGGATCAGGTACACCTATTTGTCTGATGAAGAGAATACCTCTCGATTTCCATTCAGGCACCATGTTAGCATAACCAGAATCCAGGACTTGTTCCTCTTTTGTATCGACATCAACAATGACTAACTCATAGATTCCAAAGGGTTCGTTTTCCTTACCTGTCTTCAATCGCGAAAAGACAATTTGCTTATTATCAGGGCTCAAATCAGGATCAGCATCAATTCCAATTGGATACCCCCTCTGAGGCCCTTCATTGTCCGGATTTTTCCCGCCATCAGTGATTTTTTCTAAATTTCCCCCATCTGAATCCATCAGCCAGACCTGAGACGGTTTTTCAAGCCAGGGTAAGGGAAGTCTGTTAAACACGATCTTTGATCCATCCTCAGACCATGAACAATCAAAATCCATATACTCTGCATCATCAGTTAGTTCCACCAGATTCTTCTTAAAGTCAATTGTGTAGATATGGTGTGGATGACTAATATCTAGACCTTTTCTTGCAGAAAAAACGATTTTCTCACTTATACAGGAGTAATCCGGGTTATTTATGGCATCCAGTCCACATTCAGAGGTAAGACAGTTCATCTCCCCTGTGGTTAAGTCCAAGAGGTACAGTTCTGTCTTGTCCCTATCAGTAACCATCCCGTCCTTGTCGGTGTCAGCGCAGGCTGCATTACACATAATCGTCGTGGTGTCCACAACCTGGCCATTGACAAAACAGCACTCTATATTTGTTATCTGGATAACATTTCCTGTCTCCATGTCTAGAGCAAATAACTGTCTCGGGGAAGCCAATCCATCGTCTGGATTATATATTTTCTTGTTGCAGAGAGGATCATTGATGAAATTGTTCTTTAATTCGTACTTTTCATCTAGACAGGCAACATCATCCAAAACATATCGAATGGAACTGAAGATGATATCCATGGATTCTGGAATTTCATTGACGAGGATCCCTTTTGGTATTTCTGTAGGTGGTTGCTTTTCCATCTGGTCTTTCTCTTCAACACATCCACTGATCACTATAATTCCCAGTAAGAGAACTCCTACCAGGGAGAACATTTTTCCATTCTTGCGTCTAATTTTCATCAGCATCTCCTTGGAATTACCTAGGTTGATTCTTACTTCCCTATTCCCACATAAGTATATATTTCTTTTCTCTATTCAGTAGTTCTGAATGTAGAAAATTACTGCACACATATCGCGAAGCCTGTAATCAAAAGAACGACAAGGGCAGCCATATCTGATACCAAGTGCTGGTTGGAAGTCCTCTGTCTACAAGCAAAGAGAAAAGATCTCAGAAGGGTTGGTGAGAGTATTTCAGCGACAGGAACGTTATTGGTGGCCACCCCATAATATATTCATTAGAGTTGTTTCGTGTATGTTCCATCATAGGTCATTCGTGTAGTGTTCTGGAAAAAACTGCATTTGCCACTATACCTCCAAGTGTGGTAATTGCACAGGTACATAACAGAGAACCCAGTGAAAGAACAATGAGAAGGACTTCGTTACCTAGGAGACTATCCAAACCTTGACTTTCTCTCTGGATAATTCCAAAGAGACCGAAGACTGCATTGAATACATAGTAAGCTAAGAAAAGCACAATCCCAGTTTTCAAAGATATAAGAGTGCTTTCTTTGTAATTCAAAGGATTCTTATATATCCTATACGTTAGAAAGACGGCTGCAAATCCTGCGCTGGCAAACAGGAAAACAGCAAAATAACTCTGAAATACAAAGACTGCCAAAACACCTGCAGCAATTCCTGCCATAACTGCAGGACTCTTTCTATGGAACAATACTAATATGACAATTCCCGCAGCTGCAAGGGACAAGAGTGAAATTGTTACTAATTCAAAGACTATCAAAAATCTTAAATCGATATCAAGTCCAGAAAAATAATCAATATCTTCTTTTATGTTTTCTTGATTCATGTGAATTCCATATAACAAGAACAAATCGGCACTTGCGCGTACGAGATCCTCTTCAGCCATATGTTCTTCATACGTATTGTAGAGGATTTCAGCTCTTTCTTTGGTGTAGCTATCCCATGGGGTTAAAGATATTCTTTTGAAAAGGGACAATTCCTGTAAAGAGGAGGCAAGAATTTCTTCTTTGAGTTCTTCGGGAGTTTCCCAGTAGATTTGAGCACCTGAGAACTCCTTTTTCAAAATTTCCAGAGTTGCAATTTCATCTCTTATGGCAAGGCACCATTCTCTGTAGTGTGCAGTACCTTCCAGTTCTGCCATTGTCTCTTCGGGAACCGTTTCAAATTCTTTCAGTTTCTCAGCCCAGTATCCAGATGCACTCGCATATGCTATAATATTATCTGAAACAACTACTATGATAGAAAAGAGCTTTCCATAAAAACTAATGGTGGCTGTGACTGGCAGTCTCGTTCTGGGAATGTTACGAATGAATTTGATTTGAGACACTAAATTTCCCCGGCAAGCCATGATCACAGTATCCATAATATAGACCTGTGGGTCTTGTTGTGTAGAAAGAGAATTTGGAGGAGCTATTTCCTCGACGTAGTTGTCAGCCCATTCGTTCAGGACACGAGTTTTTCTGACAGACAGAATTTCCGAGAACAGCATGAAGAATAGAAAGAAACTGAATACAACCAAGAGCTTTTTCTTCATGAGGCGTCATGGAGTTGGACCTTTAAGAGTTTTTGCATCTTCTAGTTCTCTCGGTTAGTTCAGAAGAACAGATAGTACAAACTATCATTCGCTTGTCTGAAAAGAATTGTTCTTGCCGATAATTCTCCCGCCATTCATGCTGGGGTTTGGTGGCGGCTGGAAGCGGGGAGTAATTCCCTCTATTCATGGAACGTCAACCTGGTTAACTTGGGAATAACAGGTACCCTGGGCAGTATCAGCACCAGCAAGACACCTCTCAAGGCTCTCCCCCGCCTTGGTTATTCTCTTGAGGTTACTATTTTCAGGATTGAGACGTTCTGACCTCTTCCTGGATAAAGGTACAATTGATGCTCCTGTCGAACCCTCAAGGCTCCTGTGCATGAAGAAATCCACCCCCCCTGGACACGGACTGGGAGTATCTTTGCCGTGGTGTTCACCGTTGTTACCTTCATTTTCCTGATGCTTTCCACACATCCAGCCGTAAAAGCTCTTAGGATTGTCGTGCCCCTGATCCCTGTTGCTGTGCTTATTGCCGCAATAAATGCGTTTAATGAAGAGTTCACCCTGCGTGCTGCTCCCCTTTCGGTACTGGTATCCACTCTGGGTAGTCAGCAGGCACTCATGATCACCGCAATCTATACGGGCTGGGGCATTTCTACAGCGTGCCCAATGGAGTGTTGAGTGTTCTCCTGTCAGGATTCCTAGGCTGGTTCCTCGGGAAGAGCCTCCTGGAAACGGGAGGATTCTTATGGGCATAGCTGATTCACTTCCTGCCTGATGCTATCATCTTCACCTTCTACGCAATGAATGTATAATGCGATGGATTCAGATTCTCCGCACTGTACAAAGCATTATTAATTATGTTGCTAATCAATAATGTTAATCATTATTGAAGTATAGCAAAGGTATAAATTCCCAGAATTCTTTAGAAGAAGCTGGATGTCGTTTCGAGGTATAGAGGTGTTACATGAACTGGCTTGGCAGAATTGGTCTCATCGTGTGGTCTATAAGTGTGGTAAGCTATTCAGTTCTGTTTATTCTTAATATTTATACAAGAACTGAGCCTGCCGTGAGGGCTCTCTGGATCGGGTCTATCGTGGGGACACTAGGGGGGTTCCTTCTCATGTTTATATCAGTGGTGTATGACCGATATAGGCAACTGGAAACAGAGCAGATTCATCCAAAGGTTTGAAAGATGAAAGGTTCCTGAAGATCTCTCACAAGTGGTATGGAAGATTCAACAATCTAACTCAGCCCTCAGCCAGGGCTTTCGCAGCTTCTCGAGTAGCATCTGGTCTTTTCCTCCCACAATCAGAACATCACACATTCCATAGGGTGCCGCAATATATTTCCACTCGCCAGGAGATTCTTCCCAGTTTTCCAGAGAAATGCCTTCTGTAACCAGTTCTTTGACAATTGCTTTGGCTACCGATCCACCAATCAGGATTAAATTGCGCCCGCAGGAAATCGTCCATTAGCTAAAATCCGGCTTTGTGTCCCCCTGCACAATATTAGCTTCATCAATTACATTTTCAGGCCTGATCCGGGAAGAGTCAATGGGCGTAACGAATGCAGTGAGATAAGAGATCCCAACATTTAGGCGAGACTTGATCAAGAAGATGGAAAGTGGATGAGGTGAAAGGAAAGAAATTGAGAAGAAAACAAAAGATACTTAAGGTAGGAGAGCAAAACTGATGAGATGAAAGATGGAATGGAGGAAAATATCAATTCGGGATCACAAGGGTAAGATTGCTTTCATAGTTCTGGCAGCAGTCTTGCTTGTAGGATATTTCATAGTATCTAAGCCCCTCACGTATCATCAGTATCACAGAGATATTACACGAAAAGTCGACAATGACTTTGAGGAAACCCTATTGGAAATGTCAGAAACCCTTGACTACCCCTCAATACTTGGATTTGAAGATGAGTGGGGAGAAGGAGAATTGAACCCGAAAGAAGAAATATACACACAATATATCAGCAAAGACTTTATCCAGTACTACTGGGATAGACTTGGGCACTTGAAAAGCAGGTTGAGCAGAGGATACTGCTACATGTATTATGGAGCAGATGTTCACTATGTAGATAACCTGAGCGCTGTCGTCTACGAAAAAGACTCCGAACATTCTGAGTACAAGTATGCAATAACTCTGGAACCTCTCATATCCACACTTTACCCTGATATTGATATTCCTGCTTATGGTATGGCATCTTCTGTGTCACACAGCTGGGTTGCATTCTGGAATGGAAAGGATTTTGACATACTGGAAGGAATTGTGATCGGCGAAGATGATAACATTCTGCTAGAACGAGATTTCACTGACTGCATTCTCGTTGAGATGGTTCTTCATTATGGGAGACAAACGTTCGTGCTATCGGGTTCTGGATTCGTTCTGTTTCAGGATGTGGTATTCGACCAGAATGGAGACATACTGATGATCAGTATATGGAGAATTGACTGGGAGAGTTGATTAGAACTGGCAGATACTTGTACGAGGTTTCGCAGGAGATCCTGTAACTCAGAGACTATGGGGCCCAGGCAGCCCTCCAAATTTCAATTCTTTTTTACTATGTGCAATCTTTCTAGCGAATAAACATAATCCCTCGTTTGTATTTTCCAATCTGATAGATAATCCGCAATGAAAGACCATATCGGAGCCATGTATCTTAGTTCACCATGCAGTAAACAGGAAAAAGTGATGTGCTCATGGTTGGATCTTTTCTTTCTCAGTTGGGAAAGCGGTCTCTCTTTCTTAAATTCTGTTGAGGAATACCACTTTGATTCATCCACTATAGACAGATGTTCTGTGGTGTAGATTGGTTCAATGAGCTCCACACGATTATTATAGACGCCAGTTTCTTTAATGTACCGTTCCACATCTTCCAGATATTCAGGTTCTCCGCGTAAGATAAGCGCAAGATAGAATAGCTCTCGAGAGAGCCCCCTGGAGTGAAGAAGTGCCAGTATATATAGGGAGAAAATGAGTGCAATGCCAGCAAGAAGAAGAGAATGGTCATGAAGATACATGCCACAGAAAAAGACCGATAAACTCCACGTTCCAAGAGCCATAATAATGTGTTTCATTCGTGTGTAATACTCAGGCATCGGTGCACTCTGTCCTGAAGTAAACAGGGTGAGAGAAGTGAGACCTGACATCCAGGCCATTAATCTCATCCCATAGCCGTGATAGGGAGAGGGATACAGAATACAGAAAATGAGTACAAGTGCTACATTTGCGAGGTGGAGTATTATCATGGTACGGTTTCTCGTTGTTATCACCTGCGATTACATCAGTCCACCGTATGCACAGTCTCTTGAAGGTTGTAAGCCTATTGATATCCCCTGGATTATCGGAAGACTGAGGATCATCAGAGCTACTATGAAAGTCTCTGGTTATAAATCTGTGGCCTTAAAGGTCGTAGATCACCTCTTTTTGGCCTCTTGAAATACATTCAAAGAGCAGTCACATAAAAAAGCTTATACATCTTGAGTCTCCCAATCAAAGGTGGAGGATCTGATGGTTCGAGAGAGTGAAGAAGAGGAGTAATGATCACATGAGTAAGGATTTTCAGACGAGTTGGATGGAGATTTTTCTCCAGCGTGTTGAGGAGATTGCGGGACAGGAGATCAAGGAGAAAGTGCAAGAAGGGAAAGAGAAGCTGCCCCTGCCCAACACACCAAAGGCAAGAAAGGAAATCTCAACATGGATTGCCCATGCCATTGAGAAGCTCGATAATCTGGTCGACGAGAAAAAGAGAACCGACATACTGGTGGCCACCTGTCCCCATACATACCCAAAGAAGCGTATACGTGAGATGAGAGCCCTGTTCCAACAACTGGGCAGCATTGACAGGCTCATTGAAGAAATGCTAAAGGATACATCCTGGGGAGGCGTCCCCTATTATGATTATCCAGAAAGGGTCGAAACCGTCATCCGTATTACCAAGGTTCCTTTCAATCCTAAGGCCTACAAGATTGCTCAAACTGAACAGGAAAAAAGAAATTCCTACTGTCACTGCCCTGTGGTGCGGAAAGCCAATATGGAAATATCATCCACCATATGTTGCTGCTCGGGAGGATGGGATAAACAGCTATGGGAAGGTATTCTGGGCGAACCTCTTCGTGTAGAGCTTGCAAAGTCTATACTCAAAGGGGACGAATGCTGTGTCCATACTATCGAGATTCCTGCTCACTTTGTCGAGGGCCAGTAGCTGCCCGCATTTGGGCACAAATCCCATGACATCCTGGCAATTTCATGCCTTGAATCGTCTCCTAAGAGCTCTATATCCTTCCTCAAAAGTGCAAGGATACCCCAATAATGCATCTTTCATGATATAGAGTGGAATTCTCTTGAAGTACAATTCCGATCGCAGGAGCATCTCTTCGTCCTTTGTACCTTTGTATGACTCGAAGACACGGGTTGCAAATGGTAAGCCATATTCTCGTAACCCAGTGAAATCGATAGCTGGATCACCAAGAGAGCGATCGCTAAAGTCAATGATGTTTATTCGCCTTTCTTGAGCGTCCCATAAGATGTGTTCGCTTCCCAAATCATTATGAGCGAGTACATGGGAATAATCGTGGCTAAGGGCAATTTCTAGTTCTTCAAAGTATTCTTCGATGGAATGAATATATTTCTCAGGTAGACGAGGATAGAGAAGAACTCGTGTGTCTCGGACGAGCTCTTCGTACATTCTTTTCTGGTCTTCTGTTCTAACGTGACATTTCTTGAGGATGGATCTTGGTGTGGCGTGGAGAGCTGTAATGAATCCAGCGAGTTGGTTGGCAGCGCATTCCTTTTCAGAATCAGATAGGTGCTGAAAGCGAGAAGTCGTGAGTTCCAGGCCTTTCACCAGTGGATACCCGGCAAATGATTCGTCTCTGGAAATGTAAATGTAGTCAGGAATACCTACATCGACTTTTCTTTTCAGATAATGAAGGAGTTGTATCTCATTCATGAGCTCTCTCCTGTAAGAAGAATCTCGTGGAGCACGAAACACAATCATCTCATCGAGGATGATGACTACATGATCCCACCCCTGAGTCAGGTAGCGATAGGTCTTCCATTCGAGTTCTGGAAACTCCTCTCTGATTCTCTGTAAGAAGCATTCCTCTTTCACAAAGTCATTTTGACTACTCTCTATAAAGTTCTTCTTATAGGCATCATTCCGAACGCATCCTGGCATGGCTGTGTTCTCTGGGGAATATCCTGGAAGTTAATATTGAGGAGGTAGCTCTGGGCAAGTATAATGATGTATGCCCTCAATGCAAAAAGCTACCCTGTGAATGCTCCCTGCAGTGAGCATGTTTGGCAGCTCGGGTGCTAGCCCGTGATTTGTCCAATGAATCATCCCTCCCCTCAGTAATTCAATGACCTTTGTGTATACCTTGAGATTCTGGACAACAGCTAGGAGCATGACATGGGTCTTTCGGGTGTGGCGAAGACAGCGTTGTGTCCTGTTGCTGTGTCCAGTCTCCGTCCCGTCAAAGACACCTTCAATCATTCCACGAAATTGCTTATAGAGTGTTTCACAGAAGTCTTTCCGTGCTTTCTGTCGAATGAGAGAAGCACCGCAGGATTCCCTCTGTTTGATCATGGGGATGAACCTCTCTTGTATTCAAGTCTGAGGTATTCCTCACTGTCATACCCTCTGTCACTGAGAACAATTCCATGAAAGATTTTGCGCGTCAGGAAATCATAGTAGCGTGAATTGTGGGCAGTACCATGAGAAACAGCGGCTGTAACAAGTGCAGTGACTCCATGCCCTGGAGTAAGTCCTTGTTCTTTCCAGTAGGCAAATCGAAGCTACTCAACTCCTACATTATGGGATAGTAAAGATAACCAGGTTCCATTGAACCTATGTCATGAGGTCTTGGAAGAATCATTGCTAGAGGTCGGTCATGAATACTGGGGTTATCAGGAATTCTTTCAATGTCACATTCTACAACGAAGATCAGTGACGCATCAATTGCGAGCATGTCTGTAATCCCCGTATTCAAGACTTTTCTCGCCTGCTCTATAGCTTCATCTGTTGAATACTTGAGGAATCTATCTAGTCCCTCTACAATAGTGAGTTTTTGGTGAGAATTGGTCTCAATCAATCTCAATAGATTAATAATGCTTGTCTTGTGTATTAGAGTGAAATCTTCATCATGAATATCTCCGAATTTCTGACCCTCAATAACGTGGAATCCTCGTTTCCGTAGGTCCACTTATTTCACCTCCAAGCCGAAGTCCTCCAAGGTCTTGCTAGGTGAGGTTTTGAAGGTGTGATATATCCTTTTCCATGTTGTATTATTCGTCCGCTCCGCCATAAATCCCATATACTGCCCCAACCTCTCCTTGTCGAGACCTGTTCGGAGTATCATTTCGAGTGTACTACCAAAGTTTCCATTGTCTTCTCTATCTATCCATAATAGATGAGCTGCGTCAATGTAGGTTAAAGGAATTCTCCTGGACATCTTTTTGTCGATGAAGTCTTTTCTTTCATTCGGCGGTGTAATAGTCATTATATCCTTTTTTTTGTCTCTCACCACCAGTTTCTCCTCTTCAAACGTATTTGTTTCTATGCCTCCGTGTCTAGTGAGCTTGTTAATTGTATCATTCGAGATTTTCACTTTCTTCGCAAAGATGCTAGCATATATCTTTGATATCCGATCAACATCTGGCACTCTCTCCAATACACGCCTCAATAGTGAATCAAATACAATGTCTCCCATGATTTCCATCGAAACTTCTGAGACATCGAATACCTGACTATCTCTCGTAATGTTCCCATAGTTTCGGCTGTAAACCTGCAAGGCCTTTCCCATTGCAATTATGAAGGCATCTTCAACTTCAAGGTCGGGATGCTTGTCGACAATAGTGCTTATGCTAATATCAACATGGCTTCTTAGCTCGCTTTCAAATATTACCCAAGGTACTTGCTGGTGCTTTCTTTCGAGAAGCTTACGACAGACTATAATTGAATTATAGTTTATTCCAAAGGCTCTTACTCCACTTGGAGTCTCACCATGCGTTGGATAAACTGCAGTAACATAAAACCCTGCTTTGAGTATTGCACTTAAAATCGCAGACCACGCTTCAGTTTTCTTGTGCTGGAATACAAAAACCAATATACCATCTTCTCTAAGAACTCGGTGGGATTCGCTAAGCACTCTTGTCATTCCTTCAATGTAGAACCTTTCATTTTTACCCTGAGTAGCATTGACCAGTATTTCTCTGTCTTTTCTTGTGAGCGGAGATTTGAAAACATCTTTGTCTTCCAACCCTAACCTGAGCCAGACATAGAAGAAATCTGACAGTTCAGAGTACATTATGTTGGCATAGTACGGAGGATCAGTTATTACTGCATCAACACTTTTTTCTGGGATGAAATCAAGATCCTCTGCAGTATCACATCTTAGTAGTACATCTCTATCCCCAAGGAGATCTTCAAAGTAACTGGTGTTGTTACCATTGATTTCTTCATCTTGTATGATTAATTTACTTCTGATCTTTTTTCTTTGTCCATGTTTTCCTTTTTTCAACTTGAATCTTATCTCATATGGACTTTGTTGATATTCAAGTGCCCTGAGCGCTTTTTCAAAATATTTCCGGAATGTTCCTCTCCCGTATTTCGTTCCCCACACATTTCCTTCAATCGGAAATACTGGTGGCCAGAAATGGTGACCACCAAAGAGTGGTTCAATCTCAAGTCTTATCATGTTGTATACTGTGAACATATTATTTGAATTCAGACTATCTGAGAAGAGGATTAGAAGAAATTCCTTGATATTCTCATCTTCGGTTTTCAATATTTCTTCGAGGACTAGGCTAAGGCATACAAGCTGTCTCTTGTTAAACATTTGATACCAATAGCGGTAATTAAAGTTCCTCATTTGATTTGTGTTGAAACCAATAGGAATTTCCTGAAGAGGTATTAATTTCCCAAACAGTTGATCTCTCTTCTGGATAAATTCGCTATTTGCCCTCATGTACAGTTCAATGTCCTTTTCATCAGGCTTCTTGTAATCTCTTCGCTTCCATCCGCTTTCTTCGCACTCCTGACAGTAGTATTCTATTGCGTACATCTCATGTTCTGGTGGGTTTTTGGTGTCTTTCACTGCAGAGAGAATATCTCCTTGGTATTTGCAGTGTTGGCACTTATATATCTTTCCAGTAGCGAATCCATTGTCAGGACTGAATCTGCTGGCACAGGCAGAACAAAGGATTACTTCAAGACTCTTTTCTGCGGAAAAGATTTCACCACATCTGGGGCACTGATAAACCCAGTGATCCCTGAGTTTGGCAACTACAAAAGACCTATACAATGGTACATCTTTGCTGCAGTTTTCACACTTCACCTTCTTTGCCCAAAAAACATACATTACATCTGCATTGTGACCTTTGTTGCATGAAGTCCTATAATAAGATAGTATCTGATTCTTGGTTGCTTCTTCGATTCTCTTAAGCTCTTTTCTTATTCTTGTTTTTTCCACAGGTTTAAGTTCCATTCTTGTGATATACCATGCCAGGGGATTTATGTCAATGCCTATCATTCTGCAAC
Organism: Theionarchaea archaeon; assembly: GCA_018992685.1. GTDB lineage: Archaea > Methanobacteriota_B > Thermococci > Methanofastidiosales > SZ-28-30 > SZ-28-30. Next base: position 144,930 of record JACVGT010000011.1, read on the forward strand.
CGAGTCTATGCCCTTCTATGATTGTTGTACCACCGCCCATAAAAGGATCAAGAATAATAGGGGGATTTCCTTTCTTGTTTCTTAATTTACTTCTTTTGTAATAGTGGATCATGGGATCTTCTTCAAGAAATGTGCCAAGTATGAGTGCCCGAAAAGTACTACCAACCCTGCGGGCAAACCATTTATGAATATGATATATTGGTTTTCTCGCATTGCTTTCACTCCAGGCGATTTCATCTATCTGTTCGATTGGAAAGTCTTTTTCGATATACGGCACCCTATCTACCTCGATTCTGTTTTATTTCGATAAATGGGATGATCGTTTCAAGAAAAGATAATCCACCATGTCGCACATGGACGTATTTTCCTCTTTTTATAGTATTGTACCTTCCCACAAGTATCCAGTAGTTGTCAAACTGCCTGCAGTATCTTTTCAGAGATTCTGGAACGCTAGACGAATACCTCTTGTTACTTGGGAAATCCGATAATCCCTTCCAGGAGAAGGTATCCACAAAATATCCATGATCTGAGGTGACAATAATCCTATCATAGAATGATAGGTGTTCTAACAACTCAAAAAGAATGCTCTTTGTTTTACTAAGCACCTTTTTGAGATCTTGGGTTTCGAATGCACTCGTGAACTGAGAAAACATAAAGTCGGGAAACGTCGACCAGATCAGCAACTTATTCTTGTCCACGGGAATATCACCAATGGCATCCTCTCTTTCCAAGTGGACGTAATAATACTCGTCTCCAGTTCTAATTTGTGAAGGTGACGAGGTGTTGAAGTATTGACTTGTGAAGAATTCCGTTTCGCTCGGGATTGCCGAGAGTGTGTATCCATATCTTATCTCTTTGTGTCTTTTCAAATCTCTTGATAAGGGTATAGCCTCTCTTAGGCTCATTCCGTCCATAATTATAAGACAAAAGCAGTTTTCCAATGCTATCATTGGTATTGCATTGTTCTTGCCTACGTTCTGTAAGATAGAGTCAAATACCTCTGGAAAGATCCTGAAAACTTGTTCTTCAAATTTGGATGTTAACTTCTCCCCCAGAGGGTAGTAATTGTCTTCTTCTGACAACGCGTAGTTCCAGATTTCATTGAGAGATACGAATATCTCATCTAATGGATCTCCCTGGATAAGTTTATTAATATCAGCGATTCTAACCGAATCCTTGTCTATCTCTATCATATCTCCTTTCTCCTTGCGAGAAACCTAATGTTCAAGTCACCAGCTTTCTTAAGAAGATTCATGAGTTCCCTTGCAGTTAAGTCCTTTGCAACTTCTATCCTAACATCTTCCATGATGTCGGCATCTTCCACTTCTTTTTCAATTCTCTTCAATATCTCGCTGATCGTCCCTTCTTCTCTAAAGATGATTCTTTTCTTTGGTAGCTCTCGGGATGGACCCTTCCCCTTTGGTAATGAGAAAATACTCTTATCTTTGTCAAATACGAGCCTATTTTCATCAATTAAGGAGGCGATTGCATAATTAATGATTTTCTTTTCTGTTGGAAATATCTTGGATACTTCTTCCACAAGGGGTTCCCTTCTGAATTCACCTTCCTTTTCCACTTCAATGAATACTTTTTTCTTCACTTCTTCAGTTAATTTTTCCTCCGGAAGTTGAATTACAACAGAATCTTTTCCTCTCAAAATGTGCACTTGGGTCCCTATTTCTAAGTTGTCTCCTGCCATTAAGACAAGATCATCCGTTATGCCAGAATTCCCGTGAGTTTCTTTAAGAATTATGCTTAAATCTGTCACCTTGGTGGCAATTCTTTCATTAACGATCTTGAGAATCAGTGGCTCCAAGATTTCAGCAGCCTCTTCTACTACAACTAAGGCGCTAAGTTTTACATTCGAAGGTCTACTGATAATCCTATTCTCCTCTAAAGCAAATATTCCATCCTCTGTGTTTATTGATGAAATGTAGACTGTTTCGAGAATTTTATCATCAATGAAAGGATAGCTCTCCGCGAATTTCCTAAAGGGTAATCTCTTCTTGTCTCTGACCATTACTGCTATATCACTTGAAGTGGGAGGTATGGCAATTTCTAGTGGTTTCTTGACAACGTCTTCATTGCCAATTGTCTGAGGCGATATAGGTTTTCTATAAAGTATTCTGCCTTGTTTCGTCTTGATAGCTACCTGGCCAATTTTCTCTGTTTCAACCAGTAATGATAATAAATCCTCATCTCTTAAGAGCATTGGTGCTCCTTCAAGCCTGTACAACCTCTCCTTTAGATCTCGTACTGATATTTCATCGTTTTCCTCTAAGATCATGTTCAAGAAGTATTCTAAGAGGTCTTTTGAGGCATAATTCCTAATAACTCGGTCAACATCTCTAAGGCTTGTTATGGTCCTTTCATCTGGAGCGGGTTTGTCTCTTGGATTCTTCCTGAACCATCTGAATCCCCTCCACCCAGCATTATCTATCTGTCTTGTTATATGTTTCATGTATTCTTCATGGAATTCCTTGAAGGGCTTTTCTTGCCCTTCCGTATCGGCCAATTCATCACTAGCTATTATTCGCTTAGCTAGTTTTATTGTTTCATCGCTTTTCAGGCTATAACTCGGATACAGAAGATAAAGGGTGTTTCTGTTCGTGAATTCTGGCGGATATAGATATGAAACATCTATGGGTTTTTCCAATAGTGTTAGTATTTTCAGTCTTTTATCGTTACTAATCTCAGATGGATCATGAATGAGTCTGTAACCTTTGATCTCGGATGAAGCTTTTCTTTCTACCAGTTTTTCTATGATCTGTAGAGCATCACCTGAAGACACCAACTCAGATTTTCTTTCGATTTTTACTGCAACTGGAAGCTCAGTCGTTATGACATATCTTATTGTTCCATCTTCCTCAACTCTCTTCAATCTCGTCCATTTCTCCAAGAATGATATAGTGTCATCAATATCTTGAACCTTATACTTCGGACCGCAACCAAAGACAATGTCCTTGACGTCGGCGCCTTTTTTTGCTTCAGTGGTGCCTAGCATAGAAGTGATCAATATTGCTCTAGCAAGTTCAAATGAGATTATACCATCCTTGACTTCCTTTGTATTCTGCACAAATCCTATGTCTTCAAAATATGCATCAACAACCTTAGGATTTGCTGAATGCAAATAATCGCGTAAGATATCATCATCAAGGTCTGAGGAGATTATCAGGTCTACTTCATCGATTTTTCTCATCACAACTTTTGCTAGCATTACAAGCATTTGCCTTACTCTAAGATGACTCAATGTTCTAAGGAACGAAGGATGGAATGGATATGCTTTTTTGAGCTCGTCCTTCAAGTATGAGTTTTCATCTAGCCCCTTCTTGCGCAATCTTTCCCCGATTGTCCTCAGATAATCTGGAATAATAATGTCTATCTTGTTTTGATCAATGCTCTTGAACAATCTGAACCTGACAATGCCAAATATGTCATCCGATCTTTGCATGATTATCGAAGAACCACCACGTGGGCGAGCCACAATATCCCTCAGTACTTTGACGTCAGAAGATATACCTAAGAAGGTTGTAACAAGCTTAAACTGACATCGTGAATCTTCAGAGGATTCAGAAAGACCCTGCAAGAACCCTCGAACTCTTGCTTTCTCTTGGTTGTTCTTTGCATCATACCAGTTGTCAATTTCATCAATTAGCATTAGGACGTTTTTCTCCCCTATTGCTTTCTTTATTTGATTAGATCTAGGCCAATCACCTTCTCCAAAGCCAATGTCTTTTCCCAGTGCTTGAAAAAGGGGGGACCATAGGTCTCTATAGCTAACACTCTGAAGAGGTATTGGGATAATTGCGGTTCCCCTGATTCTAGGAAAGTCTATACCCCATTCTTGAAACCATCTATCAGCATGATCTGTATGTCTGAAGATATGATACAATGTTAGAAGAACATGAGATTTCCCTGAACCCAAATAACCATCTAAAGGAAAGACACCGGGACCGGTGCTTTCAATTTTCTCCTTTATGTCCCTCAATATCTCTCTTATGACACTGGTAGGGTATGTATGAGAAAAGAACCATTCCGGGTCACCCTCTAGTCCTCCCAGCTGAGCTGGGGCTTTTGGTCCCTCAGGAGGCCTGAAATTGTCCCATGATATTACGGGATTGATATTTCTGATAAGTTGGGATTCACTTTTGGCGTTGACTATTTCTTTACGAAGTTTGACAGCAAGCATTCGATTTCTCCTCCCTCACCTGTTCATATCTATCATCCTGTGTAAATGGGAAAAATGTGAAATGACTCCTGTTCTCAAAGACCGTTTCCGTTGAGCCCATTCTTACCCATTTCAATTCGTCTGAATGAAGGATTGAAGTATTCGTCCCTCTGAGCATTTCATCACTTCGCGCATGTATGAATATTTAATGTTGTTTTGGTATAAAAAGCTTGTGTCTCAGTGATGTCAGATTATTCGAATTTTCTAGAAGGTTCCAGGCATTTCTTGCATTTCTCACGGCCTAGTGATAAGGTAGCTTGGATGAGATTAAAAGGAAGAGCAAAACTACCAAGATATCTGACCATAAAATCTCTTCTTAAGTCCGGCCTCTTTCTGATTCAAACATGATTGTCACTACGTGGGAACCCATCAAGGTCCGGATTCTTGAATATCGAAATTGCATCCTGCTCTCAGATCCACTCCAGTTCTTCAACAGTCAGGCTGCTCTTGACGTCGCCTGTATGCTTCGTTTCCTTGGGCTCTAACAGCATCATGTGAACTTCTTCGGGGGCAACTGGCCTGTGTTCGACCCCTCTCGGGACAACAAATATTTCTCCCTCATTCAGGGTGATGTCTGTGTCTCTCAGTTCAATTGTCAGCTGACCTCGTATGACAAGGAACAGCTCGTCTTCATTCTGGTGGCTGTGCCACACCATTTCTCCTTTCGCTTCTGCTATTTTTACATACTGTCCGTTCAGTTCTGCAATAATCTTGGGAGTCCAGAATTCATGTATGAGACTCAGCTTATCCTCCAATGTTATCTTGTCCATTTTTTTTACCTCCGATAGATTCATGGTTGTCTCTTTCCACCGTGGACGGAAGGAGAGTATTTCCATAATCAGGGTTCCCATACTCTTCCAGGGAATCTCACTTTACGAACGAGACTTCACTCCAAGCCCTATTACCAGGATAGCACTGACTAGAATCAGACCCAGCACAACGTACCTCTGAAATGGAGAATCTGGGACAGCTTCAGGTTCGACCGTGCCCCCTGGGCCAGAGCCAGGCTGACTCTCAAACGCTACCAGCTCGGACAGGTAAACACCCTCACCGATATTCATTGTAATGTGTTCACGGAATCCCCTGACGGTTTCTACAGTCTCATTCAGTAATGAAATTTTCCATATCTTATCAAAGTCACCTTCCAGAGTGAGGTAGACGTCATTATTTCCAGGATCAAACAGCATGGAACAGCGCGTTGAAGCATTCGTTCCATGACTTACAACACTTTTCAGTAGAGAAAATCCATCTTCCAGATCGAAAGCTCCTGCATGGTCCCTTAGATATCTGCACGCAGTCTTGTATCTGTCACTGCCTGCTCCGTAGACAGTTTCATATGGCTCGCCTGCAAACTCAGCACAAGGGAAATTCGTCATAACAATAAAATCACCTTCAATTCTGGTACTGAGGTTATCCCCCTGGCCAACCTCCACAATCATGGCATCACCATATGCATCAGCATATAGGCTGTGAAGTGACACCATCCCCGTTACCATCTCATGATCATGCAGTATACTAGCGACATCCTGACAGCTGCTTAGCATCATTGCTGCTTCAAGCAACTCTGTCATCTCCATTTCGTCGGAATCTTCAGATATTTTTCCAGGAACCCCGGGGAACACCATCTGGACGTTACAGAACAGCCCCTGTGAGTTCATGACAGCAATAGGCACAAAAAGATCTCTTTCCCACTCAAGTTTCATACAGAAAACCTTCAGGTCTCCCATTGTTGTGACACAGAACATCAAGTCTTTTGAGGGATCATAATCAAAGTTCATTCCGTAGAACGTTCTGTCAGCGTATACAGCAAAACTCGTGCATGCAAGGAGAGAACTGGAGCTGAGGACAAATAATGCAGTTACAGATAACCACACGCTTGCAGCTTTCTTTTTCATCTTGACATCTCCACGTGCTGATTTTTCTCAATTGAAGAGGAGGTCCACTCATTAATTTCAAATTGTGGTATTCAACTGCCGGATCTTTCTGCAGTTCCCGTATGAGAAGCCACTGTCAATACTGTACTTACTATAGTGAATAGTAACTCACCTTTTTAACTCTTGCGGTTGGGAACACCTCCCTCTAGGAACATTTATCAGGGTGGGAGACACAGTAGGACTATGAAAAAATGGGTGGTTGTACTGTTGATGCTTTTGGTAGTTCCTGTGGATGCTGAATCTTGGCAGGAATACGAATCCAGCCACTTCATATTCAACTATCAAGAAGGTTACCTCACGAGTGATGACGTGGCTCGCATAGCAGAAAACCAAGAAGCAATCTTTTCAACACTCGTTGACCTCCTGGATTTGAAATTTCATGGAAAAGTAGTGTACTACCTGTACGGAAATCGTGGAGATTTCAAGTCTTTGTCTCAGGCGTACTATTCGGGGGGAGTCCACATCTTGTGTACCACATGCGAGAACCTCTGTACCAAGGGATTGAATGAAGCCCACGAAATGACCCACGCCCTGTCCGTCCAATTGAACGTCCAGCAGCAAAGACTCCTGTCAGAAGGACTGGCAGTATACTGCCAGAACTACATCAACCAGAGATACAATCTCCACAGTATTGCCAGAACACTGCATGAAGAAACTGGGTTGTCCGTCAAAGACGTTCTGCACGGGTTTTATGAGTACATTCCCTCCAGCTATTTCATCTCGGGATCTTTTGTCACGTTCTTGCTTGAAGAATATGGAATGGCGTCATTCAAGGACTTTTATGGAAGACCTCTCACTGGTGATTCTTTTGTTCAGGTCTATGGAAAGCAAGTGGACACTCTTGAAGAGGAATGGCTGAAGGCTATTGAACAAACAGAAAGGAGCCAAGAAGAAAGAGATTTCGCTCAGCTCATGATTGCCACCACAGGAGGAGATGATACCCCCTTTTTTTTCGGGCGTGACTATCCCGAATATGCCACCCACCCTTCTAGGGCAGAAGAAATAATGTGTATCATCCATGATACAATAAAATCTGATCGAGAAAAAGCATTTTCTTACGCGAACCAATATAGAAAAGTGATGCAAGCGTGGAACCAGGGCATTGATATCTTCAGGAAGGCTCTAGAGGAGAAGAACCTGCAGATGAAACCAGAATTGTTTGAGAAGGCTGCATTACTGTATGGGGTGGCAGGTGATGAGGACATGAAAATACAAGCAAGAAAGTATGCTGCAGGGTATATCTCCCTGGCACAGGCCCAGACATTCTTGGAACAGAAGTGTGTGCCGGCTGCAGAAGATGAGTTAGAAAAAGCGAAGATCCTCCTCAAAGGTGCCGGAGCGGAAGAACACATCGGTCAACTTGACGAATACCTTGTTGAGTTGAAAAGGCAAAACGCGGACACACTTGACATCTTTGTCATTCTTTTTGGAATTGTCATGGGGGGGAAAGTTCTCCAGAGGATCTATTCTCGTGTTCTGAAATAAATCGGAATAAAAAAGAGTGGATGTACACGAACCTAAGAATTCATGGAGATTTCTCAGCAGCCTCCACAACATCTGCGGGAAGATGAACTGCAAACTCGCACACAAGGTCTCCACTCAGAACAGATTTCAAAACTTTAACTTCTATTGGCTGATCGAGAACGATCTCCCAGTATGCCCTGTAGTATCCTGCACTACAGTTGCAGAATATAGGAGAGACGGGTTGTGGGGATTTTACCAGAGCTTCTCTTACCCACGGGCAATGGCAATAGTAATAGCGCCTCTTCTGTTCATCCGTTTCCCTCAGGTATTCATCTGCCATACACGGGATTTTCCTCACGATAAGTACGTCTCCTTTGCGAACACCGCCTTCAATATAGGGATCATTCGCTATGAAATCAAGCACTGGAGCAGTGATTCTCTGCGTGAAATAGAAGGTTCCATCCTTGAAATGCTTCTCCAGCTCCTGGAGATACGCTGAGCGCTTGGTTTTGAGGAACTCATCAATATTCTTTGATTTGAGAAATCTCTCTCTGTCAGGCTTCCGCCATTGCTCATAACGATCTCTCAGCCCCTGATTCAAGAATTGACAACAGCGCTCGACACCCAGGACTTTTTCAAGTCGTGGTAGAAGTTTCTTTGTGTATTCTGGTTTCTTATCAGGAGGTATTCCCAATGGAGGAAGAGATATCCCCTCAAAGACCTTGTTTCTGATATCATCACCAAATTCCTCTATCAATCGCCTGGAAAGATTCTCCATCACCTCTCTTCCGTCAAGAACTTCCATTGCAGCGAGATAGAGGTCCGGATTTGCCACAAGTCCATAACGAAGAATACTCAGGTAGGCCTCCAGGGTGTTCTCCCCTTGATCAACCAGATGATTGGAATACTCATAGAAATCTTTTCCTGATGCTCTGTCAACAGTGGTCCCTTTCTGTTTTAGGAAACCATCAAATTCCTTCACCAGAGCAATAGACCTTTCAATCGTTTCTTTTTCTACATTGTTTTTCTCCATGAACATTCTGAATTTCTTCTCATCCATAGGGTCACCTTCTCTTCTTCTGAAGACTTCACACTTGAACCGTCTCCACAGACTTCACCATCTTCCCATTTCCTGAGAAGATTTGTGTTCAGCCACTGGTACGGAATCACGTGCATGAACTCCGACCTCACTTTTTCTTTCTTCTATATAAATACTCATCTCTCCTTGTCAATGGCTACTCAATCCTGCAGACCAACTGTCTCTCTCCAAAGAGATTCATCATACGAGGCCGCCAATTTCAGTGATCTGTAAGCCACCATTGGGGTACTCTTCACCGCCCAGGAGAAAAAGATAAGAGCACCTGCTAATAATGGTTCAACAGGAGGAATAAGAATGGGAAGAGAAGATGATATAGGCCCGGTACATATTGAATACAACGACGAAGTAGCTGTGGTAAGACTAGCCCGTGGTGTCACGAATGCGATAAATTTGGAACTTGTTCAGGAACTGCACAACAAGTTCTTTTCCATTGGGTGGGATATCCCGGAACTCTATTATTTTGACAGAAGGAATTTCACTGAGTTTTTTCGCGCATTTGCTCGATTGCAGATAGATCTGTTTACCCTGCCAATACCTACGATAGCAGCTATGACAGGACATGCAGTTGCTGGAGGGTGTATTCTGGCTCTTTGCTGCGATTACAGGTATATTGCTGAAGGGAAAAAGTTCATGGGGCTAAACGAAGTGAAGCTCGGCGTTCCTATTCCGTATCCTGTTGACTGTATCCTGCGGAGTATTGCAGGAACACGTATTGCCCGCACCATGACGGAGTTTGGTGAGTTCTACCTACCTGAGCAGTTGCTGGAGATGGGTATCGTGGACTGTGCAGCGCCGTTGGAGGAAGTACTACCTCTTTCAGTAGAGAAGGCTCAGGTACTGGGTGCTCTGCCTCGAAACGCACGTGCTGCAATTAAGAGAGACCGTACAGAAATAGTTGAAGCACAGATTCTGCCCCACCTTGAAGAGAAAGAACGAACATTCTTGGACTGTTGGTTTTCTCCTGAGGCTCGACACCAGCTTGAAGAACAAATGAAGAAGTTTTGAATACGTGACGTGCTGGAGTGTCACTACAGTTGCGTATCACCAGTTTAGAAGAGAAATGTATAAGAGTAGTGCAGACCAAATACTTCTATGAGAACAGTAGAACTGGGGAAAACGGGCGAGAAGATACCTGTTATAGGACAGGGCACCTGGGGTCTTGCTCGCTGGAAATCAGCAGAGTATTATCAACAATGGAAGAGGGTACTGCATCTGGGGATTTCCCTTGGGATGACGCATATTGACACAGCTGAAGCGTATGGAATGGGGGTGGCGGAACGAATCGTTGGTGAGGTAGTCAAGGAATACCCTCGTGATGATCTTTTTATCACCAGCAAGTTGTTACCCTTTCGAGTATTCCATAACAGTATGAAGAAGGCTGCGTACAGGAGTCTTGAGAGGCTGCAGCTGGACTATTTTGATCTGTATCTGGTTCACTGGCCAAATCCTATCATATCCATTGAAAAACACATGAAAGTCCTGGAAGAATTGGTCGAAGAGGGAAAGACACGATTCATTGGAGTGAGCAATTACTCTGTGAATCAAGTAGAGACTGCCATGAGGGCTTTGAAGAAGCATGAGCTCGCAACGAACCAGGTTAAGGCAAGCGTGGTAGCCCAGGAACACCTCAGCGATTTGCCCCTTTATCAAAAGGAAACGGTCACATTGACAGCATACAGTCCTTTGGGTCACAAAGGGTTAACCAATATTCGAGATGATTTGCGAACAAAGCTTGTGCTCCTCGGTGAGAAGTACAACACTACCATTCAGCAGATTGCACTTTCATGGCTTGTGTCTATGGAGGGAGTCATTACCATCCCAAAGACAGTTGCTCTTGATCACGTAAGAGCCAATGCCCAGGCAGCAGAGATCGTATTGTCATCAGAGGAAATCGACATGCTATTCCAGGATGCCCGATGAGCTGCTGAAGAGATGGAGATCTCAGATCTAGATGCCGTGCTCCCATGACTCTGGGAGACACAAGACCGTTTTACTTTAGATTATTCAGCACTTCATTAAGAAAACCATATAAGCAAAGAATGGGGGAATTCATGTAGGGTAGATATACATGAAGACCGCTCGTACCACTGAAATTCTTGCAGTTGTCGTTGGCAACAGAGAATATTTTCCAGATCAGTTGGCTGAAGAGGGAGGAAAGGACGTGATCCGGACTCTCACGGATCTTGGGTTCACCATAATAACCAATTTCTCTGAAGAGACAGGCACTGGCAGTGTCCAGACCTGGAATGACTCCAAAGCATGTTCTCAGATTCTTAAGGAAAATGCAGACAAGATAGACGGTGTGGTAGTAACCCTTCCGAATTTTGGTGACGAAAAAGGGATTGCTGAAACCCTGAAGCTTTCCAGCTTGCCTGTCCCCGTTCTTGTTCATGGATTCCCGGATGAATCAGAAAAAATGGATAGAGCACACCGAAGGGATTCCTTTTGTGGAAAGATCTCCGTGTGCAACAACCTGTACCAGTATGGGATACCCTTTACCAACACCCGGTTCCATGTGGAAGCTCCAGATTCCCAGGAATTTCAGGAAGATGTAATTCATTTCGGGAAGGTCTGTCGGACAGTAAAAGGACTGAGAAATGCTCGGTTGGGTGCTATTGGAGTACGGCCCAATGCATTCAAGACTGTTCGGTACAGTGAGAAACTCCTGGAGAACAATGGTATTGCCTTGGAAGTCGTGAATCTGATGGAAATCGTGGGTCGGGCAAGAGAACTGGAAGACACCTCACCCGAAGTCAGAAAAATACTGACTCAGATGAAGCAGCTATTCGCATTGGAGAATGTTCCTCCAGGCCCTATTACCAAAACTGCCAGACTTACTGCCGTTATCCTGGAATGGGTTCAGGAACTTGAACTCGATGCAGTTTCCTTTAACTGCTGGCCTGCAATAGAAAAATACTATGAAATAGTTCCCTGTGCTGCTATGGCCATGTGCTCCGACTTCTCCGTACCTGCTGCATGCGAGACAGATGTCATGGGATCTCTTTCCATGTACGCCCTCCAGCTCGCTTCGGGAAGGCCCGCAGCTTTGGCCGATTTCAACAACAACTACAAGAATGACCTTGACAAGTGCGTGCTCTTTCACTGCAGCGCCTTTGCACCTCATTTCTTTGAAGAACGTCCTGAAGTAGTTTGTCACGAAATGCAGGGGTGTTATGGGTCACTAAGTGGAAAAATGAAGGCAGGACCAGTAACTCTATTCAGGGTGGAAACTGATGATATCAAAGGAAAAATCAAAGGATACGTTGCTGAAGGCGTAATCACAGATGATGAAGTGGAAACGTTCGGTTCATACGGTGTTCTCGAGGTTAACGAACTGCAATCCTTGCTACATTATGTCACAGGACATGGGTTTGCTCATCACGTGGCCCTGGTACGAGATCACGTAGCTTCTGTCATACAAGAAGCTGCTTCCACGTATTTGGGCTGGGAAATCTTCACTCACGGGACCACAGGAAGGACTGGACCAGGAGATTAACCTCTTTTTTCCAGAGTGATGGCCTCTGCGGGGCAAGTAGATACACACAACCCACACCCTGAACACAGGTCAGGATTGAAGACCACACTTCCGGTCCCTATCTCTCTCGCGCCAAACTGACATCTCGTAACACATACTCCGCACCCCGTACACCGGGAACTGTCAGTTGCAGCCACTGCACTGAAGCTTAGAATGTGGCGCAGAACTCCAAATCGCACTGCTGCAGACAGGACAAGACAGCAACACATGCAACAACTACAAATCTCGTTGATTCCTTCCCGATCGACAGCCAGGGCCATATGCACAAGCCCAGCCTTGTGAGACTGGTCCAGAACTGCCAGGGCTTCTTCAATGGTGACTTTTCTGGGATTCAGCTTTCTCAGTTCATCGCTGGTTAATGCCTGTTCTCCTCGTTCATTCAATCTGAGACAGGTGTGAACTGGAAAATCACAATTCTTCCTCTCTACTCTGCACGTACAATCCATAAGCACAATCAGCCAGGCATCTTCCAGGTATTTCCTGGCTTCTTCAAGGTTGAGGACTCTGTTTTCACCTCTTATCTCAACCTCTACAGGGACAGTCACTGCAGTGTGAAGTCTCCCTTCTATATCCCCAATTTCCTCCGCAGTCCAGTCACCTGTGAGTTCGTGCCTGTGCTTACTGCTCCGGGCATAATTCGCCTCTTTTGTCATGGTATTCACTCCTCTGAAGCCATCAGTCATGCATCGCGCCCATCTATTGCAATTACTTGGGACCCTTTTCTCCTGTGTGATAGCTTCAACATTGACACAACCATCACGTTCTTCAGTTAAAACTGTTTTCAACTCTCTTCATCATTTACCCATAATTTTACATAAACAGCAAAAGATCTGAAATGAGATAATCCATCATAATAAGGAGAAGCATTCTTCACATCTTTTAATGAATAGGTGCAACCCTTTTCATCCGGGAGCAGCGCTAGAATCCCTGCAGAATAGCCTTTTCTGGTATTGCACCTTTTACCCCAGCCACCTTTCCTGCCAGTTCAACAGCATAGTCAAGCATCCTCTCCTCGTCAACCTTCTTGATGAGAGAATGTACAATCCCTGCAGTGAAGGCGTCTCCACAGCCAGTTGTGTCTACAACATCAATTTCGGAGGCAGCTCTGTGGAGTACCGTTGTTTCAGAATACAGAGAAGCTCCTTCACTCCCTCTTGTCACAAAAACGTACTGCAGGTTGTGGTGCTGCATCAACCTGGTTATCACCATATCATCAGACTCTTCACTCTTGTATAACATCTTGATTAATCCCAGTTCCTGTTCATTTATCTTTAAGATATCTGCCATCTCTACTGATTCTGTAAAGAGTGATTCCCAGCTACTAATCCCCTCCCTGTAGTTGAAATCATAAATTTTCACTGCATCTGTTGATCTCAGAAGAGTTCTCAAAGTGTTCCTTGAGACACTGTGTCTCTGCGCCAGTGTTCCAAAGCAGAAGAATTTTGTGGCTGAACAGATGCGTGCCATGCCTTGATCAAAGGTAATATAATCGAAGGCCACATCATTGGCTATGAGAAAAGCAGGATTCTTATTCTTGTCACGCGTGACTGTCACCGTGCCCGTCTTGTGCTCATTGATCTGACAGAGCAGTGGAACTTTCTCACTGGCAGCAGCCTGAAGTCTCTTCCCTTGTTCATCAGATCCCACAGCCGTTATCATGAATGTTCGTATCCCTGTGAGTGAGGCCAGGGCTGCTGCATTGAAGGGAGCTCCTCCTATCTTCTCTTCTCCATCTTCATAGATGTCCCACAGGAGTTCTCCAAAGCAGACGAGGTCAGTTGCTACAAAGTGTCTCGCGTACTTCATGCTACCACCAGCTACATCTGTTCTGAGGATATTTAAATGCCTCAGTGTGGAAGCCAGGACGTGTCCTCAGGCCCTTGAAGAATTGATGTCGCTGTCCGTTCCTTAAACAAGGGTTGTCACAGGTGTGGAGAGGACATTACCAAGATGATAAGGTGGCTACTAGACAGCAGGTCCACAGAACGTGGCTTCAAGAGGGGTATCACCAGCAGATGAACCGGAACTCAAAGCTCCTCGGCTCCCCCTGTTATTTTCTGCCTTGCATGCTGCCTGACCCACTGTTCCCACGAAAGATAAAAAGAAAGAAGTGGAAAACCTTTAAAACTGAAAAGTATTCAATATAGTTATGGAAAAAGTCGTCACGAACAAGCACGAGGCAGGAACAGCAGGGAAGGCCGTAATCGTGTATGACTCATGCTATGGGAATACAGAGAAAATCGCCACATCCATGGGCGAGGCTATTGCTGGTGGCACGAGAGTTGTCCGGGCCGCTGAAGCACATCCTTCCGATTTGAAATCCGTTGAGGTTCTCATCGTTGGTTCTCCGACGCAGGGGTTCAGAGCGACAAAGCCTGTGCAGGAATTCATTAAAAGCATTCCTGAAGGTGCCCTCAAGGGGATCGCTGTGGCAGCTTTTGACACAAGGATGCCTGCCGACGATGTGGGAAAGGGGCTGCGATTCATCATGAAGGTTGGCGGCTATGCTGCTCCTCGCGTTGCAGATGAACTCAAGAAGAAAGGTGGCACCTTGGCAGGACTTCCCGAAGGGTTCTTTGTCAAAGGCAAAGAAGGTCCACTGAAAGAAGGAGAATTAGAGCGTGCTGCCACGTGGGCAGAAAGTATCATCAAGAAAGGAAAGTAGCTAGGACCAATCTAAATGCGTATTTCCTTCCTTACCCATAATATTGAAAGTGATTTCATGCACCTGACTGCAGAGAAAGAATGGTTCAAGGATTCTGAAGGACGCTCAGTCTTACTCCGTGGAGTGAATCTCGGCGGAAGCTCCAAAGTCCCAGCTCCTGATGGCGCCACTCATATAAAGACAGATTTTTCAAACCATGAAGATGTCTCCTTCGTCGGTCGTCCCTTCCGTTTGGAAGAAGCTGATGAACACTACACCCGACTGCAGAGCTGGGGATTCAACTGCCTCTGGTTCCTCGTTACCTGGGAAGCTATCGAACATGCGGGACCGGGTGTCTATGATAGAGGCTACCTGGACTATCTTGAAGCCGTAGTCGAGAAAGCAGGAGAATATGGCTTTTTTGTTTTCATCGACCCGCATCAGGATGTGTGGAGCAGGATGACAGGAGGAGACGGTGCACCCGGATGGCTCTTTGAGAAGGTGGGCCTGGACTTTACCACCTTTGATGCGACAGAGGCCGCCATTGTCATGCAGCACCGTTACCCAGACTATGAACCCATGTGCTGGCCACAGAACTATAACCGATTTTCAGCAGCGACCATGTTCACCCTCTTCTTTGGTGGGAATGATTTTGCCCCGCATTGTCTCATTGACGGTCGCCCAGTCCAGGAATACCTGCAGACTCACTACATCAATGCTATCACCCAGGTTGCAGATCGGCTGAAAGGTCTCCCTCACGTCATAGGATACGAATGTATGAATGAACCCCACCCCGGATTCATTGGAGTGAATGATCTCACTGTGCCCACTCGAGTTGCAGATCAGATCATGCCTGGACTGCAAATCCCACCCTTTGACGGCATGGTTTCGGCTTCAGGGGTTCCTCGAACCGTTAAAGTGGCGGAGCTCAAGAGACTCGGAGTCAAAATAACTGGTGAAACTGTCATCAATCCAGGGAAGGTATCATGCTGGCTTCGTGACAGAGATGCCATCTGGCAGAAAGAGGGCATCTGGGAGATGGGTCCTGAAGACAATCCAAGGTTACTCCGTCCCGATCATTTTGGAATAGTCAATGGTAGTCCGGTACTCTTCTTTACCGACTATCTCACTCCGTTTATCAACCGATATGCAACTGAAATCAGAAATATACACCCAAATGTCTTTATTTTTGTTGAAGGTGAACCCTATCATCCAGAAACAATGAAATGGGAGTTGAACGATGCTGGAAACGTGGTGAATGCCAGCCACTGGTATGATGGTGTCACGCTCATTACCAAGAAGTTTTCTGCACTGTACAACTATGACATCACCACAGGAAGTCTTGTATTCACTCACAGGGGCATCAAGAATATGTTTACACGTCAATTAAGAAGAATGAAAGAAGCCTCAACCAGGATGCAGAATATTCCTACAGTAATTGGCGAATTTGGCATCCCTTTTGACATGAATAATAGACGAGCATACAAGACTGGTGATTTTTCCAGTCAGGTTACAGCATTAGCCATGAACTATGATGTTCTGGATTCCCTCTTACTCCACAGTACTCTGTGGAACTACACGGCAGACAACACAAACCAATGGGGTGACCAGTGGAACCTGGAAGATTTATCTATTTTCAGCAGGGACCAGAAGAAAACCAGTGATATCAGCAGTGGGGGACGTGCTCTGAAAGGATTCTGCCGTCCTTATGCTCAAAAGACTGCAGGGACTCCACTGCGCATGTCTTTTGATCTGAAGAAGGGGAGATTCCTCTTTGAGTTTGACACTGACCCCACAGTGGATGAGCCCACAGAGATTTTTGTCCCGCGTGTCCAGTATCCTGGAGGGGCTACCGTAGCAGTGACGAATGGACAATTTCAGAAAAAAGATGACCACGTATTCATTTTTGCAGATACTCCCGGGCGGTGCATTGTGGAGATTTCAAGAGTGTGAGATTTTCAAGTACGGGCATGATTCGTGGTCCCATCCAACCCACTCCATGAAATCCACATCAGATATGTGCCCTGGGTGATCCTTCCATCCTCCTCTGTAACGGGCACCACCTCATGCCTCCCACCTGACAGACTGCTTCTGGTGTTCGCTACATGTACAAGTGCGTGGTTCACATGCTGTAACCCATCGACGCGAGAGAGCGAACCTCAAAAGCTCGAAAAGGAAACCTTTATAAAAGTGTCTAAAGAGGAGCTCCTGTGACAGATAGGAAATTCTCAAATGGCATGCTTCTTCTTGTGGTAGGTCTTTTGATCTCAAGTATATCCTCAGTGATAGAGGACTTTGGGATTTTTGGATCTTCTGGCAGTCTTGCCATGGGCTTTTTTGATGGACTTTCAGTAGTGATGTTCGCTGTGGCAATCTTTTTTCTGGTCAGGAGTAGAAATCCAGCTTGAACATAATTGTTTCTGTTATCCTCTCCAAGGTCTCTTCCACATGCTTCAGAAGTGAGTGATGGCAGAGAAGTTCCTGTATACTGAGATCAGCCTCTAGAACATCTTGCGCAACCTATAAATACCAGATCATAACAGTTTTCCCATGAAAAAGGTTGTGATTATAGCTGTTGTTGTTCTACTTGTTTCCGGATGTGCAGGCCAGAATCCAAAGGTGGAAGACGCTGGCTCCACAGTAGCAGCCATTTCTGTCATCGTAGAATATGGGAAAAGCCTGGACTGGTGCCCTGCTAATGATCTCATTGCTTTTGGCAAGATGAGAGAGGATTCGTACTATGATGTGTGCATCATGAAGCCTGATGGTTCCCAGGAAATATGTCTAACCGACAAGGAATGCCCTCAAAAGCACAATGGCAATCCTGTCTGGCATCCTTCGGGACAGTACATCGTGTTCACGTCTGAAAACGGTGATGTTACAGGACATGAATATGATAGGGTTTCCATCCCGGGAAGAGGGATAAACTGCAACTTGTGGGCAGTGACACCGGACGGAGAAACCTTCTGGCAGCTGACAGAGTATCGCACCAGTTTCACCAATCCCAGAGGCGTGATTCACCCCCAGTTCTCCCATGATGGCAGAACCCTCATGTGGGCAGAAAGAGTGGGGAACAAGGAAGGGACCCCCTGGGGAGAGTGGGCACTGAAAGTGGCGGATTTTGTGGCAGATGGGAATTGCCGCCTGGAGAATATCAAGACCTACCAGCCCGGTGAGTCACTGAGGTTTTATGAGACTCATGCCTTCTCAGGAGATGACACGAGAATCCTGTTTTCAGGGAACCTTCTCTCAGACCAACTGGAATGTGGACTGGATATCTACGAACTCAACTTGAAGACAGAGAACCTCAGGAGGCTAACTGATACGTTCAACGACTGGGACGAACATGCCCATTATTCTCCGAATGGGGAAAAAATTGCCTGGATGTCCAGTACTGACCTTGGTGACCTCGGGATTACTTTTGATGATATCAAGAACCATCTCTGGGGCCTCAAGTTGAAGACTGAACTGTGGATCATGGACACAGACGGTTCACACAAGCAGCGGCTGACCTCTTTCAATGAACCCGGCAACGGTGAATACCCGGGGCATGTTGCTGTCAGTGATAGTTCTTGGTCACCAGATGGAACGAAAATTGCTGCCTGCATAGCATATGAGGATGGAAAGGATTCTGGGAAATTCCGCTCAAGGATCATTCTCGTTGATCTCGGTGCCCAGAAAAAGGATTTCATAGGTACTTCGCATTTCGGAGCATTCAGGAATGTGCGACTCTTCCTGTTAACGGCAGTTTATGATCTATTTATCCACCGATTTCCGAACTTGATTTCATTGGGTGTACGGTGGATAAATCTGGTCTGATAATGATCTATTCCATGTAATAGGTACTCTCGTGAGTCCTGTGGCCAGAATGGAATGGCAAGGCTTATATACTCGTAGAATAACCCAGCGCCATGAATGATGAGGAATATCCTGAGCGTTCACGCCGAAAAGTAACAGTGATTGCCTGGATAGCCATGCTGATTGCCAGCAATCTGGCAATCATTCTCTGGCGAGAAGTATCATCAGGTGAACCTTCTTGGTGGCCCTGGATTCATGCAGTTGGATTACTCGCGTTATTCACTCTCACCTTCATTGATGGAGACTTGAAGCCGCTTCGAGCATTTGTCGGAATTTTGCTTGTGATATTCATTCTCGGGTTTGGAGGCGGCTGGAAATGGGGAATAATTCCCTTTATTCGTGGAACTGACGCCTGGCTCACATGGGAATCCCAGACGCCCTGGGCGTTCTCAGCAATTGTCACTCACCTCGTGAGGCTCTCCCCCGCCTTGGTTATTCTCGCAGGGTTGCTACTTTCAGGATTGAGACGTCCTGACCTTTTCCTGGTCAAGGGTACAATTGATGCTCCTGTCGAACCCTCGCGGCTCCTTGGTATGAAGAAGCCAGAACCCTGGACGCGGACTGGAAGTATCTTTGCTGTGGTGTTCACGGTGGTTACCTTCATGTTCCTGGTTCTTTCGACCCATCCTACGGCAGATGCTTTCATGAATGTGCTGCCTCTTGTTCCTGTTGCTGTGCTTATTGCCGCAATAAATGCTTTTAATGAAGAGTTCACCCTACGTGCTGCTCCTCTATCTGTGCTGGTGTCCACCCTGGGTAAACAGCAGGCTCTCTTGATAACAACAGTCTATTTCGGGCTTGGACATTTTTATGGCGTCCCCAGTGGAGTGCTGGGTGTTCTCCTATCAGGGTTCCTGGGCTGGTTCCTCGGGAAGAGCCTCCTGGAAACACGAGGATTCTTCTGGGCGTGGGTGATTCACTTCTTGCCCGATGTCATCATCTTTACTTTCTACGCCATGAATGCATGATTGAGATGGATGCAGAACGGGGTATTACGCAATGACGTTAATCAATGTTGGTGATCATTAATGCTAATAATTATTGAAAAGAGAGCATCAACCTATATATGGTGTGATCCCCTTACGAGTTCATGGTAGTGAGAGGCGACGAGATTGGAGACATCCTCAACCGTGAAGGGATTGTGGAGTACGGGATCATGAAAACATCTGGCTATGATCAAGAAGCTCCCGTGGGTCACAGAGCTTCAGATTTCCTACCAACAGCCCGGACCGCCATCGTCTACATTTTCCCCGTTGATCGGGATGTCGTAAGAAAGTTTCCTCGGGATTTTGCTGGAGAATCCTACGAAGCATATGTAAGAGAAAAGAAAAGGGTTACTGACCTGCTCCTTGATGCGGGCGAGGTGCTGGCTGCAGCCCTCAGGGAATGGGGATTTGATGCCAGGGTCATACCCAAAGGATCGAGAGAATACATGGGATGGATCTCGCTCAAGCATCTGGGGTATTATGCAGGATTGGGATTTCTCGGAAGAAGTTCTCTTCTCATGAATCTGACCCATGGTCCAAACCTTCGGATAGGTGCAGTACTCACAGATTGCCAACCACAAGACCTTGCAGCGCCTGCGGGTGTTGAGGCAGTGTGTCGTGACTGTAAGAGATGCATTACAGCCTGCCCAGCCCATGCTCTGGAAGTTCCCAGAGAAGGTGAACTGTACCGCATCTCCAAGGAGAAATGTCACAGATATTTCTGCAGAATGAAAGGCATTACCTACAGCTCAGAGAATGCCAATGTGGTTTGTGGCCTGTGCAGGCAGGTGTGCCCCGTGGGTACATAGAAGAAAGAGATGTCCGGGAAATTCTGTGACTACCTGAGGCCCTCAGCCAGGGCTTTCGCAGCTGCTCGAGTAGCATCACGATCTTTTCCTGCCACGATGAGCATGTCACAGGTTCCATACGGTGCCTTAATGTATTCCCATTCACCATCAGATAGTTCCCAGTCTACCCTAGAAATTCCTTCCGTGACGAGTTCTCTCACAATGATATTAGCTACCGGTCCACCAATCAGGATCAAATTTTGCCCACACGAAGACTTCCATTGGCCAAAATCCAGTTCCGTGTCATATTGCACGAGTGTGGTTTCGTCCACGTTGGTGGGCCGTAACCGGGAATAGTCTACAGGGGCAACAAAGGCCGTCAAGTAAGAGATCCCATCCCCATCTTCGCAGTCAAAAGCCACATCAGTCACTTCGATACTGAAGTACGATTTGTCCTCGAAGGATGGTCCGGAGATATCCCATGAATGGGTCCCCCGGGGGCACAGATTTTCGCACAACACAACGTTCAATTCAACCATCAGCTGACCAGCAGCGTGCCACACTGCAGGATCTTCAATATCATATGTGTTGATGCACTCCACGTGCGACCCATCCGTGGCTTTGCAGTCATTTGTGATACTGCCATCCCTGTCTAGATCATCACCTTCGAGAAGAATCCCGTTCCAGTAACCAGCTTCGTATCCAATGTGTCCGTCGTTGCTGTCCAGAAGCCCATTGCCTCCTGTGTCATCTGGAGCTACGGAGGTATCGGGTGGCCACAATCCAGTGCCTGGAGGTTGGTGAAGAAGTACTCCATCTTCTCTGTCATCCCATCCTGTCTGGTACACATCCAAGACCAACCTGTAATCATGAGGATCAGAAGTCCAGGGCGAGGCACACGATCGACCATACCAGAATTTCTTGTTCTCCAGCCAATACACGTTGGCTCTAACAGCCAAAGTACCACCTTTACCAATGACGATCTGAACGCCATCAATGACAATGTCGGCCGCACTGAACAAGAGGTGTCCTTGCCCCTGGTCATCAGCATAGTAAAACCATGTGTAATCCGCCCATGCGCCCTCTTCAATGCGATGGATGATTGCTTTATCATAATCAGGAGAGCCATCGCTATCGTAATCATAGCTGGCGAGAGCAGTCAGTTCTCTTGGAT
The DNA here is from genome assembly GCA_018992685.1 of Theionarchaea archaeon. GTDB lineage: Archaea > Methanobacteriota_B > Thermococci > Methanofastidiosales > SZ-28-30 > SZ-28-30. The sequence continues at coordinate 166,640 of JACVGT010000011.1, forward strand.
CTAGCCTCCTGTTTCTATTCAGATCATTGCAGCACGGGTATGCGGTGAAAGGGAACTCCTCTTCATAAACCCCAGAGGAGAATCCAGTCAGAGGATCCAGCGTCATCCAGAAATCTTCCAGAACCTCTCCGAAAACGGAAGCCTCAAAATAGGCTTTGTTATTGTCAATATCTACATCTAGAAGTTCAATAGAGTAATCAGAGACGTCATAGAGATCTCCTTTTTTCAGCAGTACCTCTTCAAAGTGGGGAGTACCTGTTATTACGTATGGCATACCGTGGAGATATCCAACATCCCCTGTTGTGAAGTTGATGTCAAGTACAGGGCCTGCGTCGATTACGGTATACACCTCTCCAAAGAGCGTAAAGCAAGGTAGGTGTTCATGTATGACCATCCAGGGTTCGGGGACAAAGAGAAGAGTGTAAGGATCGAAATCCACGGCAAAGGGAAAGCCTGGAGACTCCCCTTTCGGCAGGTCCATCAAAACTGAGGGGGGGACAAAGATGTTATCTGCTCTGTACGTAATCCCGGGAATCAAGCTCCGCTCAGAAGGTTCCTGGTCCCGGATGTCTTTCTCCCACCCGTACAAACACGCCCTGCAGTCAGAAGATGCACTCGAACGTTCCACATTGAATTGAAGCTGGAATTCTTCGTGTGTCTCCCACGGTTGAAATGTGCTGTCTCCGTTCCCCCAGAAGGCATGGTTATCATCATCAAAGTACCACAGCCCTCTCAGTGAATACGTGAGAGGAGGGGTAGTATTGTCCCACTCCGCATATGAAGCGCTGTCCGGCACATCAACTGTGGGGAGTCCTCCTTTTTCCCCACCGAGGAGACGAATATCATCATGAGAGGCTGAATAGGCTCCTATTATGATGAGATCATCAGATTCGGTGAAGGTCATTGTACCAATTGCAGCCGCCAGCACGGTCGCTGATATGACATCCATGGCGGCAGCGTCCTTACCCACCACCAGAGTAACTGCAGTGGTGCCTGTTTCCTCATCGACAAAGAACTCGGCAGGAATTTCTAGGGAATTCGCACTTGAAAGCAGAAAGCTCATCAGAACCATACCACCTGCGAGGACCCCATGTAGTTTATTCATAGTTTTCCTCCTTTCCTACTGCACTACTGAACAACAAGCACACTGTATGTCAGGAATCATATAACTCTTTGCCTGAAGCCCGATGAACGACTCTTCCCACCTGCAGCCATGATTTCATCCATTACGGTTCTTCCTGACATGACACTGTGTCATCCTTTCTCCTCACTGAGGACGATCTCCGCCTTCTTCACTAGAGAACTCAGTTTCTTCTTTGAGATGCCAGTTTTCCTCTTCAATTCATCGAAATCCATATCTACTACTTGCTTTAGCAGTACTATGCCAGCAGAAGACAGGGCTTTGAGAGTAAGGCTATCCAACCCTTTCAGGTATGTTGCAGGATACACCTGAGTCTCTCCAATGGATGCGGCCAGATCGAGCTCAGGGGGAGCGTTCCATCCTAAATAGTCAATTCCTCTGCAATCTGCGTATCTCCTGGCGTAATCTGAAAATTTGGTGTTACACACCAGGAGTATTCCATTGATTTTGAGGTCATTGTGCCCAGATTCAGACCCATCTGCAACATCTTCAAGAACGGCTCTGGCGATTCGAGCTTCATCCAGTCCGGTGACAGTGCGGTAGTTGCGGTGGTGTTTTACTTCCAGAAGGAAGGTCTTCCCATCTTTCTCAATGATGCCATCAACCTCATGTTCCACGCATTTTCCTGCAAGTATTTGATTGGGAGACACAGTGTACCCTTTTCTGTTCAGGAGAGTTCTGACAAAGTGTTCGAAATCTGGTTTCGAATTCATGAGAGCCAGGGCTTTTCTGAGACTTATCACATGCTTTGTGGCAGGCTTATACTCTGCCATGAGTGCAAAAATCATTTCCATGATTCTTCGAGTTCGGACTCCATCGTTCGTTCTGCTTTCTACTTCACTTGCCACAGTCTCTGCCAGCGTCTGAGAAGCGCCCATTCGTAGGCAGGTTTTCACAATCTTCCCCCTGTCAAAAGGTACTCTTGTTCCATCTGCTTTCGTAACATACGTGGTCATCAGTCTACTTGTGTTGTCGAGTTATTTAAGGTCTACCACTGTTCTGTTGGGCACAAAAGAGAAGAGATGCACACGCTTACTGGCGTGAAAAGAGAGTCCTCCAGATCAAAAAGAAAAAGAAAAAGGAAAATAGTTCTAGGGACGCAGTGTCCCTGCAAATACCTGCCATGCCAGCAGTGATTTGGCAACGAGACTCAGCACCACGTACATTTTTTCCCCGTAGAGGTAGTCCTTCCATCTGCCCACGTTCTTGTACTGGAGGATCATGTTCACGGCAAAGAGGTTGAAGAACACAGCAATCGAGATGAATATTGCTATGACAAAGGTGGGAACTGACGTCCCCTCTGTGGATGAAGCGCCCAGCAGTGATATGAATATCACGATCCAGGGCACAACTCCTGCAATGCATCCGATGATGTAGGACGTCCAGCTTGTCTTTTCAGTGGTCTGGTTATGGAGCTCCATCATGTATCCCATGAGATTCATGACCCCCGTGAGGGTGAACAGAGCCAGAAGTGTTCCGATATCATAGATTCCTACAAGCATGGCGATTAGTACAATCATCAGTGAGGCACTGAAGGTGTATTCTATCCAGCGGAAGCTATTCATGTGCGACTTCAGATTTCTGACATAGACGGCGAATCCTGGGGGAGAAGCCACAACAAAATGAGCGATGGCTGACATAAACAGGAAGAGGGCAACTGCAGGACCCAGTGGCAGGTGATACAGTGTTTCTGTGGCTGGAACGAGACTGGCGGTTTCTGGGTTGAACTGGAGGTAGGTTGTAGTGACGGGCAAGGAGAAATCAGTGCTGATGAGCACCATGAGAATACCCTGAACCAGATGGAGAACACCCATGAAGGCATTGAATTTCCGGAGGTTCTGAAATTGTCTCTCTGAACTAGCCCTTGAATTCTCTTTCATTATGTAATATGGGAGGCAATCTTTATAATCTTTTCAGTGCAGGGTGTGAGACAGGTTTTGGACCACTCAGGGGGAGCTCGGGCACGTTGAATCTGGTTCAGAGTCGCTGAGGTGGGGAACTGCTACGACTGTCAGATGTTCTAGGTCAGAATAACGGTTATTGACCAGATTCTGGATCTTGGTACTGATTTCATGTATTTGCTTTACTGTCATGACCTCTGGAACTTCAATTTCGATTTCTCCCTGAATTACGGGTCCTGTCCTCCTCAGCCGGGCGACACGTGCTTTTTCCACACCTGCAACCTGTTCAGCTATGGCCTGGATTTCCTGCCTTTTTACGAAACAATCAGCGTCACAGGCATCTACTAGGACAAAGCTTGCTTCCTTTACTGTGGCAAATCCAATGCTCACAATAATGGCCGCTATGATGAATCCCGCCACCGCATCTGCCACCGGATATCCTCTCGCAGACAATATTAAGGCTATCACAGCCAGAAATGAGGCGGTGCCGTCCTTCACAGTATTGATTGCATCGAGTTTAAGGGAACTCAGCCCCATTTTTCTTCCACGTATGAATTTTTCTATACCCATGCCCCAAGCCACCAGAGCTGCCAGGAGGGCGACCACAGCTCCCACCAATGGAATACTCACAGGGTGAGGATCTACCAGCTGCATATACGCCCGGTATACAATGTAGGACGCCAATCCCATCATGACCATTGCTGCACCAATTGAGGCAAGGTTTTCAATCTTGTAGTATCCGTAATGAAACCTGCTGTCTGGTGATCTCTTGAAGAACCTGAGACCCACCCACACGATTAGGGAGACAAACCCATCTCCAATGCAATCAATCCCATTGGCAGTGAGGGCAACACTTCTAGCGACTGTCTCGCCCATGACAACTTGAACAACTCCAAATCCCATCAGAATTAGAATAGTAAGTCCTGCAGCTCTCTGAGCATAATATAGCGGTTTTTCGTTCATGGACATCAATAGTCACTTGATGGAGCCTAGCCAGGAATGGGGCCTGCACCACCCCCCGGACCACCAAGGGTGGCGCAGGGGCCTGCAGATGGAGGAAGGAATCCCAGAAGACGCAGAAATTCAGGAATTAGTGGCTCTTCGTCTGATTCTTGGATAGCACAGAAGGAACCCACCATAAGACAACCGACGATCAGGAAGAGGATTAACACCTTTTTCATGTTCTCACCTTATAGTATCAGTATCAACCACCATAAAAATGTTTTGGTGCAGGCTACACAAAGATCTGGATATTTTTCCTGCTTTTTTCCTCAGTTCAAATCAGACTCTCTTTTGATCACTCCGCCACCGATTTTCAGAACAACCTGCAGAGAATCAATAGTCTGGTCGTTGGACAGGAACTCGTTCTGGCATCTCTCTGCAATCCGGTGCTGCTTCAGGAATTCTCCTCCTGCACTATACCACAGCTCTGCTGCTGTTTCACATCTCTTTTATTCCGAGGTTCTTGAGCTACTGTTCCCAGTCTCCTTGATTGTGAGTTCACAAAGTGGGTTAGTACCGTCTTGTGCCACCTATCAATCCGGGGGAAAGCACTCTGATGCTCATGACAGGTCGAATCCAAAATTCCCGCCATGTATTTAAGGGTAGACATGACAGAACACATGAGGTCAACCCATGTCCCCAGGTACTTCCTTGAATCTTTTTGAAGAAGAGCTGTACGATGTGGTAATCGTTGGTGGCGGTCCTGCAGGGCTCAGCGCTGCTCTCTATGCAGCCCGGTTCAACTTGAAAACCATTGTACTGGACAAAAACCCTGCTTCAGGAGCTCTCGGGCATGCAGAGAAGATTGAGAACTACCCTGGGATTCCCCAGGAGATATCAGGTCAAGCTCTCCTATCCACGTTCAGGGAACAGGCAGAACATTTCGGAGCTTCTGTCGTGCAGACGACAGCCGTAGGAGTGAATTTTGATGGAGACATCAAAGAGGTGATGACAGCTGAAGGTTCATACAGGGGAAAGACTGTCATCATTGCGACAGGGGCTATGGGGAGGAAATCCACCCTAAAAGGAGAGGCTGGCTTTACCGGGAGAGGAGTGAGCTACTGTGCAGCATGCGACGCTCCCTTCTTCAAGGGAAAGACGGTGGCTGTCGTGGGTGAACTCGAAGAGATCCTGGAGGAAATAGATCCTGTCACTGCGTTTGCTGATATCGTCTATATCATTCTGCGGAAAGAAGCCTCATCAGAACTTCTGGAAGCCATGGAAAATGTCCGCATTCTCCGTGAGACTTCCGTTACTGAGATTCTGGGAGATACAACGGTGACTCATCTTGCAATCACTGATAAGAGAGGTGAAAAGAAGATGCTGCCCGTTTCCGGCGTGTTCATATTCCTGCACGGGAGCAGCCCCATTGTGGATTTCCTGTACAACACAGTAGAGGTAACCCCTGAGGGATGTGTACAGGTCAACCGAGAGGACATGTCCACCTCAGTACGCGGTGTGTTTGCAGCTGGCGATGTTACCTGCAAGAGGTTCCGGCAGGTAGTCCTATCTGCTTCTGAGGGATGTGTAGCTGCCCTTTCTGCAGAAAAATACCTCAACCAGCGAAAAAGAGCGAGATCACAGTGGGGATGATCCAGTGATTTTCGGATTCTTTCCTGAGGTAGATTTGTTCATCAGAAAATGGTATGATATTCATTTTTTCTGGAAATAAAGAATGGAGACGTGTCTGTCCAGTCTGAAGTCAGAAATTCCTTCCATAATCTTTCCTTTTAATGTGAAGCGTAACCTTTTTATGGTGAAAATGCACTACTACATGGGGAAACCATATGAGGGAGTTTAAGTCGTTGAAGCCGGAAGGTCTCCCTTTTGAATATGATGCAGGTCTTCATGGGGAGGAGCCTCTGGTTACCGTGGAAGAACGAGAACGGAAAATCGTACTTTCGTATATATTTCCAGGGTTCTATCTTTCAGACGACTCTCGCACCGTGGAGGGAGTCGTGATTCCTTTCAAGCAGGTGACCATACCCCACACTCAGTTCCTGGCAGAGAGTGGTAAACCCTTGCTACCGTCATTCGGACGGTACGTGCAGATTCCTGATGACTGTCGCTATAGTGTCACGGTAGAACCAGGAAACCCAGTCTATTTTGAACCTGTTCTGATTCTGCCTGCTCAGGAGCTGCTGGTAGATGGCAAGAAGATAAATCGATTCGAGTATGACAAAGACTTCTACAGAACTGACAGGCTGTATCCTGAGGACATTGTGGAGGTGACGGGTCCCCTCACTATTGATGAGTATCGTGCTCTGCTCATTCATGTGAGACCTCTCCAGTACAACCCCGCACGGAAAAGGCTCGTAGGGTTCAGTTCTGTTACGGTTACCATCCATCTCAGCCCGTCTCCAGGCGAAGGAGAACCCACAGATACTGCAATAGACAGGAAAGCCTACGGAAACTTCTTTTTGAACCCAGTACGCGGAATTGGGACCAGAGTTGAGATACCTCCTGCTCGGGCAGGAGCCCCCTTGCCAGGCGGAGGTCCAGAATTCCTCATTATCTACCATGATCGATTCAAGGAACCCGCAGGAAAGCTGGCCTACTGGAAAACTATGCGGGGGCTTTCTACAGAGGTGGTCCCCCTTGATCAGGTTGGAACCACGGTGAAGGCGATAAAAGAATATATTCGAAAGAGAAGACGAGCCGCAGGAAGTCGTCTTCAGTATGTTTTATTGTTCGGGGACGTTGAAGTCATCCCCTCAGAGAAGATTACAGGGAGCCCTTCAGGTCACAATATCACTGATTACTACTATTCTACAAAAGAGGATCCCACTCGCAACGACCAGTATGTGCTACCATGGCTTTCAGTGGGGCGGATTCCTCTCCAGACTGAAGAACAAGGATTGGGTGTGGTTGACAGGATCATATCATATGAGAGAGATCCACCCAAGAACCTTCACTACTACAGGAAGATGGTATTTGCGGCCTACTTCCAGGACAAGGGTAGACGGGATGGCAGAGAAGACAGAGCCTACGTGAGAACCATGGAGACCATAGCTGCCCACATGACAGGGTTGGGATTTGAGGTGGAACGGGTGTATGTCACCAGCAACCCTGACGTGCGAGAATATGTGGACGGCAGTCTGGTACCTGAGACGGTGAGAACGCACCTTTTCAGTGAGGAAGAAGCCACTCAAAAGCTCATAGAAGCCGTCTCTGAAGGATGTTTGCTGGTCGGGCACAGAGACCACGGATCCTCCACAGGATGGGTTCACCCCGCGTTCAAGACGCCCCACCTCGAATCCATCATCAGTGACACGCCGTCTGTCTTTTACAGCATCAACTGTTTGACAGGACGGTTTGATCTCCGGAGACCAAGGGAGTGTTTTGCTGAAAAGCTGCTTTCCATGGAAGGAGGTGCCCCTTCCCTTATTGCAGCCACAAGACCTTCCCACACCTGGCTGAATGACGATTTGATGAAAGCACTTTTTGATGCCATCTGGTCCGGGATTATCCCCACATTTCCAGGGTTTACAGCAAGTTATACCGTGAGGAACAACAGAATAGGAGATATCCTCAACTACGCCAGGACCTATCTGCCCCTGACATTGAGCGGAGGCCTGCGCCACGTCAAGGATCACCTGGAAATCTACCACGTCATTGGAGACCCTTCTCTTGAGATCTGGAAAGAGTGTCCCAGGGCCAATGCCATTGAGACTGAGTACCGACAGGGATACCTGAGAATTACCATGGATTGCTGTCCGGTGGGCACCGTCCTCACCCTCTGGTGTGGCAGTGATCTCGTTAAGAGATTGACACCCACTTCTACCTACGTAACCATATCTTTGAGAAATACAGCAGTCTACTCCCGTGCCAGAGAACCCATTGTCGTCTGTTTCTGGGCACCAGGGTATCGATTCCAGAGGATACAGGTTTCCACCCAGAACTCTGGCGCATCATCTCCATCGAGAGAAAAACGCCTATCTAATGACGGTTCCTGAATGATTTCCCGCAAGAACCTTTTCCAAATCTTTCATGTCTTCTACGCCGATTACTACAGTCTGAAGGCCATTATGGGAGATGACAGTTGCAGCTACAGGATCAATGACAGAAGAAATTCCCGCTTCAAACTCCTTTTTGGAAAAGGATTTCAGCTGATTAAAGCTCATCTTTGAAATCTTTCTTGCAGCTGGGTCTCTTGCAGGATCAGCAGTAAAGATGCCCCCTACATTGGTCACCTTCACCAGGATATCTGCATTGACAACTTCTGCCAGCAACGCTGCCACCGTATCAGTAGTCTGGCCAGGAGTAGTCCCACCCAAGATGGGCAACCCTCGTGCGTGGATGGCTTCATGGATGTCTCGTACCAGTTCCGCTCCTGCGATGCAGGTGACAAGCAGCAATGCATTCAGCTGTGAGGAGAGTATTCCCAGGGTATCAAGGGTTTCTTCTGTGGCATTGTGATCTCTGGCTGCGGAAATGTACCTCCGGGCAGTCCTGCCTCCACCTACTACCAGGAACAGGGCATGAGTTGCTCTGATTTTTTCAACCTGCGCTACCAAGGTTGCCAGGACTTCTTTGTCAATTTCTGAAGGTACCAGGACAGAGCCGCCAATACGGAGCACCACTTTCATACTCCTGTGTTTCCACAAAAACTATATAAACATAAGCCTTACCCTTAAATCATGAAGAAAAAGACGGAACAGTATAAATTCAAAAAAATGCTCGATCATCTTTCATCTTTTAAAGGGAGACACACTGAGCTTGTCTCTTTGTATATACCCGCAGGGTATGAAATCCCCAAAGTAGCCCAGCAGATAAGGGATGAACAGGGGACCGCAGTCAATATTAAATCTACCACCACCCGGAAGAACGTGTTGGGAGCACTAGAAAGGGTATCACAGCATCTCACCCTGTTCAAGGAGCCTCCTCCCAATGGCCTGGTGATCTTCTGTGGTAATGTCTCAGAGAGAGAAGGTGTTTCTGATATCCAGTTGTTTTCGTTTGAGCCCTTAAAGCCGTTGAGTACCCGAATTTACCGATGTGATCAGGAATTCGTGCTGGAGCCTTTATATGATATGCTGGAGGCAAAAGAGGTCTATGGGTTATTGATTGTAGAGAGAAATGAAGCCACTGTGGGGATACTGAAGGGGAAGAGTATCAGTATGGCGGATTACATGACCTCAGGAGTCCCGGGGAAGACCCGGGCAGGAGGACAGTCAGCTCATCGGTTCGAGAGGCTGAGAGATGCTGCAGACCATGAATTCAGGAAGAGGATCGCAGAACATGCCAACCGCATTTTCCTGGATGAAAAGAACCTGTCGGGAATTCTGGTAGGAGGTCCCGGACACACCAAGAACAAGTTTTTTGAGGGAGGGTTCCTGCATCACGAGTTGCAGAAAAAGGTTATTGGCATTGTGGATACCAGCTACAATGGGGAGTATGGGTTGAGGGAACTGGTGGACCGCGGAGAAGACATCCTGCAGAATCTGGAAATGACCCACGAACGGGACCTGGTGCAGCAATTTTTGAGGCAGCTGGTTAATGATGAGCCGGTGACGTACGGAGAGAAGGAGGTGCGCTACGCCCTGCAGATAGGTGCTGTGGAGACAGTGTTGTTGTCAGAGGATGTGGACTTATACCGGGTTAGGATAGCATGCGAGGTCTGCAACCACACAGAAGAGATGACCCTCTCGGGCGAGAAACTGAGGAAGTTCAGAGAAGGAATTGCAGATTCGAATTGCCCTCAATGCGGTAATGTGAAGCTAGTCATCAAAGAGGAAAAGGAGCTGGTGGAAGACTTCACTGAATTGGCAGAGGCAACAGGAGCTGAAGTGGAATTGATTTCCACCGAGACTGAGGAAGGTTCGCAATTGTTCAAGGCATTTGGCGGGATAGCTGCTTTGTTGCGATTCAGGGTGGAACAGACTGTGTTGCCGTAGAGTTGATTGTCGATCCGACAACCTTGATTTCTGTCTCTTTCTTGACTGATCCGTGTTTTCCTTGAGCATTTGCCGTGATTGTGTACTCCCCTGCAGCTTTATATGTATGTTCAGTAGGGAAGAAGTCGGGGTGGGACGTTTCTCCAGTGCTGCCGTCTCCCCAATCCCAAGTAACGGTATCGGCATTAATCACATTGCCATTAATCGTTACAACCTTGCCGCAGACTTGGGGGCAAGGAGGACCAACTATTCTTATCCGAGGTAGTGCCTCTTTTGAATAGACGTCATAGCGGACCAATGTCGAGGTGGACAGCAAATATGCGTCATCAAGTGCTCGTAATATTGACCAGAGATCCTTCTGTTTGACAATTATCTGTCTAGTTCTGTTGAATTCCAAATCCAGAACATACTGGTTACAAACATCATCCAGCGTATCTGGGGTAATCAGTGCCAGAGTTTTACTTTCCAGAATGCTGTAAAGTTTCCTGACCTTCTTTGGATCATTTTTCGACAATTCCACCAGCAAATTGGTGTTGTCCACAAGATTTAGTTGTTCCAGGGTAGGTTTCTTTGATTCAACCTTCTCCATGAACACTTCCATGAAACTGAAGATTATCTCGAACTGGTCTCTGTTGAAAATGTAGATTCTCTTATTCCTTGTATCATAGATGCAGTCAACTTCCTTGTCTACAGTGAGGGCAGGCTCATCAAGTCTATTGAAGACTCCGTCTCTCACAAAGAGCGGAATCAATCCTGCATTCTCTAGTATCCTGCCTGGTGTGAATTTCCTGAATAGTACGAGTCCGGCGTCTCTTATATGTACAGCCATTGCCCAGGGAACTCCATTATCTTTGATATTATAACTGTCCAAACCAAGTGACTGCATGTCCTTGTATATCTTGGGAAAGTGATCAACCTTACTTGCTTCAATTTGCTCGATTACAGACTGGTCGGCGACAATACCGGGACTATATTTGCGTAAACACAGTCCATCTATCTTTAGCAGACCATCCATTTTGTTTTCGCCTATTCCCTCTAATACTAAGCCAACATCCCAAGTAATATCTGTTTGAAGAACTTCGTACGTGATTTCATAGTCTCCGCTTGCTGGATTATTGTTTCCTTTCTTACCTCCTAGGTTCTGATCTTTCAATCTCCTGTTTTCTTCTTTCCGCTTTCGCTTATGTCTATTAATAAAGAATAGCTCAACACTACTTGGTGAAGCTCCTACGAGCCTGCCCTTCATACTTCCCAGTAACACGTTGGCATCTACTACATTGTTGGTATCTTCCTCCATTACCTCACCTCCTCATCGTAGGTGTTATCTGATTCTGTGTCCTTTTTTCCTATATCAAGATATATATTATCTGACATTCTTGTGGCGTGAATCAGCTTTCCTCTTGCCAGCTTGAATTTTCTAGTTATAAGCACGATATTTCCACCCTTGACAGCTTCTACATCGTGGATCTTGAATCCAAAAACATTCAACAGCGGATTTATGAATATGAGATTCGAGTGGATGTAGACGAAGAAAATCACAATCAGCAGTATCACAATGGAGGCAACATCCTGCCATTGAGTGAATTCGAACCCCAGAAAAACAATAATATATGCTATTATGTAGTCCAATGCGTCACTGGTTCTGTTTTTCGATTTTTTGACATTGAATCTCCTAGGATTCCATTTCCTTGCAATCATAAAGACTGGGATCCAGATTGAATTCACAAGTAACAATACAAGAATGGAAATCCAGAAGTTCCTTGATCCCACTTCAAAGTACTTGATAATGAAAATCAACAAGAGAGGTGAGTATGCACTGACAAACAAGAGACTTCGAACCCAGCCCCTCATCTTCCCACCCCTGACAGAGCTCTGTAACCCTTCTCAAGTGATGACTGCCCTTTCCCCTGGCAGCATACTTCAGCACGTTTTGAGATGCGTGGAATCACCACAACCACCGCAGGTTCTTACGTGGTAGAAGTATTTACCCTTTTGGTATGTACTATTTTGTGTAAACCCAGGATTTACCTTTGGGTTTCCAAGGCATCAAAAAGCTTAAGTAGTCTCTCTTTTCTTCTGCACCAATGTTTGAAATCAGGGCAAAAGATGGACTGGGAAGAATTGGCCGCCTTGAAATACATGGAAAAGTAGTAGAAACTCCAGCACTCATGCCTGTAATCAACCCGAAAAAGGCTGAAATCACCCCCCGTGAAATACAGGAGAGGTTCAAGGCCCAGATGATTATTACCAATGCATATATTATCTATGAATCCTCCTTGCGGGAAGAAGCTGCATCCAGAGGGGTTCATACATTGCTGGATTTTGACGGGGTTATTGCCACGGATTCAGGAAGCTTCCAGCTCATGAACTATGGGAATATTACCGTCACCAACCAAGAGATTATCGAATTCCAGCAGGCCATCAAGTCTGATATATCAACCTTCCTGGATATCCCTACAACTCCTACCTGCACTTACGAAAGGGCTCTCACCGATCTGGAGGCTACCCTGGAGCGAGCTCGGGAAGCACAGAACCTCAAGAAAGGGTTCATGAATGGTACAGTCCAGGGAGGGAGGTTCCTTGATCTGCGGGAGAGGGCCTGTAAAGAACTGGCCACCATGGACTTTGAGATCCATCCCCTGGGAGCTGTGGTCCCTTTCCTGTTGAAATACTCATTTACGCCCTTGATAGACATTATTCTCACCTGTAAGAAACATCTACCAGTTGAGAGGCCTGTCCACTTGTTTGGAGCTGGCCATCCGCTGTTGTTGCCACTGGCGGTTTTGTGTGGATGTGATCTCTTTGATTCAGCAGCCTACATTCTCTATGCCAAAGGAACCAGGTACCTGACACCATCAGGCACCAAGAATCTGGAAGACCTTGTCTATTTCCCTTGTGAGTGTCCCGAATGCTCAAGGACCGATCCAGAAACAGTCTCCAGACTTTCCTCCCAGGAGAAAATTGCCTTTCTCACCAGACACAACCTGTATTCCACGTTTGGGGAACTCAAGAGGATAAAACAGGCCATTCATGAAGGTTCGTTGTGGGAACTCGTAGAATCAAGAATCAGGTCACACCCCAATTTGCTGGAGTCATACCGTGTCATCAAGAAATACTCTGACTTTATTGAAACTTATGAGCCGTTCACTAAGCGGAGTGGTTTTTCCTATACGGGGGCAGAAACCCAGTTCAGACCGGTGACAGCCCGGGCCAGATCCAGGATAGCCCGTATAAGAGGCGAAACCTTTGAACATCCCGTGTTTGGTCAGGTTCCCGTTTCCCTGAGCCAGACCTACCCTTTTCATACTGACGAGGTAGTCAGTCTGACAGAAAAGGACATGATCAGAGACATTGCAGTATACCAGTTTGGTGTGGAGGCTGCCCCCCTGTTTGAAAAAGCGAAAATCTCCTATGGAAGAACGGGAAAAGTACGCCATCTGCACGAAGACGGCTCCCTCCTGGCCACCCTGCGTCCCATGGATGGGCTGTTCGTTTTGACTTTTGAGGGGGCACAGAAGCTGCATTCCCTGGTCCCACCTCCCCAAAGACGAGTTGTAGCAGATGAAGAAGCCATCCCCTTTGTGAAGGATGGTAAAGACTTGTTTTCTCGATTTGTTGTCTCCATGGATGAAACCCTGCGCGCGTACGAAGAAGTGCTCATAACTGATAGGGCAGACATCCTTCTTGGAGTGGGACGGCTGACGATGTCTCCACCAGAGGTTCAGGCTTTTAAGAGAGGAGTTGCAGTGTACTGCAGGAGAGGTGCTGATGCCATACGTGATCCTTGATTCTCAGACAAAGAAGAGAGAATTGAAGAAAGTTGCCCCCTCCCTGTACTACTGTACTCCAGATAGGCTGAAACGGTACCCCGCTGCATTGTGTTTCCAGAAGAGAAAAGTCAAAAAATACCGCCTTCAGCAGAGACAGAAGCATGTGGGTTACATCCTCATGTGGTACAGGATCGAAAATCACGCAGACAAGAACCGTAAAATCGTGCACCGCATGATCGAGAAATCGTTGGGATTCCCTGTTGCCCGCTCATTGATCGCCTTCCCCTATATACACTATGAGTCAGATATGCCCTTCCTATCTCCCCAGAGGATTTTCACCCGTGCCCAGAGCTTGGATATTAATATGTCCAGGGTTGGTGTCCTCACCCCCCTCGGGAAGACTCATGAACGCTTGCGAGAAAGAGCAGAGCACTATATGAGAAGCAAGTACGAACATCTCATACGACGGGTCTTGAAAGCTCCTCATGACAGGAGGACACGGAGTGAGATTCGCCAGAGCTATAAGAAACTGAAGCACAAGGGAAGAACATTATCTGCAATTCTAGGAACTGATGTAACAAAGTTGGAGAGAAAGACATATACTATCATCTGGAAGTGGGAAAAAATAGGACAGACACAAAAAAAATAAATGGAAAATTTTTGAGATTTTTATTTGCAAATGTGATATAAATCGGCGATCTGAAACTTATTTTTTATTAAAATCGATGAAGCTGCCTGTCCTGTTGATTTATTCTTTTTTTATGCAATATTTGAAGTTTTGCGAGTGCAGCGAAAAGATTTTATAAACGGTAAAAGATCAAGGCGGGAGGTGATACACATGATACTGGAATGCCCCATCTGTGATGCAACGATCACAATAAACAATCCCAAGGAAGGAGCCATTGTGGTATGCGAGGAATGTGATACAGAGTTCGAGCTTGTTCAGTTCGATGATGAATGGGATCTCTTGGAAGTTGGAGAAGAAGACTGGGAAGAGGAAGAGGATTTCTGATTTATCTTCCTTGACTTTTTTTATTTTCATGCATGGAGTTAGCTTCAAATCATTGCTTCTTAATTTTTGAATATCCTGATGAGTACAGACTTCTCAAGAAGACACGAATTGCTGAGTGGATTCTTGTGGGAAGACTATGAGACGCTCTCTGTGAACTCTGTGTCTTGTGAATGCGGGCAGGGCGCACGCTGATGCTGTGAAAGCTTTTGATGGAATAATAGGACAGACACCGGGTAACTTAGAATGACGAGAAAGAGGAGATTATGAGGTAGCTCCATATTGAGTGACATTCTGTAATTTATTTTTTCATTTTTATTATCCATGGTGCCGATAAGAAGGGTTAAATCCATCTTTTGACGTGTAACACCACGAGGAAATCAATAGAAAAGATTTTATAAACGGGCTAATCAACGCCACCGAGGTGTTCTACATGATGTTGGAGTGTCCAATTTGTGACGCCGCTATCAACGTGAAGAATCCACAAGAAGGAGATATCGTTACCTGCAAGGAATGCGATACAGAGTTCGAGCTTGTTCAGTTCGATGATGAATGGGATCTCTTAGAAGTGGGAGAGGAAGACTGGGAAGAGGATAAAGATCTCTAATCTGTCTTCCTTCTTTTATTTTTGTTCTTCTATCGAGAAAGGATTGCCCAGGCTGGAGGTCAGTGTCAATTGCATCTGGCTGAAAAGCAGATGATCATGCCATTCTTCTTCTGTACAGTGCTGCAATTATCAAAGTTATTGAAAGTCCTGCTATTCCAGCTATCCAGTATGGATTGATCCATTCTCTGCCTTTTTCTGGTGAGGATACTTTTGTCGGAACAGGAGACACAGAAGAAGGGGTGATTTCTCGTGGGGAAGAAGATTCAGGAGGTTCAGGGCTGGGCGTGTCAGGAGGTACGTAGCCAGGCACACCATAACAGTGGACAATCCCATCCACCGATCCGATGTAGAGGGCACCTCCTGCAATTGCAGGGGAAGATTCGGCAATTTCTCCTGTTTCCATAAGCCAAACTAGCTCACCGGTCTCCCCTTCAAGACAATATACGTATCCATCATGAGACCCGATGTATACCTTCCCATCGACTGCAGCAGGAGATGAGTCGATATCGTCGCCTGTTTCATAGGACCACACTAGCTCGCCACTATCACTATCGAGACAATATACAAAGTTATCCCCTGATCCAATATACACGTTCCCATTCATTACCGCGGGTGAGGAATACACAATTTCCTCTCCAGTATCAAACACCCAGACCAATTCCCCGGTATATGCATCAAAACAATAGAAATAGGAGTCACAGCAAGGATACACATACGAGCCAAAATATACTTTACTTCCGTAGACTGTGGGAGAGGAACGCACTCTGACATAGTGTTCTCCCATTGAGTAAGACCAGAGAAGCTGGCCTGTATCTGCTGAGAGGCAATAGACGATAGTGTCTCGAGCACCTACAAAAACTCTTCCATCATAAACAGCAGGAGAGGAAGCGATCCATACTCCCGTCTCATAGGCCCAGAGGACTTCTCCCGTATCTGCTGAAAGGCAATATACCTTTGTATCCCCAGACCCTACGTATACTTCTCCTTCCACTACAACAGGTGAAGTCCACACTGCCTGACCAGTTCTGTATGTCCAGACTGCCTCTCCTGTCTTCGCATCAAGACAGTACACCGAATGGTCATTCGACCCAATGTACACCTTTCCATTGCTCACAGCAGGAGAAGATACCACTTCACCTTCTGTCTGGTATGTCCAGACTGCCTCTCCTGTCTTCGCATCAAGACAGTACACCGAATGGTCATTCGACCCAATGTACACCTTTCCATTGCTCACAGCAGGAGAAGATGCCACAGCACCGCCCGTTTGATACGTCCACAGCTCCTCCAATTTGTCAGGCAGGCTACACTGAGAATATCCTGTGTGTACAGCATTCAACCTGAACATGGGCCAATCACAGAATGTCTGAGACATGCACCATGAACTGGCATATCCAGCACACAATACCAGTACCAGGACACTGACTCCGCATTTCCATTTCATAGTATCGCCTTCTGTCTGCTGATAGATGGCATAATTTGGGCTCTATTTAAACCTTTTGTGGGGTCAGTGCAATGGGAAGATCGTGAGCATAGGTCATCAATTCAGGCTGCCCAGGGTTACCCCAGTGTTCTATCATTGCTGGTCCTCCCGATTTTTCAGTTGACGGTGGATAATTCCATTTCGATTAGTTTCAAACAGCAGGAAAACTCAGAGTCCTGGATTGTTGATTGTACTCTTGAACTGGAACCTACCATTCTTCGAGGCAGGAAGACCTCCGTCTCTTGTGTATCCACCGAGTCTCAGATGTTTAAAAGAACGTATGAAGAGGGAAATTGACTCTCTTGAGTCTAGGAAGGGCAGAAAGCATGCTTCGTTGAGTGCATCTGTCCAGAATACCTGCACACAATGACTATTCCTTCCTTTCTGTGCGCACGTTGTAGACGATCCACCACACTCCACATGAGAGAGCTATTGATAACACTATCGACGTGATTAGTGCCCTCTCCACGAAGGCATATGGGTTCTCCGCGTACGATACGTGGAATATCACCTTCTGGATCAGGGAACCGGTCCTCATCACGTACTCTTCATGAACGATTCTGTCCTGTTCAGAATGAATGTGGGGATACAACCTGTTGGTCGATCTTGTAATGCCTGCAGCTGGTATTCCTTTTCTGTTGAAAGGGACATGATCACTAAATAGAGGGCCAATAGAGGGGGTTCCCTCATCTGATAGTCCATATATGAGCTGTGCAAGCCAGAATGAGGCAAACCTGTGAGATCTCAAGCAGGAAATGTGAAGATCTTCCCCTACACCCACTGTATCAACGCAGATTACGCCTTTCAGATTCGTCTGAAGAGCATCTGCCATGTCGGTGGACTCTGTCAATCCCTTTTCTTCGCCCGTAAAGAAGGTGATCATGAGCGTGTTCTTGGGAGATTCAGGGATATCCAATTCCAGCAGGATAGCCACTCCTGAAGCATTGTCATCTGCACCCGGGGAGTCCTCCACCGTGTCAAAGTGAGCACAGAAGAGAAAGGATTCCTCTTTTTCTCCCTGGATTGTGGCTGTGACGTTTGTGTGGTATTCTGGTGATAATCCCTTCTGGTGTAATATTCTTTCAATGTAGGAAGCAGCCTCCTCTTCTTTTTCACTGGAGTAGGGCCTGGGGCCAACAGCTGTGGAAAGATAATCTACGTGGATGAGCGGATCCCCTGTGTACGACAAACTGTAGTCAGGTGCAAACCATGAGGTTAGAGGGGAGATGGTCAGAAAGAAGAAGACAAATGAAAAAGTTGTTACAAACAAGAGAGATTCAGTCCATTTCTTATGTGCAACAACGTTGAAAAACCACAGTAAAACCAGAAAGAGTATCAGTTCATGGACCATATAGATGTAATATGGGAAGGGATACCCAACAACAAGTGAGGAGACAATGGTGGCCAGCAACACTGAGAGGGCTAAGAAAGGTTTCACAAGAGGAAATTGAGGAGATACCTTTTATGGCTTGCGCCCTTGGATTCTCGTCTGCCGGTACATGGTGGATACTTTCGCAAGATGCTTCCTCTCTTACTCGATTCGGGGCACTGGTTCCTGAAACTGACATCCTGAAGGTTCCTATCCTATCTGCTCGACCGTCACGCCACAAGAAAGTCTCGACACCGTAAGAAGCCTATTATCTCAGGGACCCTGTTTCTTGTGGAAACTGCGTAGACTTGAGATGGATTCAGGTCAAAAACAGGAGCAGTACTGTCAGTGAACCGATGCTGGCTATGGTAGATGTCAGAACTGCACTGGAAACAAATCCGGGTTCTGCATCGAATTCAATGGCAATCAAGACAGAATTAATGGCCGTAGGCATGGAACATTCAACAATCAAGATACTCCGCAATACACCCTCTATTCCCATTAAACTGGTGAGAGCAACGCCGATAAGAGGAGATAGCCCCAATCGCAAGATATTAACCAGTAAGAGTGATTTGAAATCTTTGTTCATATGCGTATTGCAGAGTTGAATACCCAGAAGCACCATGCACACGGGGATGGCGGCAGATCCCAGGAGGCCGACTGATTTTCCCACGAAAGAGGGAACTTCTACATGGAGTGAGCTGATGAGAGATGCTATTACTACTGCATATATGAGTGGGATTTTGAATACGTTCAGAAAGGACTCCTTGAAGCTGGACTTACCCCTAGATGCGATGTACACGGCAAGCGTGTACATGATGATTGATCCATACATCATGTAGGCCAGCGCACTGATTGTTCCTTCTTCACCAAAGGCAAAGGTGCACAAGGGGACGCCATAGTTGCCTGAGTTGGTAAAGAGGACTGACAGGAGGAATGCACTCTCTACAGTCTTCTCCAGATTGAGAAGTCTACAGGCTGTGAGGGATATGATGTAGAGGATTCCCGTAAACCCCACCACGAAGACTCCAATAACTGCTAGGCTGCCCAGGACATCTCTGTCTATGAACGTAGTGAAGACTAGCGAAGGAAGGAGGATATAGATACTGAGGTGGGCTATGGAACGTGTGTCCGGGTTCTTGGTCTTACCCAGCAGGACACCAATCCCAAATATAAGGAATATGGGGAAGAGTACGTCCATGAGCACCTGGATGAGGTCCATGGGTAGGCGTTGTGATGGGTCTTAAAAAGATTGTGGGTATTCACTCCATCTTGCATGGTAAAGGACTGAGTCGTACCATCCGTATAATCAGAAATCAGGGAACGACAAACGGTAGTAGCGAATGGATCAGTCTTTACAAACAGCAAGTTGAAGTCAGAGATCCGTACGTATGCGTCCGGACATGAATCTTCATTTTATGTCCTTTTATTTTTTATTATCATTTCCATTATTCTTAAAAAGAAATTTTCATCATCATTCTAAATGTCGTGTGCGGTTTTTTTATTAATTATCCACCGACTTTGAAATCGGGTCGCGAAATTCGCAGAGTCCGCAAGCTTTATAAAGAATGGAGCCCTCTACTTATTATAACTGGAAGGTACTGGTTGGAAGGGTAAATCCCCCCGAGGCTCAACAAACCATTGCCCCCATAACCTTCTTCTCAAACACTGAGGCCTCTCAGCGGAGAGCCCATATTCCAACTCTCCTTCCGACTTCTGCTTTTCACGAGATACTCTCTCTGCTGGTGGGTAGAAGGTCATGATCCTCATTCTCCATCAAAGGTGAACAGATCCACGATCCTCCTGGCAGGCTCAAATGCTTTGCAAAATCGTCTCAGACCTGGTACTGCTTCAATCTGTCCCCTTTCATCCCTGTAGGCATGCAGTCCATCAGGGAATACCAGGTCTCTGCGATCCTTATTGGCGAATGCTACAATGACACTGACAATATACACTGTATTCTCCTGGGGATCGGGAAGGTTCACCGTTTTATCATAAGATATATCAGTGATATCCACACCGTCAACAGTTTCGGAACGCCTCTCAGTTTCTTTCACTCGCGCCACCTTTCCACTTCGTGGAATTATGATATCCTTTTCACCCTGTCGGATGACCACATCATGAGGGGTTAAATTTATGAGGACGGGTTTTTTCTTTTCAAAAAGGCTCTTGACTTTCTGAAAGACCTTTGAAAAAAGGTTGAAAGCCTGCTTTGTGCTATCTGAAAACAAATCCCAACTCATGACGAGATGTTCTTCCATGACATCTTAAAGGTTTCCCACCGTCCTTTCTCCCTCCTGACAAGGGGTTCACATCCCCTCTCACCGACCTGAAGTGGATCAGCACCCAACCCTTTTATGTGACGACTCAAACACTGATCATGCTCACGCAAGAACAAGGCCAGTACCTGGTAAATCTAGCCAGGAAAAATATTGCTCACTTTCTCAAGACTGGAACAGCACTTCCTATCAACGGCTTTCCCACCATTCTCAACGAGAAAAGAGGTGTATTCGTCACTCTCAAGAAGAACGAGCATCTCAGGGGCTGCATCGGGTATCCAGAGCCTGTCTACCCTTTAATCGAGGCACTCTTGGATTCTTCGATTTCTGCAGCGGTGAGAGATCCCCGGTTTCCACCTGTTACCGCCTCTGAAATGGAGACTGTTACTGTGGAGGTTACTGTCCTGACAGAACCGACCCCCATCAAGCCAGATCCTGCCAACGTCACTATTGGAAAGGACGGTCTCATGATAGAACAGGGTATGTTCAAGGGCATCCTTCTCCCCCAGGTACCCGTGGAATGGGAGTGGGATTCTGAAGAATTCCTTTGCCAGGCGTGTATCAAGGCAGGACTCCCTCCAGATTGTTGGCTGGACAAGAAAACTGTCGTCTACGCATTCCAGGGTCAGATCTTCTCTGAGTGAGAGTTCATATTTTCCGGAAAGCGTAGGCTTTGCATGCTTTTCTTACATTACCCAAAGTGAAGAGAAACCTTTATATACAGGGATACCCAACGTACATATGCACACCCCTGAAGACATTGTTGACTTTTGTGAAGAAAGAAACATCCGGCTCATAAAATTACAGTTTGCTGACCTCGTGGGAGAACTGAAACAATTCGAGGTTCCTCTCAAGATCTTTCCCAAGGCACTTGAAGAAGGACTGAGCTTTGACGGTTCATCCGTCACGGGGATGAACCCCGTGGAGGAAAGTGACCTGGTGGTAAAACCTGATGTGTCCACGTTTATTGAACTGCCTCTGGCAAGACAGAATGGAAAAGAGAAAGACAGACCCCGGGTGGCCCGTGTCTTGTGCAACATCTATGAACCTCAAAATGGCAGCCTCACGCGACATCCAGGTGATCCTCGGTTTGTTTTACAGAAGAATTTAGAATATGCTCTGAAAAAGGGATTCATCTACAATGTAGGCCCTGAGCTGGAATTCTTCATGTTCGAGCAGGATGGAGTCGCCAGGGTAACAGACTCAGGCGGGTACTTTGCTTCACCCTTCAGAGACCGTGGTGAGCGTGTCAGGGAGCAGATTATTGGGATTCTCTCCGAGTTGGGCAACCAGACAGGGATTGAGGCCGAGTATTCCCACCATGAGGCAGCCTTCTCGCAGCATGAGATTGATCTCAACTACGCAGAAGCACTGAAGATGGCAGATTTCACCATGTTATATAAGTGGATTGTGAAATTCATAGCAGAGCAGAGCGACATGGTGGCTACCTTCATGCCGAAGCCCATTGAAGGTATCAATGGCTCTGGCATGCATATCCACCAGAGTCTGGCAAATGAGAAAGGGGATAACCTGTTCTTTGATTCCCGGAATGACTACGGGCTGTCAGATATTGCCAGGCAGTTTATTGCAGGACAGTTGAAATATGCACGTGAAATATGCGGCATTCTGGCCCAGTGGGTGAACTCATATAAGCGGCTTATCCCAAATTTTGAGGCCCCCACCTATGTCTCCTGGTCTGTAGTGAACAGGTCTGCTCTCATCAGGGTACCTTTGTCGTTGAAGAATAGAGAGAAAGCAGCAAGAGCAGAAATTCGGTGTGCAGATCCTGCGTGCAATCCGTACCTGGTCTTCGCTGTGCTGCTGAGGGCAGGGCTCAAAGGCATTGAGGAAGGATTGGAACTTGAAAGTCCCCAGAAAGACAATTTATACAACTTAGGATATCAAGAGCGGAAAAAACGGGGCATCATAGATTTGCCGGGAAGCCTGGGAGAAGCCATCAGAGAAGTTGAAAAGTCAGAGCTTGTCAGACAGGTACTGGGAGGGGTTATCATGGATAACTGGATCGCCCTGAAGGCGGAGGAATGGGCCAACTACAGAAAGAAAGTCCATCCATATGAGTTAGAGGTATACTACCACCTCTGATCTTCTTTTTTCGGATCTTCCTTTATCAATGCTTCCCACTCCTTCTTTCTGGTTTACACATTGTAGGACAGACCCAACCCTTAAGAAGTATCTACTCTTATGACTAACAGAGATCAAAATCGAGAATTTCCTTTGAAATAACGGAGGTGATGGAATGAGTCATAATATCCGCTGTGAAACGGCACAGAGTCAACCAGAAGAGTGCGAATGCAGATGCAATGGGGAGTACCATGGCATACACAGACGGGACCTACCTGAGAGAGCTCAATTCGTGAACAGGAAAATGGGTGGAGGACTGGGAAGGATCATTCAGACCTTGAACAGGAGAAAGTTGGTGATGGCGTGCGGCATCCAGATAGAAATGGTTCTCTTCATTGGAATCGAAGATGAAGAGGGCATTCTGGATGGAGCTGGAAGGAAATGGGCAGTATACAGTAAGTGTCGATATCTGGTTGAAGGGAAATGCAGGAAGTTAGGAAAGACTCCCCGCAATACGGCAGAATGCAAACCTGTCATCGTTGCGCCAACCTCATCAGGGATAGCTCAAATAGACCGCCTGAGCCTTGTGGAGATAAGCATCATCTGCTTTCTGTCGGCCAGGAGGGTATGGGAGTTCGAAAGCCCTGTGGAATCCATAGTGGTAGGCACAGAGTAACAGAACCACCTTTAAAAGTGTTCCATGCAACAGGGAGTGATGCATGTTTTTGGGTTTGTCGTTAATCCCATTGCTGGAATGGGTGGACGTGTTGGACTGAAAGGAACAGATAATGTGGTAGAAGAGGCAATTGAAAGAGGTGCAGAGCCTGTCTCAGGAGAAAGGGCACTTCGTATGCTGAAAGTGCTAGTAAGGGCACGCAATGAGTGCAAGAGAGAACTTCCCATTACCTGGGTTACTGTCTCCGGGAACATGGGAGCAGCCCTTCTCGAGGAGGCAGGCTTTTCTTCACAGGAGTACACAGTTCTCCATGAATGTGCGGACATCACGACGAGGGAAGATACAAAGAAGGCTTGCAGAGAATTTCAGACCCATAATGCAGAATTAATAGTATTCTGTGGAGGGGATGGGACAGCACGAGACATATTTGAGGTGGTAGATGCTGAAACTCCTGTTGTGGGCATCCCGGCAGGAGTAAAAATGCATTCTGGCGTCTTTGGGGTCAATCCAGAAAGTGTAGCTGAAGTGATTCTCGCCTTTGTAGAGGGGAATTTGGGACTCAGCGAAGTGGAGATTATGGATTTGGATGAGATAGCATATCGTAAAGGAGAATGGAGAATAGACCTGCATGGTATTGCTGTTACTCCATTTGAAGATAGTTATATACAGAGTGCCAAGATGATGGTTCGCGGGCCTTCAGAAGAAGAATTGAAAAAGGAAATTGCAGAGTATCTGCTAGAATTGATGGAGGAGGACACCTTATATATCCTGGGTTCGGGGAGCACTCTGAGAACTGTCGGTGAGGAACTGGGCATCGATAAGACTCTCCTGGGGATAGATGCTGTGGTCAATAGGACGTTGATCGGGAAGGACGTCAATGAAAAGGAATTGCTACGCCTCCTTGGAGAGTATGATCGTTCCACACTGATTGTCAGTCCCATTGGAGCACAGGGATTCATACTGGGTAGAGGAAACCAGCAGTTAAGTCCAGCAGTTATAAAGAAAATTGGCATCGACAGAATCATGGTGGTTGCCACCCCCACCAAGCTCCAACAAACAGAAGCTTTGAGAGTGGACACCAATGATTCAGACCTGGATAGAGCATTTTCAGAGAAGAAATACTTCAGAGTTATTACAGGATACCACACCATGGCTGTACGGAATGTCGAGGTTCAGGTAGCCAGGAGATCTCTTGAGAAACGTGGTGGGATTTTCTGAATCCTGGTCGTCGCCCTGTTCTTCTTTCGTGTTCAATGCTACCATTCTCGTGAACTCGCCATCTGATCTAAGACGACACCCCTTGTGAGGACGGTTCAGTTTCGCGCGCCACATGCAACCTTAAATACCTGTGTGTTGTAAGGTGTATAACTTATGCAGGAGGAATAAAATGAAAGACACAATGCTGGCTGTCTTCAAAACCAACCCCGAGCCAGGAGGAACAGAAATCAGAGAGGTGCCAGTCCCTATCGTGGGAGCACGTGATGTTCTCATCAAGGTCAAAGCATGTTCTATTTGTGGAACAGATGTGCACATCTATAACTGGGACCAGTGGGCGCAGAAACGGATCACTCCTCCGCTCCTGTATGGTCATGAGTTTGGAGGAGAAGTCGTTGAAATCGGAAGTGATGTCACGACTGTTCAGGTGGGTGATTATGTCTCAGCAGAATCCCATATTTTCTGTGGTTCATGTTACAACTGTAGAATGCAACAGCGCCACATCTGCTCAAACCTGCAGATCCTGGGTGTGGACACGTCAGGCATTTTTGCTGAATATGCTCGGATACCTGCCCAAAATATATGGAAGAACGATCCTGATTTGCCCATTGAGTATGCGAGTGTACAGGACCCACTGGGAAATGCGGTGCATACCGTATTCGCGGCAGACGTCCCGGGGAGAAATGTGGTTATCCTGGGATGTGGGCCCATCGGGGTTTTCGCCACTGCAATCTGCCACACGATTGGTGCAGCTCAGATTTTTGCCACCGAGGCGAAGTATAAGTACCGGGCAGACATTGCAGAAAAAGTCGGTGCAGATCAAGTTTTCTTTGGTGATGTGGATGTGCATGCTGGAGTGATGGAAGCTACCGATGGAGTGGGTGCAGATGTGGTTTTGGAATTCACAGGAAGTCCTGCTGCTGTCAATCAGGGACTCAAACTCCTGAGACCAGGAGGGACTATAGTGCTGCTGGGAGTATTTTCAAAAGAATTCACCACTGATCTCACTGATAACGTGGTTTTCAAGTATGTTACGGTCCAGGGAATTACCGGGCGCCTGGTCTGGGATACCTGGTACAGAATGCGGGGCTTATTCAAAGCGGGGCTCAACGTGGATCCCGTGATAACCCATACCTTTAAGTTTGAGGAGTTTTTCGAAGCAATGGAGGTCATGAGATCGGGAAACTCCGGAAAAGTCGTTCTATATATGGAATAAAGGAGGATATCCTATGAAAAGAAATCCAACAGTATTCTTGAGAGAAGAATACCAGAACCTAGTAGAACAAAACTTAAACTGGAAATTACGAGTTCTGGAAGGACCTTCTGCTCCCCTCTCTGTGGTAGAAGGAAAGAAGGTTATTATGCTGTGTTCCAACAACTACCTGAATTTGTCCAACCATCCCAACCTGAAAAAAGCTGCCAAGGAGATTATTGACACACACGGCGCGGGATCGGGGTCAGTGCGGGCCATCGCGGGGACCATGGACATTCATATGGAGGTGGAGAAAGCTCTGGCGAGATTCAAGAGAACCGAAGCCGCTCTGGTATACCAGACAGGGTTTGCAGCTAATTCAGGGCTCATTCCCCAGCTGGTGGATAAGGGAGATTTAATCATATCCGATGAGTTGAACCACGGGTCCATCATTGATGGAGTTCGGCTCTCTGCAGCTGACAGAGCGATTTTCAAACACAGGGACTATAGCAATTTGGAGGACGTGTTGAACGAGGCTGAAAAGGAAGCCTACAGACGAATATTGATCATCACGGACGGTGTTTTCTCCATGGATGGAGATGTTGCCAGAATGGATGCAATAGTGAACCTGGCAGAAGAACATGGTGCCATGACCTATGTGGATGATGCTCACGGGGAAGGAGTTCTTGGCGAGAACGGCAGAGGAATTGGCGCTCACTACAATCTGGAAGGGAAGATCCATGTGGAAATGGGGACCTTCTCAAAGGCATATGGTGTGGTGGGTGGCCTCATTGCAGGAAGCCGTGATTTGGTGAATTTCGCCTTCAATAAGTCCAGGACCTGGCTATTGTCTGCCTCTCATCCTCCCCAAGTGGCTGCAGCTCAACTGGCAGCCATTCAGATATTGGAATCTGAGCCCGAGCACTGGAAAAGACTGTGGAATAATACCACATATTTCAAGAAAGAGTTGAAGAGCATGGGCTTCGACACCGGTCAATCAGAGACTCCCATTACTCCTGTTATTGTGGGGGAATCCAGCGTTGCCAAAGCATTGTCTGACAAACTTTTCGAGAACGGTGTATTCGCGTTACCCATTGTGTTCCCCATGGTGGCCAAGGACAAGGCCCGCATCAGGACCATGATGAATGCAGGTCTAACCGATGAGGACTTGAACGACGCTCTGCGAGCCTTTGAAACGTGTGGAAAAGAATTGAAGATCGTGTAACTGATCTCTTTTTTCTCTTTTGTTCAGGTTCCTGTTTATGCTCAAAGCGAACAGAATTCAGGATAACACAGTTATTTGGGAGACGTGCCGGCAAATAGCAGCTTTTGAGGGCCATAACATTTTTAAGGATAAAGGTCTTGGATTTCATACTCCAACGACGTGATATAATGGTCTTCCTGGCAAGAATCATGAGCCCGAACCCGGGCTCAGAGGAGTTAGAATCACTTATTAGAGACATGGAACCTAGAAGGGTCACCGGCGTGCTCAGAGTTACATTTGATGCATGTTCTGGATTTATTGCTCTTGAGAATGGCAGTATTGTGGACGGATATGAAATATACAGAGATGGACTTCTGGTGAGGGACAGGCAGGCACGCCACATTGTGGAGCGGTTCAGGGGAGAGCCTGGCAGGATTGACGTCTACCCTGTGAACTCTCATGTCCTTCAGACGTTTCTTTCTACACTGGAAGATGATCTTCCTCAGAATTTCAGGAGCTGGTTTCAATCTCTGTTCAACTCCTGCAATGACACTAATTAACGAGGGCAACGTCATCTCTCAGGTCCCACTTCCTCCTTCTCTCTTTTCCTCTTCCTCTCGAGGGGATGCAGGTGTCACCCCTCAATCATGTAGAGGGATGATCTACCTCATTGTCCAGAGGAATGCTTAAATATCCTGCCATATTCTCTCACGTATGAATGTGGTCTTCTCGCCTCGATGCCTGGAATTCAAGTCCCCTGGTCACCCCGAGTCACCGGAACGTGTACGAAAGACATATGAACTCCTCACACAAAAGGACTATTCGTTTGTCGAACCTTCACCCTGTACAGAACAGGATCTCCTTCTGGTTCATTCTCCAGAACTTGTGAGAAGTGTTAAGAACAATGACTTTTACAACTGGGACTCTCCCAACCTCCCTCACATCTATGATTTTGCTGTCTTATCTGCAGGAGGGTCAGTGACAGCCATGGAATTATCCCTTTCCGAGGGAAGGAGTTTTTCGCTGATGCGTCCTCCTGGACATCACGTTTCACGAGAAAGCCTGGGCGGATTCTGTTATTTCAATAATGTGGCCATTGCTGTGGCCAAGGCCCTGACCACGCTCGATAGGGTGGCAATACTGGATTTTGACTGTCATCATGGAAATGGAACCCAGGCCATTTTTTTGGGAAATCCAGCCGTCCTCTACATATCGTGGCATCAAATCCACATATATCCCGGAACAGGTCACCAAAGTCAATCGAATTGCATAAACTTTCCATTGAATGCAGGAGCCGACCACAACGATTTCATGGCCCTATTTGAGAAAGGATGTAAGAAAACACTTGAATTTAACCCTGACCTCATAGCAGTATCTGCTGGGTTTGATGGATACATAGGAGATCCTCTGTCCATGTTGAGATTCCAGCAGAAAACATATGAGGAGATCGGTGAAAGGGTCAAATCCGTTGGATGTCCCAGTTTCGCTGTACTGGAAGGAGGATATGGTGGAGAACTCCCCCTCTGTGTACACAAATTCCTGCAGGGCTACTTCTAGTTGCGGGTTCTTTTTCCTGGTGTTCAACTTCACTCCACACGCCAGCCATAACCTTATATCCTCATGAGCTAAACCTTCGCATGATTGAAGGTGACGAGCAGCTGTGCATTGGGTGCAGAGCATGCGAAATTGTATGCGCCATTTCCCTCTTTGGCGAAAGTAATCCGGAAAAGTCTGCTGTCAGAATCACTACTGAGCCAGACAGTACTGTCATGATCACTGTCTGCAACCAATGCGGCGAGTGTGAAAAGGCGTGTCCGGAAGGTGCCATCTACCTAGAAGATGACATAGTGAAGATTAACAACAGGTGCACGGGGTGTTATGTCTGTGTCGAATCCTGTCCTGCAGGTGCTCTTTTCACGCACAGCGATGTTCTGGAACCTATCAAATGCACTCACTGCCTCAGATGTGTGGAATCGTGCCCGGTTAATGCGTTGTATGTACTCTCTCTTGAGCGGTGACCCAGGATCTGGTCCCCTTTGATCTAGGATTGACCTAGGATCTATCTTCCATGCCCCAGGTGACAAAATATATATCAGGTAGTTCCATGTCGTGGAAGTCGTATCTTGTATGATGCTTCTCTGAGACTCAGAAATCCTCTTGTTTTGATATCTCTGGACGAAGACACTCAAATCTTACCTTTGACAACCTTTATAAGAGACCTTTTCCACAACAATGTAATGAGACGCAAGGAAATTAAGGATATTCTCCTCTATGATGAAACATTGATCAAAAATGATCGGGTTTTTGATCCAGAGTACACGCCAGATCGGTTTGGGTTCAGAGACTCCCAACTGCAGCAAATCACCTACAATTTGAGGCGTGGAATCATGGGAGGGAGCCCGGTAAACTCCTTGATTTTGGGTCCTTGCGGCACAGGGAAAACTACTTCTGTGAAATTGGTGTTTGACGAAGTGGAACAGTCTTCAGATAAGATCGTCCCTGTGTACATCAACTGTCAGTTCAACAGCACACCCTTCCAGATTTTCGCCCAGATCTACAAGAAGGTGGTTGGACATCTCCCTCCTGAGACGGGGGTTCCCCTGGCCAGAATTCAAAATGAGATCATGAAGAAACTGCAGAGAGAAGGCAAATGCCTGGTGGTAGCTTTGGATGACATTGACCACCTCTTCTATGATAAGTATGCCAATGATATTCTGTATGATATCTTGAGAGCCCATGAGAAGTACACTGGAGTGAGGACAGGCGTCATTGGCATTTTGTCTGAGAATGAATTCCGATTCGTGCTGGCAACCAAAGTGCATACCGTCTTCCATCCCAGCGAGATCTTCTTTGATCCTTATACTCGCAGTCAGATCTATGAGATTCTCAGAGATAGGATGCTCCATGGCTTGGTGGAAAATGTTCTATCAGATGAACTGCTCTCATACATTACGGGTCTGACATTGGATGCTGGAGACCTGCGTGTGGGAATTGAACTCATGTACCGCAGTGCTCTGGAAGCTGAGGCAGACGGTTCCAGAAAAATCTCGCAGGAGCATGCGGATCGAGCCCACGCGGCTGAAGCCAGGACTATCCATCTCAAGCGCATACTCCAGGGATTGTCTCCCGTTGAGAAGGCACTGCTCAAGATGCTAGCTGAAAACCAGGGAGAAATGTTGTCCAAGCAATTATATACCCTCTTCGAGGACAGAACAGGGCACAAACTGAAGAAGTATAACGCAGTCGTGGGGAAGCTGGAAGCCTTGCGCCTGGTGGATGCACCCTATGTGAAAAAAGTGGGACGTTCTCGAAGAATAATCTCGAGATATGACGAAAATGACATCATACGATATCTGAAATAGATTATTCTCAGTATACAGGTATCACGTTCTGCCGATGTCGGTTTCTTCCTTGCTTTTCATCCCGTGCGACTGTTGAGGGGATAATTTTATATACGTGTAGTACGTAGGGGAAACATGGAAGACTGGGATCGGATGGTTTCCTCCATGAAGGAGAAGATCATGGAGGGAGATACAACCCCTGTAGAATACCTGGACAAGACCATCACTTTCTTCAGGGAGAACTACCACAGGGACCCCCAGCCCGCACTGCTGTGGAACTTGATAGCCTTGAGGGACGAGCTTATTCGACTGAAAGAGACATACAAGACCATTCGGGAGATTGAGGGTGGAGAGTAGCACGGCAGCCTGAACGCAGAGGATAACCTTTCTTCTTCTGTAAAAGAGCAATATACTTGTATCAATGTGGAACTTCAATTCTGATCTTCTTGGAGCTTCTTCAATGCTTCGCGGTACTGTTCTCTGTTAATTTCGCCATAGACGAACTGGGCCTTCAGTTTCCGTTCCTTGTCTTTAACCTTCTCCGGCACTTCCTTCTTTCCGGGTTCCTTCCTTCTGGGTTCCGGTTTTTCTTCTTTTTCTGCCACAGCCTGAATGGGTTTCTTCCCCCGCCTTTTCATCAGTGCAAATATCCCTATTCCAAGCCCGCCCACCACCAGCGGTATCAACAGAATTCCCAGTGGCCTGCGATCCTCTTCTGGCTGGGTCTCTTCCTCTTCTCCCGGTGTTAACAAGCTTTCTATCTCCGCTATCCTGTCAGAGCATGCCTCCGCCTCATCCTTCTTTCCCAATTCCTGATACATATTCATGGCATCCCGGTACAGGCGAAGTGCCTCCTGATACTGCTCCTGCTCAAAATAGGCTTCTGCTTCAGCGAAAGCGACATCAGCCGCCTCCAATTCCAGTATCTCCTCACACTGGCCAATATACTCCAGGCATTTGTCAGCCATCTCCCGGTTGTCACTTTCTAGGAATGCCGTCTTGGCCTGATTGAACAAGTTGATTGCTTCTGCACAGTCCCCCTGGTCAAACATGGCCATTGCCTTATCGTAGTACTCACTCCCTTTGTCTGGAGACGGTGTTATCCCTGCTTGATTCTTCAAATAGAACAAATAGGAATCTAGGTCACCTGCCATGGCACTTATTGATTGAGAAAGGAGAATGTCTGGCCAGCCATCTCTATTCAAATCCGTAACAACCATGTCAGTGAATTTATCTCGCAATTCAACGCGCGAAAACCGGTACTGCCACAGAAGAGTACCTTTCAGGTCCAGAACTTCCAACCTCAAGAGGGATGAAGCCACGATAATCTCTTGTATCCCATCCTGGGTCAAATCCACAACAGCCAGAATGTCGGCACGCGATGACCTGAGAACAAGTTCTTGCTTCAGGCCATCAGACCTGGCCTGCCAGATGTAGATCCTTCTGTTATCGGTGGAGACAAAGATCTCCTTTTCCCTGTCCCCATTGCTATCTTCAACAGTCATGTCCAACAAGTTTTGAGCTCCAGGGCTGGTCCACAGTTTGCTCCCATACATGTCAAACACATGAACGTTCTGCGTTGTCAAAACGATTACTTCCTTGGTATCATCCCAGGTCAAATCAGTGATAATAATCTTCTTGATCTGGCTACCTATATTGTACCTCCAGGATAGCGTTTCACCTCTACAGATGACTTCTCGAGTCCCAATCAGGAGTTCTGCATTTCCGTCCTTATCCAGATCGTCAGCCTCACAGGCGAATACAACCGTGCCCACCTGCGGGAAATTCAGGTTCTGTGCTTTGTTTGACAGAACGTACAAATCTGCTGTGGAAACCAGAATTTCCTGCAACCCATCTCCATCCAGATCTGAAATTGATAGTCCGTTGACGGGATAGGAGTATGTCCACTGATATCTCTTGTTTCCCTTTGAGTCCATGACAACCACAGGGTATTCAGGAAGCCCTGCTTTGGGTCTGACGCTTATAGCTGCCACAATGTCCTGAAGTCCGTCTCCGTCAAGATCAGCTACAGCCAGGTGATTGATAGTTTCTTTTCTTTCCTCTGTGCTATAGCTGCGTTGCCATTCCTTTACGAAAAAATCCTGAGCGGACAGAGAGGCGATCAGCATAGCACCTATGCAAGCCAGGAGAACACTTCTTCGGTTCAAAGAACCACCACTTCACGTTCGGACAATTCCTATATAAATATTGGTATGCCACCACCTGTGGCAGTCTCGCAATTCTTGGGTTTGTATGGATTGCCGCATACCTAATGGTTAAAAGAAATGGGGAATGTGCATGAAAGTGGTGATAGCGTTGAAATGGCTCGTGATAGCA
This sequence comes from Theionarchaea archaeon, assembly GCA_018992685.1. GTDB lineage: Archaea > Methanobacteriota_B > Thermococci > Methanofastidiosales > SZ-28-30 > SZ-28-30. Next base: position 199,142 of record JACVGT010000011.1, read on the forward strand.
GCACTGATTCTGGGGGGCCTGACCCCCGTGGGGTGTGAGGATGGTCTTTCTCATATCCTCATCGATACGGGTCATGGGGGGTATCCCCTTCTGGGCGATACGCTTCATGATTTTACGCAGTTGGCAGCAGAGAAGGGGTTCAGTGTAGATTTCAAGGGGCTGGAGAGGGTGGAAACACACGCTTATTCCCTGATACTGCTCCTGAATCCAGAGAATGCATTCGGTTCAGAAGATGTTGAGGTAGTGAGGAAGTACCTGCGTGAAGGAGGAACGGTCTTTTTGGCGGGATCGGGAGATTTCGACAACAGGGATCACAGTGAGGTCACCAACCCTTTGCTTGAAGAGATGGGATCCAGTGTGCGGTTCAATGACGATCAGATAACGGATGAAAAAAACACGGGGAAACCGTATATACCCTTCGTTGATAGGTGGGTTCCTCACCCGGTGACTGAGTCTCTTCCTCCCATCAGTGTGTATAGTTCCCAATCCGTTTCACTGGGCAGGGGATATCCTTTGCTCCGAGGGAATAGGACGACTCAGAGCAGTGACACAGACGGCCAAGGTTCTGCAGCTGGCACGGGTGAGAATGTTACCTTCATGGCTGTAGAACGGCTGGGAGAGGGCGATCTTTTTGTGGCAGGATCGTGGGACGTTCTCACCGGGTTCAGATTCCCTGGTCATTTTCAATTCGCTGAGAACCTGCTGTGGTTTTGCCAGAGTAAGACTACCATCCCGTTGTATGACGAACTGTTCCTGGGAGCGACCATTTCCACGGGGAAGGAGTGTCGGCCTGAGGTTGATGAAAAAGGGGCTCAGATCCTCTCATCACTGCTTCCAGGACCAGAGAGGAAGGATGTGTCAATCATCATTGGAGGCCCTCAGGTCAATTCTGACTGTGCAAGAATTAATCCCTTCCTACCCGTGAAGTTCGAGAGAGATGAGATACTGGGCACATGGTGCATGACCAGAGATGGGGAGCGGTTCACCGGTCAGAATTGTGGCATGGTGGCAGTGGTGACGGTACAGGGTCAGAAGGTGTTGATCATAGCAGGACTGGGAGGCACGGGAACAAGGGGGGCAATCGCTCTCCTGATGCAACTTGACAACTATGACCTTGCCCCCCGGTACAACACGAATGGGGAAGCCGTCCTGTTTACTGTAGACGGGGACACGAACAACAATGGGATTTGTGAACCCTCAGAACTATGGGAAATATCCGTCCTATGACAATTTTTCTTTTCCTTTTCTTTTTTCAAAGTCGAAACATTCAACACTTGTTCCTTATAATATATTGAATAGCACATTTGAGGATTATAAAGATTCAATTCAAGAGATAAAATTACATTTATTTGTCACAAGTGTATGGCAATCTATATGGCACTCTTCAAAAACCGCCTCAACCGAAAAGCTTTTAATAGTACTTATCAAAAAGCGGAGAGAGGAGGTTTGCTGAAATGGCTGACAATGTAGTTTACGTTGGAAATAAGCCCCCCATGAGCTATGTGCTGGCTGTAATCACCCTTTTCAATGAAGGGAACAAGACAGTTATTCTGAAGGCTCGGGGAAAGGCTATTTCCACAGCAGTGGACGTATGTGAACTCACCAGAAACAGATTTCTTTCTGAACTGGAAGTGAACGAGATCAGGACAGGTACAGAGGAACTTCCGCGCAGAGAAGGTGGAACTATCAACACCTCAACAATTGAGATAACCCTCTCGAAATAGAGGAAGAATACATGAAGGCACCCATTTGCGAGATATGCCTCAAGAGTGGCATACTGTGTTTAGGCTGTGAAGAAAAGCTGAGGAAAGGGACCATTACTGATCTAGATGTCAAGATATCCATACTCCTCTATCAACTGGAACAGGAACATCATATTAGAGATATCTCTTTTGTCAAGGCAGTGGAATCTCGATCCATAATTGTCATTATTGTAGGGAAAGGCGAAATAGGAAACCTGATTGGAAAAGGGGGGAAGACAGTCAAGTTTCTCCAGCGCTCATTGAGAAAGAAAATACGTATTATTGAGGACACTGATGATGTAAGGAAGATAATCCAGGATCTGCTACATCCAGCGCGTGTTATGGGCATGAATATCCTTTATATGCCGTCAGGAGAGACAAAGCACAAGGTCAGAGTGCCGAGGGAAGATGAAAGGAGAATTCCCACCACAGTACAATCAGCAGAAGAGATCCTGTCAAAACTAACTGATCTGAATATCCAGGTGACTTTTGAGTAAGATTCCTGACTTCACTGGGTTAATCTCAAAGGATTATCAAGCATTATTTCGAGATTTTCCAGGTCTTGCTACCAGGTCCGGGGAGGTATCTGTACAGAGTCTGAGAGCATCCAGTCCAGCGGTTCTAAAGTGACCTCTCGTTAGGGCATTTACAGTCAGGAGGTTCTCCAGTAGTCAGATGCACATCTTGAACATGACATCGTGCTTCACTTCTCGTACATATCGTATGACACCATGTCAGAGAGCGGTCTTCGACTGGAGGTGCGGCTCTCGTCGGGATAGCCCATGGATACGCAGCAGAGAATCCTGAGGGGATCATGTATTCCCAGAAGAGCTTTCATATCCTTCTCAAATTCTGCATCGATTACTCCCATCCAGCAGGTTCCCAGGCCCTGAGCATGTGCTGCCAAGAGAAGATTCTGAGTAGCGATACATGCGTCCATCAAGAAGTATTTTGGATTCTTGTCAGGATCACCCAATACCACAATGACCACGGGACTTTCTTTCATGAACCGCCCGTAGGGATGCATTTCAGATAGGCTCTTTCTCGTATTCTCGTTTCTTACTACAATAAAATGCCAGGGCTGCTTGTTACTGGCGGAAGGAGCCCACTGGGCAGCTTCCAGACACTTTTGGATCTTCTCATCCTCAACAAGATCTTTCCTGTACTTTCTGATACTTCTTCTATTTCTTATAGCATCAAAGACGTCCATATTATCACCTGATAACGGGCTCAATCCACCATAAAAAGGTTGTGGAACCTTTCAGAGAAATCACAACTGCAGATTACATCTGGACGAGGAATCTTCTGGTCAGTCCTCTGACGTGTGATTGACATCGATTTGAGAATTACAAACCCTTATAAGAACGCTTCCAGAGAGTGGGGTATGGCACTGATCTTCGGTATGAGTCCAGGTGTTCTTGCTGCCTGGATTGTGGGATTGATAACTGTTGTGCTCGCGCTGCTCTACCCATTGATGACAAAAGATGAGGAGGGAGAATAATGCAGCCTGACTTGGTACCTGTTGAGAGTTACATAGCGATTGCTGTAGGCGTTTTTGTTCTGTATCTCATTCTGAATGTTTTCATAGGATATTATGGAAGCAAAAAGACTAAAACAGCGAAAGATTACTATTTTGCCTCTCATTCCGTTGGTCCCTGGGCCATTGCCCTGGCGTACGGGGCTACCTGTTACAGTGCTACTTTAATTATTGGGTATGGTGGCCTCTCGTACAAGATAGGAACTTCTATGCTGTGGATTGCGGCTACAAACATACTGATCATGACCTATCTGGCCTGGGTTGTCCTCGGGAAGAGGGTGAGAAAGATGCAGGAGAACCTGGAAGCCTACACCGTCATGGAATTGCTGACCAAGAGATATCAGAATAAGAGTGTACGCCCCATCCTGGCCTTTATCGTCATGTTTGCCATGATGGCCTACTCTGTTGCTGTGTTGAGCGGGACTGCCCGCCTATTCCAGGTGATCTTTGATATTCAGTTCTTGTATTCATTGATTATTATCGTGGCCGTCATTGGATTTTACATCACGGTGGGTGGAATCATATCCACAATCTATGCGAATTTCCTTCAAGGGGCTGTCATGCTCTTGGGAATGGTGATTCTAGTAGCAGGCATTATATACAAGGTCGGACTTGCATCAGGATTTGAACAGCTTGGTGCCTTGGGGACAGAGTATGTCTCAATGCCTGGAACGAGTACCTGGTGGTTCCTGATATCTTTGTGTCTGGTAACCAGTCTGATGCCCTGGGGTATGCCACAGGTAATTTCCATGTTATATTCTGCCAAGAACGTAAGGGCAATTAGACTGGCCGTTCCTATTGTCACAGTCTGGTCTTTCGTCATCCTGTACACTGTTTACACGGCAGGTCCTCTGGCCAGAGTTGTCCTGGGGCCTGATATGAATCAGGACGTCGTCATGCCCACCTTGTTTCGAGCAATCCTTCCTGCTATTGGGATTGGTGTGGTCTTGTCTGCTGTGGTGGCGGCCTCCATGTCAACGGCTTCTGCAACGACCTTGCAGGCCTCGTTCGCCCTGTCCAGGGACTTGTTGCAGCCTGCTTTCCCGGATAAGATCTCTGACGAGAGCATCCTGAAAGTGTCCAAGATCACGACTGTACTTATGGTGGCCATTGCATTTGGGCTGTCTTATCTGAGATTAGGGACTATTGCTGACATTTTCAACTTCGGTGCTGCAGCCTCTTGTGCCGCCTTTGTACCACCCCTCGTGTGTGGACTGTTCTGGAAACGAGGAACATCAAAGGCAATACTGGCCAGTACTGTTTGCGGATTCTTGACAGTGTTGGTGTGGACAGCCCTTTTCGGGCTCTCAGGAGAAGAGTTCCACGGAGTTCAGGCTATCATCCCGAGCCAAATTGTGGCCTGGATTGTGTTTATAGTGAGTTCTCTCGTGACAGAACCATTACCACAGGAACACATTGGACGCGCAATGGAATTCTGAATCATTTCTTCTCTTTTCATTTTGTACTGACCTTTTTTCGAGCCGTGATTCGCTTATTGAAGATTTACTCTTCTGGTGTACCAGTAGACAGCGTGGATCTAATAGGAGCCAGAAACTCAGAGCCACAGGCTTCTACACAGAGAGATGGAGATCAAGACATTACCACAAGAAAGGAGGAAGAAAAGCAGTTCCTCTTTGGTGGAGGAATAATGGCACTTCTTTCTGTTTGTCATCAAAAGTATATAGATCTATATGAATAACCTTATTAAGCGCCCCTTGGAGAAGGTGGCTATGAAGGTTGTCTTTCTGGGAACTGCAGCTGGCCGGCCAACCCGTACCCGCAGCTTACCCTGTATTGCCCTCCAGTTCGAAGGGGAAACCATCCTTTTTGATTGTGGGGAAAACGCTCAGAGACAGATGATTTCTGTAATTTCTCCGTCAAAGATCGGGAAGATTTTCATATCTCATTTCCATGGTGATCACTACCTGGGGTTGGGAGGGCTCCTCCAGACTATGAGCCTCAATAGACGTGAGACTCCTCTTTCAATTTATGGCCCTCAGGGAACGATTGAGTATTTGAAACACTATTTTGCCTCAGGTCACTTTGGCATCAGATTTGAAATCACCCTCTGTGAAATAGAGGAGACCACCATTGAGGAGGATCTATACCGCATCAGATCATTTCCGGTAGACCATGGTGTTGCCACCATTGGATTCGTGTTTGAGGAAAAGGAAAAAAGGGGAAGGTTCCTGGAGGAGAAAGCAAAATCCATGGGGATTCGAGGAAAGCTATTTTCCGAAATTGAAGAGAAAGGGCGGGTAGATATTGATGGGAAGATCATAACTCTGGAGGAGGTTACAGGACCTCCCAGACCGGGAAGAAAAATTGTCTATGCTGCAGACACGCTTCCTTGCCAGAAGGTCGTTGAAGTGGCTCACAACTGTGACATGCTGCTCCACGAGGGAACCTACCTCAACGACGAAGATAGACACGGCACCTACCACACGACTGTGAAAGAAGCGTGCGAAATTGCCAAGAAAGCTAAGGTAAAGACCCTGGTTCTCACACACATATCTCAGCGTTACGAAGATCACGAAATAAGAGAAGAGGCCGAGAAATGGTTTCCTGGTGCTGTGGTTGCTGAGGATCTCATGGAGATTGAGCTGTAGTCACTACTTCTTCTTACTTCACTCGTTCAGCCGTGAGCTCTTCCATGTCCACAGGAGTGAGCAATTTCTCAAGTACGAACCCTGCATTCTTACTAACTCGTGGGCGTCAGGCGAAAGTTGCAGTGGCAAAAGTATTTCATTGAACTCTTCTAGGCTATTACGCTATCGCACGTAATGGATACATGTGAAGAAAACAACAATAGTTACAGACATCGAAGAACGTACGTTATCTTGGGCTGAGTAGCCTATTGGGGTATCTGAAAGACCTTGCTCACAATCTTCCAGCCATCCTTGAATTTGAAGAGAAGCATGTAATCAGTAGAAAAGAAGGTATCATTCTTGTAGACCTCAATTTTTATACAGGCTGTGTCACCCGTAATATCAACGAACTTGAAGGTATATTCCGTTTTGCCTTTCCACAGTTCAGGATTCTGTCTTTTCATTCCTTCTATTCTTCTTAACCACTCTGCAATGTTCACTTTTTGTACTGTCTCACCTTCTCTTACATACATGTAGAAATCCTCATGAAACCCTCTTCGAATGGTTTTCTCGTCCTGAGTCTCGTGAATGCCCCGAATGTAGGCATCAATAATTACTTTCTCAACAGCTTCTTTACTCATCTGGTCTCACCTCAAAGGATTTTCTCCTCCTCTCCAGGACCCCCTATATAAATGTACTGTTCTTTCAAGGGAGCATTTCTGCTTAATTCAGCTTCTGGAAGCAGCATTACACAGGATACCAAAGCCTCGTCTCACCGTTTTTGTGTCACTGTTTCTCACGTGGCCGGGTACGTTCGTGTGTGCAGTAACTGTGAGTTCAGCACTTTGGGAAATCTCAGCTCTTGTTCCACAGACGTTCTGGAAGGATGAGAAGGATTTCACGATTTTCCGGCGCCCGTTTCAAGGAGCTGTTTGAGATTTTCTCCTTCCTCCTTCATATGTATTCTGATGGCCTGTACTCTGTCCTTGAAGAGGAATTTCGAAAGTGCACCCAGCCGAAAAGTAATGGAAGCAGTAAAGATGCAGCTCTCTCCTTTTGGGTATATTCGAAATGAGCCGTTTGGACTGATGATCGCATGGGGAAACAGTACATCGTATTCGAATTGTGTTGGTTCTACGTTCTTCATCCGAAACGTCATCTTGTGTAATTGCCCGTGCAAGTATTCTTCAATGTATAAGACGGAACCTTCTTGTGCTTCTTCTCCTTTGATCCTGCGACACTCGACGTGATCAGAATGCCACGCTCTGTAGTTGTCTTCAAGATGGGCCAGGAATTCAAAAATCCTCTCGGGCGTCGTCTTGATTTCTATTGAATCTTCGAGGAGCATTTTCATCACCTGTTGTCACTCGTAGGGTAGCATTACACCCTCACTAATATAACTCTTGTGTTCCCACTCTTCTTGCGGGTCACGCACAGTCTCCCACATGCCCTTTGTTACTTGCCTGTGTCTTTGTGACGGTCAGCCGATTCAAAGCATACGACTCGTGGTTTCTAGGCAACCGAGTGAGCTGGATCCCCGTATGCTCCGAGGTCAACTCAATGATCAACTGGATATAGGTGTGGTCCCTAATCGAGAACCTGTTGATTCTCGCAAATGGGTTGAACATGAGTACTCACTATCTGACCAGAAAAAACACAAACCATTTAAACCACATGCTTAATAAACATGTTCATGAAGCGCACAACTCTTGCCATGGTAGTCATAGTTCTGGGATTACTTGTGGTAGTAGCAGGGATTATCCCGCTCAACCGTCGGGTCATTGTGACAGAAGAGAAGATAATGCAGGTTACCGAGCACAGAGAAGAGAGCAGAACGAAAGAAGAGACCTACACCGAAGAGACTGTCATTAGGACAGAAACCAAAAAGGAGACGCTCCTCCAGGAGGAGATTTCAGTGACTCCAGGTTCCACACTGGGCAGTACCTTCACTCTTGTTGCAGGAGATATTATCACATTGAAAGCCCACTCAGAAGGTGGGAGCATGATGCTTTCCTTCACAGGACAAGGAGAAGTCTATATAGGTCTGGACGTGGGTGAAGATATAGAACAGGAATTTACCATCAGGAAGGATGGCGAACACTCGTTGTTATACTCTTCTGCAGACGTGAGCAAGGACATTGTCATTGACTTTGTCGTTATTAGAATCTATGAAGAACCCATTACTGAAAAGGAAGAGAAGACCAGGACAGTTGAATACACAGAGACTGTGCCGTACACTGTTGATGTCCCCTATACTGAGCAGACTGCCAAGAAGGAGACCTATACCCTGGACTATTTGAAGTACGTGGGAATCGTGGTGATCATTCTGGGAGTAGCCCTCTACACCGTTTCCAGAAAGTCAAAGAAGGACGATGAGCCGAGGAAAAGTACAAAAAAGAAGAAAAAATGATTAACCTACCTGAATTGAGGGACTATCTGGAATCGTTCCAGGACCCAGATGGAAAGATTCGTTCCGAGAACAGCGTTAAGGCTACGGCTGAATTTGCTCTCGTTCACCGGCTGTGTCCCCGTCTTGCAGTAGGCAATCTGGGGGCGGCCAAAACATATCTTAGAAGTCAATTATCTCCTTTTGCAGAGTACCAGATAAAGAAAGGATTCTCATTCATGGAGAAAATCTGGCACATCACAGTGGGAATACCTGAAGATACCCTGTTCCTGGATTCTCCAGTTCACGAACTGATTCAGAGTTCACTGTCGCCCTCTGTGAAATCAGCATTGCTTTTGCTCTTGTTGATGCAGAAATCTCAGAGAAATCTCTCAAGGTATGTACAGGAAATCGGCTCGTACCAGGAAGAGTTGCTGGAAACCTCTAGTCTTGATACCGTTTATGAGACGACCCACAACCTGATAACTTTTTATTTTGCCCAGAAATACTATTCAGTATCTGAAATCATCCGGGAGAGCTGTTCATGGCCTGCAAGAACCGTAATGTCTTTCAGAGAGTGTATCGATGTAGTAGCAGAATCAGCGGCTGTCATTTTACTGTTTGGATACAGAAAAGATCAAGAAGTAGGTGGCATGCTTGACTGGGTCTCGAAGAACCAGCAGGCAGATGGTGGGTTCCCGGTGTACGTTGGTGGGAAAAGTGAGTTTCACCCTTCACTGGTTACTGCATGGGCATGTACCGCCCGAGATACTGCACCACCCCACCGATTTACCTCGACCTGACCAGTTCTCGAGGTTGCCAATGCTTTTAAAGAACAGAACACACTATCTCCCATGGATATGACAGCAGAAACCATCCTCAATCAGTTACTGGTAGAGGACATTGGATTTGGGGATATCACATCTCAGTTGCTGGTAGATGAGAGGGGTACAGCCAGCATCATAACCAAGGAGGATTGTATCCTCTCAGGAGCTGAATATGCGAAATATCTGTTCGACGTGAGAGGAGCTGATTGTCATCTTCCGTGCCATGAAGGGCAGAGGATAGCCAATGGGACGGCGGTTTTGACTGTTGAGGGATTGTACAGGACCATATTCGAAGTGGAAAGGACAGCTCTCAACCTCCTCACGAGGATGTCTGGCATTGCTACCCAGACTCGCACACTAGTGGACATGGTTCATGAGGTCAATCCTCACTGCCGGGTGGCTGCAACCAGGAAAACTGTTTTGCGGTACTTTGACAAGAGGGCAGTGATAACCGGAGGTGGCGATCCTCATCGGTTCAGACTGGATGACCTGATTCTCTTAAAGGACAACCATGTAAAGATACTGGGGATAAGAGAAGCTCTCACCCGGGCCAGACAATTTTCTTTCTCCAAGAAAGTGGAAATCGAAGTGTCTACTGTAGAAGACGCGGTCACTGCCTGCAAGTGTGGGGCTGATATTATCATGCTGGACAACATGGACCTGGACACCACCAGGAATGCAGTGGAAGCAGTGAAGAAGATTTCACCCGGAGTATTGGTTGAGGCCTCAGGAAACATGACGCAGGAAAATATTACAGCATATGCTGAAACGGGAGTAGATATTATCTCGTTAGGAACCATAACCCACTCTGTCAGGGCAATCAACATGAGCCTGGAGGTTGTGTAGTGGGGTTGAAAGAGGGGATATGCCGTGAGTACTGCACAGACAGGCACTCTTTTTGTTATATCTCGAGGAACAGGTGCGTGTATCTGAATGATTCAGGTAACTGACCTCGTCATGCTTAGACTGTGTCCATACCGCTTCTACCTGGAAAGAATACAGAAAAAAAAAGCCCCCACCACTCAGGAAATGTACCTGGGTACTGTCTACCACAAGATAGCTGAGGAGACAGTACGACGCGATAGTCTGATCATTACGGAATTGAAGGAGGGATGTAAACCCCGCCAGATCTTTGATCTTCTATATGTGGAGTACTGCAGAGTGATACGGAATGTCATCTTGAGAAGGAAGACCAAGTTACGATCACTGAATATTGATGCTGAGAACCTATCACAGGAATTGAGGGAGTTCTACAAGGAGATTGCTATCCAAAAAGCCCTTTCTGTGAAAAGAGCACTTGAAAAAAGGGAAGAGGAAGTCATTGTAGGAAACGTGGAGTACAGAATTGAGGATGCGGAACTAGAATTATTGGGAAGGGTTGATCGCATTGAGATCCACGGAGATCTCCTGCTTCCTGTAGAGATTAAAACGGTGGAAAAGAAGAGACCAACCTTCAGTGAAATGCTGCAGCTTGCTGGATATGCCTTGCTGCTGGAAAGGGAGAGATGTACTGTAGTGAACAAAGGGATAATCGAGTATCCTTCTACACGGATTATTGTGGATATCCCGGACAAGTTCAAAGAAAACGTTGTGAACCTGAGGGATCATGCTCTCAAAATCCTGGCAGGAGAAGTCCCTGAAAAGGTGAGAACAGATAAGTGTGACAGGTGCCAGTTTTTTGATGTATGCTGGAATGAATGAGCATGAATCTTCATTGCTATTCTTATTCATGCCCCAATTGTTTCTGTGTGAATTAAGAAAAACCACACCAGGAAAGGGGTTCATCTGCCCACACGGGGGATTCGCTGTAACCAGTCATCTGAGATGCTTGCACCTGATTGTGTACAGCAACACTGAGGCCAACAGAGTCCCACCACAAAAGAGATACATGTAGATGGGAGAAACCAAGTATAATGGATTCCTCTTGAAAGGGTAGAAAGCGGTTATTTCCCTGTATATAAGTGAATCAATGACGATATGAAAGTGAAGCCCAAAAAAAGAGCTCCCTAGCACCTTTTCAAATGATGAACATTGCTGTAGGCCGAAATCGGTTGTTACTCCTCTGATTCCATCCTGCATTGCATACATGACACATGCTGTGATGAGAGCCAGGGGGGAGCTGCCTACAAAGCTGTGAAAGAGCCCATGTGCGGGGTAGTCGAGGGACAATCCAAGGACTACGAGAGGTTCAAGGTCGATGAGCGTGGTAGTTGTCAGCAATGTAGCAAAGTCAACCCTTTGAAACCCGGCCAATCCAATCAAAGATGTGGGCCCCCAGTGGAATGGTGTAAACGGCATAATGCCATTCACCACTCTCCACATATGTACTTATGTGTTGCTCCTTCCACTCCGGGATACAGAACCAGTTAGGGAAGAGTGTGAGAAGGTTCTATCTTCTCAGTGTATGCATGGCCCCGAAAGCTATCAGAATCGAAATAAGCAGTGTTCCTGCGCAGACTTGGGGGCCCTGACGAGGACATCCATTATTTTCAAAAAGGCCCGATTGATTGGGGCAATTGTCCAGGCAATCGTTCACACCGTCCCCATCTGAATCTCTGGGACATCCCACTGAATCAACGGTTCGACATTCCGGATTGTAGCACTGATCCTGATCATCAGGGACACCATCATCATCAGAATCGGATTCAGGACAGCCATCATCCTTCTCCCCGAACTCGTCTGGACACTGGTCTACGCAGTCATTCAGCAAATCTTCATCGGTGTCCATCGGACACCCCTGTGAATCTACCACAGTACAGTCCGGATTAGAGCATTGATCCTGATTGTCTGATACTCCGTCTCCATCTGAATCCGTCTCTGTATCTGCGGAACCAGCCGGGCAGCCGTAGTTCGCCGAGGAACCGGCCTGTCCAACACATCTATCACTGCAGTCATCCGTTCCGTCACCATCAGTGTCTTTTGGACACCCTCGGGAGTCGACCTTGCTGCATCCGGGATTGTAGCATCCATCACTGGCGTCGGGCACACCGTCCGCATCTCTGTCAGCACCTTCAGCAGCCCGTGTTGCAGCCCATTCAAAGATGCTCAATCCGAGTCTTTCATTATCGCCATACACCAGAAAGCCGTCGTGTGCACCAAATCTCCTGCTTCCTCCCACAAGGAAGTCTTTGTCTCCCACTGCTAGAACCCTTCCTTCCCCATACTCAGCAGCAGCCAACACAATGACATCTTCCCCCTCCCGGCTGCCAGCCTTTGTGGTGGGATTGCCAAAAGCCAGCCCCAGTGCTGGAGAATAAACATCCAGAGAACATCCCTCTATATATCCAAAGTCAAAGATGTTGTAGGTTACGGGATGACGCTGAAAGGTTCTGATGATCACGAATCTTTCTGCATACCTGGAGGCCGTTTCTGTATCAGGAATCTGGTTTTCCTGTTCCATATCATACACGGTGTCAGAATTGAATTCAATCCCAAACATGGTGGAGATACTGTTGATTGGATCGATAATCCCCTGTGATGTCATTGTTCCTCCTACTTCCCCGAAGATGAGAAGACTTCCTCCGTTCTCTACGAAGTCCTTAATCGCTTCTTTCTCATACACTTCAAAGTCCAGGCTGGGAGCCAGCAAGACTAGAATGTCGTAGGCTGACAGGACATAGGAATCGATCTTCTCTTCCGAATAATCCGAAATGTATCCTTCTCTATCCAGTGCCATAATAAATCTAGAGAATTGCAGGCTTGGGTTCCATTCAGCATGATATTCGTCGAAAAGTATTCTCGTCCCCTGCTGATCAGAGTGACCTCCTACAGTGGCGAGTGATAAAAGAACGAAACTGATCAGGATGTAATAGATATTTCTTGTCATGGTAATTCCTCCATCTTTTGTAGAGGCTTGGCTATAAAAGCCTTTTGATACCGATAGTGACTATTTGCTGAACAGTTTCCCTGTTAGTGCCCCATGAAGGCGCAACCTGGCTAAATAATCTGATTCATGGAGAATCTGGACGACTATCTGTTCAGAAATCTGAGAAGATCACTAATCACCGATAAGAAAGGGGACTCTGAGCCATCCGAGAGGCGAGGGTATACAGTCACTGAGGGGCCACATTGCGGTGGGATTTCCAAACAAAATACCTCGGGCAATGCTGATGCGGGACATTTGAGATAACTTGCACCTCATGGGCTAGACCCCGCCGTAGGAAATGAGAAGATAGGCCAATAATGTTGCCAGGAAGGGCGCGACTTGGCATATGTTCTATATGTATTCGAGAGGTTCTTTTACCATGTTGGTGGCTAGTAACTGGTTCTGGTCCACAATCTCTTGAACTTCAACCACTCCGGTTACCACCTCATTTTCTATTTCCTTAGATTATTTCCTTTCTTCCCATCATTTCTTATTTTTCAAGCACAAAGTGCAATGTTATCGTGGAGATTTTCCTCGCTATCTCCTAGGAGCGCTCAGCGTCGCAAATATTTATAAAGGATCATCCGAAAGACACAGTGGATTCCCATGAAAAAAATAGCTATCATCGGTGGAACTGGAGACCTGGGATACGGACTGGCCTTGCGCTGGGCAAAGGCCGGGAGAGAGATAATCATAGGGTCCAGACAGGAAGAAAAAGCAGTGAAAGCGGCTGAGGAAATCAGGAACGTTCTTGGTGACAGCGTGACCGTATCAGGAATGGGAAACTTCGAAGCTACCAAGAATGCCCAGATCACTGTTCTATCAGTTCCTTTCCAGTTTCTTGTTCCTACTATGAGACAGATTCGGGATGCCATAGAAGAGGGCGACATTCTCATAAGTGTTATTGTCCCTCTTGCAGTAGAGATTGGAGGATTCTCTCCTACACAGGTGGTCACTCCCTGGCAGGGTTCTGCAGCTGAACTAGTGCAGTCTCTAGCCCCTCCGGGTGCTCAGGTGGTGAGTGCCTTCCAGAACATGAGTGCATTCAGGCTTCAGGACACAGATAATGAGGTGGATTGCGATGCAATCGTTTCGGGTCCGAAAACGGCTCGAAAGGAAGTCATAGAACTTGCTGGACTCATTCCTGGTGTACGAGGTATTGATGGAGGGCGGCTTGACTATGCTCGATTGGTGGAACCCATCACTGCGCTCCTCATAGGCCTGAATATCCGTTATAAGAACAGGGAAGGAATTGGAATCCGCTTTACATATGTAAATGAGGAGATATAGCCCGAAAGCTTTTTAAAGCTAAGAAAAAGAGAGGGATGTGATAATATGACACGTGCATACGTCCTTATAAGGTCCATGAGCCCTGACACTGACCTGCTGGCAGAAAAGATCAAGACGATTGGAGGCATTATTGATGCCTGCGCTGTATATGGAAGTTATGACATCATTTTGGAGCTGGAAGCCAAGAATCTGAAGAGGCTGAGAGACAAGATCATCGAGATCCGAGAGCTCGAGGACATTGGTGAGACAAAGACGCTGATCCAGATGGAAGAAGGAGAGGAAAATTCTGAGGGTGATTAGATGATTAAAGCATTTGTGATCTTGAAGACTGACTGCCCTGATATATTTGAATGTGCAGAGAAAGCCACAAAGGTTCCAGGAGTGCTCCGCGCTGTACCCCTGTATGGGGAAGGAGACATCATGATTGAGATGCTGGTCAAGGACTTAAGGCAGTTGAAGGTGAGAAGCAGGTTGTTGCGGGTTAATCCCCTGGTCAAGAACACGCAGACCTTTCTTTCCATGGATGAGATAAAAGGTGAATAGGGCACGAGAAGGAGACTTTTTGGAGACGGTGGAAAGCCTTATTTTTGATGTGAAGGGTGTCTGTCACCCTCCAGATCGCGTTATCAGTTTTGTAAGGTACATCCCGACTGCAGACGGAGAACGGGAGAAGGCTGGAAGGAGTTATCAGAAAGTCTATGAGCTGGAAGAGCGGTTCAGGATTTTGAGGGAACGGTTTCCTCACTATGTGTATTTTGATCCAGTTTTCAATAGAGAACTACAAGGCGTGAGTCTGAGTGACATTTCAAGGGTGTACAAGCCGGAGGAAAAACTGAGAGAGATTCTGGAGAACACACGAGAAGGGACAGAGAAGAAAGTACGGTCACTGGTGGAGGTTCTGGGAATTCCCATGGAGAAAATCGGTGTTTCAGGAAGTATCCTGGTGGGACTTGACACACAGGATTCAGACCTGGATATTATGGTGTACGGAGAGAAGTACTGTCGGAAGGCGTATGCTGCACTGGGAAGACTGAGGGAGGATGGCGTAGTCCAGTCCTTTGATGCAGAAGGAGCCCGGGAGAAAGCTCTTTTCAGATGGGGTTCGGCTGGTGAGGCTACTGTTGAACTGGAGAGAAAAAAAGTGACCCAGGGGCTATTTGAGGGCAGGGAGTATTTTTTCAGGTTCTTAAAGGTGGAAGAAATGCCTTATGGTGATATTGTGTATCATCCCTTGTACAAAACACACGTAACGGCATGCATCAGTGATGATTCTGATCGTATTTTTACTCCCTGTGTATATGGCGTGAGAGGGTGTTCCGTGAGTGGTGTTACAAGGTTGGTGAGTCCAAGAGGACGATTCTGTGAGCAGGCATCCCAGGGAGAGGTAGTAAGAGCCAGGGGTACCCTGGAGAAAGTTGAAGAGAGGGGAAATGTCTTCTTGCAGCTCGTCCTGCAGGATAATGATGATTTTCTCATTCCTTATTCGTAGACCCGATTGCCTGGAGAGAGAATAGCATCATCAAGGTTTAACAGTCCCAGGGATAGCGTGTAATCCCGGCAGGTAATCAGGATTCTACTTCGTATCCTGCGTCAACCCACGCACTATAGTTCCCTTCCAGACGATATACCGTTGTGAATCCAGCGTCCACGAGGATTCGTGCTGCCTGCATTGAAACACTGTCACTGTGACAGTAAACAAGGTACGGTGCATTCTTGTCAAGAGTAGGAATCACTCTGTCTAGGGTACCATCTCCCATGGGGTAGTTCACAGCTCCTGGTAAATGACCCTGTTCGTAAAAAAGGGAAACGTCTACAATGATGAGTCCCGGGCTATCTCTTATGAGGAGGGTTGCTTCTTCAGGTGTCACATCAGTATACTCTATCTCAGTTTCACTCTCTTGTTGGAGGCATCCAGAACATACCAGTGCTACTACTACCAGCATTCTTGAAAGGCGGTTCATGTGTCTCAACTATATACTTTTGACGAATCGAGGAATATAAATGCTTTCATTCTGACATAACCGTTCAGGTCTCCTACCGGTTGGCAGGAGCAGAAGATATCACCCTACCCATTCGACTCTGAGAACTACTGCTTCTTCAACTTGAAAATAAGGAAGTGACACACTCTCCAGTCATCTTTAAAGGCTGGATATTTCTCAATCATTTCTTTAGAAGGGGATGGCTCAGCCAAATCTTCTATGGTAAACCCTGCGCTCTTAATTGCTCTGAAATAGCTTGTCAACGTTCTGTGGAAAAGCAGCACCCCATTTTTTGCCCCTGGAGGATAGGGCTGTTCATAAGGCACCTCATCAAAGTATCGATCCACCTTCCAGTACAACCTTTTACCCTCATTGTCCTTGATCCACGCGCTCTCAGGAGTGCCAAAACAGGGATGAATAATTGAAAGAATCAGTAGTCCATTTCTCACCAGCAATTTGTTCATCTCATTCAATGCCTTTTCATAGTCGGGAAGATCCTGTAACACCATATTTGACACAATAATATCAAAAGTCTCACTCTCCAGGAAATCAAGGTTCTCGCAATTACCATGGTGATAGTCTATGGGATAGCCTTTAGGCGTTCTTTTTCGGGCAATCTCTAACATTTTCCGTGAGTAATCCACAGCCACTACAGTTGCTCCCTTTTCGGCGAGAATGCGGCTCAGGTATCCTTCACCACATCCTGCGTCAAGTATTCGCTTGTGATCAACTGACCCCAGGAACTTGAATAATACAGGATTTATCAGCACTTCTCTAGAAGGATCACCCAGTGGTGTAAACCGAGCTGTCAATTCTTCTGCATGGGATTCCCATCTCTTGATGACTTCTTTCATGTTCATTTCATCACCATTTCTGTTCTACAGGTACCTTCCTGAGATCATAGCCTTTTGGTGCCCTACCATTGCAGCAACAGTTCTGTCGAACAAGAGGTCATTACAGGGGAGTAGACTCTTGAGCCTTTTCCCCTCTGCACAATACGCATCGGTCTGTGTCGAAGTCAAAAGAAGTGCTGAGTATTTATACCTTTCTTTTGACAGTATGACGAATCTTATGACGTTGGTTGGTGCTCTGGCAGGTGCAGTGCTGGCAGAGATCATGCGTGGAGCAAGACAGGGTTTCACTAGAAGGACTGAAATATCCAACCATATCTTTTTATATATATATGCCAAGAAAACCTAATGAGTCAATGCAGTCTGTGTGGTGGAGAAATCTTGGATCGGAGTGATTCCCGCTATTGCGTTCATTGCCAGGCAACCTTCCACAGAAGCTGTGTTATCGATCACTTCTATCGAAATAAGTACTGCCCGGTCTGCAACAAAAAAATGTCCTTGATATTCATGCGGTTTGGTGAACCTCCTCAATCCACAATGAAGAAGAGGTCTTTGCCAAATGAAATCAGAAAGCCCAAGTGGCCCCAGCTGGAAAGAAGGACAGAGGTTCCCGTTTTCGAAATTGACATCCCGACAGGTCCCCTGAAGCGTACAGACAAGTACATACCAAAGGCCCGAGGCAAACGGCAATTCAAGCTCCCAAAGAAACTCCCCATGAAATTCATCGGGATTGTTTTCATCCTAGCCGTCATTGGAGGAGGTGCCTACTTTGGGAGAAGCTATCTCCCCACAAGCTTTGGAACCCAGGAAGAACAACCCACCGCATCGCCCTGGACTGTGGTATGGACCTATCCTCTGGAAGGCGTTACTGACATGGCTGCTTCTCCTGAGGGAATCGTCGTGGGCAGCAGACAGGGACTTGTGATATTCGCTGTTGATGGCTCTGTCTTGTGGCAAAGAGAGGGCGAAATTACTGATGTAGATATAAATGAAAGCATTATTGCAGTCACCAACAGAGGATATGTAGAAATGTACACAATCGAAGGGACAGAACTGGTTCGGTATGGCGAAGGATTCTCAGATTCAGTCTCTCTCTCCAGTCTCCAGATTGCAGCAGCAGGTTCCTCTCAGGGGGGAATAACTTTTGTTGATACAGATGGGAATGTGCTCCAGAAAATCGAGACAGGCCCGGTAACCAACGTCTCTTTTTCTGAAAACAGTGAAATGACAGCATACCGACAGGAGGGAACAGTGTATGTTCTGGACATTCTGGGGGACGTCATGTATGCCTTTGATGACCAGGGATCTGCACAGGATCGAATCATCCTGCTTTCCCAGGGACGGGTATTTGCGCAGGCGGCTCAGAACGTCTTCCTGTATGATGGAGAGACTGATTCTGTCCTGTGGAGTGCAGAGGTAGGAACGTGCAGTGCAGGTCTTTCAGTTTCAGAGGATGGAGGAACCTTTGCCGTGTGCGGCCAGAACCCTGTGTTGTACAACAGTTCAGGGCAGGAAATACACACACTACCCAAGGGTAGCTGTGGAAGCATTGCCTTTGTCAACCAGGATGTCGTGGTATCAGATTCCAATACTATCTATTTCTTACGGTATGCTCAGCCCACCATAACAACTCCTCCTGAAGAAGAAGGCGAGAAGCAGCCGGAAGAATCAGAAGAGCCAGGAGAACAACCTTCCACAGAACTGGGAACGTATCAAGAATGGTTCACCTGGTATCAGTCATTTCTCTCCACAGAAGGGAATTCTGCAACCTACAGTATTGAGGTGAAAGAGGGAGAAAGCGTCTCCACCATGGAAATCAACTATATGATTGAAGGGAAAGAAGAGAAGACCGTCATTGAATCCTTTACCATAGTCATTAAGACCCAGGAAGCAGAACTCAAGAGTACATTCAAGAGGTGGATTGGCCCGGATGGAACCTGCCTGAAAGCTGAAATGACCATTGACACCACCAGCACGGCAATAGACTGCAGCAAGACTACCATTCAGGGAGTTGACCTCAGAGAGATTCTTTCATTCGCAGATAAGGTTTCTTATGTTGGCCAAGAAGAAGTGACAGTGGGCAGGGGTACGTTCCTGTGTCACAAATTGGAATATGACACAGGGAATGGGATTATTACTCTCTGGATTTCTGATGGAATGCCCCCCATCAAGGTTTCATTGCAGCAGGGTGAACGACTGGTCACCATGAGCCTTGAATGATTATAAGCTTCAATCATCACATGTCACACAAGGTTATAAACAAATCACAGTTCACCCCGTTTGCTTCTTCTATCATAACAACTACAGACTTCTGGGTGCTAGATACACAACATTAGCTCCTCGAATGACAATATAACCGATCTTTCGGAACACTTCATCATCAGCAAGTTCTTCAGTATTCGCCATTACTAGGTTCAGATGTTGGTCGTATCCTTTGAGAATACCACGAAACACTCTGTTGCCCCGGAGCTCTACCAGGACGTTTTTTTCCAGGGAACCATGAATGAGGTCAAGCGGTTTTTCTGCCATAGTTATTCACCAGTTTGTAGTTTCTACGGGGCTTTATATATGTTTGCATTGAGGGTTCTTTTAGCCATTTCTCGCTTTTACCTGTTCTTGTGGATTCCGAATTGTTATTATCCATCAAAAAGTGTGCACAAAAGCTCACAGAAGGAGTTCACAGATTCAAACTCTCCATGCAATCGTGACCGGTCCTGTAATAAACCTTTTAAAGTAATGGTAGTATGACACCCCATGTCTGAAGAGTTTATCTTGTGGTTTGATGAAATTGGTATGGAAGATGTACCGCGTGTGGGAGGTAAGTCTGCTTCTCTGGGAGAAATGACTAAGGCCGACGTGCCTGTTCCCTTTGGGTTTACCACCACAGCTGCAGCTTATCAATCCTTTATTACTCAATCACACCTGGAATCCGTGCTTGAGAAGTCATTGTCGGAGTTAGAAGACCCTGAAGATACTAGGACCCTCCAGAAGGTGGGAAAGAAGATCAGGGAGGCCATCCAGAACGCAGAAATGCCAGAAGCATTGGAAAAGGTTATTAAGGAGGCTTATAAGGAGCTGACTGCCAGATATCAGAAGGAAGGAGGCTCTGGAGAGCCATATGTGGCCATTCGTTCTTCTGCAACGGCAGAAGACCTTCCTGATGCCTCGTTTGCGGGGCAACAGGAGACATATTTGAACGTTGTGGGCGCCCAGGAGGTTGTGGAGAGGATACAGGAGTGTTTCGCATCCTTGTTCACTGACCGGGCCATCTACTACCGTATACAAAAAGGATTTGAACATATGGAAGTTTCTCTGGCTGCCATTGTGCAGTTGATGGTATTCAGTGAAGCTGCAGGTGTCATGTTCACTCTGAATGTGTCCAACGGAGATCGGAACGTGGTTCAGATTGAGGGCGCATACGGGCTGGGAGAATATGTAGTTCAGGGAAAGGTGACACCTGATGTGTATTACGTGAATAAGGAATCACTATCCATTCAGAAGATCATTTCTGAGAAAGATGTGATGCTCATACGGAAGGAGAAGGGTGGAGTTGAAGAAAAGAAAGTTCCTGCCTCAAAGAAGAAAGAACAGGTAGTTACTGACGAGCAGGTAGTGCAGCTGGCTGAATACGGGAAATCAATTGAAGCCCATTACAGAAAGCCCATGGATATCGAGTGGGGACTGGATCAGAGAACAGATAAATTATGGATACTGCAAGCCAGACCAGAGACTGCCTGGGCTGCACGAGGACGAACAGAGGAAGAAAGAGGGGAAATGATAACGACCAAGGAAAGGAACATTATTGTGAAAGGGCTATCTGCATCTCCGGGGATAGCTGCAGGTAAAGCTCATGTGATCATGGATGTCACAGGTATCCATCAATTCCAGCAGGGGGAAATCCTGGTGACGGAAATGACTGCACCTGATTGGGTCCCTGCCATGAAGAAGGCAAAAGCTATCGTTACCAACTCGGGTGGGACAACCTGTCATGCTGCAATTGTGTCCCGGGAGATGGGCATCCCCTGCATTGTGGCTGCTCAGGGAGCTACCGATGCTGTGACCAATGGTCAGGACATTACTGTGGATGCCACCAATGGTGTGGTGTATGAGGGTATTCTGGAAGAAGCAGTTGCTGAGAAGAAGGAAGAGAGAGAAGTTGCTGCAGAAGTGGCACCAGTGACAGGTACGAAAGTGCTGATGAACCTAGGGGACCCTGATCTGGCCGAGAAGTATGCAGTACTCCCCTGTGATGGGATAGGACTGATGCGGGAAGAATTCATCTGGACCACCTTCATTCATGAGCATCCCAACTACATGATCGAGATCGGACAGTCAGAGAAAGTGGTAGATATGCTGGCTGAAGGGTTCAGGAAGGTGGCAAAAGCACTGTATCCCAGGCCTGTGGTGTTGCGGCTTAGTGATTTTAAGACCAGCGAATATCGAGATTTGAAAGGTGGTGACAAGTTTGAACCTGAGGAACCTTCTGCACTGCTGGGGTGGAGAGGCGCCTCCCGGTACTATGATCCAGGATATGTTGAAGCCTTCAAACTGGAATTGACGGCAGTCAAGAAGGTCAGAGAGGAGTTCAGGTTGCAGAATCTGTGGGTCATGATTCCCTTCTGCAGGACTGTGGAAGAGTGTAGAAAGGTCATTACCATTATGAAGGAGCAGGGACTGGAGAGAGGACCTGACTTCAAGATCTGGTTAATGGCAGAGATACCTTCCAATATTGTACTGGCAGACAAGTTCAGTGAGTATGTTGATGGATTTTCAGTGGGTTCCAACGACCTGACTATGTTGATATTGGGCGCAGACAGGGACAATGACAGAATTGCCTCGATTTTTGATGAGAGAGATCTGGCAGTGAGACGTTCGATCAAGCACTTGATCGAGGTAGCTCACGGGAAGAGGAAGACTGTCTCGATTTGTGGACAGGCACCATCTGTCTATCCAGATTTCACTGAGTTTCTGGTGAGGGCAGGAATTGATTCTGTCTCTGTGAACCCTGATGCTGTCAAGTCCACCAAGAAACTGGTGGCTCAGGTTGAACAGAGGATTGTTCTGGAGAAGGCTACAGGAAGAGGAATTGCCGCAGATGAAGATCTGGAGTGGTAGTAAAATTCCTTTTCTTCATTTTATTGGGATTGAGATGTCTCTTCATGACTTCAGAAGACATTATAGAAGGTGACTTTCATATCGGGTTGTACCTCCATATGGGGGTTCCTTCCGGGAATTTCTGCAAGAGAATTCTTCTGGCACGAACCGTTGGAGGAGTCTTTCAACATCTTGAAGGTCGATCTACTACGGTGGTCACGGTAGAAGATTCTAGCCCTGAGCGAAACCCTTATATACTACGGAAGAAAACCGAGAGAAGGAATTACTGATAAGAACATTCGTTTTTTATCCAGTTCAATTCTGAAAAATAACCCAATTACCGGAGGTGATATTGTGAATCAAGACCTAGACAAGTATATAACTTGCATCAAGGGAGAGTACAAAGGGGAGATAGTCTTGTTTTCCCTGAGTAACTGTGCACGCTGCAAGAAAGTCAAGAAAACTCTCAATGAAATGGGTGTTCAGTACTACTACATAGATATCGACCGTGCTGATGAAAAGGACAGACCACGGCTCATGGAAACTGTAGAAAGGTGGAATCCCGCTTGTGTTTTCCCCACTGTGGTCATCAACAAGACTATCTGTGTTACGGGCGATCCTTCCCGGATCTCCGACACTCTGGAAGAGTTCTGTCTTCCAGCAGTAAACACCCAGAATTAAGCCGAGTACAAGAGTGCTTAAGCACTCTTTCAGCTGCCTCCTGTCTTCTTCTGTAGCATTGTAACTCCTTCTGCCGAAGCTGTATCAAAAATCAAATCCACATACATTTCAAGACTGACGGGAAAAGCTTATTAATGAGGAATCACACGTTCTTTGTTATGCAGAAAGTAATCATTATTGAAGATCTAACCAAGAGATTCGAAGATATTACGGCAATAGACCATCTCACTCTTGAAGTACCCAAGGGAGAACTTTTCGGCCTTCTGGGCCCAAATGGGGCCGGAAAGACCACAACTATCAACGTCCTGTGTGGCATTCTCGCCCCCACTTCCGGGAAGGTGATGGTTGGTGGATACAATGTTTTCACTGAACCACGGAAAGTCAAGTCCCTCATCGGTGTCTGTCCCCAGGACACAGCAGTCTACGATTATCTAACAGGGAGAGAGAACATAGAATTCTTCGGGCACCTCTACAACCTGCCCCAGGAGACCCTCGCGAGAAACTCAGCTGACCTCCTCCAAAAGATGGAATTGACTGATCACCAGAACAGAAGAGTCAGCAAGTATTCAGGGGGCATGCGCCGGCGCATCAACCTTGCCATGGCGTTGGTCCATAGCCCGGAGATAGCATTTCTCGATGAACCCACAGTTGCCATGGATCCCCAGTCTCGCCATGCGGTTTGGGACTTTATACGAGAACAAAAGAGCCAGGGGAAGACCATCATACTCACCACCCATTACATGGAGGAGGCAGAGGAACTCTGTGATCGAGTGGGAATTATTGACTATGGACGACTCATTGCCTTCGGGAGCCCAGCAGAGCTTAGGCAGAAATACAACGCTGAAAACCTTGAAGACGTCTTCATTCAGCTTACCGGGAGACGCATTCGGGAGGCGGTATGATGAACAGCGAGAGAATGCTGGCCTTTACTAGGAAAAACCTCAAACAAATAGTGCGAGAACCAGCAAGCTTGTTCCTTGTTATTCTATTTCCCGTGGTCCTGACCCTGGTCTTTGGGATATCCTTTGGAGGCATTGGAGGAGAACAGTCGGCAGTCTACGACATCGGTGTGGTAACCCTGGATGCCGGAACGTATCCTGTATGGGCTTTAACGTTTGTGGATGCTCTAGATTCTACGGAGATCCTGATTATCAGGAGGTATGAAACCCTGGAAGCGGCCCAGAACGATCTGATACAGGGGTCTGTCAAGGCAGTACTGGTTATTCCGGAACGCTTTGGAGAGAGCTGCACCTCTTTTGTCCAAGCTCCTGAAAATCCTGCCCTGTGGGTTGAGTCTACTGTTGACCTATTCCTGGATAGTGGGTCCATGTTTGCCACCCAGGCCATCCCACCAATCATTCAGCAGGTCTTGACAACGCTGATTGCAGGTGAACAGCCCACCGTCCAGCTCCCGGTTCACCTGGGGATTCCCTCTCTCGTAGAGGCAGAATCTCTTACCGTGTTTGACTACTTCACACCCGGAATTTTTGCCTTTGCCGTCATCTTCTTGACGATGATCGTAGCACAGACATTCACCGTGGACCGTGAGAAAGGGCTTCTTCGCAGGATTAACACGACTCCTGCTTCTCCTTTCGAAGTCATTCTGGGCTACACCATATCCAATATGGGGCTGGCTGTGATTCAGGTGGCTGTCGTCTTTGCCATGGCTTTCCTGGTGGGGTATTCTACTCCTGCAGGACTTCCTGGTTTATTCTTCGCCTTCGTCATTGTTATGGTATTTGCCCTATGTTCTGTGGGGTTCGGACTGATCACAGCTTCCATAGCCAAGACGCCTGGAGCTGCTACTGGAATCTCTTTTGTGTTCATCGTGCCTCAGATGTTTTTGGGAACCTTTGTTTCAGTGGGACTGTCTTCTGTTGCCCAGACCGCAGGGAAATTTGTCCCCAGCTACTATGTGACCGATGCCCTGACCTCCTTATTGCTACGAGGGGCACCTGTAACCAGTCAGACAGTGGTACTGGATTTTGTGGTGGTCACTGCAGTTAGTATAGGAGTTCTTATGGTAGGCGCTCTTGCTTTCCGGAGATATGGAAATACCTGACTCCGCACTGCCTATTACGCTGAAAGGCTTTCATCAAAAGTCAGGTGTTTCATCTTTTTCAAACAGCAGGTAATGATTGACCAGAGTGGGTGATCCTTGGGCCTGGTACGTGTGAAGGTGCCACCCACCTTTCTGATAGTCTGCAATGACCTGGCCAATCCTTTCATGATGTTCCACTTTGACACATGTGTAGGTTTTCACGTAGATTCCTCCACTTCAACGAACCTGAAGTAATGACGGCTCCACGTATAAAACATTGCCTGCTCCTTCCAGAGGCAGAACGATCGACCTTGCTCACCCATTTCTTTGCCGTCCCACTTGTCAATTATCCAGCGAGTCTCCAATGAAATGACCTGCGGAAATCCGAAAAATTCTGGCACAACTGATGAAAGAAAGGTTTTTAAGTCGGGGGAAAGAAGAAATGACAGGGAGAAC
This sequence comes from Theionarchaea archaeon, assembly GCA_018992685.1. Classification (GTDB taxonomy): domain Archaea; phylum Methanobacteriota_B; class Thermococci; order Methanofastidiosales; family SZ-28-30; genus SZ-28-30. The sequence continues at coordinate 224,479 of JACVGT010000011.1, forward strand.
ACTGGAAGCCAGGATCATTTCCAGTGCGGAGGTGGTTGGATGTTTTCTCAACAGAGGAAATACACGTATCAGAGAAAAGTATACCTTGCATGGATTGGAATCGTACTGTGTCTCCTGGCACTGTCCTTCATGTCTTTTCTTGAGGGATGGCTCATTGTCTCAGTGGGAATCTTCATCGTGGCTGTCTACTGGCTGGCCGAGACATTCTATGGGTTCAGAAAGAGTGTCCTTGTTACCACAGATGATGAGATAATAATTACGCGATCGCTGCTTTTTGGGTCTTTTCGAATTCCTACGAAAGACATTGTAAAGATAGCCCTGAAAAAGGACAGCTTCTGGCCTCGAGCTACCATTTTCTTTAATCTCAAAGATGGAGTCAGGAATTTTCCAATTATGGTTCGAAGCTTGCGGAAGGAAGACAAGGCTGCACTCTTTGAATATTTAGAGAATCTTCAAGAGAGAGCCCAGTAGGGAGAAAAGGTCACAGGCAAACCTTTTTTACTCATGAACCCATGTAGCCTACAATGAACCATCAGAGTCTTGAGACACCTCGATGCAAGATCTTTGTTGACATGCATAGGACTACCGGCATCTCTAGGGAGAAGTGCATCTATTGTAAGGGCCGATTGCTGTGCGGTCTCCCCAAGTGCCCCATCTTTGAACAGGTCCACATTCGCAGCAAGATAGAACTCGCAGATCACTTCTTTGGGCCTTCTCCTTCTGTGTTTGTAGGCTGGCAGAACTATCCTCGAGTACATGCAGGGCCTCTTTCCCTGAGTTTCAGCCCCGATGACCCCGCCCTCTTTGACAATCCGGGACGGTGGTATGGTTCTGAACTACCTCAGGTTGTGGATCTGCGGTCTGCATTAATCCGCTCAAAGGAAAAAGTCAATGTTAATATCCCCTCTGAAACCCTGCAGCTTTTGGCCCTTGCCAAAACCCCTCCGGATATTGAAGTGACTCTGCAGAGGAAACCTGCCTTCAGTATTGTGTTTTCTGCAATTGCACAGCCTATGGGCCCCTCTGGAATGATTAAGGAACTGGAGATTGCAGACAATGTATCGGTTAATAAGCCTGTGGAACGGGTAACTACTGACGAAATGAATGCACAGGAGGCAGTCTGGAAACTATACACCTCTGATGTTGATGTCTATGCTTTGACCCGGTTGATGAGTGCAGGACTCCTGGGCATCAAGAAGAAAATGGTACCCACTCGATGGAGCATAACCACAGTGGATAATATTCTCGGGAACATTCTCATTGAGAGAATCAAGGAACTTCCCGTTCTGGATGAGTATGTGGTATACAGCAATGAATACTTGGGTAACCACTTTGAGATCTTGGTTTTACCTCAGCGATGGGAGTATGAACAGTTGGAAGCATGGGTCCCTGATACCTTCTGGACCTTCGGCATGGAGGAGACCCGGATCATTGGGGAGCATGAAACCTATACCGGGCGAAGTGATTATGCCATCCGAGAAGGTGGAGGCTACTATGCTGTGAGGATGGCGTGCCTGGAAAAACTTCAGGAGCTCAAGAAGCAGGCAGCAGTCCTGGTCTTCAGGGAGACCACACCTGATTATTTTCTGTGTGTGGGAGTATGGGAATGCAGAGAGAATGTAAGAAACGCTGTCCAGGTGGGAACGTTTGCCACTCTTCAGGAGGCACTAGAGAGTATATCCTTGCGTCTCACCATCCCCATGGAGGAATGGAAGGGAAAATCAGTAATCTTGAGCCAGACGAAACTTGATTCCTGGATGCGATAACGCTCTGGATTTCAAAAGCTCTTCTTTTCACGTTCCCGAATGGTCAAAATATCCCCCGTAGATCGAAAAGCACTATCTAGATTCACTTCTGCGAAAATGCAAAAACGCGCAATAGGATACGATTTCTTATTTTAGATGAATATTAGACAATAAAGTGTAAAAAAAGTTATATATTCTCGTTATTACTGAAAACTGAGGTGATTACACATGAATCTCGAATATGCTCTTGCAAAGCTCAGGATAGAAGAGAGTCACAAGAACGCATTCCAGAAAAAGGCGTAAGGCTCTTTCTTCTTCTTTGATTACTTCCCTCATTTACGGTTTTTAGGATTCAACCAGTGTATGGGAAACGACCTGTTGAGCAGTAGGTTCTCAGTACTCATTTCTGCTGATCGTTGCCGTGGTGTAAAAAAGGTTAAATACATCTTCGTCCTGTTCTTTTCATGGATGTTGGAATTGTGGGAAAGCCAAATGTAGGAAAATCTACGTTCTTCAATGCCTGTACGCTGGGAGCAGCAGAGGTGGCCAGCTACCCCTTTACCACCATCAAATCCAATATTGGGGTTGCCTTTGTCACAGCCCCCTGTCCTTGCAGAGAACTGGAGATTCAATGCAGTCCCAAGAACTCCCGGTGCATCAAAGGTACGCGCCTTATTCCCACCCGAATCATTGATGTGGCTGGCCTGGTGCCAGAAGCCCACTCTGGAAGGGGATTGGGAAACAGGTTCCTGGATGATATCATGCGTGCTGAGGTGCTCATCCACATCATTGATGCTTCGGGGAAGACAGATGAGGAAGGGAGGCCCACCGACCACCATGATCCCCTGGAAGATGTTAAGTTCCTGGAAAAGGAAATCGATGCCTGGTTCCTTGATAGACTTTCCGATAAATGGAAAAAATTGTCCAGGAGGGTGAGTTCAGAGCATCTAGATCTCCACAAGCTGTTGGCAGAAAAATTCAACATTGTCACAGAAGAGGACATTCTGAGGGCACTTCACACGACGAAATTTGATGCTTCACGACCTGATTCCTGGAGTAACCAGCAGTTGCAGGAGTTCTCCGTTGAATTAAGGAAGATTACCAAACCAATCGTCATTGCAGCGAACAAGGCAGACATTGCGCCCGAAGAGAATATTGAACGGTTGAACGAGGTTGGAGCTATTCCAGCCAGTGCAGAGGCTGAACTGGCTCTCAGAAGAGCAGAGATCCATGGATTGATAACCTATGTCCCGGGGAGTGACCGTTTTGACGTGAATTCTGACCTCAACAGTGCCCAGAAACAGGCGCTGGAGAAAATACAGCACTTTCTAGATCGGTTCGGATCCACAGGAGTGCAGGATTGTCTGAACCATGCAGTGTTCGATATATTGGATCGCATTGTTGTATACCCTGTAGAGAATGAGCATCACTATTCGGATTCCTTTGACAATGTTCTCCCTGATTCATACTTGATGCGCACGGGTGACACTTCTCACGATTTGGCGTACAAAATTCACACAGATCTGGGTCAAACTTTCATCTATGCAGTCAACGCCCGGACGCATATGCGTATAAAGGAGGACTACAAATTACAGAATGGCGATATCATCAAAATTGTGGCCGCTGCCAAGTGATGCGGAAACCTTTATAAAGATGAACTCGTTTCAAAGGACAATGGACCGCTTTAGGTGGGTAGCTCTGCATAGTGTTGAAAAGAACCTGACAGCAGGGCGAGGTGAAATCTGGCACGAAAGGCTCGGTAAAAGTAGGAAGCATGTGTTATGGAGAAGTGGGGAAATGCTCCTTGTTATACTGCCAGTGATTGGATGTATCTTTCGGTATTCTCTTGCTTTTTTGGGCTGTGGACTCGTGGTGTGCGCTCTTGTGGGACCTCCCTTTCTTACCAGGAAAGACACAGCCAGCAGATCCTCTCCTGAATTGGAGATGCCCCTCGAGCTGGGACTTGGGTATGTCGTTTACGAAAAGACTCCTGACACGAGTATACAACGATTTCAAGTGCATGTTGAACAGGGAGAAAAAGGACTATTGGTCTCCCGGAAATTCCCCAAACATACCACGAGCAAACACAATCTCGACAACGTGGAATGCGTGTGGCTGAGCACTGCAGAAGGCGAGGAAAACTGGATTGATCCCTGTAACCTCTCCAAGCTGCACCACGTCATGACAGATTTTATTCGCAATGCTCCTGTTTCTATTGTTTTCTTTGAAGGATTTGAGTACCTGATGGTGAGGAACAGTTTTCTGACTGCTCTGAAATTCGTCCAGAGTATCATGGATGAGGTGGTCCTGCATCAATCGCACTTGATACTTTCTATTAATCCAGACGCCTTCAGCAAGGCAGAACTAGCATTAATCAGAAGAGAATTGTTAGAACTGGACGTTGGTTAGGGTACCATTTCATCGAGAACCTGAAATGCATGCCTGAGGTGGGGGATGGTGATGGAGCCTCCTACCACGAGGGCAACATTGAGTGCATCGTAGAATTCCTCTCGGGTTACTCCCAGGTCTCTACATTGAATAATGTGGTAGGTTATACAATCGTTGCAGCGGAGAACGGTGGAAGCCACCAGTCCAAGCAATTCCTTAGTCTTTTCAGACAGGGCACCTTCCCGGTAGGCTGCAGCATCCAGGTTGAAAAAGCGGGTGATCCCCTTGTGGTGGGTGCTCAAGATTCTCTCGTTCATTTTCCTTCTGTATGTCTCGAAATCATCAATTGCAGACATAGTTCTTCTAGGGATGAGACTCTTAAAAACAGTAGCTCTATTCTACCTGATGGGATCTTATGCAAACCTTTATATGAACACTCCCTCGAACCAGAAGAATGCCGGTCCGAGCTGTTCTCTTCGATCTAGGAGAGACCCTGGTGGGAAATAATCTCAACACATTTGAAACATTTCACAGGATTTTGGAATCTGCAGGGTTCACTGTCTCCGTCAGACAGGTTGAAGAGGCTTTTCATCTGTTGAAAGATGGTGAAGGTGTGGTTTTCGACCAACTCCAGGGTAAGATACCGCCACAAGACTTATACAGCCTGTGGGACAGCATGGTTTTGCGGGCACTGGGCATTGAAGATGATGGAACTCTTGCAATTGCTATTGATAACCAGTGGAATGCTGTCAGCAGCCCTTTTGCATACCCGGATGTTGCTCCTTTTCTGGCATTTCTGAAGGAGAGGGGAATTAAAACAGGAATTGTCTCCAATGCGTACCAGGAAGAAATCCAGGATATTCTAGAGATCGTAGGGCTTGACCCACGAGAATTCGGTGTCATTGTAGGAGGAGACACGGTACACAGAGCCAAGCCTGATCCATATATCTTTCAATATGCTGTGGAGACTCTGGGGATACCGCCCAGTGAGGCAATATTTGTAGGAAATCAAATGGAAAAAGACTACACTGCAGCAGAAAAGGCTGGGTTGGTTCCTTTCTTGGTACTACGATCTTCGTCTGGCACTCTACCAGAAGGGATACGGACGGTGACAACCCTCGAGGCATTATACGAAGTCGTGGAAGAACACATCCCGTGACCCTTTCTTTGAACTAGAATGAGGTTTGAAATGTCGAAGGTCAGGAGCGGGCAGAATCAACAATTAACGTGAGAAATCGAACTATCATCAACCATAAAAAAACAAAAAAGAGAAAAGGAATCGTGCTGATCAAGGAAACCAGTCAGGTTACCAGTTGTACCAGCTCCTCATCAATGCTGCATCAGTGGTGAACTGACCAACTTTGGTCTCCGATTGATCAGAGTAATCTGGAACGTGAGATACAGTCTGAGAGACAGTCCTTCCCAGACGTGCAACCCTGTTTCGTACATTTCCCTTGAGATTTGCAACACTCATGTTAGATCCCTCCTTTTTAATGTTTAAGACCCCACAGGTCTATACTATTATCAGAAGGTGAATATATAAACATTTCGACAAAAAAAGTACATAAAACGTAAAATATGGTAAAATAATATTACATATGGGCTTTTTCTACAGAGGAGATGTACTGGATGTGGTTGGCATGCATAACGTTTATATGCCACACATTTGTACCGAATAGAGGAGGGAATATCATTACCCCCACGATGAAAATGCTGCTCTTGATAGACAAGCTCAGTAAAGAGCAGCTTGAGGCCCTTCTTGACGGGGAATCTGTGACCTGTGAGGATCAAGTTCTTGCTCTGGACTCTCTTACAGAGAATGGAGAGCTCAAGGAACCCTACAGGACAGCCCTGGTGTTGAAGGTACTGGGCAAGACAACAGGTGCATTACTGTGTGCTCTCAGTCTAATTGACTGTGAGGATGGTACCTACGGGAGGAGAATCGGGCAGGCACTTGAGAAGGACGATAACTACATTCGCCAGCTTCTTAACATCATGGAGTTGATAGGGATTCTAGAATCTTCTGAAGGGAAAGGGAAGCAAAAGATATTCACTGTGAAGGAAGATCTGATTATTTTACCCCGTGACCAACTTGCCCGCTTGGTGGAGGGGCATCCTGTGTCCATTGAATTGCTTATCTCACGGGAACTGGATAAGGGCTCTGTCTGCCTGGAAGATTTGTTTTCCAAATTATATGATGATTCTATCAACCAGATTGTGCAGCCAGATGAAAAGAAGGAGAAATTTGAAATCGGCCAGCTCATTGAGTCTCTGATCAAGAGTGGCGTGGTGCGTACGTTCAAGACGTCCTCCAGAAAGCGATTGACTCAGGAAGGATTCCCTACGTTCTATCAACTCCTGGAGCTTTTGAGAACAGTGAAGGAGAGAATCCCCAAGGATGAGCAGAAAAATGTGAAGAGTTCTGACCTCACCCGTATCATTGAGGAGGAGCTGCACAACCGGGATGAAACAGGAGAACTTGCCAGGAGGTACAGGAATTATGTTCAATACCGTATGCGGAAGCAGATTGTCACTGCGGAAGGGACAGCTTCCATTGACTTTGCCACGCTGAAGAACCGTATTGACAAGATGGCAGACCAGAAAGAACTGCATCTGTCCAGCAAAATGAGAAATGTTCTTGCTGAAGATCTGATCACTGGCCTGAAAGGACTGCCCATAACCTCATTTAAGGACGCTTTTCTTGAAAGCTTCATTGACAATTTGCTGGAAGACAAATTCTTGATCACCTCGTCAGAGGACATGATGAACCAGGCGGAGACACTTCTTCGTGTGGGCACCAGACTCTTGGAAAATGCCAGAGATATCCAGGACTTGGATGTATCCAAGAGCCGAGAGTTTGCAGCTGAAGCCAGTCTCAGTCTGCTTTCTCTCCTGTTGCTGTTGCAGGGAGAATCTCCCCCTCAGAAACTGTCTTTGATGAACAAAGCATTCTTCAAGAAGAAAGGGGATGGATCAGTTTTTGCATTGATGGTAGAGAACTTCTCGTCCCTGAAGAAGGACAAGGAGATGCAGGAGAAAAGAGAGTTCATCGAAGTCGAAAAAGAGCTCAAAGAACAGTATGAAGCATTTGATGTGGGACGATTTCTCATCACCTATCTGAAAATGGTTTCAGGTGAAGCAGCAGAAGAGTTTTCGCTTCAGCAATTTGTTGAAGCCACTGAGGTTCTCCGATTGATTGGCGGGTTGCAATATGAATTCAGAACGAAGCAGATGGAAGGGTAGTAGAGAGGCTATTCTGAGGATTTTCTTATTTTGACGGTGGTACTGTTGAAGGTGGGTCCTCCTCCGATTTCCTGGACAGTCTCAGGGGCCAGACTGTTTACAGGAACTCCGTAAAGGTCATTTCCCTGGCGTGGTATCCACACGACCCCTGGGGGGATTGATACTGAAATCACAGCCTTCATCGTTATGCTTCCTACTTCATTGTACAGGACGAGGGCATCAGAGTCGTGTATGTCATTTTTAAGTGCATCCCGTATTCCTATGAACACCAAGGGTGGAATGGGGCCATATATGTCCTGGAACTGGGTGTGAGTATAATTTTTCATTGAACTGGTGAGCATGGTGTAGTCTTCCTGATGCGGCGGGAAAGGGTGCTGAACAGGAAGGGATGGTACGTGACATTTCTCTGCCTGGGTTGAGGCCAGCTCGATTTTACCTGTGGGAGTCTGATATGTATCGCGCGGACGAACCTTGAGGGCAAGGCATGCGCCCTCTCTCAGGTCTGAGATCCTTCCATCCTCAAGTGCGTGTTTCAGTGCTTTTTCAACCACTTTCCAGCAGTCTTCATACACCCAGGCGTCATCCAGGTCAAGCCTCTGGGCAAGTTGGGCCATGACCCACAGTTCTGATTTACTCTTCCCCATTGGGTCAAGAACCTGGTTGGACTTTCTGACGTACCGGTGGCCCCAGGGAATGACCACGTCTTCTTTTTCAAGGAAAGTGGGTGCAGGAAGGACTACATCAGCATAGCGGGCAGTTTCTGTCCAGTGCGTATCATGAACCACAACAAAAACATCATCTCTCTCAAATCCCCTGCGGACTGCTGAGACATTGGGTAGCGTCTGGGCAGGATTCATGTTGTGGACGTATACAAGTGTAAATGCACCCTGCTCCAGCAGGGACCCTACGGTGACCTGGCTCACAGATTCTATCGGTTTTTCAGTCAGGGATTCCCCCGTGAGAAACTGGTAGTCAATGGGAAAGCCCTGTGCATTGGAGTAGAAAAACCCTCTATGTACGCCCACTACCGCGGGCAGCAAAGAGACTGCTCTTACCGATTCAGCCCCATATACACTTTTCTGCATTCCTATACCTATTAACGTGACCTGGGACTTCTTTTGAGCGTATAAGTCGCCGAGGTGAGTAATTTCTTCCCATTTCACACCTGTAAGTGCTTCGACCTGTTCTTCCCTCCACTTCTGTGTTTCTCCTTTCAGCATGTCAATTCCATGAGTATATGTTTTGATGAAGTCCCTATCGATGAGATCAGTTTCCATGAGATATTTCAGTATTCCATAAACCAGGGCGACGTCACTCCCTGGTTGAATCTGAATCCATACATCCGCTGTCTGTGAAGTCTCGCTCTTTCTGGGGTCCACTGAGACTAGTACTCCGCCTCTTTTCTGAGACTTCTGGGATAATCGGTGAAAATGGGGGGCCGACACTGCTGCGTTGAACCCCCAGTACACGGTCAGCTCTTTCTCAGAGAGCTCATCAGGATGAGCCCCATATGATAGTCCATAGTGAAGGCCCACAGCTTCATGACCCGACTTACTGCATAGACTGCTGTCTGTCTGTGTGAATCCGAGAGCATAAAACAACCGCTGAGGAAGATAGGAAGAGAATAGTCCCTGGTTTCCGCTGAAGCACAGCTGCAAACACGATCGAGCTCCTTCTGATTTCAGTGTCTGTGCAAGAGATTCAGCTAAGAGATTCAGGGCCTCATTCCAGGACGTCTGCCGGAATGTATCGTTGACCCGCATGAAAGGATAGAGGATTCGGCTCTCACTGGTGGCACGCTTGATGTCCTGGTATCCGCGGGGACACAGGAATCCCTGGGTAATTCCAGCCTTGTCTCCCATGATTCGAACCAGTTCCTTGCCCCTTTGGGAAACAGTCATGAAGCAGGTATCATAGCAGTCTCGAGCACACGCAGTTTGAATATCAATCATCAGGTCACCGTAGTGACTTTGTCAGCCGCGCTTTTAATTGTTACTTGTTACCTCTGCCTTGTCTCCTTCGTTCATCCATCTGCCCATCAGCCCCAATTTCTGAGACATTCTTCACCGAAGCCTTTCTTGTTGCGAGGAAAGAAGAAGGCGAAGGTGGAGGTTTTTCCCAGATGCAAGAAGATGGGCATCAATGGATCGAAATGGGGAATTTTCTCCCTGGCGGAGAAAAGAAGAACAAGAAAAAGATCTCTCTTGAACGTTGAGTGAAAGAGACTGTTGAAGGCCCGATAGCTATATATGGCTGACTTCTCCAAGAGAAATGCGATGAATCACTTCATAGATACACTGAATTTTAGGATGCTCCAATTGGTTTTCATGATTCGGGACGCAATCTCTCCTCCGGAGAAGAAGATTACAGAAGCAGGCGTGAAAACAGGATTTCTCGTATTGGATTATGGATGTGGGCCCGGGGGTTTCACCATTGCAGCCGCAAAAATGGCTGGACCCTCGGGCCGAGTGTACGCAGTTGACAGAAATCCTCTTGCACTGGAATCTGTGAAGAATAGAGCTCGAACAAATACCTTGTCCAACATAGAGCTGATTCACTCTGATTGCAGAACTGGATTGAAAGCGGGCGTCATAGATGTTGTTTTGATGTATGATGTCTTTCATGAACTTGATGCGTCTTCCAGCGTTCTCACAGAAGTCCACCGAATTTTGAAACCCTGTGCTGTCCTGTCTCTGAGCGATCATCACTTGACAGAAGGAGAGATCCTAACTGGGGTGCGTGGAGACCTCTTTGACCTAACACACAAAGGAAAATATACGTACACCTTTTCCAAGAAGTAACTCTACCACATCTGATCTTTCGCTGCATGTTCCTCCCTCTGATTCATCCGAAGAAGTCCTTCTGACCTGGCTGAAGATTTGTGGCCTGTTATGACTCCTTATTCCATCTATTCAAACCTATTATCTTCTATCTTACTCACTGTGAGGTATTCCTGCAGCCACCGATGACACCAGTTATACCGCGTATTTTCCCACGATGTAGGGTCCCAGAAGTGTTGTCAAGAGCATCAGTATCCATATTCTTCCTTTCAAAATGTTGTAATCAGTCAGAAGCCTTGACCACGTATGTCCAACAATGAAATGACCAAAGAGAAGCTCGAACGCAACAGTCAGACCAAGCCACATGACGCCGATCATGATCAGATCACTGTCAGTATAGTGAGCTGCAGTTAGCTTGAAGAACACGTACATTGCCAGAAGAGAGAATATGATGCCAGTCACTGTGCTGATCTGATGGGCATGCAGCTCTTCCATTGCAGGCCCGTACACCTCGTTCCGCAAGGTCCCATTTACGATAGCTACAAGAACCAGTACAATCCAAAAGCCGAGGGCTTGCCAGTAAATGTTCATTACGACCTCCTGAAAGTTGATTCTCCCTCTGAGCCAGTATAGTCTCCTAGACGTCCAGACTAATAAGCGTTTTGGCACTCCGATTTACTTTCAGAATCCGGGAACCGCGAGGCCTTCAACCATTACGAGACAGAACCATGATTTGACTGTGTCAAGAGGGAGTTTGGGAGATGGTTTGTGGTACACTGCAAAATTACAGGCAGAAGCCCTCCTGCTCTTGAAATGGGACCTGCATTTTCACAGATCACCTGCGGTAGTCCACATCAAGGTAGGAAATCCAGACAGATAATGCTTTCTTGGGACACCCATCACTTCTCTTCATCCCCGTGTACACCCATATCTTCCCCAATTCCTTCAGTTCATCTGGGAATACCTCCAATAAATCCACGAAATCCAGCGGGGCCCAGTTAACCACAAACACAAATTCGTAGTCACATGCCTTCTTCAACAGCAAGGTTATGTAGGCTTTCTGATAATCTTCGTCAAATTCGAAGTCAAAGTCAAGTGCCCTGAAGCTCTGGGAAGGCACTCCTGTCTCTGTTACCGCAACTGGTTTTCCGAACTGGAGAGCAGCGTCAAAATAATCTTCAGGAACAGGATCCAATCTCTGGGAAGGATGTGCCCACAGGAAAGGGTAAATACTCAATCCCATAATGTCATTGTAGGGCATGAACTCTTTTAGTTCCTGCACCTGAATGGAGCTGTCTGCACCTGCCAACCCCTTGATATGACCGAGGGTGAAAGATGCGAACACAGGGAGATCAGGATACTCCTTTTTTAGAGCAGCGTATACGTACTCGTGGAGGTCCGTGTATTGCTCCCACTTTTCAGGGTCTGCTGCAAGGAGTAAGTTAACCTCAATGCCGATTACCAGGTAATCTGGGCTGAAATATTCCACCACACGGGTAGCATAGTTCAGATATGCTGTTTTCACCTCATGACTATCTAATTCATAAGTATCCCAGGGAGAAGGGAGGGGGAGATTATCTTTTTCTCCCCAGTACAAGGCAAGATTCCTACGGGACATATCCAAAGGAGTTATGGCCACCAGAACCTTGTGTGATCTGGATGTGCCCTCCTTCTTTACCTTCCACTCGGTAATCAGATGGGTTGAGAATTCGCTGTCAGCAAGAGCTTCAACCCAGGGGATACCTCCGTCAAAGTGGTGGGCTATCAGGTCTCCATTGGTTTCAACGAATTTGTACATCTCTGAAATGGAGGCTGAAGTGGGACCCGGGGGCCAGCCGGTAAATCCCATGTAGAAAGGTCTTGACTGACAAGAGACAGGACTGGACTCAGGTGGTGAGCACGGGGTGAGATCATGTGATCTGTCGTTGCGACTGCCCATGAGTACAAGGATTAACAGAATTCCCACGATAATGACGGCAAGCCACCTCTTCTTCATGAGGATGGAGTTCCTGTATCATTATAAGTTTTTCGTCTTCGGTGTTGTCAATAGAAGTGCTTGCGGGCATTCAAGGAGAATATTGGCCAGGAAAATGAGGATGAAGAACCCAATGTTTATCTACACCAAAAGGTGAGTAGTATGATGAGTCGAGTCACTGGGTTCAAGTTTTTCAGGAAGTATCCTAACGTCCTCGTCGTCTGCGCGGGAACTTTCATGTCAATGATCGGGTTTGGGATGATTTTCCCGTTCTTTCCTTTGTATGCAGAACACTTTGGGGCAACCCCTTCCCAGATAGGGATGATTGCCTCTATGTTTGCTCTGACTCGAACTGCTCTGGCCACTCCTTTTGGAGCCCTTTCAGACAGATATGGGAGAAAGCGGATGATGATGGCAGGATTCTTATCATACAGTGTCGCCATGTCCTTGTTTGCTTTTGCACAGAGTGTGAACCACTTGTTTGTTCTCAGGGGACTACAGGGAGTGGCTTCTGCCATGGTATGGCCCTCAGCTCAGGCGGTCATTGCAGACTCGACAGAGCATGCTGACAGAGGGAGGGCAATGGCATATTTTTCTGCCAGCTGGACTGTGTCCATGATCATAGGACCTGCATTCGGAGGGTTTATTGCTGGCTTTTATGGTTATGAGGCTCCTTTTCTGATTGCAGGCGGAATCATGATTCCAATCACTGGTTTGATCTATCTCTTTGTGGCTGAAACCATCAAGAGCCGCGTGAGTATCTTAACCGTAAAAGAGCCAGTGGCAAGAGGGCTGAGGCTCAGATTCAAAGAAATCAGAGAATCGCGATACTTCCTCACACTTTCAGGGCTCATGGTGGGCACTTTCATCACAACATTCGGTCTCACCTTGATTGAGCCCCTGCTCTCAATTTATGCACAGGAAAAGGTGAATGCAACCCTCACGGAGATCAGCCTGGCCTTTACCGTAATGGGGCTATCTGGGTTCCTGGTGAGAGTCGTGGGAAGTGGCATTCCTGACAGAATTGGAAGGAAGGCCCCTATCCTGTTTGGCAATCTGTGGGCTTCCCTTCTGACCTTCCCTTTGAGTATTGTCAGAACTCCGTGGCAGATGATTGGAATCCTCGGTGCTCGTTCTGCCGGTTGGGGGGTTTCTGATCCTGCCACTCAAGCTCTCCTTGCTGACGTTGTGGATGAGAACAAGAGGGGGAGGATATTTGGGCTCTTCGGTTCTGTGGGTGGTGTAGCCATGATTGCTGGTCCCACGGTGGGAGGTGTTATCTATGAATTGTATGGCGGAGAAATCTCTTTTGCCCTGTGCGGGGCATTGACGCTCATGGCTTCAATAGTACTTTTCTTCATGATTTCAGAGCCCTCTCATGAAGAGACCGCACTGTAAGGGGGAAGAGAAGGTTTAGAATCCAACCGACCTGGAACTGATGTGACGCCTGTTACAGGAGATGGTCGTCTCCTGAGATCATTCCATTACCGTTTCACATATGGTTCTTATTTGAGTTCCAACAACAGAAGGTGTGCACTTTTCCCTGAATGTGTCATATCCTTTTTCAGCCAGGAGCAGTCTCAGTTCCGGGTTTTCTTTTAGTGTTAATACAGCGCGTGCTATCCCTGTGGGGCTGGCGTGTTCTACGAAAAAAGCACTGGAATCATCAAGTAATTCTCTGTTGGCAGGGTTTTCGCTCACTACCACAGGTTTCCTCATGGCCAGGAACTGGAAAGTCTTTCCCGCGATCGTCCTGTGTGCTTTGCCGCTTTCAGAGAAGTGACCTCCCAGACAAACAGCTGCTTTGGCGATGTCCAAGGGGAGCATATCATAGTCCACCCAGTCGATAAACTGTATGTTTCTGCACTGCAGCTTCTGGGCAAGACACACGATTTTCCTGTGCTCAGGACCAGTACCCACTACGTGGAACGTAACGTCTGGATTGAGTTCAAGTTCTTTCGCTGCTTTCACGATGTATTCAATGCCCTGGAGTGGTCTGTAGGTGCCATAGAAGAAAACCATGAATTGACTTGACTGGGCCTCCCGGGGGTAGAAAACGGAATCATCAGCCCCTACAAACACACGGTGAAATTTATTCTCGTCAAGACTGAAGGTTCTCACAAAATAGTCAATGTGGGCTTGTGTATCCAGAAGGACTGCATCGGCAGACTGGCATGATGTCTTGTCCAGCCAGTAGCAGAATTTGCCTGCTCCCGAAGTAGATGGGACCCACTTTCTGTCAAAGCAAATAGTATCATATGCTGAAAGAAATGCGTCAAATATAATGGGTTTTCCAGTCATTTTCCTGATTAAGGGCACCAAGGGCTGACCGAAAAATCCAACGAAAATCATGTCAAAATCCTTCTTGCCAAAATACTTGAAGAGAGCCCTTAGATACCGAACAGGGTAATGTGAGGACAGGTCACAGCATTCAACAACGTCCACTCCCTGCTGCCTCAGCCCTTTCAGAATCACGGCATTTCTGACATACGTGGGTTTCTGTCCACAGATGAAAAGCACTCTCATTCCCGCACCTGACCTGCTATGTCCTCCCGTAGGTATCCCGGGTTCTCACGGTGTCCTCTGGATGGGGCGTGGAATATTCATTCAGGACCAGGTTCTCTATTGCGTGGATACTGTGGAGAGTATTGGGCTCAATTCTCACCGTTTCATTCTTGCGCAGGACTACCTGGTGATCAGAGAATTCAACATACCCTTCTCCCCGGTAGACATGCAGTGTCTCATCCTTTTTCTCATGATAGTGCAGGGATGTGCTCTCCCCTTTCTTGATGTACAACTCTTTGGTTAGGTACTTGTCCGTTAACACGATAATCTTCTCGTAGCCCCAGGGTTTGTCCGTCTTGTTATGGTACTCTGATTGAACTGTTTCCAAATCCTTGATGGAATCTACGGAATGCCAGAAAACATCATCTTCCTTGTAGCACCTGAGGGCCCCCGCCCTGGCTATTGATGGGAACACCAGCTTTTCTGCATCGCCTTCTTTGTAGTGTGCAAAATATCTCCTCAGACTGAAGGGGATGACGTATATACCTCCATTGATATGATGAGGAAGGATCGGTTTTTCCTTGAATGAGATTACCCTGCTGTCAGAGAGTTCTACAACACCAAAAGGAGAGACCAGGGGAGCCACATACATGAACATTTCATGCTCTGTGCAGTGATTCACCATTTCCTTGAGGTTAATATCGGTGACAATGTCGCCATTCATGATAATGGCATCCTTCTCAGTGGCCTGAAAGAGGTTATTCAGTGCGTAGAGTGTTCCTCCTGGTTTCTCTTCAATGAGGTACTCAATGGTGAGACCATCCCATGATTTTGAGTATCGCTCGTGGATTTTTTCATGGAGGTACCCTGCCAGCATGTAGATGTGGGTGATACCTGCAGTCTTGAAGTGAAGCAGTTGTTTGTCCAAGATGGTGTACCCTTCCCGTAGTTCAATTAGGGGTTTGGGCGTTTCCTGGGTTAAAGGACGCAGTCGGGTGCCGTAACCGCCACATAAGATGGCGCCTATGTAATCCATGGGATAGGTACTATGGGATTATATATATAGGTGCGTGTTACAGCGACTAACCTGATATTCTATAATCTGGGAAAGATCCACGAGAAATTCAGTTTTCGGTCGTCTGACAATCTTCTTTACGTGAGAGAGGTGTAGAGGTTCAGCAGGACCCAGGGGTGAGTGGTGATTACTATCCCACGATTCAGCACTGAGCTTACCAGTACTTGAAGGAAGTCCGGTTACAGTTCCAAGGTGGTCAGTCAAAATAACCCAAGGCGGACAATCGTTCTCGTATAGTTTCCTCCTCTTCTTTCGAATAGACCTTTTGATGATATTCTATCTGGGACTCTTCAGCTTCCTTTATTGGAACCTCTTTCTTGAAGATGTTCATAACACATCCATCCATGTCAGAGGGTACAGGTAGCCCCAAAAGTGTCAATAGCGTTGGACAGACATCAAAGATGGAGTGCTCTTTCAGGATGCCCGTTTTCACGGGCGGTCCGCTTGCAATGAAAATGCCGTTCATTCTGTGATCTCCAGACTGAAGTGGCTCTGAAAACAGGGTTCCTATTCTCTGGGAACGAATGCTGTAGTGAGGTATGGCCTCCACGATCAAGTCGGGTGCATTGTCCACCCATGGACCGTGAAAGAGTTGATCCTTCCGGTACACCCGAGTGATGATAGGTTCTCCTGTATCTGGATCTTTTAGATCTTGGATTCTTTTTTCTATTTCAGCAAGAGTACCATCACATTTTTTCCGCAACCATATGGAGGCGAAATGTGCATGTGAAAATGCATATGCACGAGATTCCGGATGTATGCGAGAAAGTACGTCTTTTGATCTTGAAAATACCATCTTGTAACCCTTCTTCTGTAGAAAGTCTGGAAGTAGCAGAACAAATCTTTTAATGATGGCATGGTGTTTTATGAGTCCCGTTACCTTCTCAGGGGAGAGTACTTTCTCGAATGTCAGGGTCCTGATGTCAAGAAATCCTTCCCTTCTCAGCCATTCATTTATGTTGAAAACCTTTTTCGAGGGTCCCATTCCGTGATCTGAGACCACCACCACGCAGGTCTGACTGTCGACACAGGAGAGGTACCTGCCCAAGATATCATCCAGCACCTTGTATGCGTCTTCCACTGCAGTGGAAAGAGTGTCATCCGCTCTGTAATGTGGATGGGTTTTATCCATGTAGTTCCAGTAGATGGTGGGAACAAAGTCTGAGAGATGGTATACAGTGAAGAAAAGATCCCATTTCTCTTTTTTCAGAATCTTTAGAGCTTTTTCGGTTTGATTGATCTCCCACTGAAACATCTTGGGCAGTGCTTTCTCTTTTTCCATTAACGATTCTTTGTCTATTTGGAATCTTCCAGAAAACCCTCTTTCATGAGGAGTGAGAATTCCTGACTTTATAATTCCGTTAATCCTTTCAGGGGGGCTTGTCATGGGTATATTGATGGCGATAGATCTTTTTCCATGTTCATCCAAGAGATTCCAGAGTGCTTTACTCTTGCGAAATGTTGAGTTGACCACCCTTCCATCCTTATCCTGGAATCCGTAGATATTATGCTTCCCAGGATTTTTTCCTGTCACGAGTGATGTCCAGGCAGGTGCAGACACCGGTGGAATCACAGATATCAGGGGAGTTGATACACCTTGGGCAATGAGTCTTGAGATGTGAGGGAGTATTCCTTTCTTGCTGAAGGGCTCTATCAGATCAAAGGTTGCGCCATCGAACCCTATGACAAGCAATTTCATGTTCATGAGGACACCACCTCTCAGTTCATAGTACGTATAAATCCTTTGCCCTTCAAGAGCTTGTAATAAGTAGGGACATGGGTAACAAAAGTAAGTAGAGACATGGGTAACACTTTGGCAGAAGGTGATCCCATTGGACGTGGTAACAGAACGATGGAAATTACTCCAACTGCCAGAGGAAGAACACCTCACAGTGACAGAAGCA
>JACVGT010000002.1 GCA_018992685.1 Theionarchaea archaeon
TCCTCTCATGAACTGCATGACCTGGCTGGATTCCAGAGCGGCCGGGCAGGCGAAGAAAATCATCGGGAAAGGGATTTTGAAAGTTTCAGGGTATTCTTTGATACCATTGTTCCAATTTTTGAGAATTACAGGAGGCTCACCGGGGAAGGCAGGCAAAGATGCCATAAGCAAGATTGTATGGTTGAAGGAAGAAGCACCCCAAATCTACCAGGGGAGTTATAGACTTTTGGATGTAAAAGACTACCTGATCTACCGGTGTACTGGAAAATTTGTCACCAGCCGAGACTGCGCCAATGTTTCCTGGATGATGGATACCAGGCCAGGAAAGTTCTGCTGGTCACAGACCATTTTGAATAAGTACGGAATCGATGGGGAAAAGCTCCCAGACATAAGAAAATCAACTGATATTGCAGGACGGGTAACAGAATCAGCATCCCGGGAGCTGACCGTTCCTGAGGGAACACCGGTAATCACAGGAGCGGGAGACATGGCGTCTGCAGCCCTGGGTTCAGGAGCAGTTCTTCCTGGAGAACCCCACGTGTATGTGGGAACGAGCTCGTGGATAGCAGCCCATCTCCCTGCCAGGAAGAAGGATTTAAGACACTACATGGGCAGTATTTGCAGTGGAAACCCTGATCTATACATGCTGGTAGCCGAACAAGAGACAGCATCAGGGTGCCTGGAGTGGATCAAGCACAATATTGTGCGTGAATGGGACTACGAACAGCTGAACCAGTATGTATCTGAAGTAGAGCCAGGAGCTGGAGGCGTCATTTTCACCCCCTGGCTGTTCGGCGAGAGGAGTCCACTTGATGATTCAGAAGTCAGAGCAGGGTTCTACAATCTGAGTCTGGAACACACCCGGGGGCATATGGCCAGAGCTGTCTATGAGGGTGTGGCGGTGAATATCTCCTGGGCTTTTCAGTATTTTGAACAACTAATCTCCTCTTTCAGGGCAGGCAATGTGGTAAACCTAATTGGCGGCGGTGCACAATCTACTGTATGGTGTCAGATCTTTGCTGATGCCTTGGGCTGTCCTGTGGCCAGAGTGGAAAACCCTGTAGATGCAGGAGCACGGGGTGCTGCAGCTCTTGCTCTGCTTTCCCTGGGGCATCTGGAAGAGTTTGCTGATATCAAGAAACTAATTACTGTGGAGAAACGATTCGAGCCAAGGGAAGAAAACACAGCACTGTACAGAAAAATGCGCGAAGAGTTCAAATCAATTTGTAAAAAGAGGGTTTCCACGCGAAAAGGAGAGAAGACAGAACACCTGGGTTCTGGATAGCTTCCATCTTCATCAGATTTTTACTCTGGGATCGAGCCACCTGTAGGAGATATCAGTTACCAGGTTTGCAATAAGGATCATCAGAGCCAGTGCGAGAGACGTTCCGATAACGGAGAAGTAGTCTCTCATGAAAGCAGCATCTACGAAGTATTTACCCATCCCCGGCCATGAGAACATTTTTTCAATGATAGGTGATCCCCCAAGCATCATAGCAATCCTCAGCCCAATGACCGTCAGAATCGGGAGTATTGCGTTCCTCAATGCATGCTTGTAGATAACAATTCTTTCTTTCAATCCCTTGGAGCGGGCAGTCAGGATGTAGTCTTCCCTCAGTACACTGAGCATGGAAGATCGAACCAATCGGGTTGTATAGCCAATGGAGGCCAGCGTTAACGTCAGGACAGGTAGCATGAGGTGCTTCAGGTAGTCCAGGTAATAGGTCAGATCATGGGGGACATTTTGTCCTGCAAATTCCCAGGAATGAGTACCTCCAAAGGGAAACCATCCAAGTACCAGTGAGAAAAGGAGTATGAGCATCAGTCCAATGACAAACTCCGGAAATGAAGCACCAAACAGGGAACCCATGACAATGTATGTGTCAGTGCGCGTGTTGCGGTGAATCGCTGATATGATTCCCAGTGGTACAGCAATAACTGTTGAAAGAACCAGGGCAAGAATCTGGTAGATCAATGTATTGGGCAGCCTCACAAGGATTTCTGAGAGAACAGGTTGACCAGTGGTGAACGAAAATCCAAGGTTTCCTCTCACTGCCTGTTGTAACCAGCGGTAATACTGGATATACCATGGTTGGTCCAATCCCCACGCCTTCTTAAGCAGAAGATACTCCTCCATGGTGGGTCTCTCTCTGAACACCTGTTCCAGCCCCATGACTCTGTCGACTGCATCTCCCGGACAGAGGTAAACCAGAATGAAGACAATGAAGGAAACAGCCAGCAGTATAGGCACAAGAAAAACGAGTCTTCTTGCAACATACCGTAGCAATCCGGGATCGAAAAGTCTGGATTTCCCTGGCTTCGTTTCCACTGGAGCAAAGGCAGGTGTAGGCCTCAACAGCCCTCTGCGCTCCATGTTCCTTAGAATCAGTCCCAGGCACTCATCAATCTCCGCTTCAAGATATGAATCTACATTCTTAGGAAGTGCAGATCTCTTCCTCACCAATTCATCATATCTCGTGTGCGCCCGCGAAACGTTGCCCCTGTCAATATCAGAAGCAAGTCTCTGAGCGTCTCTTAGAAATATCTGGAGAAGACCAGAGGATTTCTTCCTTTTCGCCAGGTCGTCTTTCCTTTTTCCTTTGCTCCGAGACGAATAGATCAGCTCATCCATGAAAACCGGAAAAATGATGGCGAGTGTCACGATTATCAGCCACAGGGGAACAGGTACATCATGTTCAGTACGAACCTCCTTGTATTGAGCCTTTTTGTTAAGATCTATCTCAAAGATATTTGGTGTCGCCATGCCTGAGACAAACGCCGTATCATCCTCTCCGAAGGTTATTCCTCGGGGCAAGTTGTCAGGGACATAGTACCAGAGTGAGACTCTTCTAGTTTTCACTGTGATATGAAACGCTTTTCTATCCCCGACTACTACAATTTCACCATCCTTGAAGGTAATATCACCCGAATGAGCAGATGGGCTTTTGAATTCATCCAAGATCACGTCATTTTCATAATCGTACTGATATATGACTGAGTCAGGATAAATTTTGTTCATGTTGCCAGAAATGTCTGGGAATTCCTCAATGGAATAGACATCCAGAACCCACAGGTTGGCACCATCCCACGCCACCCCATAGGGTGTACTGTATGGGGTCTCATAACTTGATACCACCTCCCCCTGAGGAGAAATCTGATAGATAGTCCTCTTACTGAAATCACAAACCCAGAAGTTCTCTCCATCAAAGGTCAAACCCGTTGCTTCAAAGCAGGGTACATCAATTGAATCTACCACTTCATGTGTGGTGAGATCATATTTCAGGATAGCACCGTGATATCCTGAGGTAATCCACAGGTACCCATCCATGTACAGCAACCCATTTGCTGCATGCGTGGGGCTCTCAAATTCATTCTCCACTGTGAACCTGTGAGGGATATTTCTCTCCCCCTGCCGTTCTTCATAAATCCCTACACCATACCAGCCCCCCACAAAGACAATGCAGGCTATGAAGATGATAATCTTATTACTTCGCCTCATCCTGACGGGATTGGGAATTGAACGAAAAGACAATCCTTTCGCAACCCCGGCCAGCCTGTCTTTGATCTTTTTCTCGGCCTGGGGTTCTCTTCCAGTCATTTCATGCCTCGAGGGACCAGTGTGTTCCAGGGCCGGTGGTTCAGGATGTGGCTGGATATGAACGTCAACACTTCCTTCTTCTTCCTTCTGGATTTCCTTTCCGATTTTGAAAAGATATTCTTCAATTTCTGATCTGAGGATGGGATCCCCATCTGTGGGAAGCCTCAGTTCCTGTTTCAGAAGCTCTGCGTACAGTCTTTTGGCCTGTCCTACATCATAAGTAGCAAGGGCACTATAGAGTTCCTTGGCTTCAGAAAGCAGGCGCTGTGTATTCCTTCCACGGTCTGTTTCTTTGTGTCTGGCAGTCTTTTTCTGAGAGACTTCACTACTGATTGGAGATTCTCCGGGCAGATCTTGAACAGCGTCCTTGAAATCAGGAGACTCAGCCCCCAGATGAATTCCCAGGTAGGCTGCCCGTTCCCTGATCTTCCGTTCATTCTGTTCCAGCTTTTTCAAAGCATCTTCAAGATCATTGGCTTTTTTCATGATCCCTATCTCCTTTTTCAAGTCTCTCCAACTCGCTGCAACAGCCACTCTCCGAAATATTACTACTGTAAGTAGTAGCCGGTACCATTGTGCGCGGCTGTCTTATATATGTTTCGGTGAAAAGAAAACAATAGCTTCGTGGGCAATCCAGACTTCATGGTGAAAACTGGTGAAGAAATAGACGGGAAAACAAGATGGAGTGACATTCATGGCCGCTGGGAAACAGGTCTGCATCAATTGTGTTGTCTGGTAATAAAAGAATAAAAGAAAAAAAGAAAAGGGGAATATGAATCCGTCTCAAGGAAAGTGCATTTCACAGGGATTCAGGTTCAGCCCAGTTCACCGTTGAATAGATTGGTGCGCTTCACATGGACAACTGCAAGACCCACCATCACGACAATCCACCCTGAAAAGAGCAAATGCTGCTGAGGGCTGAAATCACCCATGAAATACTCCAAGAACATGATGACAATCCAAAGGTGAGCGAAGTCCATGACGTGAGAGTGCTTTTCAGGATGGGCAAAGTAATAGAGTGAGACATTGGCGCAGATCAAAGCTGCTGTGATATACAAATTGAGGAGACCACAAAACACGATGCTAAATCCAAAAAAAATCACCAAGAACAGAACTTTCAGTGTATTTGATGTATTCTGACCCAGTTTCTGGACAGTATGGGACGCACTGCTGATCCTGTCTACATGAAAATCACGTACTTGATTATCAATTTGTCCTATTAGACTTATCAGCAAAAGAATGACCACACTTCCCCATACAAATGATTCAGCTGTGACCTTCACTCCAATGAAGTAGAGATAGCTTGCAGCAATGATCAGACCTTTCCACAAGAAGACAAAGATCCAGTCCCAGTATTTACGGTCTCTCAGCCTCACTGGTGGCGCAGAATAGAGCAGAGCAAGCACGTTGAGCAGTAGGATGGGTATGAAGACAGCCCGGGTTATAGAAGCTGCCAAGACGAGGCTGGCTCCAGGGCTGATATAGAGGACTGCGGTTCCAATCTTTCGGCGTTCTTCTGTGCAGAATACGTTTCTCGTCCCTTTGTTGGGGTCTCTGGAATCATGAGGGGCATCAAAAAAATCGTTGACGACGAACATGAAGACATTACCGCAGAATACACTGACCGCGAGAATGATTACCTGCAATGAGAACCCCTGCAGATAATTCCAGAAGAATCCCACCAAGATTAGACCAGATGAAACCACAGCATACTCAAATCGCAGATCTTCTAGGAGCAGCAACACAGACTGGCTTCGGCCGAGAACCTGGTAGCTGGAAGTGGACATCACACATCACCATCAGAGGGGGGATGGGTGATCCTGCTTGACAACGCATTCTTCTCACTGGAACTACTGGTACACACTGGGGGCATAGGCTGATGTTCAGACGTCGCTCCCCCGGATGTCGAATCTCCCATAGAGTACATCTGCTTTGGATTCATTATCACAATCTGTAGAACAGATATTTAAACATTGCGTCATTAGAATTCAGAGGAGGTTGGAAAGGTGTCAGGAAAGAGCCTTTGACTCAACTTTATAAGTTCTCGTGACAGAGAGACTCAGGAGTTGACCCGCATGTTGGATATTCTAGAACGTTGCATTGATGTCTGTTCTCATCCTGAGCACCTATTGCAGATACGAGGCCAGAGGAGACAGGTGACAGCGTGCACTGTCAAGAATAGTGTCGTCCAGCAGTTCTCCACCCTTTCTGTTCAAGGAGTGGGAGTGAGAGCCCGTGTTGATAATGGATGTTGGGGGTTCAGTTCAGTCAATACATGTGAAGCAAGCCAGGTGGAGCAGGCAGCCAGGCAGGCTGTGGCTTTGGGGAAAGCGGCTTCACGAGTTTCTCAGGATCGTGTTGAAATTCAGACACAGAAAGCCGTCACTGATACGGTTTCTTCACCAGTCAAGGTTTCCCCTTCAGGATTAGCTGAAGAAATTGTGGACATTCCCATGAGGGCGTGCACGAGTGCGCTGGGTGCAGGACCGGAGATTAAAGATTGTAAAGCAACCTATATTAGTATGGAAGATCAAAAGTATTTTGTCAGTTCAGAAGGGTCACAGATCACTGAACATATTACAAGAATCATGCTGTTCGTCAATGTGGTGGCAAGGAGGAATGATGTCGTCTGCCCGTGTTCTGACAATGTGGGGTTTACAGGGGGGTGGGAAGTTTTCGATGAAACCTCACCTGAAGAGCTGGGGCAGACGGTTGCAGAAAAGGCAGTGAATCTACTGGCCGCCAAGACCCCGCCCTCGGGTACGGTTCGTGTGATTATTGGCCCCAAGTTATGCGCTACCCTCCTTCACGAGGCCATTGGTCATCCCTTGGAGGCTGATCTTGCCATGGCGGGAGGAGGATTTGGCACTCAACTCAATAGACCAGTGTGTTCTGAATTGGTGACTATTTACGATGATGGACATGTACCAGGAGGGCTGGGCTATTTTTTCTATGACGATGAGGGGACACCCTGCACCCGTACCACCTTGATTGACTGCGGAGTTTTGAAATCATTCATGCATGACCGCGAGAGTGCCTCAGCTGCAGGGGTTCTACCCACCGGGAATGCTCACGCCTGGGACTACAGCGTGGAGCCCTTGATCAGGCAAACCAACATCGGTATTGAACCAGGGGAATATACGGTCGAGGAGATGATAGAAGACGTCTCTGACGGATTGTTTCTGGAAGGAACCTTTGGAGGGCAAGCAGACTCCAATGCTGATTTCACTTTTGGCTTTCAGAGCGCCCGGGCAATTGAAAAAGGGGAGCTCACAGAGGAGTTCAGGGGTGCAAATGTGGCTGGAAATGCTATTGACGTGTTCAAGACCATTGACGCCGTGAGCAACACGTCAGTGTTGAGGCCCGGTGCATGCGGGAAGCATCAGTTCGCAGTTCAGGGACGGGTGGTTCCAGCCATCAGGTGCCACATCATGGTGGGAGGACATGGAGGCTAGATCATGGAAGAATGGAAGGTACTCCACGGCTTGTGTTCAAGAACTGTTACAGATCTAGAGAAAAAGGGAGTGACAGCAGAAGCTTTCCTTACAGCAGACAGTACCACTAAGGTATCTATCAGGAATTCCAGAATACTAACTCAAACCAACGAGAGAGACGCTGGCGTGGGAATACGGGTGATAAGAGGAAAAAGAGTGGGATTCGCCTGTACCAACGTGGTGACAAGGGAGGCTATCATGAAAGCAGGAGATATGGCATATCATATGTCCAGGGTGAGTTCTGAAGTGCCCGGACTTGAGTTGCCTGAGCCAGGTAGGTATCCAGTGGTCCAGGATTTATATGATGAAACCATCACGTCCATCACGGGTGACGAGGCAGTGGACGTTGCCTGCAGGGCCCTGACTGCAGCAGAAGGACATGATCCACGGGTGCGGGTGAAGAGTGGTGTTATCATGTTCAGGAGTGGCTGGCGAGGTGTAGTGTCTTCTTTGGGGATTGACAGTGAGGAGCAGGAAACAAGAGCCGCCATGTATCTGGGAGGAGTGGGTGAATCAGGTGATGAAGTCACCGGAATTTGCTCTGATTGTGAATGCGGTCGTACGGCGGTGCTTTCTCCTGAGACTCTGGGAGAGTCGGTAGGGGAAAAGGTGCTGGAAATGTTTCATCCGTGCTCGGTGAAAACAGGGAAAACCACGGTGATTCTGGGTCCAGAGGCAGGGAACTACCAGGTGATAGAAGTACTCATTGATGCACTGCGGGGAGATTCAGTCATGACAGGGCGTTCTTTCTGGACCGGGGAACTCGGATCTCCTGTCGCGAGTCCCCTCCTGAGTATCCATGATAATGGGGTATTGAGGAATGGCTTTTCGTCACGGCGATTTGATGACGAAGGGTACCCCTCTCAGGAAACTGTGGTTGTACAGGAGGGAGTTCTTGTATCCTATTTGCATAATGCTTGGTCTGCTCATGGGTTGAACGTGGAAAACACAGGAAATGCTTCTCGATTTGTAGGCGGGTTCGACCTTGTCCGTAATATTATTGGTTACGGGTACCGTACAGAGCCAGAAATCTACTGTTCAAATCTGGTGATCCTTCCAGGAACCAAATCCAGAGATGAACTCGTGTCTGAGGTCTCTGAAGGGGTTTTGGTGGAATCAATGGCAGGATTTCCCCAGGCGGGATCTGGGGTGATCAGTGCACAATTATCTCGAGCATTTTCCATCAGGAACGGAGAGATACAGCACCCCGTAAAGGGCATGATCTCTGGAGTTGCATTTGACTGGCTAACCAAAATCTCTGATGTGGGAAATGACAGCAAGCAGTTTGAGAATGCCGTCCTCCCATCACTACGAATTGAAGACGTCCACATGGTAGGTGGATGATTACCTGGAGACTACCCGGTTATGGAGAAGGTTCCTTCTGCTACCGCACTCTTCTCGGATATCGTATCCGTTATAGTCACAGTTACAGTGTATGTTCCTTCACCAAGATTTGCAGTGGCAATCCAGAATTTGAACCATACGTAGACAGGCTTTCTCTCTAACGGTATTTCCATGGATTGGGTTATTTCTCCTTGGGAGATGCCCTGTGCGTCAAAGACCTCCAGCGTGGCATCAAAGTACGATACGTACCCTTCCTCCTCTTCCAGATATCCAAACCGAAAAGCCTCCATATACATCCACAATATGTCGCCTCTTGTATACGCAGCATCTGGATTTCGGCTGTACGAGCGATCAGAGGGTTCAGTATTGCAGAAAGTGATATCAGTGACAGTGAAGTTCTCTTGCCCTAAACAGCCTATCGCAAAGACTGCAACCAATACAAGACAGACGGACCATTTCATAGATTTCCTACCTCTTTGGGTATATTAACTTTTCCTTCCGTCTCTCTACACTGCTTCTACAATGATGTACCATATTCCGGAATAGGTGCCAGCTTCCATGGCTTCAGGAAGCACACCCCAGAATATGAGGTGGACTGAATCGTTCTGGCTGAATCCACGGGAACCTGCGTAGTTGGGGTATATCACCTGTTTATCTCCCGTGAGCTGCACCTGCTGGCCTGAAACCTCAACGTAAAAAGCCTCCACAGGCAGCATGTTTCCTTCAGGAGAATACAGGTTACTGCCTTCCACAGAAATATTCACCCCAGAATTCGAGGTGACAACTACATAAAGGGAAACTCCGGACAGTTGCTCTCCTGGAGATCCCTTGCCGAAATCGACTCTAGTCATGGAAGAGCCTGTGCTGTCCTCCACACGAAAGGACATGTACCGGGTAACTGCCACATGTTCAGACACCTGTGCTGGCTGATACTCTGTGTCAATGGCCTCAATTAGCAGAATCCAATCTCCCGGGGCAGCTATCTCACCGAGTGAAAAGGTCAATGTCCATGCAATCTCAGTGGGCGTTACAGAAGCTGCAGCCTGTACAGGAAAATCTGACTTCCACACGGTATAAATATTGGGAGCCTCCCAGCTGAAAATATAACATTCTCTCTCAGATGGTGTCTTGGACTTTTGATAGAGCGTGACCTGTACAGAAGTCAGATCCTCCACCCCGAAATTATCTGAAACAGAAAAAGACAGTGCATACTCTTGGGCAGGATTGATAACATGTGGGTAAGACACCCCTGTTATCTCAGGTGGATAGTTGACCCCTATCTCAAAAAACGTCTTCTTCAGGATTTCTACTCCCCCCCAGGTCTTCACCGTAACCTCAGCTGTTCCCAGTCCAGGAGAGACGTTAAGAGGCAGATCACATCCATACTGATACACCTTCGTTGCAGCTGCATCAAGACGTTCAGTTCCTGCAGGATAGGTGTCCTCCACTGTGTACACCACATGCTGGGAATCAGACACCTCCACCCTCACAGACTGTAACCACTCCTCACCTGATGTTCTATTCTCAATTGTGACCTCAATTCTCATGGGCTCTCCCGGCTCATAGAATGATTCATCCACCGTGATGTCAACTCTGAACCCGGGCAGCTGAACCACCAGCAACAGGAGAAGAACTCCCCACCTCATACTCATCTGTGCCTCCTCCACAGAAATACACCTATACCTGCTCCTATGATCACCAGGATGAAAATGCCATACTGTGGGAGGATTCTGTGTTGCAGATCCTTTGAAAGGCTGTATTCCACTTCCATAGGATTTCCCGCGATAATCTCATCTCCTATTACAATCAGGGCACTCCATGTTCCTTTTTCATCGAAGGAGAAGGTGGCTTCACTGGGTAGTGAGTAGGTTTTTCCTGAAGGGGATACCAGGACGAATCCCAGTTCTGTGGGTTCTTCTCCCTCTGCAAATGTCACTGCAAGAGGGGTGGGTTCATGCTGGTAGACCTGAGCTGGGACATTGATGAGTAATGGCGTGTCAAAGGGACGAACTGCTGTGGCTTTTGTTTCTTCCAATTCTTGTACCGTCTTTGTCAGTTCCCGCGGTTTCTCTGGAGTAACTTCTGCCTCTGGGGGTCTGATGGAACCTGCCTCCTCTGTCACAATAAGAGTAAGGTTATACGCCGCAGACATGGCCAGTTGGGCCATTGCTGAACCAGGAGCAGGTGCTGTCTGGGTTGGAAGGAGGGTAGGCCTGAAAGCAATCTCATACTCCCCCTGGTACCCGGATTCTGCATAGACAGAGAACTGGATTACCCGGGTTTCCCCGGGAGGGAGGGTGAATACTGACGTGTCCACAGTGATCCAGTCCAGAACATCCTTATACGGGGCACTGACTGAAATCACGAAAACTCTCTCTTCAGTCCCCTTGTTGTATACCCTGAATTGATTCTGGTAGACGAAAGGGAAGGAATCAATGACTAGCTCTTCCACCACAGGCGTAGATAACCCAATGCCAGGCTGCCCAGCCCCCGAAGGAACAATCAGGAACAGACAGCACAGGATAATAACCCAATGCATGACCACCATTTGTGTGAGAAATTATAAAGGTTTTCATCCCTGCATGTCAGCCACCCAGGAGCTACGCGGGAGAAACAGACTCCTGTACTACCACAGGATGGGACACAGTTCTCTCGAAAATTTCGGGGGCATCCACGGTGCTTCCATCCACATGGATGACCTCCTGGTTCATCAACAGTATATACCCATTTTTTGCATGAGAAAACCCAAGTCTCTCCAGAATGGAACTGATTTCTGATTCCTCCACAGGAACTTCATTGAAGGAAGCAAATCGCAGTGCTCTGAACTTCTTCTGGACTGCGCTCTTCCTGCCATACTCTATCACTTTGTACAGGAGGGATATCATCTCCTCTCTTGTGACAGTCTGGAGGAGGCTCATTTCTATATTAAAATATCTCTCAGGGTAGTTCTTGCTGGTTAAGATGCTTACAGGACGCCCCCTCTTAATGATGATGTGATTGGCCACGGCTACGGCATGTTTTACAGGGTTATCTCCATTTTCTATGGGGATGAGCTTTCCATATAGGTTGGCAGGGTCTTTCATGCATAAGATGACGTACTGATCATCAAAGGTTATGTTGCGAAGCATGTCCACAGCTTCAGGTGTGGCATACTGCATACCATCCACCTCCTCAATGAATCGCCCCTCTCTCACTTCACCTCGCAACATGAGGACCTTGACAGCCTGGGAGAAATCTTGAGGTGAGACTGCTTCCCTATTCACTTTGAGGAGATCTCTTGTGACAATGCCATACCGGGTGAAGATCTGCCTCACCTTGTCCAGAGAAGATGACGGTACTGGCCTCTTAACCAGTGACCACCTGCCTTTATCCACCCGGATTCTTTTCTTCCTGATATTCCTGGATATGATGTCATCTGACACATCCTCCGGAGTGTGGGTCAAATCCCAGGCAGCAGACATCCCAGAGATGATCACTGATTCTCGAACTGATTCGTAGGAGTCATTCTCCACAATTCCCAGCTGGAACAGGCGCAGGAGGGCACGCATCACCCGAGTCCGTTCCATTTGAGCGCCAGTGACAATCCCCTCCAAAGAGAGAGAAGGCCATATACCTAAGATCTCAATGATCTCGTCACACTCTTTTTTCAAGTCTTCATAATACTCTTCCTGTATCACGCCGTTCACCACGAAGTTCGCATCTTCTGTGCAGTATAACTGAATAATACCTCTGTTTGGCAAATTGTATCGTTCGTGAGGAGGTAGTTCATTGAATCGTCCGAAAGATATCCTCTTTTCATTGACGAGTTCGTTGAGGTACTTTTTCCTGTAGTCTCGTACCCTGCTGCTCAAGAGGTATCGTTCCCAGCACGTGATGTGTTCTTCCCAGGTTTCGAGCTTCTTTACTGCCTGGATTACTCCTTCCTTGCCCTGAAGGTTGGTCTGAGGATGGACGTTCTGCCACTTGAGCATGAAATCCACATACCGATCTGCAGAAAGTGGTTTTACCTGCTCTCTCAGTGAATAGAGACTCCTTCGGTGAAGCTCTTCCAGGGTACGTCTCCAGCACCACTGAGGAGTGTCTTTGCTGGCCATGAAGGACCCATGAGTTATAACTCCTTCCTCTTCCAGAGTGTCCACCAGCGTAGTTGTACCTTCAGAGGACAGACCGTACCGTTCCATGAGCTCGTACTTGGCCACAGGACCACGTCGGCTGAAAAATGTCTTCATGATGGCCAGGCAGGACTGGAGCCTGTCTTTATCAGTTCTCATGTCCTCTGGAATCCATTCTTCAGGCTTTTCCTCAATTCTCCCCTTCTTCAGGACACCCACTGTGTGAAATGAATGGCGTGTGGCCAATCCAGGTCCTCCCTTGGCATGTCTTGCAAAAGCAGCTCTATACAGACTGTACAGTTCTGTGGGAATCCAGCGTTCTTCAGGTACCCCAAACGGTATCCACACTTTGATGACTCGTTTCTGGTCACATAGTGTCTCCAGGAGCTGGAAACAATCCCCCTTCACTCTCCTTTCAATTTCCTCTGTAGTCAAGTCTCCCAGGGTTTGCAGGATTCTCGCAAGTTCGTCTGTGGATCTGGCCTTCTGATGTTCTAGGAGGAGCTGGAGTTCCTGTTCCACCCGGATAACTTCTTTTTCCACGAGTAAGCTTTCAATCAGGTCCTCATCAATCAGCTGTTTCAAGACCTGACGATGCAGATGAATTAATCGCAGCTTTCGTTCCTCGTTGGAGATCTGACCAAAATCACCAAACTGACCTACCAAGAGCAACTGGTGGATGAAAGGGGAAGGAATTCGTGATTCACAGAACGTAATTCTCAGTTCCTTTCTTGCTATTCCATTGAGAATTTCCATCAAATGGGGAAGATCAAAGGCTTCTTCTACACTTTCTCGAAGAGCTTCCTTCACTATGGGAAATTCTCTATCTGATCTAACTTCTTCCAGCAGATCGGCTGCCCTCAAGCTCTGGAGCCAGACGGGAACTCTCTTTCCCGAATATTCCCGTAAGATGAGGAACGATCTCACTGCACAGTGACGAAATCGCGAAGAAAATACTGGAGAATCCATAATAATCTTGTCAATGTTCTCCTCCATGAATTCGGGAGTGACCAACTGAACTATATCTTCCGGGCTGGCTGTTACCCCCTCAGGCAGAGTGAGCAGGATTCCATCATCCACTGTAGCCATCCCAGCCCTGACCTCATATAGGGTTTCTGCAGCCTTAACCAGCGCATATCCCCAGATATCATTGAGCCGCACGCCAAAGGGAGAATGCACCGCAATTTGCTGGTGTCCCAGTTCATTGCTAAAGGATTCCACCACAATATTCACGTCAGAGGGAATAACTCCGAGCATCATTGACTGCTCTCTGTAGTATTTGGCCACAGCTGCAGCGCCATCTGCATCCAGCATGTACTCAGACATCAACCAGCCTTCAACATCATTTTCGGTGAGGATTTCCTTCTCCATTTTTCGCCTGAATTCTCCCACCAGCACACCCAAATCATACGTTCGAGATGGCCGCACTCCTCCCCAGTAGGGGATGGTTGGTGGCACTCCTGCCACGTTCTGAACCAGAACCTTTTTCTTGTCCAGTCCCACCATCTGCCAGGCCTGAGATCCCAGAATAAACACATCTCCGGGGCGGATACGTTCCACAAATCCTTCGTCCAGAGTTCCAATCTTGGATTTTCCCTGATAAACATCATAGTTTGAGACATCAGGGATAGCTCCTCCACAGCGGAATGCAATGTTCCGGGACCCTCGACTACCCGTGAGTCTCCTGTTTACTCTGTCATAGAAGATTTTGGGGTAGATATTCCTGGAAATCTGGGATGAGAGCATGGTAAGAGTCTTCTCAAAGTCCTCTCTGGACAGGGTGTGATAGCAGTATGACTGGGTTATCAGTGCATAGAGTTCCTCAGGGTTCCAGTCATCTGCTGCAACGCAGGCCACAATCTGCTGGGCGAGAATGTCCAATGCATTGAAGGGAATGACAGTTGTGTCAATGATGCCGTCAGATATTCCTCTTACCAGAACAGCAGACTCCACGAGGTCATCCGGATCTGTGGCCACAATTCTCCCCTTGCTGGTTTCTTTGAGCAGGTGCCCTGCTCTTCCAATGCGCTGCATACCGCTGGACAAAGATTTTGGGCTCTCCAAACTGCATACAAGGTCAATTGACCCAATATCTATGCCCAATTCCAGAGAAGAGGTGGCAATCACGGCGTCCAGCTCATTGTGCTTGAGCTGGTTCTCGATAGTGTGACGAATGGTTCGGGACATGGATCCGTGATGACTTCCTATCCTGAGTGCTTCTTCTTCTGCCAATTCTCGTAGCTGAAGTGTCATGTGTTCTGTTCTATACCGGGAGTTGGCGAAAATAAGCGTTGTTTCATGAGCTTTGATCATGCTCAGCAGTTTGAGGTAGGCTGCATTCCATACCACGTCGTTCTTGGCATCCAACAGGTTATCCACAGGCGAAATGACCTGCAGATCCAGGTTCTTTCTGGCCCCTGCGTTGACAATGGCACATTTCCTGGGAATGCCTTGTTCCATTCCCACGAGGAATTTCGCAATTTCTTCCACGGGGGATTGTGTGGCAGACAGTCCGATCCGCACAGGATTCCTGTTGAGTAGATGGACCAACCGTTCCAACGACACAGACAACTGAACTCCCCTCTTGGACCCAGCCAGTGCGTGGATTTCGTCTACAATAACGTATCTGATGTTTTTCAGATGTTTTCTGAATTTGGCAGTGGTCAGTGTAATATACAATGTCTCAGGGGTAGTTATGAGAATGTGGGGTGGTTTTCTTGCCATTTTTGCCCGTTCTGCACTGGTCGTATCCCCTGTTCTGACCCGTGATCTAATGGGCTGGCAGTGGACATTCTTCTTCTTGAGAATACCATGAATGCCACGAAGAGGCTGATACAGATTCTTGTGAATGTCATTACTCAAAGCACGTAGGGGGGACACATACAGGACATAGATGGTGTCCTCCAGTTGCTGAGAAACGGATAACTTGAAGAGTTCATTGATGCAGAACAAAAAGGCTGCCAAGGTCTTCCCCGACCCAGTGGGAGAGAAGATCAAAGTATTCTCACCGCTGGCAATCAAAGGCCAGGCCTCTCGCTGGGGAAGGGTTAACCTGTCAAAGGTAGATACCATCCACTCTTCCACATAGTCCTCAAAGAGTTTCATGGTCTCCTGATCCTTTTTTGTGAACTCGCTCATAACTATTACCCTTTTCCAGGGGGTTTTTATATCTTTCTGTTCTTGTTCTTCCAAGAGAGATGAGTCCAGAGATTACAGGGCAAGATGTTTGGAATCAGGCTATCCACCACGTTTCAGGCAGAGGCTCTGAATTCGAGAGGTGGAAGGAGAAGTACGTTCAAGAGGACACTTTTCGGGAAAATCAAAGAATGACTAAATTCGGCAATAATGAGTCTCTGAAGGTAAAAAGAAAAAAAGAAAAGAGTATTCTGCTTATCTCCGCTTGAGTGCTACACCCAGCAATACGAGAGCAGATACAAAGGCAGTTCCAAGGCAGGTACCGCCACACTCACAACCACAATCTCCATCAGCTGGTGGAGACACACTGGGGTTGCTGATAATCTGCTGTACCGCAGCGTATGCATCTACACGACCCCATCCCCACAGGCAGTCTTTGTTGACATTGCCCTTGTCGATGGCAGTTGCACCCATGCAGTTCTTGACCTGCAATGGGGTGGCTGTACCACGGGCGTCCAGCATCAAGGCAGCAACACCTGCAATGTGCGGTGTGGCCATTGATGTACCAGACATTGAAACATCACTGCATGAGGTTCCGGAATCGGCAGCGTAGATATATACACCGGGAGCTGTGATATCGGGCTTTATTCTGTCGTCAGTAGTAGGACCTCTGGAAGAGAAGCTGGCAAGAGCATCTGACTTGTCAGAAGCACCAACAGTGATGACATCTGTTGCATCACCAGGTGTGCTAATGGTGCAGCATGCTGAACCATCATTTCCAGCAGCACATACGACGACAACACCCTGACCTACAGCCCAGTTGCACTCCTTAGCCAATGCGCTAGTACCGTCGCCACCGCTTCCACCTAAAGACAGTGACTCCACATCTGCTCCCTGGGCAACTCCGAAGTCAATACCCTGGATGATAGCACTGTCAGTGCATTGTCCGCCAGAAGTACATACTTTGGCCATCATGAGGTCTGCACCAGGTGCAACACCCTCAGGACTGTCTTCGCCAGCGGCAATGGATGAGCAGTGGGTACCGTGTCCATGGTCATCGTAAGGTGTGGATTGACTGTTGACGTAGTCTGCCCAGGCAATGATCTTCCCAGAGGGGAAGTCACAGTGGTTGGGGTCAATACCAGTGTCGATGATACATATTTTAATTCCAGTACCATCGTATCCAGCATACCAGCAGTCATCTGCGTTGATCAGCGGGATACTGTCAGATAAGGTGACGTAGGCGACACCGTCAGCTTCTACGAACTCAACCTCAGCGACCTCAGACAGAGCTTTGATGTTGGACACACGAATGTCCACAACAGCACCCATGCCACTGAGGAAGTTGTAGTAGACACTGCCGAATTTTTCCAGTTTGCTGGCAGCGTTGGGATTCTTGAACCATACTAGAGTTCTTACAATGTCGTTTCCGTTCATGCCATTGATCTGGTCCTTGATTGACCACTTCATTTTGGCCACGTTGTTCGGTACGACGGCGACATATTCGTTAGAACCTACTTCAGTTAAGTAGGCCATTGGTATCATGAAATCGGTATCACTGATCTGGACAATGGGAAGGTATTCTACATTGATTTCCTTCGTCACTCTGTTCAGAACACCAGAGCCAACCGATATGTACAGGAAGTCAGAATCTTCCCCTGTAATATCCATGTTGAGCTTCAGCAGGTCTCTTCCCTCGTATCCAAAAGTCTGGACGTGAATTACTCCCTTGGTGGGCTTAGCACTCACGGCAACTAGTGAGAAAACAAGCATACTTATTGTGGCAAGCACGAAGATCTTTCGACTCTTCATTTCTTCACCTCCTTTTTCCTTGTTATGCAGCTGCACAAGGCAGGCACACATTTCTGTTTGCCCTCATGTATATAAATTTTTCGGTTAGACAATTGTCTAGTAGGTGATATTATAAGAAAAGGAGAAATATTTCTGACCTTCTAGGATTATGTACATTATCCCATGATAAGAAATAAGAATGAGAGCCGCTTTTCTATTGGGCAATAACTGGATCGAGATTGCACATTCACTACAATCTGGGCGTGTGAACTCTCACCGAACTACCCACGACACGATGAGGACAATCAGGAAGGTCACAGCAGTCAGTATTCCAAAGAAAACCAGAACGGCAAAGAAGATCAGTGCACTCATTTGCGGGCTGCTCAGAGGATTGGAAAGGAATGCAAGGAGTAAAGCAGGAACCACAAGATACTCATAGTCTTTGAGCCAGGACTCGACTCTGGTACCCCATCGTTCACTGTCCATTCTCACAGTGTTTATCATGAGAACACTTCCCGTATATCCCAGGAGAAGACCGAAGGCTGTGTAGCTATACGTGATGACCTGCAACTGGAATGCGCTGAGAGCTCCAGCATCCAGGATTCCAAGAAAATCAGCAATGTTCAGCCCAAAAAACATGAATATCTGGGGAAGCAGTCCAGGGACGTAGAACTTCCAGGTGTGCAGCTTCTCGAAAAGGGTTTTCTCGAAGAGGAGGAAAGCAATGAATACTCCCAGGAATATGCCAGTGCACCCCGAACAGGTTACAAATTGCTTTCCTGCAAAGAAATAGGAAGAGGCTCCCCACTGGTCACAGAACACTCCACCGAACCTGAACAGGTATTTGTACAATGCTTCTGTCCATTCAGGTGCTGTCACAATCCATGACGGCATTGAGGTCATATTACTGTATACCAGAACGTCCCAGATGACATGACTTATGGCAGGGGCCAGCAGATTCCGTATCTTCTCCATTTCTATGCTCAAGATCACTGATCCGATGCAACTGATGACCACAATCTCGGCCAAGGACAGGGGGGAACGCAGGGAATAGAATACTGACACTTTGTACAGTCCAAACAGTGCCGTAACAATGATGACCTTGCTCACAAATCCAAAGCTCTCGGACAGTTTCCCCTGAAGATATCCTCTGAAGAAGAACTCTTCCGCAGCAGCTACCACTGTAACAGCAGCCACAATAGATGCATTAAAAGCAATGGTGGACAGACTCAGTCTCTCATAGACTACATATATGAGGAACATTGCCAGTCCAAGCACCAATCCCACTCCAATGTTCAGGGGCAAATCCTGATTCTTGAGTTGAAAGTCGTCAAACCCTCTTAGGGTACTGCTCCACACATATAGGACACCCAAGAATAGTGCAATTGACACCAGTTGTGCCCAGCTATCTCCGGTGTAGTACAGATAGATGACGGCGCACAGGCCGAGGGTGGCTATGATAGCCTGATTCGAAATCGAAATTGAACGTATCTTTTCAGTCACATTCATGATATTCCTCCTGCATAGGTGATTCCTGAGAGCAGAATGCTTGCTGTGCAAAAAAAGAAGCAGTTTATATAAGCTTTTTCATAAGAGTTGGTGTTGCCCATGAGTATGTGGATGTAGGCCATCCAGGGCACCAGGCCCAGATATACGAGGAACCATGGAGAGAATAACCCTGCAACAGCCAGTATTGGAAATCCCACCACAGGCACAGCAAGGCCCCCCATGACCACAGCGCGCGATGTGTTGATCCCCATGGTGAGAGGAACAGTGTCCACGTCAAGAGCGTCATCACCTTTGAGATCAATGAAATCTTTGCTGATACTGGCCCCTGCGGTTTGTGCAGTGAGAAGGGCAGCAATGATCATAATATCAGAATTCAGTGAGGAGTAGATGTCAAACCCACCGACGAGAGGTATCAAAACATACCCAGCTGCAATTGCCAGCGGTGCAGCCGCACCACGTGCCTTTATGCGGGTTGGCCGGATGGAGTAGGTTGTTGCCAAGATGAGACCTGCTATCACAAAGAGGGAACGGGTCAGGTCGAGGAACACTATTGACAAGAGGAGACCGCCCACAAAAAGGAATGCGGAAAAGTATAAAACTGTCTCTTTCTTTACGATGCCTTTGGGTATTGCCCTATCAGGACGTGTAATCCTGTCGATTCTGTAATCTGTGTATGCATTGAGGCTGTTGGCGTACCCCAGTATGAACACAGGGAATAAAACGGCAATAAAGACAATGTCCTGGAGAGGAGGTATTCCCCGTAACGCAATCATCATTCCGGCCAGGATCGTGACGATTACAGAAACCCAGGTCATAGGGCGCATGGTTCGAATAAGTGCGACTGCTTTCGTAATCATGCTATGTGGAACCCCAGCCTCCATAAAAGGTTTTCGATATGAAAGAGATTGACCCAGGTGTGTGATAGTATATAAGAGGTACGTGATTTGATGACTGGTACTTTCTAACTTCTGAAGAAGAAGACCATGAATACCCGAAAAATCTTCAGGCTAGATTCGGGAAAGGTAGGAGAAAAAGAAAAAGGAAATAAGAGAGAAGTTGACCTATCTCTTTCTGAACACTTCTACAGAACCAAAGAGCAGCAGTATTCCCAGGAGGACTGTTCCAAGGCAGCTTCCGCTGTTATCAACAGTCACAGTTATTGTATCGTCATCCACCAACTGACTGCTGGCATTGTATCCTTCAGCCTTCACCGTGTGGCTGGCGTCAGAGTACTGGGTTGTGTCCCAGCTCCACGAGAATGGGGATGTACTGTCTGTGGCCACGTTCGTGCCGTCTATGTAAAACTTGACGGATGTGACTTCTGTGCTGGTGTCTACGGTGACGCTAACTGTGCCAGAAACGGTCTGGCCCTGCGAGGGGTTGGTTATAGAGACTGCTGGAATGACCTTGTATGGATTGTCTGCGCAGTCGATAAAGTAGAGGGCACCTTGGTAGTTGTTTGCACACAGTGTGGGCAGCACTGAAGGCGGTGGGTAGAATTCTCCTCCCTCCAACTCAACTGTGAAGGAGAAGCACGGCATAGCGTCATTCTGTGTTACTCCGTAACTCCAGTCATCAGTAGTCCCAGAAGCCAGGTACAAATCTGCAGACTGCTGAGCTGTGTATCCAACGTAGCTAGCATACTTGGCACCCATGGTCTCGTGAACCTTTCGGTCGCTTGCATCTGAAATAGCATCATAAGTGTAACCCCACGGCCAGAGTACTAGCTCGCCGTAAGAGTGGTAGGTCAGTAGCACATTGATATCAGGATGAGCATTGAAGAAGTCCCTTACAACTGCCGTCTCGGGAGCGTCAAAGGCCTCATACCCCCGGAAGGTGTCACTGGTGCAGTAGCCTGAAGAGCCGCTTCCACCCCATCCGTAGGAGTAGTTTCTGTTCAGATCAGTCCCAATGCCACCATCGCATGGCTGTCTGTTCTTTCTCCAGCTGAGTCCGCTGCCTGAGTAGCCACCAGAGTCATCATATACTTTACCATCTGGATTGATGATGGGCACAATGTAGATTTCTCTGTTATTCACCAGATCAGTGATTGTCTGATTCGAACCGTAGTTGTCAGTCAGCTGATTTATGATGTACATGGCAACTTCTACTGTAGCACATTCTCTTGCGTGGTGCAGGGCACAGAAGAAGATCTCGGCTTCAGATTCTTCAGTTGCAACGTTGTCTGAAATTTTGAGGTATGGGATGGTTCTGCCTTCATATGAAGTCCCGAGAGAATATACTTTGGCAATGGACGAGTGATCCGATTCAATCTGACTGAGTTCACTGACGACTTCAGCGTAGGTGTGGTACTCATCTTCTATTACCAAGATCGACGGGCTGTCCACCACCTCAACGGTAAACCCAGAGAGGCAGAGTGCTATCAGACCTTCATAGGATACTAGAACATTCATGTATCCCTCTTTAAGGTTCACTCCTGCAACGTCTACACCACTGATTGCCACCAGGGTTCTCAGGTACTTGTTGTTGGCGTACACTTTGACTTGAAGCTGCTCTGCTCCAATGTATTGATCGAACTCGGATGTGTCAATTTCCTTCTTCAGCACTGAGTGGGGCAGTTTGATCACGTAATCATTGAGTCCTTTCTGTTTGAGATCACTCTTGGCGATAGTCACTACAAAATAGCCTTGTCCAACTCCGGTGACTGTCAAATCAACGTATTTGACAGCTGAAGCTATGGCAAAATGATACTGGAACATTGCCATGTCCAGGTCAGTGAACTTACAGGTGATTGTCTTTTTGTCTTCCGAAATCTTTTCCAGTTGCAGGACGACAATATCCTCTTTTTCTCCTGCAATCTGAACGTGGACGGTAACTGTGTTTCCGAGTCCAGTGGCTGCTGCAGATAAAGCGAGTATAGCTGTTAGGAATACTAGAGCTCCGATTTTACCTTTCATGTCTTTCACCTCCTTTTGATTTGTCTCATTAGTGAGCTAATGAGCGTGATGCATGATATGATACGGTATGATGTGGTGAGCGTAAAAGAGAAATAAAAAAGAAAAAAAGATGAATGATTTATCTCCGCTTGAGTGCTACACCCAGCAATACGAGAGCAGATACAAAGGCAGTTCCAAGGCAGGTACCGCCACACTCACAACCACAATCTCCATCAGCTGGTGGAGACACACTGGGGTTGCTGATGATCTGCTGTACCGCAGCGTATGCATCTACACGGCCCCATCCCCACAGGCAGTCTTTGTTGACATTGCCCTTGTCGATGGCAGTTGCACCCATGCAGTTCTTGACCTGCAACGGGGTGGCTGTACCACGGGCATCCAGCATCAAGGCAGCAACACCTGCAATGTGCGGTGTGGCCATTGAAGTACCAGACATGGCAACATCACTGCATGAGGTTCCTGCATCGGCAGCGTAGATTGACACACCAGGAGCTGTGATGTCGGGCTTTATCCTGTCGTCAGTGGTAGGACCTCTGGAAGAGAAGCTGGCAAGAGCATCTGACTTGTCAGAAGCACCAACAGTGATGACATCTGTTGCATCACCAGGTGTGCTAATGGTGCAGCAAGTTGAACCATCATTTCCAGCAGCACAAGCAACGACAGCGCCCTGACCTACAGCCCAGTTGCACTCCTGAGCCAAGGTGCTGGTACCGTCGCCACCGCTTCCACCTAAGGACAGAGACAATACATCTGCTCCCTGAGCGACTGCCCAGTCAATACCCTGGACGATAGCAGTTGTGGTACCGGACCCGGAAGAGTTCAGCACCTTTGCACCCATCAATGAAGCAGCCTTGGCTACACCATATGGTGATGCAGCACCTGCAGCAATGGATGCGCAGTGAGTACCGTGTCCATGGTCATCGTAGGCTGTGGTCTTGCTGTTGACATAGTCCACGAATTTCACAATCTTCCCAGAGGGGAAGTCACAGTGGTTGGGGTCAATACCAGTGTCAATGATGCAGATCTTAATTCCAGCACCATCGTATCCGGCATTCCAGCAGTCATCTGCGTTGATCAGAGGTACACTGGAAGACAGTGTTGCGTAGACAATGGCGTCATCTTCCAGGAACAGAATTCCAGCATCCTCAGACAGTGCCTTGATGTTGGAAACAGCGATGGTCATGGATGCTCCCAGTCCACTGGCAAACTCGTAGGTGACTGTACCGAATTTGGTGAGGTCGACAGCTCCGCCCTTGTACATAACCATGATGTCCATCAGATCATTGCCGTTCTTTCCAGCGATCTTGTCCTTCAAGTTCCACTTGATCTTGGTGACATCGTTGGGGACGACAGCGACGAATTCATTGTCACCCACCTCAGTCAGATATGCTTTGGGGATGCCAAAGGTCGTCTCATTGATCTGGACAATGGGCAGCTTGTCAACGTTGATCTCCTTCTCGATTCTGTTGAGCATTCCGGGGTTGACGTTAACATAAATGTAGCCGGAGTCTTCACCAGTGATGTCAACGTTGAGTTTCAGAACGTCTCTTCCCTCAAATCCGAAAGTTTGAACGTGAATTGTTGCGTTGGTGGGCTTAGCACTAACAGCAATCAGTGAGAAAACAAGCATAGCCACTGTAGCAAGCACAAATACCTTTCGCGTTTTCATTCTTTTTCACCTCCTTTGCGTATTTTGACAGCCTGCGAATAGATTCTTACAGGCAATCATACATCTTCTGTTCACCTATATAAACTTTTCGGTTAGTGGGCAAATGAAATCCTCTCCAGTACTGAAAGAAAGAAATTCCGAAAGAATTGATGAATATCACAGAGATATCCCAAGATGATAGATCAGGATCGGAAGGAGGAGAGCACCCATACAATGTGATCGGCGTATGGCCAGAAAAAGCGGAAGAAGTCCGATAAGGCAACCAACTCCCATCAGTGCAACCCCTCTTACCCCGGTCATTACCCATACCAGTATGACCAGCATGCAACAAGTGCCAGCCACTACCGCGGTGTAGTGGACACGAGATAAGAGCTTCAGCATCTGTCGAGCAATAAAGAGAGCAGCAACAGATGCTATTCCAGCTGCAAGGAGTCCACAAGATAGGAGTTGCGCCAGCGCTGCTCTATCTACTTGGATCAGGTTCTGGATGGCAGCTACTGCCCCACTCCGTGCCTTTCCAACAGTATATGCTACAATGAGAGCATACACAGCATTTGCGGTGTTGACCCCAGAGACTGCCACCAGAAATGCCCTGGGAGAAGATCTCACGGAAATGACAGCAGTCGCATGAGCAGGGCCGATTCCTGGAAAGAGTGACACAAAAATGCCTGCCACTGCTCCCTTTGCCATATTCAGCATGATTTGAATCTGGCTCAGGTGGATTCTGGAGTCAACGGGCTGAAGGGGAAGGGTTGCTGAACAAGTTGCGCTTACCAGTAAAGTACTCATTCCAAATAACCCACAGAACATAGGAAATAAGACAAGATCACTGCTGACCAAAGGAGAGTTCAGGGCGATGTATCCATAGATTCCTGATATCAGAAAGACCACACAGGCTGCCGAAATCCTGTAGAGAGTCCTTTCAGAACCAGCCATTAGAACCACAAATCCCAGCAGGATATATGCCAGGTACGGATTGATGGCCACATAGATGCAAGGAATTACCAGGACCAGCAGTGGGACCAATGCACATGATATCATCAATGATCCCAAACTTCCTATTATCGTGAGCTTGATTGCTTCGTATCCCCTTCCCTGGAGAAGCAGCCGATGTGCTGGCAGAATACTCAGGGCAGTGTCTTCGTCGGGGACCCCAAATAATGTGGATGGAATGAAGTCTAGAAATGTATGGGTCACAGCCAGGGAGAAAATGAGGACAGCGCCCATGGTTCCGGAAATAGGAAGCAGCACCACAAATGGCAACAGCGTATTGACGTGTAATCCTGGAGTCAATCCGGTAATAATTCCGAGACAGACCCCCGCTCCGCACATACTGGTAAATACTAGAACTTCATGCACAGATGGTCACCGGTATAAGTTCCACCTTCCCATTGTACAGATGAACGATCCCGGTCACCGTGAGGGACTGATCTTCATGAAATGAGTTCACATCCACCTGCAACTGAGACTGCAAATCAGAGAAAATAGGGACAAGAATCGATCCTGTAGAATCTTCAATCACCATGAAAATGTGTCCATTGGATGCAGTCACTGATTCAATGATGCCCGATATGGTTATGGGGTATCCTTCAGGCATTCTTCTTGCCTGCGCAATAGAGTCTACTGCCAGGGGTTCCCAGGTGTAGTAGAGAACTCTTACCGTTTGGCCACTCTGGACGCCGAACCCCTTGACGGTACCTGGAGAAAGTGGACAGAAGGAGACAAATGTGCGGTAGTCTCCGTACAGGAGAAATGTACTGGAGCTACCTCCAGTTGAAATGTCACATATTCTTCCTTCCAAAGACACCAACGGGATCTGGAGACACCTTTCAATAAGGAGCTGACCTTCCTTCGTTGATCCTGCGAGAGCGTAGTCGCCGTCCGCCAGTGGGACAGAGAATGTACCCTGTTCTGTGTACAATACTGAATTGACACATCTTCCATAAATGACGTTGGCTGCGCTCCATTTCTTGGGGATAAGTTCGAGCCTTCCTTTGTACAACGATACTGTCCCCTCGACCTGGAGTAAATCTCCCACCGATATCTTGTCTGAAAAATTGAATAAAGGTACCAGAATAGGAGAACCATCAAAAAGCGTAACAAAGGTGTGCTCTTGATTCTGGAACGTTTCCCACACAATGCCTTCACAGGCAACGTATGAGCCGGGCTCACTCACAGATGATATCGGACATAGTACAGGATGTGACAGATGGACTGCAGCGGCCAGCCCGGCTAGGCCGCACACAGCACAGACTGCAGCCCCCATGGTAATGCCCATGTTTTTCATGAGGCGTCCCCTCTGTAAGAGGCTATAACCCTTTGGTGTGCACTTCAGAGTGCTGACTGATAGATACTGATAGTAGGAAAGGAAAACCTTTTAACGGTTTAGTGGAATGTCTGTACATCATGAGCTCTTCACATTCAATGAGATATTGCTTGAAGAGTTCTCTCGCGGAAGTGGGATCGTGAAATACCAATGGGTCATTTCTGTTCTGGTAGGGATGGT
Source organism: Theionarchaea archaeon (assembly GCA_018992685.1). Taxonomy (GTDB): domain Archaea; phylum Methanobacteriota_B; class Thermococci; order Methanofastidiosales; family SZ-28-30; genus SZ-28-30. Next base: position 26,077 of record JACVGT010000002.1, read on the forward strand.
GCTTCTTACACCACTTGGCCAGGCCGGTACCGAGTATGTGTGGACTGAGAGAGGGTGTAATGCATCATATACTGTTGGAGAGAAGATCACAGTCTATTTTGTAACGATCAAGGATGTAGAATTTGAATTGTGGGCCTATGACGTTCTTATGAGAGAAACCGTGCTTGCATCAGGAGTAGGTGACGGAAGTACTTTCTTCGTTGAAGTAACTGCATCCATGCCGTCTGGCCCGTTCACCTTTGTGCTGAAGATGCCCTGCAATGAGGAATGCGAGGCATGTCTGTGTGATCTTGACCAGTGTACGCTGCACATCCAGGAGGAGGAGTGCGAAGGCCACTGCTCCAACGGCAAGCAGGACTGCGGAGAACGCGGTATAGACTGCGGCGGGGGATGTCCCTTCACGGATTCTGATGATGATGGAATAGAAGATTGCAGGGACCAATGTCCTGATACTGAGTGCAGAAGTATTAGTTTGAATGGATGCGAATTGGATTCAGATGGTGATTCCATCGGCGATTGTTCGGACCAGTGTCCTTTGAGGAGAGGAGACTTATCCAATGGTGGATGCCCCACCGGGATGAATTATCCCCTGTATCTGGTAGGGGGTGTAGCAATTGTGGCAGCAGGCATTGCCGTGTGGAAGCTCAGATAGCAGGTTATTTCTGTTCAGGGCAGCATTCTCCTCTAGGTATGCCGTTCCCGTGTGGGCATTCCCGCGGATGATCCAGGAATATGCACAGCTTTGTGGCAACTTCGCTTGAAATTGAATGCTCGCAAGAACAGGCAATTTCCTCAATATCTCTCCTGTCGATGTGAACTACTCTGTTCAGAAGCACTTCCATGAGTCTGTGGGCTCTTACTATTTGTTTGGCCTCTGTCTCCCCCTTTTCGGTCATAATAATCCCCTTTTGCCTTCTGTACGTGACCAGCCCCTTTTTCTCCAGTTTTCTCAACATTTCTACGGCACTGGGGGGCTGCACATCCAGCAGCTGGGCTATATCCCTGATTCGACAGATACTGTCACCGCTTTCCCTCAGGTACCACAGAGCTTCCAGATATTCTTCCCCGCTTTCACTCATATCAAAATCCCTCCTGCTCTCACCAAGAGAGCCAGAATCACCGCCAGCCCAGTTGTCAAGAATACAATGGACACCGTTCTTTGGATCCCAAATTCCTTTAACAGAACGCCAATGGTAGCAACACATGGAACATAAAACATGACGAACACCGTGAATGTCAAGACCTGTACTCGTGTCAGAACGTTGAGCACCTGAGATGTACCCAGAGCCTGGATCAACATGACCAGAGAGAGTTCTTTCTTCAATACACCAAATACGAGAGTCACTCCCACTGCAGCGGGGAGGCCCAGCACCATTGTGATTGGGCTGAGAGCCTGGTTAATGGAGAAATCAACTCCTACGTAGGTCATGAGACTGAGCACAGAACTTCCTCCTATGAGAAGAGGCCATGCAATGTATATAAACTCTCTCACCCGAAGCCAGGTTTTCAACAACACGTTCTTTACAGAAGGAACGTGGTACGTTGGAATTTCAAGGATGAGTCCCGGGGTAACCTCCGGCATGAACCGAGACATGACAAGACCCAGTGCTACGACCACTACTATATTGAAGGCGTAAAGACCTAAAGCAGCATTGGGAGATATGAAAAAGGCTACCAACCCTAAAATTACGGTAGTCCGGGCAGCACAGGGTATAAGAGTTGATAAGGTGGCTGTAATGAAACGATCCCGTTCAGATTCCAGAATTCGAGTGGCCATTATTGCAGGAACAGTACACCCATACCCCAGTATGACGGGTATTACAGCCTTCCCGTGGAGACCAATCCTGTGCAGGAACGTATCCATGAGAAAAGCTATCCGGGGCAAGTACCCGATATCTTCTAGAATGGCAAGTCCAATCAGGAAAGGGACCAGGTAGGGCAGGACAATACCCACCCCTCCAGAGAATCCTTCCAGCACGCCTTCAGCCATTTCCAGTGGCAGCCCGCTCAGATACTCCGACAGGTGAGGCATGAGGTGTTCAAACGCGTGAAGAACGTAAGATTCCACGATTTGGCCAATTCCGAAAACCACATTAAAAAAGACGTAGAGGATAACAGCCAGGGCAACATATCCTCCGTACCTGTGCATTAGTACATCATCGAGCCGGTCTCTCAGAGAGATCTCGGGCTCTGTGACTACTCCTACTTTTTCGAAAATATTCATAGCCTGGGCGTGCCTTTCTGAGGAGATTACTACATCTGCAGCTCTTCCGTGGGATTTTTCCAGTCGGCTTTGAAAGGTTCGCACCTTCTCCAGGATTTGTGAGTCTCCAATCGATTCTATGAAAAACTGGTCATTCTCCAGGAGTTTCAGTGCCAGAAGTCTGGATGGCACGTTTAAGGTTTCACTCTCTCCTATGAGTTCTCTTTCCAGTTCTGTTATAACCTTCTCGATATCTTTGCTGAACTCAATCTTGTGAGACAGGGTTCCTGCTCGAGCAGTGGCTATGGCAGCCTGGAATACTTCTCTGATTCCCTTTCCCTTGACTGCAACAGCAGTTACCACTGGGATTCCCAAAATTCTCTTCAGCTGCTCTGTGTCTATATGTATTCCCTTTCGTTCTGCTTCATCCATCATGTTCAAGACAAGTACCAGAGGAATATCCAACTCTGCGATCTGAATGGTTAGTTCCAGGCTTCGTGACAGCCGGGAAGCGTCAACTACATTGACGACCACGTCTGCTTCCTTTCGCAACAAGTACGTGCGGGCTTCAAGTTCTGCAAGATCAAAAGAAGTCAAGGAATACGTTCCCGGAAGATCCACCACATCCAGGATCTGACCTGAAAACTGAACACGGGATTCGTTGTATTTCACCGTTTTTCCAGGGAAATTGGAGGTCACTGTCTTGTATCCAGCGATTTGGTTGAAAAGGGTACTCTTGCCGGAATTGGGTTGTCCTGCCATGGCCACGATCATCTGATAACCTCAACTGTCACCTTCATGGCAACCCCTCGTCCCAGAGCGACCTCACACGAGTTGACCTGCACTCTGACTGGACCTCTCCACAGGCTAGAGTTGGCCATGGTCACGACCTGTCCCGGGAGTATCCCCATCTCACACAGTCTCTGTCTGAGACCCCATCCTCCCTGCACTTCTACCACTGTTGCCTTTTGGCCAGGTTCCAGAGTATCCAATGTCTGAATTAGGCTCACCTAACTTTCTAGTGAGGGCAAACTTATAAACCTTACGGTTGCTGAAGTGCTTGGAACTGAGGTGGCCTTTGAGGTGACTTTGTCAGTATAATCTCCACACAACACAAGGTCTCAGGTAGAATTGGGCTGGTAAAGAGGTATTATTCAGGTTCAAGCTTAGAATACCTTCAAAAGGAATGTAAGAAGAAAAGTATTTAAGGAAAGCAGAGGAAAAAGAGAAAGAGAGTCTTGGAGTTATTGTCTTGCATCAGAATGAGTCCTATGAATGTGGAGGGAAACAAAATGAGAGAACGAAACCCGAGAGACTGGAAGACTCCGGAATTCTGCTTGGTTGTGGTCATGTTAGCGGTGCTTGTTCTTCTGGTTGGAATAGTGCTGTGGATGCCAATCAATATCCCTGCTGCGGACAAAACAACGACAGGGAAGGACCTTCTTGAATATCGGAGAACTATCCTGACTGTCATAATCACTGCCTTTGGTGCATGGGTAGGGGCAGGAGCTGCGTATTTTTTTGGGCGTGAGAACCTTCGTGAGGCTGCGGAAAGTCTGCTGGAAATGCGGCAGCTCACACCGAGAGAATTTCTCCGCAGAATCCAAGTTCAAGAGATCCCGCCCAGAAAATTGACGTGGCGTGTCAAAAAAAGTGACAACATCAGGGACATCTTGGAAAGGCTCAGAAAAGATCCCAGCTACTGGTTTATTCCGGTTGTCACAGATAAAAACACTCTGGAAACTGTCATCCATGAAGAGGCTGTGTGGCGATTCATAGACAGTAAGACCGAAGAGAAGATTGAACGTGACAAGATTGTGGGTGCGACAGTCTCGGATGTGCTTGACTACCTTAAGGGAAATGAGGATCTCAATAAGGTCGTTTCAGGGGCGTACGTACTAGTCAGTATGGATCAGAGTCTTGCAGACGCCGCAGACCTCATGGATGATAGAAATGTGAGTCTTGCCATCGTGAGAGATGAGGCAGGTATCCCCGTGGGATTTATCACTACAAAGGACGTGAGGGAAGCGCTCTTCCGATCCAGATAGAGTCTTTGACGTCTCAGCTGAAGTCTTTCTGTGCCTGACGAATTGCTCGTTCGGTATACGCAAGTAGTGTTACGCTTGAAGAGTTGGCAATAATTCTTTAAGCGGCAAAGGTCGAACGATTCAAAACTTATTTATTGGGACACGTCATTGAATGAATAGTGCACAGAGAACGTGACATCGAGGAGAAGGAGGAAAAGAGGGAGAAAGGATCATGGACTTAACAACATCTGAAAAGAAACTCCTCACACTCATTGGAAAGAATCCCTCACATACCAGGTCGGAATTGCTGCATGAGCTCAATTACAAACGGGCCACTACACTGAGCAGTAAAATGAGTGAATTGAAAGAGTCTGGATATATCAAGGGGCCATACTACCACGTCAATCTGAATGCTGTATGTGAGACTCCCGTATTCAGCATGTTGGTTGAAATTCGATTCAGCCCCCACAACTACGATGTGGTCTTCAAGAGTATTCTATGCATTGACTGCTGGGAGTGGATTTTTCCCGCCATACAGGGAGAGACACTCTTCGCATTTTTCAGATCCTGCGACTGTTCTCATCTCCACAGGTTGCTGAACTTTCTGAGGAATAGGGGGTTCATTGAGTACCGCTCATATTCTTCTCAGAACAGGTGGTTTGTGCAGAACCCAGACTTCTCAGGAAACATTTTTCCACAGACGTCTGATCTTTTTCGTCCTGTAGACATTGAGCTCTGCTATCCACATAAGGCTCATGACACCACGTGGCAATTTATCGATCTAAAAGTGATGCAATACCTCCAGGTGAGAACCAGCAGCATAACAGAAATACAGAAACTGGAAATGAACCTGCATAAGAGGTTCTGGAGGCGCCATCAAATCAAATACAGCATTAGGAAGATTACTGAAGCGGGAATTGCGGAAAGAAAACATTACAACATTTCTCCCTATCCTCGAGGTGAGGAGTATGCATTTCTGTTGATGATTGAAGGTGACAGCATGGATGTTCTGCAGTTCATTTCGAATTTTGGCGAAGGATGCAGACTGTATAAGGCCTTCACGATAAGTGGTGAGACAGGGTTTCTATGGTGCTGGTGCAACCCCCAGGTCGGTCCAACGTTGATGAAGAGGCTTGATGGTCTTCGTCCGCGAATCGAAGCCCGCTGCCTCCCATTGAAATCCAGGGGATACGATGATACCCTGAAGAAATCGTTTAACGAAGAGTATTTTGATCTTGAAAAGCAGAAGTGGACGTTTCGCTTCAAGAAATGCGAAGATGAAATAAAAAAGATAATGGAAAGAAAGAACGAATAGATGCTTTTCAGCAGGGAGTGTCTTTATCATCACCTTCAACTCCCCCACAGGGGGTTATTCTCCAGATGATGTCCGGAAGAACTGATTTCTGTATTGTATTGTACATTCTAGACCACCTAGTGGGTGGATTGAGCAGGTACTTAAGAATCGTTTCGCCTTTATTACATATGCGAGGGATTCTCAAAATTTAAGAATTCACTGGGTTCAGATATGGGAACCCTCTCATATCTTTGGGAACCGGTGCGAGCAGAACCCGAGGGAACCCGGCGGAAGAGAAATCAGTCTGAGACTGGAGAGAGCCCTGCAACCATGATCATCCCTCTGGAGGGGTGATGAGATCCATTTCGAAACTGACAAGTGCATTGTATGCCCTTCTGACATCTTCTGAGGTCCCTGTTTGCAGCGCCTCCCTGTATTTTTCTTCAAGGAATTCTCTCTTTTCTTTCGCACTGATCTCTCTGACGTTTCGTTTCACTTTTCTGATCTCTACAGAGTCACCCAGCTGTTCATAGAGATGAAGACTTCTCTCCCAGTGTTCCCTGGCTCTGGCCAAGTCTTCTTTCCGGGCATAGCACAGTCCTTCATTATGAAGCGTGCCTGCAGTCCTGAATGCACAATTTCCTGCCAGGGCCAATGCTTTCTCAAACAATGCCAGAGCATCATCAATGTCATCATTCATGTAGAGGCAGGAACCCAGATTGTTCAACACATCTGACAGCAGTGGGATATCCTGCACATCTTGAGCAATTCCTTGGCACCTTCTGTAGTAGTGCTCTGCCACTAGGAAGCTCGATCTCTTGTATGACACGTTTCCCAGTCCCTTCAATGCGTATGCCCTCCCTCTGTCGTCTCCTGTCTCTCCACATATCCCCTCCATGCGGAGAAATGTTGCCTCTGCCTTGGCCAGGTCACCCTTCAATTCATAGACGTTTCCTAAAGTATAAAGTGCCCAGATACTCTGAGAGTTGTCCAACCCATCAGGGAGGACAGCATCCAAGGCATGAAAAAGTGCTGTGTCATCCTCCTCTCGTTCTCGCGTTACTTTCTCAAGTATCTTCTTGAGAGCAGTATCCCATTCCTCAGACGTTCGCAGCCGGGAAGCTGCATCCGCCTTTGTCATGTAAAAGATTTCTTCCCCTTTTTTCGAAAGTCTGTACTGACTCTGATCAATGTGGCTCTTTTTCTCATATGCTATGTACCCTTTCATTCTCAGGTGTTTCAAGTTCCGGTAGATGCTTGCTCTTGATACACCCTTTATACCACCAAGATATGTGTTGAAATAAGCTTCAATTTCTCCTGTTGTAACGAACTGCCTTTTTCCGACCACATGAATGATGTGAACCATGATCTCCCAAGGTTTCACCTCCAATTCTTCCATTACTTTGATGATTTTCTTTCCAATCTCTGTCTTGAGCTTCTCTGGGGCTGGCTGGGATTTCCTCACGTCTCCGAAGAGGTTTAGCCCTCTTGACGTGATTGTGTAGAAAGGAGGAATATCCTGCTTTTCGACTTTCAGGAGGTACTCCTGGGCAAGAAGCTTGAGCAGAATAGACTGGGCGCTGCCACCCCCAAGTTTTCTGGCTTGATCTTCTGTGATTTTTCTCCCGTGGCGACGTGCGAAGTCCAGCACCTCAACCATGAGCTCAACCTCCTGTTTGTCACTGACAAGAGTCATGAAGTGTCTGGGGAATTCACTTTAATATGCGTTTTGGAGAGCTGGGCTGCGTTCCCATTACTAGTGATCTGTTCGTTCTTTGCCATAGGGACCCCCTTTCTTTCAAGTAACAGCTCTAGTGTGGGAAAACGCTGCTTGATAATGAAGCGTCATGACCTCGTCAAAAATCGCTGTATGTACCGTCTCGTACAACCTTTTTCCACGGTTGAATCAATAGCATTATTGAAAATCCCTTTTATCCATGAGAAAGTCGACAATCTCCATGGAGAACTCAAGGGGAAATTCATTCTCTGACAAGAGCTTGAGCATCTTTTCTTCGAGGCCCTTGTTGCTTTCAGAATCCACCATGCGAGTCATCCCCGTGAAAAGGACATAAAAGGCTCGAACCACTTTGGGAGCCATGACGCCCCTGTTCCCCTGGTGTGTTGATGGTTTTCCTGCATCCCTGACTGAGGGTCCCTCGAAATCCCACACTGCATTCCTGGCTGCATGGGCGACATTCTTCCGTTCCCCGATGGCTTCCATAAACGTCTCCCATATAATATGGAGGTAGGGGACTTCCTCGGGGTATTCTCGTTCTATGAATTCTTCTGCATACTGTCTGACCTTGTCCACGATATCCTCTTTTGTGTTCATGAATAATCCTCATCCCTCTCTTCTAACGTTCATTGATGCCTTATAAGACTTTATGGTGCTTCTTCATCTTTCATTTTTTCGTGCCACATCAGGAATGGTGCTGCACGATTCGTGCCAAACCTATAAGAATGTGGGCATGCATGGTAATGGTAGACACTATCGGGAATTGCACAGAAACGGAGGTTACGATGATCACCCATCCAAAGATCCTCTACTTGTTCTCTGGACCTCTGGTAGCCTTGGACGGCAGCCCTCTTGACGTGCTGGATTTGAAAACGGAACGTGATATCATTGTGAGAGAGGTTTCTGCCTGTGAGATGACATGTTCACTCCGAATCGGGTATGCAACCATAGAAGAACTTGCCAAAGGCATTGAAGATGGATTCAACATTCTGCATATAAGTACACATGGCAGAGCGGAATGTCTCCTATTTGAAGATGGGAAGGGCGGAAGTCAGCCTGTCACAGGCGAGTACCTCAAGAGAGTGATAAGCACAAAAGGGTTACTTGAGTTGATCATCATCAGTGCCTGCCATTCAGAAGAGATTGGTGCAATGCTGGCAGACGCAGGTGTTCCACATGTTGTGGCTATCAGGCGCGATTCCTCTGTAGTAGATCAGTCAGCCATTCTCTTCACAACCCACTTCCTTCGCAATCTCTTTCGGGGAAGTTCTGTACAGAAAGCCTTTGAAATGGCTTCCCTGCTCGTAGAAGGGAACCCTGAATTGATGAAGATGAAACAACGTCTTGAGGTCATTGCCTACAGAAAAAAAGGGACATTCATTCCAGAAGAAAAGAAATTCATTCTACTTCCCACAGATGCTGCCCACCACGATCCTCTCCTCTCTCAAGAAGTCCCCTCAGGTACCGTGACAATTGAAGAGCCCCCGGTTTCACCCTCGAATCTTCCCACAAAGCCGCAGTTCTTTGCAGGTCGACTTGAGGAGATGCATACCATCATCAACGAACTCATTCAGGGTAGGTTTGTCACCCTGACAGGAGTGGGAGGCATTGGAAAAACAACGGTAGCTCTTGAGGTGGCACGATGGTTTTCTTCCAGGAGGGTTTTTCCTCATGGAATCTACTACATAGACCTCCGGCAGACTGATACTGCAGATGGAGCCCTTGATCTCTTGTGTTCAGCTCTCAAAGTACAGGTTTCTCGGCTCCAGAACGTTATCACCTACCTGGCGGACCGTCGCTGCTTGCTGCTTTTTGATAATGCAGAGGATGTTCTCTGGCACAATGAGAAAGACCTGCAGCATCTCTTCAACACAGTCCTGAAGACTACTCCCCACTCCACGATGTTGATAACAAGTCAGAGACCGGTTGGAGGCAACCTGCATGAACCCGAACATGTGTGCAGAATATTTCCACTGGAACAGACATATGCTTGGATGCTTTTCTGTGCCACCACAAAGAGGAGGATTTTGCCCGATGAATGTGAATCGCCCCTCTTTTCTGCCCTCCTTGCCCGATTGGGGGGACACCCCTTATCAATTGTATTAACAGCACGTCAACTTGCTCCCGGGGTGACTCTGGAGGACATATACGAAAGGATTGAGACATACAAGGCCGCAGCAATCAAAATAAAGCATCGTACAGATAGAATCCTGGACCACGGAGAAAGCCTCATGACAGCTCTGGCTTCTGCCTACCACATCTTGTCAGATCGAGCACAGATACTCTTTCAAGTGCTTTCCCTTCTTCCAGCGGGTGCCAGACGTGATATACTGGAAGAAATCTGGGGCAACCCAGTCTGGGAGCACGTACAAGAACTCAATGATGCTTCCCTGGCAGAAGTGAGAAGCAGACGGGTGACTCTGCTGCCTCCAGTGCAACTATTTGCATTCACTGTTCTTGCTGAGGAAGTCAAAGAGTACTATGGTCCCAGAATCGTGGAAGCTATGGGGACATATGCCAAGACGCTGTACAAGGGCCACACCACAGAGGATTCGAGAGAATACCGGATTCTCTTTACTGTAGAAGAGCCAACCTTCCGAGCTATTCTAGACCTTCCCGATGAATCATTTCAAGCAGGGAAGAATGGTTCATTCCTTGGGTTCTTCGGAGCTGAACTCATTTACTTATATATTTTCCATAATCGGTGGAAAGAAGCAGAAACCATTGGTTCTAGGATACTGTCTCATCTTGGACGATGTGAGGATTTTCAGGGTGAAGCACATGTTCTTGTAGCCCTGGGGGTCCTTGCTTTTCGAACAGGAAACCTTGAAGAAGCTAGGACAAGGTATGAAAAAGCTCTCAAAACATACCAGAATATCCACGCGAGAATGGGAGTCGCAAATGCGTTTTGGGCACTGGGCGATCTTTTCTTTAGAACAGGAGATTTCGAAGAGGCTCAAAGGCGATTTGAAGAAGCTCTGGATATATACCAGGAGATTGATGTGAATCTTGGTAAAGCAAATGCCTTCTTACGTTTAGGGATGCTTACTTTTCTAACAGGCAATTCTGAAGAAGCTCAAGAACGGCTTGGAAAGGCCCTGATGATCTATCGATATATTCACGTCGAAATCGGTGAAGCAAACACTCTCCGCATACTGGGAGATGTCGCCATGTGGACAGGTGATGTGGACGCAGCCCACATCCAGTACCAGAAAGCCCTGAGAATCTATGTGCACAACAGCGTGAAGGATGGTGAAGCGCGTGCCCTGGTTCACCTAGCCCGGTGGGCCGCTCTTACAGGCAGAAGTGAGCACATGCAGACGTATCTTGATGATGCATTCACAATATATAGGGAGATAGAAGACCTTGATGGACTGGCCCACGCGCACTTGGTAAAAGCGCTTCTCTTTCTCAAGACTCACAATACGATCAAAGCAAGGCGCCAACTCGATTTTTGTTCATCTATCCAGGAAAAAACGTGCCAACATTCTGAAACAGCCCAATGGCTCATTACGTATGCAGACCACTTCATGTACTGTAAAGAAGAAGCAGTATTGTGTTTGGAATATGCAGAGGAATTTGCCATGATGGCACGAAATCTCTACCTTCTTGGCAGAATAAGAGAAAAACAGGCATTGCTGTGATATTCAACTCCCTGGATCGTCCCTGTCTGAGGGAGGCTGGGGGAACGGCTCTGAAAGATTCTCTATGAACTTTCTAACATCCTCAACCAGCTCTGGTGCACTATCAATCTTGTCATTGATGCTGAAGAGTCCCACTGCTTCTTCGAAACAGTGGAGAATCAACGTAACCTGGGTGGGATCATCATCTTTCGCTTGTTTCCAGAGAATATTGGCCTCTGTCCAGAGCCTGTTTGCCCTTCTTCTCAGTCTGTTCGCACGATTCCGGAATTGTTTCTTGAATTCTACTGGAATGCTTCTTTCTTCTCTTGTATCCCTTGTACCCTCCTGCAGACACTTGGTTTCATGGGCCAGGAGGATATCATACACATGACCAACTATGCCATCTGGATGGGTTTCACCTTCAGCCTTCCAGTTGTTCTTCGTTACTGCTGTTATCTCTAATCCACACGCTTCCTTAACCAGATCGGCAGAATTCTGTATCATGGGCCTGGAAGCAGACGGGTTATAGCTTGAAAGGTTGGCCAGTCTTTCAGCAGGTGCTGTGTATCCCTGATACCCGTTGCACAGATACTCCCAGTGTGTTCCCAGCAAATTGAAGTGAGTGGGGATTATATCAGGCTGCCCCCATCCCTCACGCGCGTAGGAGTCGGTGAGGAATCTTGAAAGAACTTCTGTCATCTCAATGACAATTTCCAGTAGTTCTTTCTCTTTCCCTACTAGTGTAGAAGTAAGAACCACCATTTCGTCTCTCTTTTCGTCAATGGCACCCATATTGAAAAGCACGGCGTCACCTGTCTTTAATGCTGCAGCAGCCGCTCCTTTGAGTGCTTCGTCAAAACTCCTCTTGATCTGCTGTTCTATACTGATGATCCTATTTATTTCCAGTTCAATGCTGTTTTCTTTTTGCCTTTCCATGAGTTCGCCTCATATCGAATTGTTCTGATACATTCTCATAATAACAAGTGAGTATTCCTTTAAGAATCTTGGGTTGGAGGAGGTATTCTCATCCTCCCAAGGATTTCAGAGAACCAACCTGTACAAAAGTCTCAAGGAAAAGCATGAGACATTGGTGAAAAAAGGAGAAAAAAGGACTCCCTGGTCTAATCAGTCACCAAGATGTGTTCCAGTTCCTGCCAGCACCGCGGATCTTCTCCAAGGAAGTCGCCCGTTGCAGAAGCAGCTCCTCTACAGCCTCCGCAGGCGAATTTGTACTTACAGCCACCACATTTCCCTTCAAGTGCTGATCTGGAATGGCGAAAATTATCTAGAAGTTCATTCTCAAACCAGATTCTTTCCACGTTCTCTCTTGTGGCATCAGCCACAGAGATGGGGAAATAAGGACAGAGCTGCACAATCCCCTGAGGGTTGATGTAGAGCAGCGTAAAAGCAATCGAGCAACCAGTAACTGCTATCCCCTGCATGAGATCTGAATCAATGTCTATCTCTTTCTGTCTGGTCTCGTTCACGAACATCTCAGGGAAGGGGTCACTGAACCCAACCCTCATATTCAATTCTTCACCCGTTTCCCATATTCTCTCGCACAGCCTCCGGTACTGATCCGCATCCACCATCCTATTTGTAGCTCGTCCCACTGGAACGAGATACCGGAAATTGAATATCCTGACGCCAATGCTATCTACAAATCGCATGAGAGCTTCAGGTTCATCTTCTCCCTGATGAAAATATGTCATCCGGACAGCCACTGTGGCATCACTTTCCACGAGAAGGTTTAATGCCTGGACAGTCTTTTCAAAAGATCCTCTGCCCCGTACAGAATCGTGTATTCCTGGAGTTGCCCCTTCCATGCTGACATTGAACCCCCGGACTGTTTCTAAGAGCCAGTCAATTCTCTCAGGAGTTATCAAGGTTGCATTGGTGAGAAGCTCAACGTGATTTCCAGGCAGGTTGTCTCTAATGTAGGAGAGAATCTCCTGGAGGTCAGCTCTCATGAGAGGTTCCCCTCCTGCCATCGCAAGGGCTGCATGTGGTGAAAGAGAGTGTATCTGATTCAGCAGTGATACAATTTGCTGATATGTCAAGTCTGCCGCAGTCTTGTCCAGGACACTTGCCCGACAGTGTTTGCATGCCAGGTTACACTGGCTTGTAATGTCCATCTGGACAATTCTTGGTGGGTATTGCCATTTCATTTCATCACCTCTGGTTGTGTGGATAAAAAAACGGGGGCATGAAGCCCCCCACTCTAGTTACTTCGGCAAAATGCAGATATCGCATCCGCCACATGGCCCCTGCAAGTCGGGATAGAATGGCCGTAGAGGATGAATCGTCTTCAGTTTCTGCAACCTGTCTTCAATATCCATCTTCTTTGGCTCTCCTATGACAAGGTCGCATCCTCCACATGGACCTTGAGCTGCGTACACCGGGATCTTGTTTTGTTTCGCATGTTCCAAGGCATCTATCAACTCTGATACAGAGTAGTGTTTGTTTGTATCCACGTTAATCACTTCCTTTCTTGCTGTGAGGTTGCTCTCTTTCCACAATGCAACCTCATACAGACACGTATCTGGGTTCCTCTTCTTTCATGAATGTTATTATGGAGGATTAGACAACTCTTGGACAAAAAGGTTAGATTCATCAGGCCAGTTTTGACATTTTTCAGCAAAAATCATACATCTGAGGTATTGAAAATTCAAATAACCTGTTTCTAGAGACATAATGAACTAGATAATTCAATTGCCTGGATTGAGCATTGAGAACGAATGTCTAGGAATGTTAATTGTGAGGCCCTCGCTCGACTGTCATTTGAAAACATCAAGGCTTTCTGGGGACAACATCGAGGGATCATGGTATCATTAGGCGAGTTCCGGTGCCAGAAGCAGGTCTTCAATTGCAGGAAACACAGCTAATCCACATCTTCTGCAGCAATGCTGTCCCGATAGTTCTTCTTGATCCAGAGGTTCCGCACAGGAATCAAGAGCCGAAATGCACCATTCAGGACTGGATTCGAAAATCTAATTGAAGCTTTTTTTTCCAGAAGAGTGCAGCCAATACGACGTTTCACAATATAGGTTGTTGGACCGAAGTACATTCGTTTGCATCCTCGTCTGATCATTTCTCGAACTACCTCATAGCAAATGTTGAAGTAGGCATTATATTCTCTTCCGTATGTCTTTTCCACTCCAGAAATTGCCATAGATGCCAGATCGCCATCAAAGAAATAAATCCAGTATCCAAGCAATTTGTCCTCAAGGTAACAGCGCAGGATGAACGCATAGTCACCAACATACTTTTCAAGTCCCTTGTAGAAATTCGAAGTGAAAGAAAGAGGATAGTTGTGTCCGTGTTCCAGAAGGTTGTCTCTGTGGAAACTAAATAGGAATTCTGCATCTGAGAAATCCTGGGAATGTTCCAGCCGAATTCCTCGTCTTTCTCCCTGGTTCAGAGTGTGTCGTATGTTCTTCTTTGATTTCCTCGGTAGTGATTTCAGGTAGTCCTTGAACGTCTTCCACCGGACATCAAGATATGTTGAGGGCGAGACCTCCAAGAGAGAGGTTTTTTTCTTGAGAAAGGACACATACGGCTCGTTGTCCACGTTGGCAATGACGATGGCTTTGGTGTGTTCCTTCCGTGCGGCATCCATCATGCTACCGTACAAAAGCGAGAGGATTGGTTCAGCAGGTTCCCCCTCTTTCACATGAATGCCGATTTCATCTGAGAAGGGGCACAAACAGGCGAGGCTTGACACATACACCCCTAGGATCGCCCTGTATGACAGAAAACAGACTGCAGATCCCACAAGCTGATCGTCCCGAGTGACGGTGAGGAAGTATGGGGAAATGCCTTCCCGGAGAGAATGCTCCAGGAGCTCCATCCACCTGTAGGTGTGGAAGGTTCTATTATTGACCACATTGTCCCATTCCTCTCGGGGAATCTCACTAATGTGATGGTGAACATGGGCTGTAAGGTTCATGGCTCTTTCACTATCCTTCATGGAAGACTCTTCTCATTTCTCCTCTTAAAAGGTTTGGTCTCAGCCATTCAGGGCAACCTACCCGCATTCTCTGTGGATAGAACGCTCAGGTCTGCAGTGAACCTAGTTCTGACGAAAAGGTGAGAGGAGTGGAATGAAAAAGGTTATTATATGCCAAGGCCAGCTTTTGTCGGAGGAATCACATGATACGCACAGCATCATTTACTCGTGCTTTCCTTGAAACAGGACTGCCTGTCTGGCTACTTTTTGCTGCATTGCAGGTGGTTCAGGAAAATCGATCCCCCGGGATTATCGTCTTTTTCGCTCCTGTGTGGGGTGCTATTCGCCTTACCCAGCCCGATGGCTCATCCTGGAAGCGGCTGGAATACTACGTCAGATTCTGTTTGCTTCATGTTGCTGCAATGCTTGTGGTGATGTATGCAGCTGGATACGTCTCCTACGTGGCGGGGGCAATTCCAGAGCCACCCTCATGGACTTCTTTTAGCACTAACACATTTCTCTTGCTGACGATGATTATTATTCCGTTCGTTGCAGTGCGTGGGCTGCTATTCTTATGTGATTCATCTAGAGAACCAGGATTTCCAGCGCAGTCCTTCTCAGAAGAAAGAGGAGAAAGAACCAGAATATTCGCTTTTGATGCAGTACGTGGGTGGGTGATGATCTTCATGGCCCTGGATCATGCGATGTACTTCTGCTATGTGCACATTTTTGCTGAAGGGTTTCAGAATTTACGGCCAGATCCCCTGCCTGATGCCATCCACTATTTGACCCGATTTGTCACCCACTACTGTGCCCCGACATTTATCTTCTTGGCTGGCGTGAGCGTAGCTCTCTATGGTGCATCACGCAGATCATATATGACAGAGGGGCGCATCACGAGACATCTGGTGACCCGGGGTGTTCTTCTCATCCTCTTACAGATGGTACTTGTGAACTGGGCATGGGGGTTCACCATCAGGGCCGGGCAGACTCTTGTGTACTTTGGAGTCCTGGCATGCATTGGATCAGGACTCGTCATACTGGCTCTCATAAGACGCGCCCCCTGCTCTCTGGTGATCATTGGCTCCGTGATGTTACTGTTGATGATTCCGGTATTACTGAGTACCTTCGCTGTGCAGCCGGGAGCTGATCAGCCGCTTCTTGAAATCCTCCTGCAACCTGACACTGAAGGATGGATTAGTTCTCTCTACCCAATTCTTCCCTGGTTCGGCGTTATGGGGCTGGGATACGGGGTCGGAGTGGTAGTAAGCAGAAAGCCCGAAAAGACCACGAGAGTGTTCCTGGTACTGGGGATTATTTTGCTGGTATCCTGGATTCTATTACGATTGGGTGGCGGCTACGGAAATCTGACCGTGTATCAGGGTGGAGACTGGAGGGATTTCATGCTCATGTCCAAGTATCCGCCCAGTCTCGTTTTCCTATGCTGGAATGTGGGGGGCATGGCACTGGCTATAGCTGTGCACAACTATTTCGGGAGGAGATTGCCTTTCAGAAGATTCTGGGACAGCGTTGTCCTCTTCGGTCAAACACCTCTATTCTTTTACGTGGTTCACCTGTACCTATACAGGACGCTTTCCCTGATCCCCGTTCTCAGAGGTTCCCTGGCTGCAGGATACGTGGCGTGGCTGGTGGGATTGATGGTGATGATCCTCCTTTGCAGACAGTACCAGAGGCTGCAGAAAGCTCACCCTGATAGTGTCCTCAAGTATGTATAAGGGTATCATGGCAATATCACTGCCATTTTCCAGTATGTACTGGAAAACTATTTCAGGTAGGAATCAGAGAGAACTCTATGACCGAAAAATCTCTTCCATCGCAGCATGAGACGCTGGCCCTCAAGTACTCACCGGAGCTGTACTACGCGGAGACAAGAGATCCTTTCAAAGATGTTTGCTCTGACGATTTTGGAGGGATTTACTGGAGAGCTGTAGAGAGCTCGGTTGCTTGGGCTGACGTGTGTATCCAGTACCTCCTGTATTTCAAAGAGCAGCACTGGGTCCCCAGTCCCCTTGATGGAATTCTGAGTAAGCTAGCGGGGAAGGGGGGAAAACTGCCTGGTAATCACCCCAATGACTATGCTCCCATTTTTCTCTACTTCAAGGATGGACATCCAGTCAGAGCCGTCTTTGACGTCTGCCACTATGAGGCTGTGGGAGTTCTGGCTGAAGGCTCTGGATTTCTTCCTCCTGATTCGAAGCTGAAATTCCAGATAACAAACTTCTACAGAGGGCTCAGGCCATTGACAGAGAGTGAAGACCTTACCTATCTTCAAGAAAGTTTTGTTCCCCGTCTTTTGAGTCAGGAGCGTCTCGAAGATTGGTGGGAAGGGCTCACAGTTTCTGGAACATTTCAGGAGGCTGCAAAGCTCATAATCAGAGAGAAGATCCATAATCCGTTCCAGGAAATATCCACCTTTCGCGACATTGGAAGTAAGCTTGGAAAAATCTTTGATTTAATATTCCGTTCGACAGAGAACATACCTGTGATTAGAGTCTCGACTGGGGATACAGGAATTGTTTCCGAGATACAGGAAAAAATGCCTGATAGAGACGATATTTCTGAAGAAGATATCAAAGGAGTACTGAGATTTGCAGAAGAGCATGTCTTGGAGGATCCTCATGCATCAAACTATCTCCCTGTGGGGAGACACGACAAAGCATACCCTATGTGACGCTCTCAGAGCCAGCAGTGATCAAGAAACCACGCAGAAAACCTTCACTCTACTCGTCATCCCTGAAAGCGATCCTTTTGTATGGGTTCCCCCACCGTTCGCAATAGAACACTGATTCTAGCGGAAATCGGGAAGGGCCCAACATTCTCGGGATTTTGGGAACACCAATGGACAAGGTGGCTACAGGTATCCATGTGCGAGGGACACCAATTTTCTCACAGAGTAGTTCACACCGTCTCGGTTCCATGACAGGAAGGGCCTGGTATCCAGCGCCATACCCTAGTGCATGGGCAGCATACCACATGTTCAGAATCCCCATGGCGACTACAATAGACCCGAAGTACTCCAGCTCATAAATCAACGGGGAGTCATGGAACGTCTCACTTCCACAGCCGATAATCACGACGTCTGCATCTTGTGGGTACTCGAAGAGGTCGCCACGTCGCATGTCCTCAAACGTAGCTGGCCTGTTATGATCCGGCACATACCATATCCTGCCCTGAGTTATCTCATAGGGGGCTGACCCGAATAATTCGCTGGCTGCCTGCCTGGACACATCTGCCACGAATTTCTTTAGCTCCTGGTCTTCCCTAATAACAACGTACCGCCACATTTGCATGTTTTCTGGGCTGGGAGCATATCGAGCAGCATCCAGGATTTTCTCCAGATCATCATCAGGGATCTTCTCTCCCGTGAAGTCCCGAATACTTCTTCTTGTTCTGACAGCTTCAAAGACATCCATAATGAATCCTCCTGTCGCTTGCTTGCAGGTGGCTCACAGACAATCCAACACTATATAATAGTATGCATGACTCCGGTCGTGTCACGTACTTCCACAGTCATCCACTCCACAGCAACCCAAGAGGGAGGGAATGCGATCCGCTGAAAAGCCAGGAAGACAACTGCCACCTAGAAATGACCTGGGTCCTTCTCAGGGTTAAGAAAAGGAATCGACAGCATGCCAGAATCGTACCAACCCTTTTCTTGGATGCCCACCAATAGCAGATGATACCATGAATGATCAGGAACTGATGAGCGCAGCGAGAAAGGCAGTTGAAACCTCCTACTCCCCATACAGCATGATTCAGGTAGGTGCAGCCCTGATAACCAAGGGTAATGAAGTTTTCACCGGCTGTAACGTCGAAAATGTCTCCTACTCACTTTCCATGTGCGCAGAGAGGATTGCTGTCTTCACCGCGGTTCTGCACGGAATGAAACCAGGAGAACTCACGAAGATTGCGGTGGCGGGAAAGACCTCAGATGGCCAATGGCAGTCCTGTCCCCCCTGCGGGGCGTGCAGGCAGGTCATTTGGGAATTCGCTGAAAGCCCTGAAACTCCCATCATATACCAGGATAGAGAAGAGGTGAAATCTAAGTCCATTGGCGAACTGCTCCCCGATGGGTTTGACCTCAGGTGATCCAGCCTATCTTTCATATACTACTTTACCTTTCTTTACTACCATGTCGACCAGGTTGATCCCAAAGTGGTATCCCATGTGTTTGTAATTGGGTATATCCAGAACAATGATATCAGCTTGGGTTCCCACTTCCAGCGACCCGATGTCCTCTCTGCCTACCGAATACGCAGCATTCACCGTGGCTGCTGCAATAGCTTCAGCGGGAGTCATTCTCATTTTTATGCAGGCCAGACTGATCATGAACTGCATGGACTCTGTCATACAGTTGGGATTGAAGTCAGTAGCTAATCCCACAAGGGCTCCTGCTTCAATCATCCGCCGAGCATCAGGGTACTTCCCGTTCAAGACAAAAGGTGTTCCAGGCAGCAGTATCGCAGCAGTCTGGCTCTCTGCCAGGGTCTGGATGCCGGCTTCAGTGGTGTTCTCCAGATGATC
Organism: Theionarchaea archaeon; assembly: GCA_018992685.1. Taxonomy (GTDB): domain Archaea; phylum Methanobacteriota_B; class Thermococci; order Methanofastidiosales; family SZ-28-30; genus SZ-28-30. The sequence goes on from JACVGT010000002.1 coordinate 45,453, forward strand.
TGCTGACAGACACTTCAGGTCAGCTGCCAGTTCAGCCCCTCCAGAAGAGAATTCATCCACGTGCAGACGAGGACGCAACCCATGATGTCGGGCAGCCTCAACAATCTCTCTTGTCTGTGCAAATGAAAATACTCCTTCTTCACAGAAAACATCCACAAATTCTGCCAGTGGAGCTGCATGTGGAAGGATATTCTCAATTACGTACTGCGTATAGTCTCCAGAGTACCCTTTTGGTACAGCGTGGACCAAATAAGTAGGTATGCGTTCGACACAGTGCTCAATCTCGCCAATGCATTCCAGTGATTTGACTTCTGTTTCCAGATCAAGGCCATACCCTGACTTTGCTTCAATCGTGGTGGTTCCGTACTGCAGCATGCGGGTCAATGTCTTCACTGCACGCTTCTTCAGTTCCTCTTTGGTGGCCTTCCGTGTCTTATCAACGGTATAGTAGATTCCTCCTCCAGCTTTCATAATTTCCATGTATGGCTTCCCTTCAATCTTCATTTGGAACTCTTCTTCACGAGTTCCATCGAAAATCAAGTGAGTATGGGGGTCTACAAATCCTGGCATGACTACTTTTCCCTCTGCATCAATGACCTCTCCTGCACAATCAATGCGTGACGACTTTCCTACTGCAGCTATGGTCTCTCCTTCTACAGCGACTGCACCCTTCTGTATGATAGACAGGTCTCTCATTCTCTCTTTTCTTCTGGGTCCACCTCTTAGCGTGAGGAGCTCTGATGCATTCTTGATGACGAGCATGATTCCACCTACAAACCAGGTACCTATAACAGTTTTGCCGGAGCCAAAGCCAGAGATTCGATCATCTGCAGATGTGACTCTTCCAGCAGAGTTACACCTTCGTGGTCTCGGGCATGAATTCATTCTCCAGAATGCTCATCATGATAAAATCATGATAGTGATGGTCGTAGTAGTACCCATCCCTTTGAATACCTTCCGTTTCGAACCCAACTTTCTGGTAGAATTGTACCGCTCTCTCGTTGAAGCCTACCACCCCAACAGCTACCCTGTGGAAATTCAAGTATCCAAACGCATAGTCAAGCAGAAGGAGTATGGCTTCTGTCCCGTATCCCTTTCCCCAGCAATCTTTCTCTCCAATAATGAGTGTTAGATCCGTAGTCCTCCAGAAATGGAACATTCTCAAAAGGCCTGCTTCTCCGATGACGCGATCATTTTCTTTCAAGACTACAGAAAACCATACTCTCTCTTTTTCGGTGGATATCTTTTTCAAGAATTCTGTGGCCTGGCTCATGTTCATGGGCAGAACCTCACCAGTTAGCTTCCGTATCTCAGAATCATTTGCCCACTGACACAATAGCGGGAGGTCATCTGGCTCCATGGCTCTGAGGAAGATTTTTTCTCCCACAAGAAAAGGATTATGAATGTTCTCTGACATGGATTCCCCTTGATTGCTGTACAAAAAAACCTTTAGTTCGTCACGTCAGCTATGCCTGATGACCCACATTGTAGATCAATACAACCGTAATCTCCCGGTTCTTTGCTGTTCACCCCTGAAACCCTTGACACTCTTTGTGGATTCTTTTCTTGAAATTGCTCATTCGATTCACGGTGGATAATTCTGGAGCACAAGAAAAACACTGGACGATTCTCAAGGGTTGTGACCTCCATCCTAGCAGGATGAACCAGAAGAGTCATATATAGTGGTGGAGAATATGCTGCATGAAGAACAGGTTACGTGTGATCACATTCATTTTGATGGTTCTCGCGGTGGCAGCCGCATCTGATTTGTCTCTTGTACAAGGAGATTCTGTGGGAAAAAATGTGCCCAGAGAAGACAGATGGGGAATATACGCTTTAGATCTTGCCACTGAGGAGATTTCTTTAATTTACAGCTCTCCCATGAAGATATCTGGACTCCAATTGAATGGGAAGGGAGATACTTTTGTCTTTTCTCAGGCATTCGGTGATGCGAGTGGTCAGGAGGAGATTTGCAGCATACGAAGTGATGGAGAAAACGTCAGAAGATTGACCAACAACACTCTCATGGATACGTATCCTTGTTGGTCACCTGATGGCAAGAAGATTGCATTTCTTTCCTTCAGGGATACTCTGGACATCTATGTCATGAATCAGGACGGGAGTGAGGTGACCCTCCTGTATGATTCGGGCTCCCATGACGGGGACATCCACTGGGCTGGTGAGACTATTGTCTTTACCAGGGACAACCGGATATGGATGATGAACCAGGATGGAACAGGTGCCCGTCCTGTAACTGATCCACCCCGTGCAGGGGAATGGGGAAAGGCTGTCCTTCCTTTTGGAGATTACGATCCCCGACTGAGTCCTGATGGTAAAAGAATTGTCTTCGAACGGTTGGTTGATGATGAGACTCGCCACGGTAACTACAATCTGTACTGCATCAGTATTGATTCTTCTTCAGAACAGGCCCTGACCTCCACAGGGTACACTCAGGGAATGGCAACCTGGTCTCATGACGGAAGCAGAATAGCCTATGTGGTCACAGCAGTTGGAGAAAAGGGCGTATACCGCATCTACATGATGAACGCGGATGGAACGGACCAGAGTGATGTGACGCCTGAGTACTTCCCCGAGGCATTTCTCTGCCATGCAGGATGGTTTTCCCCTGATGACACGGTCTTCTTCTTCGTGGGAGAATGGTGGGAAGGAGAATCGGCATGGGGGATAGGGTTGACAGTAGCTGGATTGCTACTGTTGCTGATAATGAGGACTCATCTCGCACGATGAGATGCAAAAGCGACAGGATACAACCGAGAAACAGAACGCATTCTAAGAAAAAGAAAAGGGAATACTTCCAGTGTATCTAACTCTGTGAATTCCTGATTCTCTAGACCTTTTAATGGACAACCCAGGGCAGCTTCTCGGGTGCAATCTCATGGAGTCTCATGGTGTGAGCATCAATAAAAGTTGGCTCGTCGGTCTTCAGTGCCATTTTCAAGGCTTCTTCAAATTCCCTGTCCGTCTCTGCAACAGAGGATGACAATCCCAGTGATTCTGCAACACCATCGTACTTCACCTCAGGCAAGTCCACTGAGAGGTACTTCTGTTCCTTCCGGTATTTCAAGTGGACCTTTATCCAGCCATACTCATTGTTATGGAAGAGAATGACCACAGCAGGAATCTGTTCTCTCGCCACACTGGCGAGTTCAGCCATGCTGACCAACATGCTTCCGTCTCCTGTCAAAGAGATGATCCGCGACGAGGGACGTCCTTTATGTGCCCCTACGGCGCCCGGGATGGCATACCCCAGAGAACCAAACGCTCGGGGACTCAGGAACATCCTTCTCGCTCTGGAAGGATAAAATGAGGCAAAATACGGGGTAGGTGTTCCTGCATCAGCAACCAGAATCACGTCCTCAGGCAAAAGCTTCTTACATGTTTTCACAACAGTCAGAGGATGTATGGATCTCGAAACACTCGGATCTGCCAGTTCAGCTTCTTTCCATGCAGTGATGGTTTCATTCAGCCTTTCACTTCTTCCTGCATCTTTTCTCATTTTCGTCTCCAGCCCTCGTACCAGAATCTCTAGGACGCTTCGTGCATCTCCCACCAGTCCGCAGCTCACATCGTAGTTTCTCCCTATCTCTTGAGGATCAATGTCTATTTGGATGATCTTTCTCCTTCCATCATTTGGAGGTGTGTGCCAGTGACTGGTGACGACAGAACCCGTCTGTGTTCCTACAAAGATCACCAGATCGGCCTCATTCAACATCACATTCGCAGCAGGACTTCCTCCATTCTCTCCCACCACTCCCGCGCTGAGTGGATGTTCCTCATCCATGCTCCCTTTGCCAGTTATGCTGGTTCCCACCAGGCTGCCCGTGATCACAGCAAACTCCTCAAGTGCCTCATACGCCTGGGAAAGGTGAATACCTCCGCCTGCCACCACGAAGGGAGTCTCCGATTCCATAATGATGTTCAGTGCTTCACTTACATCATCAGTGGAAGGACAAATCCGGACTGCAGGAAGGGATGTATACAGCCTTCTGAATGCTTTCCTTTCTGCAGAACCCTCACAACCAAGAACATCCATGGGAAAACTGATGTGGACTGCTCCTGGCTTTCCTGTGGTGGCTTCTCTGAAGGCATTTCTCACTGTTTCAGGTATCTTTTCCGCCTGAGTAACTACCGTGCTCCACTTGGTAGCATCTTCGAAAAAATGCACCTGATCCATTTCAGTGAGCACGGCCTTTCCTTTCCCTGCAACTGGTATGTCTGTGTTTATGGCAACCATTGGCAGTGATGAATAATGAGCTTCATACAACCCAGGTATAATATACGATGCTCCTCCGCCGGAAGGTCCTTCACACACGCCCGGCCTGTTGGTGATCCTGGCATAGGCATCTGCCATGTATGCTGCATTTCGTTCATCGGTGGCCAACACGTGGCAGATTTCATCCTCCGCATCATACAGGGCCTCGTAAAGATCCAGGCTGGTATCTCCTGGCAGTCCAAAAATGTACCTCACTTCGTGCTCTATCAACGATTCAACCAGAAGTGCAGCTCCTTTCATGCTATCACATTCCTCCTTTGGGGATTCCATTTAGAGACAGCCCCCTTAAAATGTTATTGCCATACTATTTTGGGAAATCTCCAGGTCAGGTGATCTGACAGAGACGCAGCAACCACCCATTACTGGAATCCTCACGAATCGCGAGGCCTCTGTGATGAAAACCTCCTTCAAAGCATCCAGCATCTCTAAGGAAACTCTGGAGGAAGGAATACACACCATCACACACTCTAATCTGCAAAAGAACCTGAAGAAGAGCATATTCTCATCTCCATACAATCATGCCCGGGAATTTTTCCATGTTCTCACAAGATGACCCCTGCTGATACCTTTCACTGAGTTTAATATAGTGTTACCAGAATATTCTGGGAAAATTCATAAGAACTTCCATTCCCTCTGCTGAATGAGGATGATCCTGACAGTAAATGCTGCAGGTGACACAAACACCATAGTGTCAAAACACAGATGAGGAAAGGAGGACTGAAAATGAAGGATTTTTGGTTTGCCAAAAAGAAAGCAGTGACGGCTATGATTATCTATGCTGTCGTTTTCTTCCTGGTATTGTATGAATATCCAATGCTGGGTTGGTTCGACAGTCCAACGCTGACTGCTGGAATGCCTACTTTTGTCCTGTACATTTGGATCTTGAATGTACTGTACATTGTCTTGACTGGAGCTGTGGTCATGTGGATGTTCAAGAACGCAGACAGGATTGAGTGGAAAGGAGCACCTAAGGAGGGATAAGAATGGAATCATGGGTTATTGTATTGCTCGGTCTTTTTGCTTACATCCTGGTGGCAGTCTACATCGGGCTCAGAGGCTATAAGACCACGAAGCACACGCTGGAAGACTACTTCCTGGGTGGTAGAGGAATTGGCGTCATTCTGCTGTTCTTCACCATGTACGCCACGTACCAGAGTGCCTACATGTATATTGGTGTGACTGGATTCACGTATACGCATGGTATTGGTATCTGGTACTCGAATGTGGCCAACCTGATGTGGGGATTCCTGTTCCTCTTGATTGCCATCCCAATGTGGAAGCTGGGAAAGAACTTTGGCTACGTGACGCAGGCTGATTTCTTTGCCGACCGATTTGGCTCAGAGATTCTCAGACTGATCATTGCCTTGTGGATGATTCTGGGATTGACGCCATACATTGGTTCTCAAGTTCTGGCTACTGGAAGGACTCTGAATACCATCTCAGGTGGTGTTCTCACTCTTGGCGTGGCTGCTGCCCTTTACATCATTACAGTGATCATCTATACCAGTCTTGGAGGATTGAAAGGTGTGGTGTGGACTGATCTGATTCAGGGTCTACTCATGCTGATCTTTATCTGGCTGGGAGTCTTTGTACTGGTGGGAAAAGTAGGCGGGTTTGGAGCACTCTTTGAGCAGATCCAGGCTATCAAACCAGAACTGCTGACCATCCCGGGTCCAAAAGGACTCTTAACGCCGCGTGCATGGTTCGGGTTCCTGCTGGTGGATGCACTGGGAGGAATCATGTGGATTCAAAACTGGATGCGATACTACGTCGGCAAGACCTGGAGAACAATGGCAATGATGTCATTCTTGGTTCCAATCGGGACAACCCTGACATTCCTGCCCGCAATGCTGATCGGGCTGTCAGGTGTGATTCTGGAACCCGGACTGGCCTCAGGAGACGCAATCTTCCCCACTCTCATGGTGAATTACCTCCCCGTGTGGGTAGTCATGGGATTGATTGTGGGTCTGTTCGCAGCGTCCATGTCTACGGTGGATTCACTGTCACTGGCATTGTCAGCCAGTATATCCAAAGATATCTACGGACTGATCAAACCAGGTACTGACGAGGCGAAGTTGGTCAAGATGGGCCGCTTCTTGATTATTGCCGTGCTGGTGGCCGGTGGACTGGTAGGCTATGTTGCTGCTGGAACGTACATTGTGGTTCTGTTGACCTTGCTTTCTCTAGGCTTGAGTGCTGTGCTGTTCCCCGTGGCTGTGGCTGGTATCTACTGGAAGGGCGCCAACCGGTATGGAGCTATTGCAGGTATTCTCGTTGGTGCTGCAGTGGGTGTCAAGACCCTGCTCATTGGACCTGAGTTCTGGCTGGGTGTATACGGTGGATTGTGGGCTGTACTAGCCTGTGCTGTTGCACTGATAGTTGTCAGTCTCGTTACACCACACAGTGAGAAGGAGAAGAGAGCAGAGAGTAGGATTTCTGAGGCCCTGGCCTCTCCCGTCATAACCATGATGGACGTCTCAAAGGACTACAGTGCGAAGTAGGACTCAGAATCTCTATCCATATTTTTTTATTTTTTTGTTTCTTACTATAAAAGGTGATTTCAATGCAGAGAGAATTGTTTGACACGCTGTGCTTGTATGGACTGTCTGTTGGATATCCCAGAAGCTGGAAAATAATCATAGACTCACGGCAGGTGACCTTCAAGGAGGGTAAGGTCAACGCACTGGGCAATGACATTCTCATGGGGGTTTTGTGGGAAAAAGTGGAGAAAGCCATAACCCTGGAAGAATATGAAGAACGGGTATTGACCAATCTGAAGAAAAAAGACAAGAAATTCAAGCTTATCAGGAAAGAGGTTGACGAGGTCTCTGGACACCGAGCGTTCAAGGAGACCATGGAAACCAGAGGGCGTTCCGGGTTCATCGGGCTACAGAAGGGAGCAGTTGAACACAACCACTGTATCTTCTTTTGTGAATATCACAGGCGATTTGTCACCGTGTATGTGTCTCTGGTGCCCTCCTTGAGGACGGAGTATCAGTTTGTGATTGATGAGATATTCGATTCAATCACATGCATTCACTGACCGATGGAAACCCTGTGATCCGAATACACGGAAAAGGAACCTCAGAACGTCTATTCACGAATCGGAACAGGAAAAAGAAAGGAGAGGAAAGAAAATCTGTGCCCAAGGTCGAGAGGAGGTAAGAAGATGGATAGCGAAATAATACAGATGATGGTGGGAGCCAAGAAAGTGATCAAGGAATGTGCCCAGACGAAGCCAGGCGAGAAGGTTCTGATAGTGACAGATACAGAGATTGAACTCAGCATATCGACTGCACTGGCTGCAGCTGCTTACTATGAAGATGCTGAACCCTTGATCGCTGTCATGACTCCTCGAAAAGGACACGCTGAAGAGCCCCCAGCACATGTCAGGGAGGCCATGCTGGCTTCTGATGTGATCGTCACCCCCACATCCAAAACACTGTTCCATACGAAAGCCACCAGGGATTCCTGTGCCAAAGGTGCACGTGTTCTCTCCATGACGGGTGCCCTCCCCCGCACTCTCATGCGGGGAGCAATTACTGCCAACTTTGAGGAGATAGAACCCATCTGCAGGAAACTGGCTGATCGGCTAACCGAGGCAGAAAAGATACATCTGACCACACCAGGGGGAACAGACATCACATCCTCCCTAAAGGGGAGAGTAGGACAGTTCGAGCCTGGTATTGCCAGGAACAAAGGTGATCTTGTGGGAGTGCCCGATATTGAGGCAAATATCTCTCCTGTGGAAGACACCTCCCAGGGGGTCTTCGTAATAGATGTGACAGCCACCGACTTCGGGTTTGTGGACGCACCCATCAGAATTGAAGTGAAAAATGGAAAGGCAGTTAAAATTGAAGGTGGTGTCATAGCAGAGCGCCTGAAGAACTTGCTGGAGAGTGCACATGATCCCAACCAGTACTTTGTCGCAGAGTATGGACTTGGACTGAATCCAAAAGCAGAGCTGCAGGGGCGCATTATTGAGGATGAATCTGCTCTCGGTACAGCACACATTGCCCTTGGTGACAACATCACCCTTGGTGGACAGAATAGGGCACCGTTTCACATTGACCTCATTATGAAAGATCCCACAGTAGAGCTGGATGGCAAGGTCGTCATTGACCGGGACAAGGTCATGGTGTAGGTGGATACATGTATGGCTGGCGGTGCAGAATAGGGCTGATCATACCTTCAGATAACACAGTCATGGAGAGTGAATTCAACAAGCTGTTCAGAGACATACCTGGTGTGAGTGTCCACGCAACCCGTGTCTTTCTGGAAGAACTCACTGTGGAAACATTGTTGCAGATGAAAGAGGGGTTGAAGAGAGCATGCGAAGAGCTCAAGAGTGCAGAGATGGATGTCCTTGCCTATGGTTGCACCAGTGGCAGCTTTGTTAAGGGATTGCATTTTGACCAGGAGATCATCCAGGAAATCGAAGAAGAGACCCAGATAACTGCCACCACCACCTCCACAGCAGTTATTGAGGCATTGAGGAAGCTCAAGGTCAACAAGATCGCTCTGGGAACTCCCTATTCTGACGAAATCAACGAGAAGGCAATCCACTTCTTTGAAGGAAACAACATTGAAGTGACCAATTCTCGAGGGCTGAATGTTGTGCCTGACGTTGATGTTGGAAAGCAGGAACCCTACATTGCATACAACCTGGGAATCAAAGTGAATACAGAGGATTGCGACTGCGTTTTCCTGAGCTGTACTGATTTCAGGACGGTTGAGATTATAGACCTTCTGGAAACCCGATTGAAAAAACCTGTCATCAGTTCAAACCAGGCCACCTTATGGCACTGTATTGCTCTGAAGAACCTGGGGATGACTCTCCCCGGGTATGGGACGCTTTTGGCAGGGTGAAGAAGGTGTAACAATGTCAGAAGAAATCGAAATTGACGAAGCACGGTTGAACCAATTTGTCCCCGAACCAGGGTACCTGGACGTCAACCAGAAGGGACACCTTGAGTTTGACGGGGTGGACTGTGTGGATCTCCGGGATCAGTATGGGTCCCCCTTGTATGTCATGAGTGAGAGAAGGATACGAGAAAACTACCGCAGTCTTGTGAACACCTTCACAGCACTGTACAGCAGGGCGAAGATTGCCTATGCCTACAAGGCAAACCCCATATTGGCAGCTTTGAGAATTCTCAATGAAGAAGGTGCTACAGCAGAAGTGATATCCACGGGTGAACTCTTCCTGGCAAAAGTGGTAGGTGTCAGGGGAGACAATATTGTGCTCAATGGGTGCTACAAGGACAGGAAGGGTATCAGACTGGCCATCAGAATGGGTGCTGTGATTAACGTTGATTCATTTCATGAACTGGACATGGTTGATGAGGAAGCATCTCATGTGGGGATACCTGCCAGGATTGGAATCCGCATAAACCCCATAGTCAGAACGGGTACATTGAGTGTCTGGGAGACTGCCTTGGACGAAAGCAAATTTGGGATCAGGTTGGAAAAGGGGTTGGAAGCCTACAAAAAGGCAAAGAGCTTGAAGAACGTGGAAATTGTTGGAATACACACTCATATTGGATCTCAGATTGAGAATACCAACCCGTACCGCGTAGCCAGTACTCGGATTATGGATTTTGTGGGAGATCTCAAAGAAAAGCTGGACATTGATCTTGAACTGGTGGATCTAGGTGGCGGGATTGCTGTCCCCTTCAAGTACATTGACCGTGCTCTCCTGGAGGAGTATGCTCATGCCATACTGGATCCTTTCATCCAGAAAAAGGAAGAGTGTGGATTGGGAGATTGTGACGTGGTCATTGAGCCGGGAGGGAGTATCATCGGCACCTCCACTATTCTGCTGGTGACTGTGGGAACTGTAAAGAGAGAGGAATCAGGCAGGAAGTGGGCCCTGGTGGATGGTGGTGCAAATATCAATCTGCGGGCTACCCAGGGGTGGTATGTGTACCAGTCTGTGTGCTGCAACAAAATGAGGGAGACAAAAAAAGAGGTTGTCAATGTTGCAGGTCCTCTGTGTTATGCAGGAGACGTTCTGGGATACAACAGGGAGTTGCCCTACCTGGATGAAGGCGATGTCCTGGCATTTCTGGATTGCGGAGCATATACCATGGCTATTCTCAATAGGTACAATTCCTATCCCTTCCCTGCAGCTGTCCTCATCACAGACAGTGTACCCAGGATTATCAAGAGAAGAGAAGCTCTAGTTGATCTTTTCATGGGAGAGGAACTTATATAGTTCTTCTTTCTATTATATTGTGTGATAGTATGGATTTTCGCCAATTGACTGAGATCAGGACAACATATGGAACTCCGACCTATGTGTATGACAAGCAGGTCATGGTCACGCAGTATCAGACCCTGGCTCAGAGCATTCACTATACTCCTCTCAAAATATATTATGCCTGTAAAGCTAACACCAATTGCGTTATACTGAGAATATTTAAGGAGTTAGGGTGTGGGGTGGACTGTGTCTCACCTGGCGAAGTCTTTCTTGCTTTGAAAGCAGGATTCGATTCTTCTGACATTTTATTTACAGGCAACAATCTCACAAATTCTGAAATGAAGTATGCTGTTTCTCATGATGTTTTGATGACTGCAGATTCTTTGTCTCAATTGGAGCTGTATGGGCAGATAAACCCGGAATCTGACGTTTGTGTCAGGATCAATCCCAACCTGGGGGCAGGGCACCACAAACACGTCATTACGGGAGGGCTTCAGAGTAAATTCGGCATATACCAGGCTGATGTTCCTTACATCAGGTCGCTTCTACATAAGTATAACCTCCATTTGAAAGGCGTCCACATGCATATTGGCTCGGGGATTCTAGAGCCCGGACTGCTTCTCAAGGGCGTGAGTTCTCTCTTGGACGTGGCCAGTGAGTTCCCGGACCTGGAATTTGTAGACATTGGAGGGGGACTTGGGGTCCCATACGAGCCAGAGGAAGCACCCATGGATGTGCAGAAATTTGGCGAGCTGCTCACAGACATGATAACCCAGTGGGTTGAGCAGCATCACCAGATTGCCCTGGCCTTGGAACCAGGACGATTTCTGGTGGCAGAATCTGGCATTCTTCTAACTACGGTGACTGCAGTCAAAGAGAATCCCAAGTACACCTTTGTGGGTGTGGACACAGGGTTCAACCATTTCATGAGGCCTGCCCTGTATAATGCGTACCATGAAATCGTCAAAGTGGAGCCTTCAGAATCCAGAGGAGGACTTCAGGAACGTGTTGACGTCACGGTGTGTGGTGACATCTGTGAGAGTGCAGACATATTTGCCAGAAACAGAGCCCTCCCACCACTCAAAGAGGGTGATCTTCTGGCTATTTTGGATACGGGAGCATATGGATTCAGTATGGCATCAGAGTATAATTCCAGACCGCTCCCTGCAGAAGTCCTGGTTGATAAAACAACTGTTACCGAGATCAGAAAGAGAGGAACGTTCCAGGACTTGTTACGCAATCAATGTGAGGTAGATACCAATGGATAACCAGGAAATTAGGGCCCATTTCGAGCCTGCGGTGAGCAACTGGACATATTTGAACGCCGCAGCGTGCGGGCTTTCCCCGCAATTCAGTAAGACTGGATGCGATACGTGGTGGGACGATAAACTGACCCATGGATCAGTACATTACCATACATGGGAGGATGACACTCTCGAAATCAAAGCCAAGTTTGGGACCCTGATCAATGCAGAGAAAGAAGAGATTGCCTGCGTGATGAACACGTCAGAAGGGTTGAACTTTGCCATCAATGGTATGAGGTTCAAAAAGGGGGACAACGTCGTTGTGAATAAGTACGATTTTCCCTCCAATTTTCTGCCCTGGCTGGCCTTGAAGCAGAAGGGCGTCGAGGTACGGTTGATGGAGGTTACGGATAATAGGATCCCCGTGGAACGTATTCAGGAGAAAGTCGATGAGAATACCAGAGCTGTGTCTATCAGCAGCGTTCAATTCAAGAACGGATTCCGCAGTGACCTGAAAGCACTTGGAGCATTGTGCAAGGAGGTTGATGCATATTTTGTGGTAGATGCTATCCAGTCACTGGGAGCGCTTGAAATGGATGTAAAACGGTATGGAATTGACATTCTGTGTACCAGCAGCTACAAATGGTTGCTAGGCCCTGATGGTGTTGGCTTTCTGTACTGCAGCAAGGACATTCTGGATGAGATTTCCACCACGAATATTGGATGGATGAGTACACCTGATCCATGGAGTTTCCCCACTGAGCTGGAGTTCATGAAAACGGCTCAGAAATTCGAGTCTGGGACATTGCCCTGGGCCCTCCTGTACAGTATGGACCCTATCCTTGATTTCTTCCTCAAGGTAAAGGTGAAGAATATTACAGAACACGTTTTTGGGCTTCTTGATTACTTGATTGAGGAGCTGGAAGCCCTGCATGTGGACATTGTTTCATCCCTTCGAGAGAACGAGCGGAGCTGTATCCTGGTCTTTGATGTCAAGGACAGAGAGAAGCTTGTAGATCTCTATCAGAGCAAAAAGGTGAGAATCAGTCTCAGGGATGGAATACGGGTAGCCCCTCACATCTATAACAATGAGGATGATATTACCCGGCTTGTATCCATTTTAAAGGAGTTTCTGGGTGGTTAGATGAAAATAGAAGGAATTACGTTCTATAAAATGTCTGGTGCAGGAAATGATTTCCTGGTTATTGACAATCGAGAAGGCATCATCCCTGAGAAAGAGAAGGGTGACGTTGCCAGAAGAGTGTGCAGGAGACGGCTTTCAGTGGGAGCAGATGGGATTCTTCTGGTGGAGCTATCACAGATTGCCACCTTCAGAATGAGATATTTCAATGCAGACGGGACTGAAGGGGAAATGTGTGGAAATGGAGCACGATGCATTACCCGATTTGCTTTTGTGAAAGGGATTGCAGGCGAAGAAATGACAATTGAGAGTATGTCCGGGATACTGGAGGCACGCGTCATGGGTGAGAAGGCCACAATCACGCTGAACCCAGTGACAGAAAAGGAACTTGACAGGGAGATTACGGTTGATGGCCAGAAGATACAGTTTGATTACATAGAAGAAGGAACACCCGGACTGCCGCACAGCGTGATATTCAAAGATGATCTGACTGAGGAGGAAGATATCGAAGAGATTGGCAGAAAAATAAGGTACCACAAAGCCTTTCAGAGGGGAACAAATGCTAATTTCTGCAGAGTCCTGGGGAAGGATACAATCCTGAACAGGACCTACGAGAGGGGCGTGGAGAGAGAGACCCTGGCCTGTGGAACTGGGTCTGGAGCTGCTGCGTGTGCAGTATTCTTGCACGGAATCTGTGGACCTGAAATCGAGGTAAAAACCAAAGGTGGAACTCTCAAGGTCACCATAGGAGATGAAAACCTGCAGAAGATTTATTTGACTGGAGATGCTCGAATCGTGTATGAGGGGATCTTAAAGGAGGTATGATCGGAGCTGGGTTGAACCAGGACGTGGACAGATTGTCTGGTGCAGAGTCAGGGAATCGGATAAAATTCAGTAGTATTAGTTCTTCCGGAAAAGAGAGACTTCTTTTGATACATTTCTGCAAACGTGGTATATAGACCTTGCACTTGGAGAATTTTTTCAAATTTGCCATTTGATTCACTGTATCCCTTCCAGGGATAACCTAAGGTTTCTCTACTCACACAGATCTAAATTGGTGTCATCGATCACAGTAATCGGCATATATCCATCGATATGACTTTCACGCTCAGGATAATACTTATATTGAACAAAACCACCGGGCAATCCATGGCTACAGAATCCAGAAGAAGATTCACCTTCCCTGTAGGATACCATGAGTTCCACAGAGACCAGGTTTTCAATTTCCAGCTCAATCGCTGGTATTCTCTTGGATATACACGATTCGAAGATTTGAAAGAGGCGGTTTCCTCCAGAATTCTAGAGTTTAGAAAAGGGCCACGACTGCATAATCTCAGTTTGATTCGAAAGAGAACACTCTAGAACAGCTGATCACTTCTTGTATCTACTCCGTTCTTTTCCTCCATGAATGGGGAACCTTATGAAAAGAACTGAAGGTATCCATTCCCGCTTCGTATGAACTACTATTTCTTCTACTGTATTTCAACGTTTTAGTTCCAGGCTTTTTTCAAGTCCTCAAAAGTACTTTTCTAGCTGTTTTTTAGAAAATATGTCCTTAAAATATGAAGGCTCATAAACGTTCATAGTTCTACTATTCTTACCTTCAATTCTGCACTTTATGAATCATGTTTTTCTACCACGAACGCAAAGTAACAGTCAAATACGACATTCCAGTCCCGACTCCAGAGACTTGGTGCGCGTCATGAGTGAATAGCTAGATTTTTATATAACAGGTTTCAATGTCAAAATGGCGATGAAATGATACATTGTCCAGTATGCGGAGCAGAGAATCCTGTAGATTCTTTCTTCTGCGGAAGATGTGGAGAAAAGATAATTATTGAAAAGAGATCTCTGATTGACTGGCCAGATTTTGAGAAGGCAGTTATTGACCGTTTGAAGAGAAACATTGGAAAAGAAGAAGATGATAATCAGAATAGAGCTATTGGAGCTCCTATCAACAGCTCTCTCTTCGTGGTTGCAGGTCCAGGGAGTGGCAAGACCACGGTTGTCGCTCTCAGAATACTGAAGTTGATATTTGTGGACGGTATAGATCCATCTTGTATCATCGCGACGACTTTTACACGCAAAGCAGCAGCTGAACTCCGATCTCGAATTCTTGGATGGGGAGATCAACTCAAACAATGGTTCATTACTGGCTCCATCTCTGAGTCTGATAGAGAATGGCTGAAAAAGCTTGATTTGAATCGGATTATTACAGGAACTCTTGATGAAATTGCAGAAACAATTTTAGGGGAAAACCGTTTCCCCGGAGACACTCCCCCTATTATAATCGAAAATTTCGTGTCAAAAGTACTGATGTTAAAATGTGGTCTTCTTCAGACCAATCTGCATTCTGATATGAACCTGGAAAACTTCATTATCTTTCTGAGAGATAGTAAATGGGAACTCACTATTTCGGAGAAGTGTTCCATTTTGCTCGAGTTGAAAGACAGATTTCTTCATGACCGTGTAGACGTTAGAGAATATCGTTCAGACTCCAGACACGCGGGAGCCAGACTAGCGTGTGAGGCAATAGGGGCATATATAGTTGAACTGAAGAAGAAAGATCTCTTTGATTTCGCATTATTGGAATTACGATTATTCAATGATCTTAAAAATGGATTGTTAAATGAATTCCTTGGCAGTATCAGGTTTCTTCTAGTTGATGAATACCAGGATACGAATTTGCTCCAGGAAGGAATTTATTTTGAAATTGCCAACGTGGTCACGAGAAATGATGGGAGCATTACTGTTGTTGGAGACGACGACCAGTCTCTGTACCGATTTAGAGGGGCAACAGTTGACCTTTTCAAGACATTTCAGGAGAGAGTGAGTGAACAGCTGGGTCTGAACCCGTCTCAGATATTTCTTTCCAACAACTATAGATCGACGTCGACTATTGTTAATTTTTGTAATGATTTCATCAGACTTGATCAAAATTATCAGAAGACAAGAGTCAAAGAGAAGCCTTCTGTAAGACCAGCTCGTGCTAGGAGAAATCCAGAGTTCCCAGTCATCGGAATGTTCAGGCCTAATGTTGATCAGCTTGCACAGGATATTGCCACGTTTGTCCACGAAGTCATCCGTGGGAAGGGCTTCCGTATCAGGGATAATCAGAACGACATGACCTACACTATAAGAGTTGACGCTGACAGAGGAGGTCCTGCAGATGTTGCCCTTCTCTTTCATTCTCCTCGTGAATATAGTTATGAAAGAAGGAGACTCCCCTTGCTTTTGCGAGAAGAATTCAGCAAGTTCTTGCCACCACTCCTGGTTTTCAATCCTCGAGGTCAGAATTTCGAGGAAATTCCTACTGTCAAAATACTCTGTGGCTTGTTACTGGAATGCATAGACCCAGGTAGTCGCGTCCAAAATGCGCTTAACCTCTCCTCTGCAGCACATGAGGTCATGGAAAAGTGGAGGGAGACTGCAAGGAGGTATGTTGAAACAAATCATGTATCCTCATCAATGGGCAGCCTTCGTTCCTTCATAGATACCTGGCAGAAAAGATCAACCCCAGGAATGAAGCGAAAAGTCAACATGAACGTGTCTCTGATAGCATTGGTGTACAAACTTATTACGTGGATACCACCCATGCAGGATGACATAGAGAATCTGGTCTATCTGGAAGCCATCGTAAGAACGATCAATCAACTGAACCCTTCTGGTAGATATGGGGGGCACATTGTGCTCAACAGTGAGAAGCTCTGGTTGCAGCAGGATTCCATAGAAGAAGCGATATACAGTATATTTTTCCCCATGGCATCTGGAGCAGTGGAGGTCAACGAGGATCTTTTTGAAACTCTTCCCAGGGACAGAGTCAACTGCATGTCCATTCATCAATCCAAGGGCCTGGAATTCCCTCTTGTTATCGTGGATGTGGGTTCTGAATTTCTAGGAGATAATGAAATGCAGGCATTCAAGAGATTCCCAAGACGAGGTGGAAGGACAAGTAGAATCGAAGATGAGACCAGAGACTATTCTGATCTGAGATTTTTCACAAGAACAGGCTTAGATAGGGAATTTGACGATTTGATTAGATTATATTTTGAAGCCTATAGTAGAGCCAAAGACTGCCTGATGCTCGTAGGCCTGGAAAGCGTCAAGTCTGGTCGAGTACCACATGTCGCCACCGGATGGGATCGAAACAGAACCTGGTTCTGGAGGCATACACTTGGAAATGTGCTCTATATCTAGGATGTGAGAGGAATGACATTATCACCACAAGTCCCGCCGTACAAGATACCTGAATACAGCCTGACAGGAGATTTACTGGCATACTTGAATTGTGGACTTCAATACAGGTACCATAATAGAGGATGTCTGCCGCCTTCAAGGCCAATTCAGTTGTGGTTTGGTGAGTTCATTCATTCAGTCA
Source organism: Theionarchaea archaeon (assembly GCA_018992685.1). Taxonomy (GTDB): domain Archaea; phylum Methanobacteriota_B; class Thermococci; order Methanofastidiosales; family SZ-28-30; genus SZ-28-30. Next base: position 62,712 of record JACVGT010000002.1, read on the forward strand.
TGGAGGAAGCTTTCCTCCAATGGAAGCAAGATGCTCAGAAGAAGATATTTCCATGGATGTGGAATCCTGATATCCGCAACATTGAGCAAGAGATAGGCAAAAGACTGAGAGCACGAGGACTGATTCCACCTGCGAGAATCTTCTGCCCGTATGACTCATCATACCGGAGACAGGGATGGTGTCCAGATGGAAAGCACCCTCATAAACTGATTGCAAGCCGGAGAGCTGAAGAAGCGATTAACACATGGGGGGTACATCTCTTTCCCTTAATTGACAGTGCTGAGGTCCGGCTGAAAGGTATTCGTGATATGCCTGGTTCTACGGGGGAAAGGAGGTGTGATTACTATGAGATAACAGGGATCATTGATGTGATAAGCTCTGTCAATCTTCGTAATTCACTGTCTGGAAACCTGATATTGCACTACATGCAGAGAAACCCCGCTGTGAAGAAGTACATTGACAGTCTGAAGGGGCCTGAGTATGAGATTATCGTTGACTACAAAGGAATGGGGAGACCCTCTTTAGGAGACCCGAGAAGAACCTGGACGTATCATGAATGGCAAATACTCACGTATGCCTGGCTTCGCAGTCAGCAGCCCGATGCCAGGCCTGTAGCTGCGGGGATCATTTTCTATCTCAATGAATTGGCGCCGGTGAGGCGAGACATCAGAGAGCTGCGCGAGAGTGTAGAAAGAGGTTCAACAGATGTCGTACCTCAAGGACAGGATTTAGACGTCGTCCAGAGTCTGGGAAGGAACGTACCCTTCCCATTTCTCTCGAGAGAATTCAGGGAAGAAAGGTCTATAAGGATTATTCCAATGAGTGAAGAGAGAGTCCAAGCCTCTCTACATGAATTTGATACTGTGGTGAAAAACATCGAATCTTGCGTGCACCTGGAGGTTTCTGGAAATGGCATTAGGTCGTCATGGCCTGCACAACCACTTGAACGTATGTGCACGCTCTGCGATTTCAGGACATTCTGCCCACATCCGGACGTCTCTGAGTATGGAGAAAGCAGATGATACTATGGAAATGAAGTTCTATTTGCCAGATTGGGAAGACCGGCTGGATCCAGATTTTGATTTCGCCAATGACGAATATTCGGAAGGGCACAAAGAGAACCCCTATACATATGATATGTATGCGCATCAGCTCTTTGATACACCTCTCTGTGATGGAATTCTCGTCAGTCTGAGTATTTTCAGATCGAAAATCTCTTTGAATAAGGAAGAGACAAGCTATAGTATACGAGATTGCAGGAACATAAAGGATTTCCTCAGAATCCCGGGAGATTCCACATTGAGAGTCATGGGCGATTGTGGGGCTTTTGGATATGTCAAAGAAATAGAGCCTCCAAAGCCCTTTTATAGTGTTGAAAATGTGGTCAATTTATATGAGAAGCTTGGATTTGATTTTGGGGTGTCTGTGGATCATCTGGTTGTGGATTACGTGTTGACAAAGAATATTCGCAATGGAAAGAGAGAAAAGAGGGTTATGTCCATAGATGAGAAGAGAAAGAGGATTCAATTAACGCTGAAAAACGCGGAAGAATTCTTGAGGTTGCACAAGAAAGAGAAGTGCGATTTCATTCCGGTGGGTGTTGCTCAAGGGTATGATCAGGACACATACCGGCGATCAGTGAGGAACCTGACGAGAATGGGGTACGAATATATTGGAATGGGCGGCCTGGTGCAGTACTCCTCGGAATTCATACTACATGTTTTAAGAAGTATTAATTCATTGATTAAAGGGAAAGATGTTCATTTATTTGGCACTGTAAGACCAGATTATTTGAGGGATTTTGAAAGCCTGGGTGCAACGAGTTTTGACAGTGCTTCGTTTCTTCGCAAGGCCTGGCTCAGAGATGGACAGAACTATCTGGCACCAAATGGAAAATGGTACAGTGCAATTAGAGTCCCCCAATCCTCAAACTCCAGACTTATGAGGACCGCCCGTTTGAATGATTTCTCTCTGGATGATCTCAGGAGGATGGAACTTGATTCCCTGGAAGCGTTGATTGACTATGATCAGACTGAGAGTGATCTGGACCACGTCCTGGATGTCGTCCTGAGATATGATGGCCTCCTCTTGCGAAGCACCAAACATGGAAACCTTAGAAAGAATTACAGGAAAACATTGTTAGATATGCCATGGAAACACTGCAAATGTGATATCTGCAGGAAGATAGGAATACATGTGATCATTTTTAGAGGGTCGAACCGAAACAAACGCAGAGGATTCCATAATATATGGATCCTGAATAGGCTGAAGAATGACATTTGATGTCTGGTAGGACATGGGCCATCTTCGGGCACAGATCTGTGCATGCTTTGGTCAACAAGCATCCTTGAGGATAGACTGCGGACCTGGCGCTTGAGCTTCTTGGTGAGAAACTGATCTCAAGGAAGGAGGTGCTTTTTGCTGAAAACGGTAGCGTTTCAGTCGTTTAGGAGGAGTATAACCAGTAATTCAGATATGCCAATAAAGTGGATACTGCCCTAAAAGCACATTGTACTTTGGTCCCTTCTTATCCTCATTTTCAGAGGGATATTTTGTTATTGCTTCATAAAGAAGAGGTTCTAGCTTTGTTTCAACATATTCTGCTTGTTTTTCAGTCAAGTAACCTTTCCATACACGCGGGATGAACCCCTTCACATTATTCAGTTTGATGTTAATTCTTGAATTTCTGGTAATTGACAGAATTTTCATATCTCCATCCTTAATTACCTCATGGCTGATCTCAGCAAGTGTTGCATAGAACTGATATTCAAGGAGAACCAGGTGTAAGTACTTTTTCAGCATTGTAACATCATTTGACTCAAAGATATCTTTGAAATCCACTCTTAACTGTAATCGGTCACATTCGGGCAGCGTATAGATCTTTCTAAAGCGTCCCGTTGCTGGTACTGATACTGATAGAATTTCAGTTTCAACCATTTTTGTCAGATGGTATGATAGAGTGCTTCTCTGTATGCGAGTGAGCTCCATGAGTTCTTCAGTAGTTGCCTGGTTTTCTCTCAGGATGAAAAAGTAGATTCTCGCTCTTTGAGGATCCTGAAGAACCTCCAACTGTTCTATTACTGTGTCTACATCAATTGTCGTGACTTTGAGTTCTTTCTCAATCCTATCGTGTGGTTCTCCAGTCATATTTGGTCATATGACCTTCATTGCGATAGTTATAAAGTTTTCGATTACCGTCGAAACATTTTTATACTCATCGAATTATAGAATCTCAGGTGATACGAATGGACCTGGAAAGAGCCAAAGAGCAGCATGCCCTGATAGCAAAAGCCCTGGAAGAACTGGATTTTGGAAAATTGTATTTACAATTCATGACCGAAATGCCAAAAAAAGGATGCACATGGTTACAGAAATTTATAAGAGAGCACAGGTACGAATTAGAAGACGAGGAAAAGAAGGAAACCCTTCTATTCATCTATATTTTTGGGAAATTACTCGCTGGAGAACAATTCTACTTTATCAATTCACGAAATATCTCAGAGAAACTAATAGAGGTGGATTTTTTTACCTCCAAGAGTAATGTAATCTTATTCTCAAAAATGAGCAGAAAATCAACAGAAAATATGGATTTGGATCTACTGAAGATTACTTTTCCCGGGTTTGAAGACATGTATCAAGATAATACTCTCGTATCATTAGAAGAAGCAGTAACCAGACTGGACAGAATCTTTGATGAGCTTGAGGAGAAGAACATCTTTTCGGGGAGTGTTGGCATCACCAAGAATGATGAATTCATTTTCAGACGATCGTTGGGAGAGGCAGACATGAGATATCATGTTCCCAATAACATAGACACCAAATTTAATCTGGGTTCAATGAACAAGATATTTACTGCTGTAGCGATTTTACAACTGTATGAAGAGAAGAAGCTCGATATCCTCGACACGGTTGCAACATTTTTGCCGGAATTTCCACATGGAGACGAAATATCTATTCATCACTTGCTATCACACACTTCAGGGCTGGGGTCTTTTTGGAATCAAAAGTTTGAACAGAGGTTCAAGAGCATTCGATCCATTGATGATTATATGGACTTATTTATTGAAGAAAGTCTTCTTTTTCAACCCGGAGAGCGCTTTGAATACAGCAACGCAGGATTTATTGTGTTAGGAAAAATAATTGAAGTAATCACAGGTAAATCATACGATGAATACGTTCAACAGCATATCTATGATGTTGCAGGAATGCAGAATACCTGCTGCTACGAAATAGACCGAACCGTTCCAAATCTGGCAATGGGGTACACCCATGACCCCGATATTGACAGGGGTTGCCAGGATCACTACATTAATAATTTCCTGATGATACCCGTGAAGGGCAGCTCTGCGGGGGGCGGTTATTCTACACTTGATGACCTCGTATCATTTGCCAAAGCGCTGAAAAAAGGAGAATTAATCTCTGAGCATTCATTGAACATGATGCAAGAACCACGTATCACAAAGGGAATCGAATCCCGACCCTCAGAGGATTATGGTTATGGATGTCAAACGGGAAGTATAGGGAAAAATAAGTTTTACGGTCATGGTGGTGGTGCTCCCGGTGTAGCAACGATGCTAATGATCTTCCCAGATATCGATGTAGTTGTAGCACTACTCAGTAATTGGGATCCCATGTATGAGATTTTTGCTGAACAACAGATTTTGAACATCGTCATGAGAGTGAGCTTTTCCTAAAATCCTGTAAAACCGGTTCTTGTCTAATTCATTTCTCCAGTAAGACTCTCGCCCACTGATGGTTAATCCGATCTTGAGGAAGGAGGAAGTATGTGGAAGAGACAAAATGTCTAAAGGTCTCCTACGATCTCATAAGTATCACAAGGGGGGAATTCTCCACTGGGTGACTCTGTACTATGGCTTCGACTCCAAAAATCTCTCTCATATTTTTCACAGTCAGCACTTTTTCAGGATTCCCAAAAGCAAGAACATTTCCTTCTTTTAAGACTATTAACCTATCAGAATACAAGGATGCAAGGTTTAGATCATGGATAGCACAGATCACAATCAGCCCCTCTTCTGTCAACCGTTTCACGAGATCGAATATCTCGATCTGATGGCGAATGTCAAGGTTGGCTGTGGGTTCATCAAGTAACAAAACCTTTGGAGATTGGGCGAGTGCCCTGGCAATAATAACCCTCTGTCTTTCTCCTCCTGAGAGATTCGTTATCACCCTATCTCTCAAATGAAAGGTATCAGTAGCCTCCATCGCCTTTCGTGCAATCTCAATATCCTCCTTCCCCTCAAATTGGAACAGGGTTAAATGAGGATTCCTCCCCATTACTACAATATCAGATACAGTGAAGGAGAAGGTCATGGGAGAGTCCTGTGGTATCACTGCAAGAATTCGAGCCACCTCTTTCAACTTCATGGACTCAATCTCCACATCTCCCAGATAGACAGTACCACATGTTGGTTTCAATATCTTACTCATGACATGAAGCAGGGTTGATTTTCCGGAACCGTTAGGTCCAATGACTCCTATGAATTCCCCTTCTCTCGCAGTAAAATTGATATCCTGCAGCACATCGCCCAGGTTATACCCTGCATGGATGTGCTGTACTCTAACCTTTTGCAAACATATCACCTCGCTTCTTTCTCAGTAAATAAATGAAGAATGGAGCCCCAAAAAATGCAGTCACCACCCCCACCGGCAATTCAGAAGGTGAAATTACCGTCCGTGCCACATTATCAGCCCATATCATGAAAATTCCCCCAAGGACAGCAGAGCTGGGTAGTAAAATCCTGTGGTCCGGACCCACAATGATTCTCACCATGTGGGGGACAACGAGCCCGACAAACCCAATGATACCACTCACAGACACGGCTGCACCAGTCATCAGTGACGTCATCACCACCAGGACTCTCTTAACAGCATCCACCTCCACTCCCAGATGTTGCGCAGTTTCTTCTCCCAGGAGGATGGCATTCAAGTCCCGTGAAAAGAGAAGAGATACCATAATGCCACCACCTGTAAAGGGGAGTAACAAGAAGACATATGTCCAGCTTGCAGTCCCGAACCCTCCCATTAGCCAAAAATACAGACTGTGAAGCCATTTTTCCGAGACATAAATCAGAAAAGAGAGAACTGCAGACAGAAACGTAGACATGGCAATTCCCGATAGCAGGAGGGTCTCAACCGACATGGTACCATTCGTCTGTGCAATAGTATACACAGCACAAATAGTGATTGTTGAAAAGAAAAAAGCAAGAAGAGGAACAAAATATATGGATGTGAGGGCAAGGCCAGACACGATGGCAACTGCTGCTCCCACTCCTGCTCCCGAAGACACTCCTAAAATGAAGGGATCTGCCATGGGATTTCTGAAAAGCCCCTGCATGATGCAGCCAGAAGTGCCAAGACATCCCCCCACCATCATGGCCAATAAGACTCTGGGGAGCCGTATCTTAAGAATGATGGCTTCCTGAGCCGCATTATAGTAGTGGGTATCGAAGAATATTCTCATAATCGTTATGACATTGATCCGTATTGATCCAAGAGCAATAGACACAAGTACAGTTATGAGAAGAATTAGAAGGAGAGAAGAAAGTTTGAATCCCTTCATTCAGAACACCTTCTTCTGAGAAAGCCATTCATGCACATTCCCACATGGGAAGGAACACCTCACTGGACTCATAGACTGCATTGCTAATGAAGCCTGCGAGAATCTCTAACCCTTCAACGATTCGCGGACCTGGTCTCAGCACCAAATCACCGTCAATGACATAGATCGCATTGTTCTTCACTGCAGCAATTGTGTCCCATCCGGGTCTGCTCACCAACTCTTCAATACCAACTCCTCCCATCCCCGATACAAGGATGATGAGAACAGGATTCTCAGCGATAATTGTCTCACTGGATATATTTGGATATGATGTATCAGCATCTGCTGCAATATTGCGACCACCTGCCAGGAAAATCAGGTCGTCAACAAAACTGCCAGGCCCGAAAGAACCATACCCACTGGTGGATACCCATCCTTCAACATATAGTGTCAGGGGTTCAGAGGGTGCATTCGTCTTCACAGCTTCTATCCGTGCTTCAAGATCAGCTCTCAGGTCCTGTGCAGCCTCTTCTTCACCCACTGCCACCCCAATCAATGTAATACTATTGAGGATATCAACCAGTGTTAAAGGATTGAGGATGATGACAGGAATTCCCAGTTCCTCGAGTCTCTCCGCGATCTCCTGGTGGTTACTGGTGGCAACCACAATATCGGGGTTCAACGAGATGATCTTTTCAATATTAACATCGCTGAATCCACCCACTTTTTCTGTATGTAATGCATCCTGGGGATAGGTGCAGTATGATGTGGTTCCTACAATTTTCTCACCCGCACCAATCGCATACAAAATCTCGGTATTGGAGGGTGCAAGGGAGATAATTCTTTCAGGATGTTCTTCAATGAATACCTCTTTTCCCGTGTCATCCACAATGGTTTTGGGGAATTCACCTTCAGGTTGAGGGCTTTCCTGACCCAGACAACCCAGGAGTATGAGGACTATGAAAATTGCTACACCTTTTTTCATTATATCACTTGGATGGTCTATCCATCCAACCGCATATAAACCTTTCCATTGATCAAAATTCGGGTAGTGGTTCTCTCATTCTTAAAAGAAAATGGTTGTTGCCATGCTCTTTAGACAGGTTCTGTGAGATATTTTTGAAGAGTATCGATGTCGTCTATAGTATTGACATTGAGAGCGACTTCAATTCTATTGAGGATCATCACCTCTTCCTCCTGTGCATCGTCAGGGTTTTCCATGATCATTGCACCCGAGACTACATTGATCCCTGAAGGGGATAACAGCTCTTTTTTGACAATTCCATGCTTTTCACAAAAATCTTTTGTTATATACACAGCGAGAGCAGGGGTTTCTGATTTTTCATTTATAGTAACGACGTCATTCAAAATTCCTGGTGTGATCAGGGGCACATCGGAGGACAGAACAAGAACGGGTTCAGAAATGTTCTTCTCACGAATGACTTCTCTCATGTCTTCAATGTATCCTCTCCCAGCTGTAACTATCTTTTGAACAGCTTCTGATTCTATAAATTTTCCTGTTTCTGGTGTATTTTCTGAGACTGCAACAATAATCTCTCCTATGTTGGCCTTTTTTACAGAATCAATGACTTTCTTTATCATTGGAGTTCCCCCTATGGAAAGGAGAGGTTTTTCTCCCATGTGCAGTCTCTCTCCTTTTCCACCAGCCATTATGAGCACCTTCATCTCATCACCACAATAAGAAGTATCATGGACATCATTCGCGTCGTATCGTGGGTTACTCCTATGAAATCTCCACCGATTCCACCGAGATTCCTTTCTGCACCTATTGTGAGGAGATACGCAAAGACTAATGTTGATGCGAATAATAATGCCCCAACTTCCAGGAAAACGGACAATAATATCCCGGAAATCAGGCAGCTTTTCAAAAATAATTTCCTGTCAGTAGCCTGGATAAACCAGCTTCCCATTCCCTTATGACTTGAGGTCCCGAAAAATGCTATACAGTTCATGGAGAATTTCGCAGACACTTCAGACCCTATCAACCCAACGAATAGTGAATCTAGGGCCATAAGTTCCACAATACAATATACAGTCGTCAACAAGACAAAAAACGCCATAAAAAATCCTCCAATTCCTATAAAGTGGTCGTGCATTACGTCAATCTTCTTTTCTCTTGTCCCGGTGACCAGGAGTGCATCTCCCACATCCAGCAGCCCATCAGTATGGTGTAACCCTGTGAGAACCATCAAAAATCCCAGGGTGAATACCCCTGCCAGTGTATGTGGACATACCCTGAGAGCACACCATGAAAAGGCAAAACTCGCACATCCGACACATAACCCTATCAAAGGGAATATGTAGGATGCCTCTGCAGTTTCTTCTAGAGTTCCTCCTTTCACAGGAATCCGGGTGAGAAATGCCAGTGCGTATGTCACTCTTTTCATGTTCTGACCTCATGAAAAATCTTCGAAGAAATCCCAGCAAGTAACCCCCCCAGGATGTCATCAAGAAAAGGACCAGCCCTCCCAATGATGCCTGGTTTAACCCGTTCAACTCTTGAAAATTCATACACTGCCAGGGTCCCTCCAATGTAATTTGCTATTGCATTTCCCAGGATTTCATCGGCCACTAAATGTATGGGATCTTTTTCAAACTCTTCTCCAGAAAGTGAAGGAATGAGACCTTTTCTGCCATCTTCTTCTAATCTCAGTGCTCCAAGAATGAGAGAGGACACATTTATATCCTTTAATATAGAAATGAGTTCATCTCCAAATAATCTTCTGAAATCCTCTCTGGAGAGAGTGTCATTTTCAAGGAACATTTCCATCTCAGCATCCACTAGATCTTCAACAGAAATAGATCTCTCAGCAAGTCTTTTCATGATTTCTCTTCCCGGTTGAATTTTCTCGAATGACATCAATGCTTCGAGAACACAGGTTTTCACAGAATCGAAGATGGTCCTCCCTAGATCTGTAGCTCTCCCGCAATATTTCACTTCTTTTCCTTTTCCAGTGCACGCAACAACTACTGAATCTGTTACTGTTCCCCACAGGCCTTCATAGATACTTTCTCTTATATCCAGATCATGGAATGCTGCAGCTTTGGCTTCACATGCAACGAGGACAGCATTCACCATTCCCTGCAGGGTGATATCCCCATCTATGATGAGGATTGTGTTCACCGTGTTAGCATATCCTGCAGTGACAATGCATAAGACTTCACCCTCCTCACGTGTGCGGTAGCTGTTCACATCCACTGCAGTCATCATACCAATAAAATGGGATATTCCATACAGCTGTGCAAAGGCTTTCAGGTCTGATTCAGGATTTCCATCGTATTCTTTGGGTACCTGGAGATTCAGGATGGTAGTGGTTGTAGCATACCCCCCGAAAGTGGCAGAACTCAATGAGGTAAGATCTCTCTCAGACTTCACAAAAATACAGTTATCTTTCACATATACATCTACACCTTCCATATTGCCACCTCCACCAGGAGAAGGATAACCACAAAAATCAGTGTCGATCCCTTCATGACAGTCAATGTATCTGCAATGTGATGCGGGGCAAGGGCCTGACTATCATGCCCCAGGGTGTAACGCCCTCTCTTCTCAAACGTAACATGTAATACTCCTGCCATCATTGCCATGGTATTTCCTGCATTTGGACTTTCTGTCTTATTCCTGTCCCGTAAGAAGATCTTGAGACCATTTCTCCAATCACATCCATGCACTACCCCGGAAAGCAAAACAAGAGCTGCAGCTAACCGTGAAGGAATGAAATTGAGGACATCATCAAGTCTGGCAGAGAGAGTTCCTATCCTCATGGATTTGTAGCCTACCATTGAGTCCAGTGTGTTCATACCCCTGTACACGGCTGCACCATACAATCCCAGGACAGAATAGTAGAACAAGGGCGAGATAATAGAATCAGTGATGGACTCTGCAACTGATTCACACGCTGCAGAGATGACTTCTTTTTCAGAAAGGTCACTGGTATCCCTCGATACAATTTCTGACACTTTCTCTCTCCCCTTTTGAAGATCTCCCGCTTCTAACGCTATTTTTACCTCAGAAGCAGCCTGATGTAAGAATCGTACAGAGAATGTGGTCTTCAATAGTAATGAGAGTGCAAGAATTCTCAAAATGAAAGGTACTGCTGATGCGAGGTGAAGATAACAATAGACGAACATCACAGTCACAGACACTATCGAGAACACTATAAAGCATCCCCAGAGCATTTCATGATCTCTCGAATCAAAAAAAGATTTCTGGATGGAAACGAGGGTTCCAATATACCTGACAGGGTGGATGAACCCCGGTGGTTCCCCAAAAAGCACATCCACTGCCAGGGCAGTGAGAATGATCTCAATCACGTGTACCACCAAAAATAATCTGTTGAAGGGTGTCAAAATCCACGTGGTCCAAAAACACTGCTGCCAGTCTTTCAATGCTCTCATCCCATGCATCTTTTGCAGATTTTGTGCTTTTCACCTTCTTTATCCCCTTTTTCATCCTCAAATAGGTTAGAAATGCATTTTTTATGTTGAGGTTGTCAAAAATCCCGTGAAGATAGGTTCCATATGTATTATTGTGGGCTGATCCTTCTCCTCTGCCACCAATCATGAAAAGGGGGCTGCACTTTGTGACAGTTGTGCCCATGTGTATCTCATACCCTTTGAGTGACTCCCCACAAATCTCAGAGAATACTGGTGTATCTAAAATGGTTGCTTCGACTCTCTTTACAGATTTTTCATATGATGCAAAAGAGGTTTCTGCATCGAGAAGGGAGAGTCCTTTAACGCTCCCATATCCACTTTCCAGGTGAGGTTCGTCATTGATTCTGGTCCCCAGCATTTGATATCCTCCACAAATCCCGAAAATGACAGCAGTGCTGGATAACTCCTTTATTCTATCCTCGAATCCTCTTTCCCTCAGCCACTGCAAGTCTTCAACAGTGTTCTTGGTCCCAGGGAGGATGACTGCATCAGGATCTCTCATCTCCTGAACAGTTTCCACAAATCTCACACCTTCCTCCTTCAGTGGTTCGAAATCAGTAAAATTAGAGATCCTGGGAAGTCGTATTACTGCAATATCTACTGTTTTTGGCTGGGAATCTTTAATTCCCAGTGAATCTTCCTCCGGGAGTGAATGATTCATGTACGGGAGAATTCCCAAGACGGGTACCCCGGTTAGTTCTTCAATTTTTGTGATGCCACTTTCCAGAATTGATTCTTCCCCTCTGAATTTATTGATGATGAACCCCTTCACCCTTTTCTTATGGTGTTCTTTCAAGAGCTGGTATGTTCCATACATGGAAGCAAAAACTCCTCCCCTCTCTATGTCTGCAACGATGATGACAGGTGCATCTGCCATATCTGCTGTTATCATATTGGCAATTTCGAGTTCATGCAGGTTTACTTCTGCAGGAGACCCTGCACCCTCAATGACAACTACATCAAAGTCACTGAGTAATACGTCGAGAGAATCTTGAACAGAAGCCACGCCATACGTCTTCAAAAAAGATGAATAGTACTCATTCACATCCATATCCCTGAAAGGAGCCCCCAGGAGAACAATCTGAGATGTTTTTTCTCCTTTGGGTTTTAAGAGTATGGGATTCATCTCCTTTCTTAATTCGCAACGGGCAGCAAATGCCTGTACAGCCTGTGACCGTGCCACTTCATGGCCTCCTTGAGTGACGTACGAGTTCAATGACATGTTTTGAGCTTTGAAAGGAGCAACAGTGAACCCTTTATTGGAGAGAATTCTCAGAATAACTGCAGTTACTAGTGATTTTCCCGCGTGAGATGCTGTCCCCTGGACCATGAGTACGTTATTCCGGTTCTTCATGAAGACGCCTCAACTCCTGTACAAGCATTTCATTGGTTTCGTGTGGTTTCACACACAGTCTCACGTGAGAGGAGTCCAACCCCCTGAAGTTTGAACAATCTCGTATTAGGACTCCCCTCCCCAGGAGCAGTCTTTTCAACCTATGGGATTGGATTTTTGTCTTCAAGAGAAAGAAGTTAGTATCTGAAGGATAGGGATCAAGATAAGGGATCTTTGAGAGTTCTGAATAGAGATAGTGCTTCTCTCTTTCTAAGAATCTTCGTGTATCTTCAATGAAGGATTCATTGCAGAGGGCCCTTCTCACTGCCTCCTGTGCGATGTAATTCACATTCCAAGGTGTGGCGACCTTTTCCATGTATGCAATGACATCTTTACTGGAGAATCCATATCCACATCGCAATGCAGGTATAGCGTACAGTTTTGTTGCTGACTTTAAGACAAACAGATTTGGGGTTGATTCCTGGACGAGAGATTTCCTACGAGAAAAATCAATGAATGCTTCATCTAGAAATACGATAACGCCTCTTTTCTCAGCTTCATCCACCACAGACATGATGTCCTCTGAATAGAATCCTGTGGGATTATTGGGATTGCAGAGAAAGATAACCTTTGTCAGATCTCCTATTTTCTCTATGATCTCATGAGGGTCAATGAGCAGGTTCTTCATCTCTACAAATGTACACGTTCCTCCATGCAATTTCACCATCCTTTCGTATTCAGAAAACGTTGGAACAGGTATGAGTACTTCGTCTCCTTTCTTTAAAAAACACTGACAGAACAAGCGTAAGACTTCAAGAGAACCATTTCCAACAATGATATTCTCCACGGGAACTGAATAGGTACATGAGAGTTGTTCTTTTAATCTGGTACAACCTGTATCAGGATAGTGACGTAATTGTACGGGGTCAAGGGTTTTGATGAATTCCACTATCTCTGCAGGAGGTCCCAGAGGATTCACATTGGCACTGAAATCGATGGCATCATAGTGAATGGCATCGTCACCATGAGAATAATCAGGTAAGGAACGTATGTCAGGATTGGGACAGAAGATATGCATGGATGGTCAATCCATCCATTCCTTTTAAAGGTTCTGTCAGAGGGGTTCAGGGATAGGAAATGAGATATGTTGAAGAGGGGAGTTGGGAATCCAAGGAGTCCTCGAATTCTTTGAGACATTTCAGGGGATAGGGACAGGAATTCTGAGTGAAGAGGCATCTGTTTTTAAAGTTCTTCCGAAGGAGATACTCCTGCGATTTCCCGGAGAATCACAATGTTTATATATAGATGGATGGATAAGCCATCCATCAAGGTGATATCATGGAATTTTCATCTTCAGCAAAAGTTGCACGTATTGGTGTATTCGTGTCTCTGGCACTTGTTGGTTCATTCATTAAGATTCCAAGCCCCATAGGGAGTCCAGCACTTGATTCAGCCCCGGGATATTTCTGCTCACTTGCTTTTGGAGCATTTGAAGGGAGTATGGTAGCAGCATTGGGGCACGTTGTGACGGGTCTCACTGCGGGGTTTCCCCTGGGATTGCTTCACGGATTGATTGCTGTGGGAATGGGTGGATGTGCTGTATTGTTCAGGTACGTATATGAGAGAGTGAACCTCACGTGTGCTGTACTTCTTGTTGTTATAATGAACGGAATTGTCCTCCCCGTCGTGGTGATTCCCGGGTTTGGAGTTCCTCTGTATGTCAGTATTGTCCCTTCGTTGGTAGTAGCATCAGTGGTGAACAGTGTACTGGCTGGGGGAATATACGTTAAAGTGAAAGAGAGGATAGTCTCCCGGTGATGGTGTGAAGATTCATCAAGAGAAGGATGTGACAGTGATTGAAGAGTGTGAGAAAACCATAGTGGTATCATGCGATTCTGCTGGAGCGATTGGCTACAAAAAGCATGATATCTTACAAGTTGATCCATATCTTGTAGGAAGGATCACTACACGAGTTGCGCTCATGGAACTGGCATGTGTAGGTGCAACTCCCTTGGTGATTGTTGATACCTTGTGTGTGGAAATGGATCCCACAGGTGAGAGAATTCTCGAGGGCATTAAAGAAGAAGCGAAAGAGATAGCAGTCATTACTGGAAGTACTGAAGAAAACATGAAGACCTGTCAGACAGGTGTGGGAATCATGTGCATTGGAATGTGTGATTCTCTGAGAGTTGGAAAGAGTAATCAGGGTGATCTTGTGGTTGCTGTAGGTATTCCAATGGTTGGGAGTGATGTGTTGGGAAGTGGTGAGGCTATAGCTGATTTGCAGGATGTTGAGACTCTTCTATCACTAGAGTATATTGGAGCTATTCTTCCTGTAGGTTCAAAAGGAATTAGAAAAGAAGCAGTGTGTCTGGGTCCTGTAAAATTCCTTGACTCAGGCCTTGACTTAGATGGTTCATGTGGTCCCTCCACCGTTGTTCTGATTACAATTCCCAAAGAAAGGGTGAGAGATTTGAAGAATGTCGTGAAAAAGCCGATAACTGCTGTGGCAGAATTGCTCTAGCATTCTACTCGAAATTGGCTTTCTCCTGAGAGATCCATCAAACAGACGAGCCAATGAAAGATTCGGTAGATGATGAGAACCCATCCTGGTCATCCGATGGGAAGAAAATTGCATTTGAATCAGATCGAGATGGGAATAGAGACATATGTCATGAATGCTGATGGTACTAATCAGGTGAATATGTCCAATAATCCCGCTGATGATTCATTGTATCCCTTTCAGGGACAGCCTAAGGGTTCTCCACTCCCATAGATCTGAATCGGTGTCATTCATTACAGTAGTCGGCATATATCCATCGATATGACTGTCGCGCTCAGGACAACACTTATATTGAACAAAACCACCGGGCAATCCATGGCTACAGAATCCAGAAGAAGATTCACCTTCCCCGTAGGATACCATGAGTTCCACAGAGACCAGGTTTTCAATTTCCAGCTCAATCGCTGGTATTCTCTTGGATATACACGATTCGAAGATATGAAAGAGGCGGGTCAGCAGATTGAGACTTTCGATGATTGGAAACGAGTAATGGTGAACCTTGCCGAGAAAGCTGTCTCAGATGAAAGGCTCATGAATGCAGCGTTCTACTATCGGGCGGCTGAATTCTACACATTTTCAAATGATCCCGACAAAGAGCTCCTGTATGATACGTTCATTAAGCTGTTTTGCGAGTGTTTCAGCAATGATGGAATTGAAAGACTCCGAGTTCCCTATGGTGAAACATTTCTGCCGATCATGAAAATACCTCATGAAGGACAGAAAAAAGGCACTATCGTCATGCATGGGGGATTTGATTCATATATTGAGGAGTTTTATTCCTGGATGAGATATTTCTCAGACCATGGCTATGATGTTTTCTCGTTTGAAGGTCCAGGCCAGGGTGCTGCTTTGAAGAAATACGGGCTTGTTCTGGACTACCAATGGGAAAAGCCCACAAGGGCCGTGTTGGATTTTATCGACCTGAATGACGTCACGTTGCTCGGAATATCAATGGGCGGCTATTTCTGCTTCAGGGCTTCAGCATTCGAATCAAGAATAAGAAGAGTCATCGCGTCAGGGATAGCCTATGACTACATGCAGTTTGAGAATATTGTAAACCGGAATATAATGAACTTCTTTGCCAAATACTTCAGGAATTTCACCAATAAGATGGCTCTGAAGAAGATGGAAGAGGACAGAATGCATGCATGGACCATCAGCAACCTGATGTACATCACCGGGACCAAAACACCCATGGAAGCACTGGATGTCGTCTATCAGCTTAGTGCTGAGAACCTTCACTCGGATCTGGTCAAGCAAGATGTCCTGCTTCTTACTGGAAGAGAAGATCACTTCATTCCTTTCAAGATGCATGAGAAACAGGTGAGAGCATTGACCCATGCCAGATCTGTAACAGGCAGGATCTTTACCAGCAAGGAACACGCTCAGAACCATTGCCAAATAGGAAACGTAGGTCTTGCACTCGATGTTATGGTGCAATGGATTGAAGAAAAATCACATCCGTAAGGGGAGAATCCATTCGGCCTGGAAGTACTCCTCAGATTCTGCCTTCTCCTGGAAAACCTTTTACATAATGGGGGTTGGCTGTTCTTATTGTGTCCTGTAAGCGATCAGAGCTTTCTGCAAAAGCTACGCGGCACTAAAATTTATAAGAGAGGAAAAGGGCTTGAGGGCCAGCGTTATTGAGCTCCGCTGAAGTTCTCATTGCTGAAGAAAAATAAACGATCCCTGAGGAGTTCCCAAACCAGTCCAGGACGTATCTCAGGAGATCTTGTCTTAGATATGTTCTCTGTTTCAGGTAGGCTTTTCACCCTTCACGTTGATACTCACTATAGATTGCAGAACTTCAAAAGCTTTCTCAGGTGAGATGGAGAATTTCTCAGCAACAGCTCCTACAGCAGGATCCTCACGTACGTGCTCAACCACAACTGGTGTCTCTTTCTCGATGGTGACATTGACAAACCCGGCATTCTTTACGAGCCCTACATAGCTGTCCTTCAGTACAGCTCCACCCATGCAGGAGACATATGCATCCACCGAATTCCTGATTGCTTCTGGAATCTCCTTCAGTAACACCATGTCTGAGATCATCAACCGTCCTCCTGGCCTGAGCACTCTGAAAGCTTCCTCAAAGACTTTCTTCTTGTCAGCAGACAGATTGATGACACAGTTTGATATTATCACATCAACGGAGTTGTCCCCTGCAGGTAAATGTTCTATTTCACCCAGTCTGAATTCAACATTTCCGGAGTCGAATCCTTCTGCATTCTCTCGTGCTTTGTCAATCATTTCAGGAGTCATGTCGACACCAATCACTTTTCCAGTGGTACCAACCTTCTTTGCCGCCAGGAAGCAGTCAAACCCTGCACCCGATCCCAGGTCCAGGACAGTCTCTCCTTCACGCAAGGAAGCGAGAGCAACTGGATTTCCACACCCAAGTCCGAGATTGGAGTCGTCAGGCACATCTTTGAGATCTTCTCCAGAATACCCCAGCATCTTAGCAATCTCTTCCAGATTACTTGTACATGCAGCCCCCATTTCGAATTTCTTGGTCTTCTTCTCTTTTCCTGCTGAAGATCCGCAGCATCCTGACCGGACTTCCACAGCCTGTGCGTTCCCCTGGCAGCAGGAAGATCTAGCTTGTTTCTGGGCTACTCTGGCATAGCCTTCCCGTACGACTTTCTTAATTTCATTCTCTTTCATGTCAA
>JACVGT010000003.1 GCA_018992685.1 Theionarchaea archaeon
TGTGGATTGGACCAGTGGAACCAAAACGTATATAATCTGAAACACCTCACAGCACCCATGCATGTAGCTATTCTGGGAGCGGGTCCTGCAGGTCTTTTTGCCGCTTTGGAGTTGGCGGCCCACGTTCAAGTGACAGTCATGGAGGAGGGATCTGAACCTCTCAAGAGGAAGTGTCCAGTTGCCTCTCAGAACAACTGCATCAACTGCAACCCCTGCCAGATTACCTCTGGGGTGGGCGGAGCGGGCGCTCTCTCTGATGGAAAACTGAATTTGACATACAAGATTGGAGGAGATCCTCAATCACTTAGGAGGACCCCTGAAGAAATCCAGGAACTCATTAATTACATAGATGAGGTTTTCTTGAAATTCGGTGCAGATGCTGACAGTTATGGTGTGGATGAGAAGTCTCTGGAGTGGCTGAAACGGAAAGCCTCCTCCAGTAACATCGAATTCATTTCTGGAAAGCAGAGGCACATGGGTACGGATAGAACACGAATGATAGTGTCCCATTTCTTTGAATATTTGAAGGCTCAGGGAGTGAAATTCCAGCTGCAGACAAAGGTAGAGGATATTGAAAGAGGCGACCACGAATTTCTCCTGAAGACCACCAAAGGCAACCTCACCTGCAACTACCTTCTGGCAGCTCCCGGTAGAGCAGGAGCATACTGGCTGCGGACAAGAGCTAACTCACTGGGTGCAGAGTCTAAGTATGGCCCCATTGATGTGGGAGTGCGGGTAGAGTTTCCGGCAGAACTCTACACCTCCATCGAGCACGTCATGTATGATGCAAAGTTCCACTTGTATACTGAAACCTATGATGATTTTGTGAGAACATTCTGCACCAATCCCCACGGGTTTGTCACCGTGGAGAGATATGAGTCATTTGTGCTGGTAAATGGAGATGCCCGAAAGGATGTGAAAAGCGACAACACCAACCTGGCACTGCTGTCCCGTGTTGAACTCACCGATCCTGTGGAAGACACTACAGACTATGGCAGATCCATTGCCCGACTTGCAAATACCATAGGAGGTGGAAAACCCATTCTTCAGAGGTACAAGGATTTGATCCGGGGGAAACGGTCCACCTGGTCCCGCCTTTCACGTGCTCTCATATCGCCCACCCTCAAAGATGTAACTCCTGGAGACATAGCTATGGCCCTTCCCAACAGGATCGTGAAAAACATGATCGAAGGTATTGAACGGCTGGATTCGGTCATAGAAGGAATCGCCTCTGATAGCACCTTGCTCTATGCTCCAGAAATCAAGTTTTATGACACTTCCTATGTGGTCACCCGAGATCTGGAAACCCAGGTTCCGGACTTCTTTGTAGCTGGGGATGCTTCTGGCTTTTCCAGGGGGATTATCTACGCTGCAGTCACAGGCATTATTGCAGCACGAGGAATCATCAAGAAACTGAATACACAGTAATATTCCCTGCACAATCTGGCAGTCTCCGAAGTCTTCAATAGGGAACTACTCAGTATAAATAGCCATGAAGAAAAGAGGAGGATTTTCAGAGATATTCGCCTGAGAGTATTCCTTTTGAACCCGAAGAATTGCTTACATAAGACAAAGGTAACATTTATATAGAGGATATCGATAAAAATAGTTTGGGAAAGGGTGTAACATCGATCGCAGGAAGCTTCGCGAGCTGAAATAAAGGAGAGGAGGTGTCTTTAGATGAGTAGAAGACCGAAATATAGAGTAAGAAGGCCCCCGAGGAAAGATTCAGAAAACCTTCCCGATACGTATGCTTTATTCCCTTAGGAAGTTCTAATCCTTCCTCATTTTATTATTTTTCTCCATGACTTATTGAGGCCTGAGCAGGAAAAGAGACGTCGATCCTCCACACTATCAGCATCAATCGGTCTTTCATTAGATCTCTTTGTAGCAGAATCTGTCGGAAATATTTGGCTATTGACAAAACTTGCTATGGTTGTGGAAAGATTTTTAAGTGTGTCAAGCAAACCCTCTCTCATGATCATCCAGGCGCAGATCGGTGCATGCGGGACGTGCATTAATTCTAATATATATGAAGGATTAGATGACGTGTACTTTGTTGCCCATTCTCTTGCCCCTGAGAGAATCTTCAAGAAGAAGACAGTAGAGGACATGCCTCCTGCCGAGGTTGGGATTATTGACGGGCCCATCTGCCTTCAGGGGAGGGAAGAGAGTATTCAACTGGCTGAATTGGTCAGAGAAAAGAGTACGATCCTGCTGGGTGTTGGCAGCTGCACTGTGGGCAGTTCTGCTATTGGAGGATTTATCACTGAAGATTGCTCCCGATTACTCCCTTTTTTCTGTCCGTTCTTGCGAACCAGACACCCAAAGGTTGAAGACGTTGTATCATTTGACTATAAGCTACCTGTATGTTCAGCCACCCAGGAAGGGCTTAGAAAGTTCGTGAAAGCCGTTCTCGATAATGATAAAGCTCATATACGGTATTTTGAGGCACCAGGAACTAATACAATTCGGGCGGTGACAGAAGCAGAAGCATGCATGGGGTGCGGGACCTGTGCCATGGCATGTCCTACACGGGCAATTTCCTTTGTGGAGCAGCGCCCCAGAATTGATGGCGCCACGTGTATCAGATGTGGAGCCTGCTTCATCCAGTGTCCTCGCACCTTCTTTAACGCGGAGGCCCTCTCTGTAGACAGGTTTAACCAGAGTCCTGATCCATATCTGGGATATTACCAGGAGATGTACAGTGCTCGATCCAAGAACAAGACAACACTGGATGTGTCCCAGGACGGGGGAATTGTCACTGACTTTCTGTGCTATCTATTGGAAAGTGATGTGGTGGATGCTGCCGTGGTGGCAGGCTCCTACCATGGGTGGAACCCTGTTCCTCAAGTAGCGACGTCGCCACGCGAGGTGGCTGCAAGTGCAGGGACTAAGTACAGTGTATCTCCCAATGTTCAGGGGATACAGGATGCTGTTGACAGAGGATTTGGTCGTATTGCCTTTGTAGGTGTACCCTGTCAGGTGCAGGGAGTGGCCAAAGCTCTGGCCTATCCCTTTGGAGACAGATACTACCACTCCAAGATCGCCGTGGTAATCAGCATTTTTTGTATGGAGAACTTCCTGTTCAACGAGTTACGTTCTATTGTGGAAGGGAAGACAGAAATCCCCATGGAATATGTTGACAAGATGGGAATCAGCAAAGGTCGGTTCTGGGTGCGAACAGAAGACCGCAATGTGTTCACTATCCCTGTCAAGTATATTGAGTCTTATGCTCAGAAGAGCTGTTCTCTCTGCCTGGACTTCTGTGGGGAACTCAGTGACATTTCCGTGGGAAGTGTGGGAAGTCCTCAGGGATACAGCTCAGTTATTGTTAGATCGAATAACGGCAAGAATCTATTCAATGAGTTTTCGTCTCTCATCGAGTGTTCCCCTCTCTCAGAGGAAGGAGTCTCCACCATCAGGAACCTGGCTTCCCTGAAAAAGACCAAGAATGGAATGATAACCCGGGAGCTGATCACCCATAAACGCTGGTCCATCCTTGATACCCTGGTGGACATTATTAATCCTCTCCCATAATTCCTTTCCTTCCAAGATAGATTCCACACGACGTCCAAAGGACTTCGTTGTTCACTAGAGAGAGCGGGCAGGAATGGTCTTTCAATTGAGTGAACAATTGGATTAGACATGACATAACAATTAATACTTGTGATTTGACAATTCCGATGATTTGTTGCATTATAGTACCGAAATATTTATAAATTGGAGGGAGAAGTAAGACTGGTGATACGCATGCCAAAAGTGATTGGAATTTGCGGAAGTGAACGACTCAAAGGGAATACAGAACAATTCATTCAACGCGCACTGGACGTCATTTCAGACTACGGTATCAAAACAGAGCTCATCACTCTTGCTGACAAAAAGATTATTAGTGGATGTACAGCCTGCAACTGGTGTAGATCAAACCGCGCGGAATGTGTGAAAAAAGATGATTTCATGCCAATCTGGAAGAAGATGTATGAGGCAGATGGCATTATCCTAGGCTCTCCTGTTTACTGGGGAAGTGTTACCGCGAAGATGAAAGCAGTGATCGAGAGGGCAGGACTCATGGCTGAGGGCAGAGAACTGGGTAACGTAGATGGCCCGGTCAAAGATCTGGGCTGGCCCTACGACGAAAAGCCCCCCGGCCTGCTCTACCACAAGGTGGGAGGAGCTATTGCCACCACCCGGAGGACAGGAGCCAATGCAACCCTTGCCGAATTATTGATGTGGTTCATGATCAACAACTTCATTGTTGTGGGCTCCTCATACTGGACCATTGGTGTGGGAACCAAGAGAGTTGCCAAAGAGACGAAAGGTGGGAAACCCGGAAGCACGCACACCACCACCATGCTGGAAACAGATGTGGAAGGAGCCGTTACCATCAAGCACTTTGGTGAGAATTTTGCGTGGGTTGTCAACAACCTTCACGATAAGTGAAGCATGAGGCGATTAACATGAAAATACTGTTGCTTGGCGGGGCTGGGCTCATGGGTCCAGCCATTGCCAAGGACTTGGTCAGGAGCAAAGATGTCGAACAGTTGGTAGTCGGGGATATTGTTAAAGATAAGATGGAAACCCTTAAGAAGGAAGCCAAGAGTGACAAATTACGCCTGGAGATCGTAGATGTTCGAGATCGCGATGGTCTTATTACTTACATGAAAAAAGAAGGGTTTGATGTGGTGATTAATTCTCTGCCCCACGAGTTCAGCGTTCCCAGCATTGAAACCTGCATAGAAGCAGGTAAAGATGTAGTCGATCTTGCTTTTGAGCCCCCCCAGCTGGAGCTTGATGACAAGGCACGGAAAGCTGGGGTCTGTGTGGTACCTGCATGTGGGATGGATCCTGGCATCACCAATGTCCTGACAGGATACGGAGTGAGCCAGCTTGATCGGGCAGACGAGGTACACATCATTGCAGGCGGCATTCCACAGCAGCCATTCCCGCCTCTTCAGCACAAGATTCTGTTCAGACTGGAAAGCCTGTGGATGGAATATATTGAACCCTCTCTTGCAATAAGAAACGGGAAAAAAGTGGAACTCAAGACACTCTCTGAAGTTGAGACGGTGGATTTTCCAGGCATAGGTCCCCTGGAATGTGCTGTAACCCCCACTTTGGCTTCCATGCCCTACACTATCAAAGGAGTCAAGGAAATGGAATGCAAATGTCCCCGCTGGCCGGGTCACTATGATAAGATCAAAACATTCATCGAATGCAATCTGTTGAGCGGAGAACCCGTTGCTGTGGGGGACCAGAAAGTGGTGCCCAGAAAGCTACTCAGTGCCCTGCTGTCCCCCATTATGGAACTGGGAAGAGACGAGAGGGATGTCACCATCATCAGGGTGACAGTGATAGGAGAGAAGGACGGTATTAAGACCCAGCTCACCTATGACATCATTGATTGGTATGATGAAAAGCAAAAAGTGACTTCAGTCGCCCGCACCACAGGATACCCGGCCTCCATAGTAGCTCAGATGATTGCCAAGAATGAAATCACTGAAAAGGGCGTGCTCTTCCCTGAATGTGCTATTACTCCTCAACTATTCCCCTTGTTTGCTCAGGAGCTTGCCAAGAGAGGTATATGTATTGAAGAGACCATAGAAACCTCACGCACCATGTAAACAGAACACGGCATGAAAAGGAGAGGAATCATGAAAATAATCAAAGTGAACCCTTCGCGATGCACAGGATGTCGAAGTTGTGAAATTGCTTGTTCTTTCGAGAACCTGGGCGAATGCAACCCATCCAGAGCTCGGATACACATTATTTCAGACAGGATTAGGGGCATCAATCTGCCCCTGGTCTGTCAGCAGTGCAGGGATGCCCCCTGCAAGGCAGCTTGCCCCACCGGGGCTCTGGGCGAAGACCCTGAAACCCATGCTGTGATAGTCCACGAGAACAAGTGTATTGGATGCAGGCAGTGCGTTCTTGCCTGTCCTTTCGGAGCTATCGACGTCTACCAGGATATGGGTCATTCCTTCAAATGCAACCTGTGCCATGGCACCCCACAGTGTGTTGAGGCATGCGAGGAAGATGCACTCACCTTTGTGGAAGAAGTTCGCGAGAACAGGGACAAGAACTGGCACATAGCCGAGATTCTCCAGAAGATCATGCAGGCCAAGGATGCTGATTCCGGACCTGACTTTTCAGGAGACACGTACAGTGAATGGAAGAAGGTGGTATGATGCACGGATGGGCAGGTAGGATATTGAGAATTGACCTTTCAAAAGGAAAAATCACTGAGCAGGAGACTCCCAAAGATCTGCGAGCCCTGGTCATTGGGGGGAGAGGAATCAACTCAAAAATTTTGTATGATGAAGTCTCTCCTGACCTCGACCCCCTGGATCCCCGGGCAAAATTGATAGTGGGTGCCGGTCCTTTTGTAGGCACACTGGTTCCCACAGCGTGCAGAGGGACAGTGACCCATAAGGGTCCTTTCACCTTCGCCTTTTGTGACAGCAATTTTGGCGGGTTCTTCACCCCAGAGATGAAATATGCAGGGTATGATCACCTTGTGGTTGAGGGCAGGTCTGAACAGCCTGTATACGTGTGGATAGATGATGGTCATGTTGAACTTCGGAAAGCTACGTCTCTGTGGGGACTGGATACGCTCACATCTTTCAGAGAAATTGAAGATGCTCTTGGAGACCGGGAAGTTCACACCATGCTCATCGGACCCGCGGGAGAGAATCTGGTGCGGACTGCCTGTGTCATGGTGGACTACTGGAGAGCAGCGGGATGGGCGGGGACAGGAGCTCTCATGGGTTCCAAGAACCTCAAGGCCATTTCCGTGAGAGGCACTCGTGCGTTGACTGTTGCCCAGCCCAAACGATTTGAAGCTGCCTGCAAGAAAGCACGGCAGATGATGATCAACGGACCCAGGACCCCTCTGTACAAGCGATATGGTAGGTTGTCTAACATTGAATCTCTCCGCCACCGGGGCGGGGATGGGGTGGAGAACTACCGTATCCCTGACATGCCTGAAGAAGGATTCAAGACCTTCAATTCAGAGAATATCAGGCAGACCATTTACACACATCGAGAAGGGTGCTTCAACTGTCCAATCGGGTGTGGTCACAGTTTCAAAGTCAAAGTCAATGGAAAGCACATTCATGCCAGCAAAATAGAGTATGCCCCTGCGGGCGATGTGAAGGCTCTGGGCATTTACAATCCCGAATTTCTGGCCACATGGGTGTATGAGGTGAATAAATGGGGACTGGATACGACAGGGACTCAAAATGTGATTGCCTTTGCTATGGAATGTTACGAGAACGGTCTCATCACAGACAAAGAAACGGGAGGCATTGACCTGACCTTTGGAAACGAAGAAGCCACACTAGCTATTCTGCACAAAATCGTGTTTCGAGAGGGTATTGGTGATATTCTGGCAGAAGGTACCAATCTGGCTGCCACGAAGATTGGGAAAGGTGCTGAAAAGTATGCTATGACCATCAAGGGAGCTCGATTACATCTGGATCCCCGTATTGGCTGGGGATTGATGCTGTCTCATGCAGTGGCCTCTCGAGGAGCAGATCATCTCAAAGGCACACCCTGGATAGAGTTCTGGGATTTCGCAGCAATCAAGGATGAGAACCTGGGACAGAAGCTGTTTGGACATCCCAAGTCCATCGACGCAAGCACACCTGAGGGGAAGGAGTTCACCGTGAAATGGTATCAGGAATCCAAAGGGATAATTGACTCACTGGGGTTCTGTGCAGGCCAGGACAGCTCCACGTCTTTTGAGTACCCTGGTCACGCTGAGATGGCTGAAATGTTTTCTGCCTTGACTGGTCATGAGTATTCAGCAGAGGATCTTCAGCTCGTGGGAGAGAGAATATATAATCTAGAGCAGGCGTACAATGTGCGGTGTGGACTGCGAAGAAAGGATGATTCCATCCCCGAACGATTCTTTGATAAATCCACTCCAACATCCAAGAACGCGAAGATAAAGACAGTGGACAGAGCCACCTTTGAGAAGATGAAAGACAACTACTACGAGCTGAGAGGATGGGACGTGAAAACAGCCATTCCCACCCAGAAGAAACTGAAGGAACTCGGTCTCAACGATGTAGCAAAAGATCTCAAGGAGTTGGAACATGAGTAGGTCCAAGACCATTACACTGGACTTTCCTTTTTCAGTGGTGGGAGTTGACCTCCCTGCTCGACACACCGTTGACGTGAAAGGAGACACGGTAGAAGATCTCTTCAGAGAACTTTCTTCCCAATACGGGAGAAAGATGAGACGATACTTCTTCGACGAGCAGGGTACCTGGAATTCAGTGCTGAACATCTTAGTCAATGAAACTAGTATATTGTATCTGAACCATGAGAAGACGACACTGAAGCCAGGTGATGTGGTAACTGTCCTTTTCCCCTACAGCGGGGGATGACTCCGACGAGTTATTCGCTATGAGAGAGGTGACATCATGAAAGAGTTATATGTGTTGGGAATTTGCGGTAGTCAGAGGAAGGGGGGAAATACAGAAAAAGCCTTAGACATGGTTCTGTCTGCCCTTTCAGATCATGGCATTAAGACAGAGCTTGTGCAGCTCCACAACAAGGACGTGAAAGCGTGTATCTCCTGCAGATACTGCAGAGCAATGCCGGTTGTGGAATGCAGCATAAAGGATGACTTCTATCCTGAGATCTTTGAGAAAATGGTCAAAGCAGACGGCATTATACTTGGTGCCCCGGTCTACTTTGGCAGCATACCAGCCAAGATGAAAGGACTCCTGGAAAGAGCAGGAATGCTCAGTGAAGGAAGGATCAGCATTGAGACTCCAGTTGATGACAAAAAGTGGCCCGGAGCACATTCCGGAATTAAATCAGATAAGAAAACGAAAGGAGGAGGCCTCTACAAGGGAAAAGTGGGTGGTGCTATCGTTACCACCCGGAGGACAGGAGCCAATGCTGCCCTGGCTGAATTGCTGATGTGGTTCATGATCTGCAATTTCACTGTGGTCAGTTCTTCTTATTGGACGGTGCTCATAGGCGGGAAGCGAATACCAGACGCTGTCAGATTCAAGAAAGAAGGAAAGGAATATTGGACCTCAGATCTGTCCAAGGACACCCTGGAACAGGATGAGGAAGGTAGAGAAGACCTCGTCGACTTTGCAGAAAACTTTCAAGATGTGCTGTCCAGGTTGCGGGGCTGAAGAACAGGTGAGCACATGACTGAGAATATTCTCAAAGAGACTGCACACGCTCTGAGACAACACGGATTCAACACACAGATAGTCTCTACCCGAGAAGAAGCCTGTGCTGCCATTTTGAGCCATATCCCACTGAATTCTCTGGTAGGAATTGGAGATTCGGCCACAGTGCGCCAGATTGGAATAATAGAAGCTCTGCACACACGAGGAACCAGTATTATCAACCCCTTTAGAGGGAAATTTCGTCGTGAGACTGCTGTGGCCAGTCTTCTGGCAGATATCTTTCTCACAGGAATCAATGCAGTCACCACAGAGGGCAGCCTGGTGGATGTCGATGGGGCAGGAAACCGTATTGCAGGGACTATTTTTGGTCCACCCGAAGTTCTGGTGGTCGCAGGGCAGAATAAGATAGTCAAAAACGTCAATGAAGCTGTGGAAAGACTTAAAACAGTCATTGCACCCCGCCATGCTGCAGGAATGGGATATTCCCTCCCCTGCACACAAATAGGTACCTGTCAGGACTGCAATTCGCCAAAGCGGATTTGCCGGATAGAAGCAGTCATTCGTCGGGCGCCCATGTACACTCAAACTACCGTGCTTCTCGTGGGAGAAGATCTTGGGCTGAGCTGGGATCCTCATTGGGCACCTGAAAGAATTAGGAAAATTCACACGCAGTACCTCAGTCATGTGTGGAATCCTGCAGCTCAAGAGCCATTTTGAAGAGTTCGTGGAGGAGGTGCTGTACCCTCTTTTCTCTTTTCTTAGGGAGGGATTGAACTAATTGATCAAATAATACGTCCTAACGTATTTGTATGATCTCCCCAAGGTCGCCACTAATGCATTCTGGACAGCCAAATGCACCAAGCTTGCTCGTGGTTAGAACAAATAGTCCCGGGAAGCAACTAAAAGGAATATGTGGAGATGAAAATGTTGGCAATTCGACACTCAGCGAAACTTTCAGCAATCAGGGAAATTCGTTCCAGCGTAGGTGTGCCAGAAACATGGTGATTGTGGGGATTAGACACAGTGGAATATTCACCCTATAGAAATTATCAGTTCTGACAATTTGCAGCATTGTACTACCGAAAAACTTATAAATATCTTAAAGACTGCTAGGAGATAGGAGCTAACCATGAGAACGGAGGAACAAATATGATGAGAAAAACGAGAAAAGTTTCCATCACCCTAGTCTTGTGCTTGGCGATGGCAGCTCTTGTGGTAAGTGGCTGTATTTCGCAGGAAGAAGAAAAAACAACCACTGAAACAACGCCCCCCGAAAAACAGAAGGTCGTTCTTGGAACATTTGCAGGCCCCTACGAGGACTACGTCAAGGAAATCGCCGCAGGCTTTGAAGCAGAGACCGGCATTCAAGTGGAAGTCGTTGCCGTGAACAGTGACAATGAATGGATTTCGAAAATAAAACTGTGGGGAGATGAGCCTGAAGTTCATGTCATGTATCTTGGATTACCTCGATTCATCCGAGGAGCCCTTGATGGATTGTGGGCACCTTTGGATATGGACAACATACCTCAATGGAAGAACCTGTACCAGGTCGGGCTGGATGCAGGAAAAGGTACAGACGGTGTACAGTATGGAGTACCCTATGACTTTGCAGCCTGGGGTATAATCTACCAGAATGAGCGAGTGTCAGAGCCCCCCACATCCTGGAAGGACCTCTGGAATGTTGAGAAGTTCGGCAATGTGGGAAGCGAGACCTGGTTTGATCAGTTCTATGCTGCCACAGGAGTAACCTGGGGCTATGCGCCGGAGCAGTACGAAGAGATTATTGCAAAGATAAAAGAACTGCAGGGTACCGGCGGATTCAGACTTGCCGAATCATATTCCAAGATGCAGACTATGCTGCAGATGGGAGATATCAACATGGCAGGGTGCTGGGACGGAAGAGCCTACACCTTTGAGAAAGCAGGTGTTAATGTAGGATGGGTCATTCCACAGGAAGGTGCAGTGGCCTGGATTGGACTTCTTGCCATACCTAAGGGTGTTCCCAACCAGGAACTGGCTGAAAAGCTCATTGACTACATTATCAGCCCAGGTCCTCAGCTGACCTTTGTGGATCTGATTCACTACGGGTCTCCCAACAAGCTCACCCAGCTGACTCCTGAACTGCAGGCCATGGTAGTAGATGGAGAACAGGAAGTCAACTCTCTGATAGGAATGGAATACTACTGGTTCATGGCTCAGCACTATGATGAGATTCAGGAGTTGTGGGAGCGAGAAATTCTTGGAGGATGAAGAAAATTACTTTATTTTTTTCCTTTTTTTGAAATACAGTAAACATAGGTGATTGAAATGGTCATGCCAACTGAGAGAAGGAAAAGTTCAACTTTGACGGTAGAGTCTTTGACAAAAGTTTTCGGAAATCATACAGCTGTAGATGAGATTTCCTTTCAGACAATCCCGGGGGAGATAACAGCGTTCCTTGGCCCCAGTGGATGCGGAAAAACCACTACTCTCAGGATTATTGCGGGGTTAGAAAGTCCCACCAGCGGGAGTGTGTACATTGACGGGGAGCAGGTCAATGACGTCCCTGCTCATAGAAGAGACATTGGACTCGTATTTCAAGATTATGCATTATTTCCTCATATGACAGTACGGCAAAACATTGAGTTTGGCCTGAAGATTAAGGGGTTGAATCAGCAGGAAATTCAGGAAAGACTGGAAAAATCTCTGACTCAGGTGAATTTGGCAGGGAAGGAAGACAGATATCCCCAGCAGCTCAGTGGAGGAGAGCAGCAACGAGTGGCTGTGGCAAGAACACTGGTCACGCAGCCCCGCGTTCTCCTCTTTGATGAGCCCTTGAGCAACCTGGATGCCAAACTGCGGGAATCCACGAGGCTGGAACTTCATAACCTGCAGAGAAAGCTGGGCATCACATCAATTTATGTTACTCATGATCAGATTGAAGCATTTGCCATTGCAGACAAGATCATGTTGATGAACAAGGGAAAGATTGATCAATTCGGCACACCTGAGGAGATCTACGCCAGTCCGCGAACAGCATTCGCAGCTGACTTCATTGGAACATCAAATATTCTAGAAACGACTGTGCGATCAGTTAACCAAGGAATATGTACACTAGCTCTTAAGAATGGTCAGATGATTACAGGATTCGCAGTGGGGAAAGCCTCTGAAGTTTCACCGGGAGATCACCTCCTGGTAATGATCAGAACACAGAAGATCAGAATGACCAATACCAAACCAGAAAGGGGTCAGGTAAATATTCTGCCTGGAAAATGTCTGTATAAGGTCTTTCTCGGTGACTCCACCCGATGTCTCCTGGATGCTGAAGGCATCAGGCTCACTGCTGACTGTGAGAGTGAATGCGTCACCAATGTGAGAGAGGGAGATGTCTATGTCTCCTTTGACGTGAGCGCAGTGGTTCCGGTAGGGAGAGGGTGACTGTGGCACCACGGTTCCTTTCTACACTTGGAGAAAGAATGGGTGCTCTGACGACGAGACGGGCAGGAGCTCTGCTGCTCAGTCCCCTACTTGTCTGTTATGCAGTGGCTTTCATTGCCCCAATCGTCCTGCTGTTCATAACGAGTTTTGTGGTGGGGAGAGGGTACTATCAACCTGGAACATCCCTGACCACAGAACACTACGTTCACGTGTTTACTGATTCATTTTATCAAAAGGTCCTTCTCAATACCCTGGCAATGGGCGTCTATACTACGTGTCTCACTCTGCTCCTAGGATATCCTCTAGCCTATCACCACGCACGGGCCAGCTCAAAAACCAAAGGGCTGCTGACTATCCTTGTCATTTCGCCCATGTTTGTCTCTCTGGTGGTGAGAGGATATGCATGGTCCATCATGCTTTCAGATCATGGGGTGGTCAACAACCTGCTGATGTGGTTTGGGATCATTAACGAGCCTGTGCGGCTGCTGAACACCATGAAAGCAGTGGTTGTGGGAATGGTCAACGTCATGCTGCCCTTCATGGTGCTGCCCATTTCCAGTGCAGTAGAAAGCATCAATCCTCACATAGAAGAAAGTGCGTATGTTCTGGGAGCAGGAAAGCTGTACACCTTCTTCAAGGTGATCTTTCCATTGAGTCTCCCCGGCGTCATTGCAGGGACTGTGATGACCTTTGCCATAACCATGTCAAGTTTTGTAATGCCTGCACTTCTGGGCGGACCTGGATTCCAGGTTTTCGGTACTATTATCTACAATAGAATCTTGCTCATCAGCAACTGGCCAGTGGGTGCTGCCATGGCCTTCATCCTGGTGGCTATTGTGGTTCTTGTCATGTACTTCCAGGAGCGGCTCTTATCTGTTCTCACCAAAAGACGGAGGTTGACGTAAATGATTCTGGACAGACTGTACAAACTGTACGTCTACGTGATGTACTTTTTCATCCTCATTCCCCTAATCATCATCGTGGGAACCTCATTCACCACATCCCAGTATGTGACCTTCCCTCCAGAAGGGTTTTCCCTCAAGTGGTTTGTGCGTGTCTTGACCTCCTATAGCTGGATGTTCTCCTTCTTCTTGAGTGCGGTGATTGCCCTGGTTTCCATGGGAATTGCCATTCTCGTCTCCTTGCCTGCTGCCAAAGCACTGGCAAAGCATAGGGTCACATTCCTGGGACGGGATGTGGGAGTTACCCTGCGCACCCTGTTCTTGTCTCCCATTGTCATCCCCATGATCGTGTTTGGGATTGGAATTGCCATTACGCTGCAGACTCTAGGATTGTACGGTACCTTCCCTGGACTGGTCATTGGTCACCTGATCATCGTGGTTCCTTACGTTTTGCGCTCCCTCATCGTGAGTTTTGAAGGAATCCCTGATT
Source organism: Theionarchaea archaeon (assembly GCA_018992685.1). Classification (GTDB taxonomy): domain Archaea; phylum Methanobacteriota_B; class Thermococci; order Methanofastidiosales; family SZ-28-30; genus SZ-28-30. Next base: position 13,965 of record JACVGT010000003.1, read on the forward strand.
CTGTGGAAGAAGCAGCCATTACACTCGGTGCTACCCCGATTAAGACCTTCTTCAAAGTGACGCTCCCCATGGCAAAATCTGGATTGATTGCGGGGTCTCTCTTCGCATTCATCTGGTCCTTCGAGAATGTCACGGTGTCCATCTTTCTGGCAGTACCAGGATTGACTCCCCTGCCCATTAGGATGTGGGGGTATCTCTCTGAGTTTGCAGACCCCTCCCTGTGTGCTGTGGCCACTATCTTCATCGTGGTAGCCTTTGGTGTCTTCCTCGCGATATACCGCAAGATGGGAAAGGCTTCCATGTTTGCAGTATAGCTGAGTCCTATGGGTTCCTCACGGTATCAGTTCCTGGCTTTGGTGACAGTGGGCGGGCTAATCAGCTATGTGGCGAAAATGCTAATCCCGCCCCTGCTCCCCATTCTTCAGGATGAATTTGCCATAACCAATTTTCAGGCAGGATTGCTCATGACCGGATACATGGGAGCATATGCTCTGGCCCAGATACCTTCTGGGTTACTGGGAGAGAAATTCGGGAGACGACGAGTCATGGCCATAGGCATGGCAGGGTCAGCAGTGACCTCTCTCCTGGTGGCTTTTTCACAATCATATGTCCACATACTCTTGCTGCGGATGTTGTTCGGGGTTTTTTCGGGGAACTACTACACTCCCGCTACGTCCATTCTGGCCCAGAGATTCAGTGCAAAAGAACGCGGAATGGCGCAGGGAATTTTGATGATGGGAGTGCCTGCAGGAACAGCTCTGGCTCCTCTTCTTGCCCTGCCTGTTTCTGAGCAGTGGGGATGGAGAATGAGTTTTCTCCTGGTTTCTTTGGCTGGAATTGCAGTTTCGATTCTGTTCTACATACTCACTGAGGAGAAGAAGGAACCCACGCACATGAGAGATCAGATGGTATGGTCTTCCCACATATTCACTATTGGTATATGCTCTTTTTTCACGGGGGCTACAGTATTTGGATTTCTAACATTTTTCCCGAAGTTTCTTCTATCCAAAGGACTGGAACCAGAGACAGCAGCCTTTCTCTTCTCAATGCTGGCAATATCAGGACTTGTTGCTGTACCAGCATGCGGGAGACTGTCAGATATTTTGGGACGATTCAAGGTGCTGCTGATATTATTCACTGTGCTCTTATTGTCACTTATGGGGTTCTTATTGGTGCCTCCTCGCTTTTTTCCTGTTCTTGTCATACCTACAGGGGCTGTTCTTTCCGGTTACGTTCCTCCCCTGATGGCGTTTGTAGCTGACCTGTCTCCCGTCAGGGCTCGAGGTTTCTGGATCGGGTATCTCAATACCATGGCATTCGTGGGCGCTGCTTTTGGCTCAGCCATGGCGGGACTCATCCTTGATCACTATACTTATTCTGAGTTGATTCAGTTCTTCGTCGTGCTGGTGCTGGTCGCCTTGATCATTTACCTGGCAAAGGTGAGGACAATACCTCGAACTGTGTTGACTTCCAATTAACGTGCATCAGCCACTTAGAAGTAATGCAATAATTAGTCTCATCAATTTGACAATTCCGATGATTTGTTGCATTATAGTACCGAAATATTTATAAATTGAAAGGAGAACTGAGGTTGGTGATACGCATGCCAAAAGTGATTGGAATTTGCGGAAGTGAACGACTCAAAGGGAATACAGAGCAATTCATTCAACGCGCACTGGACGTCATTTCAGACTACGGTATCAAAACAGAGCTCATCACTCTTGCTGACAAGAATATCAAGGGTGGCTGTATAGGCTGCATATGGTGCAGAGCTAACCGCGCAGAATGTTGCATAAAGGACGATTTCATGCCAATCTGGAAGAAGATGTATGAAGCCGATGGCATTATTGTGGGATCCCCTGTGTACTGGGGAAGTGCTACTGCCAAGATGAAAGCGGTCCTTGAAAGAGCAGGGACAGTCAGTGAGGGCAGAGAACTGGGTAACGTAGATGGCCCGGTCAAAGATCTGGGCTGGCCATACGACGAAAAGCCCCCCGGCCTGTTCTACCACAAGGTGGGAGGAGCTATTGCCACCACCCGGAGGACAGGAGCCAATGCAACCCTTGCCGAATTACTGATGTGGTTCATGATCAACAACTTCATTGTTGTGGGGTCCTCATACTGGACCATTGGTGTAGGAACCAAGAGAGTTGCCAAAGAGACGAAAGGTGGGAAAGCCGGAAGCACGCACACCACCACCATGCTGGAAACAGATGTGGAAGGAGCCGTTACCATCAAGCACTTTGGCGAGAATTTTGCGTGGGTTGTCAACAACCTTCACGGAAAATAAGTGGAATGAACCACATTTTTTTATTTTATGAGGTGAGAACATGCATGAAATTCCCCTTGTAGACCTTGCACGGCAGTATCAGAGTATCAAACACGAAATTGATACAGTAATCCAGAGAGTACTGGAGAAGGGAATATTCGTATTAGGAGAGAACGTACAGAAGTTTGAAGAAGAGTTTTCCCGGTATTGTGGTGTCCGCTACGGAATAGGAGTCAACTCTGCTACTGATGCTCTGACTATTGCGTTGAAAGCTGTAGGAGTAAAAGAGGGAGATGAAGTCTTAGTACCTGCAAACAGCTTCATTGCGACAGCCAATGTTGTAGTATTCTGTGGAGCAACCCCTGTTTTTGTTGATGTAGAACCAGATACCCTGAATATGGATCCTGAGAAGGCTGTGAGAGCAATAACAAAGAAAACCAAAGCGATAATTCCCGTTCATCTCCATGGACATCCCGCAGATATGGACCCTCTTCTTGAGGCTGCTGAGGATCATGACCTGGCCGTCATCGAAGATGTGGCTCAGGCAATCAATGCCCTGTACAAGGGAAAGAAAGTGGGATCTTTGGGCGACATTGGCTGCTTTAGCTTTTACCCCAGCAAGAACCTGGGAGCATATGGTGACGGAGGATTGAATGTCACCGACAATGATGAACTGGCTGAAAGAATCCGTCTCCTCAGGAATTACGGGAGAATAGAAAAAGAGTATAAGCAAACCTATGTTCACCGGCTGATTGGGTACAACAGCAGGCTTGATGAACTGCAGGCTGCTATCCTTCGGTTGAAACTTACGTACCTGGACGGGTGGACTGACAGGAAACGAGAGATCAGCAAGGAGTATACCAAAGGGTTTGAAGGGTCAGATGTTGAAGCACCTACTGAGAAAGAGTACGCTCGCCACGTGTACTGGGACTATTGCATCAAAGTGAAAGCCAGGGATGCCCTGGAGAAAGCTCTTCTTGACAAAGGAATCCACACTGCTGTGCTGTACCGGGTCCCCATACACTTGCAGGAAGCATACGCTTACATGGGGCTCAAAGAAGGCTCATTCCCCGTAGCTGAGATGACGTGCAGGCACATTCTTTCTCTGCCCCTGTTCCCTGAACTCACTGAGGAGGAGATACAGTTCGTTATAACGCAGGTTAAGAATATGGTGGGAGGATTACCATGAATTCTGTTATGATTGTAGGGCTGGGAGATATTGGAGAACATGTTCTGGAACTCCTCTGCAGAGCCCCTGAGGTTTCTCACATTTATACTGCAGATATTAATGAGGAAGCTTCTCTGCGTAAGATCTACAGTGCGCGGGCGGGAGCGGCTCACCAGGGATTCCATCCTTCTATCGAGTTTGAGAAGGTTGATCTCAATGATGTGGATGCCACAGTTTCCTACATAGAGAGGGTCAACCCTGGAGTGATTATTTCCGCTGTGACGCTCTTAACCTGGTGGGCGCCAGAGGCTGCAGCGAAGAATATCGATTTTAAGAGGCTGGATGAGGCTGGATTCGGAGCGTGGCTTCCCCTGCACATTGCCCTGACATATAAATTAATGAAAGCAGTGAAGAAAGCAGGGATTTCTCCTCCAGTGGTCAACTGTTCTTTCCCTGATGCTATTAATCACATCCTGGGAAAAGTTGGACTGGCGCCCACTGTGGGCATTGGAAACTGTGACTTGTTTGTCCCGGAAATCCAGAAAATCGTGGCAGATGTATTTCAGGTATCTATGAAGAGTGTCTCAGTGTACCTGGTAGGACACCACTACCTGTGTCATGTATTGAATTCGTATCGCTCTACCTTGGAGACTCCCTACTACTTACGTGTGTTCGTGGATTGGAAGGATGTCACAGATCAGCTTGACGCCGATGACCTTCTTGTGAGAGCCAATACCTACATGCCCAAGGGAGTGCAGGACCATTTCATTGTGGCAGCCTCTGCTATAAAAGACGCGCTCCATCTCCTCAATGACACACATGAATTAACCTATGCCCCGGGTCCCATGGGCCTCCCTGGCGGGTACCCCGTGCGCATTGGCGGTGGAATGGCCCAGGTGGAACTGCCAGATGACATCACCCTGGAGGATGCAGTCAGGATTAATGAAGAGTCTCAAAGGCGCGACGGCATTGAACAGGTTCTGGACGATGGGACTGTGATATTCCCCACAAAGACGGTTGAAGTCATGGATGAGATCCTGGGCTATCACTGTGAATCTTTGGCCCTGGAGGAGAGCGGAGAACGAGCGAAGGAACTTCTGGCGGCCTACAAGAAAAAGCTTTCAGGCTGAAGGTGAGTGTATGAGTAATCAACATGATCATGTTCAGAGCATTCTGGAAAAGGCAATCGTCATTGACGGTCACTCCGATATGCTCAATGATGTTATAGCCAAGAGAGACCAGGGAGAAACGGCTGTCATCGCCACCCGACATCTCAAGCGACTGAACCAGGGAGGCTGTGATGGACAAATCTTTGCCATTTATGTAGAAGCACTTTACAAGCCTGATATGGCCCTAAAACGGGCTATCAGACTGGCAGACTCCCTTTTCCTGGAGATCGAGGAAGCGCAGGGAAAGATCAGGCTGTGCTATACTGCTGATGACTTTGTGAAAGCAAAGAAAGAAGGAAGCCATGCTGCCCTCTTGGGAATGGAAGGAGCAGAACCAGTGGCTTCCGATGTGGTGTGGCCCAGCAAGAAACCTCCTGACATGAGTAGACTGCACTTTTTCTACAAAATTGGATTGCGACATGTGGGATTCACCTGGCAACAGCGAAACCAGGTGGCCGACGGCGTGGGAGAAGCCCAGGCCGACGGTGGATTGACCAACTTTGGTGCAGAACTGGTAAAAGAAATGAACAACCTGGGAATGGTGATAGACCTCGCTCATATAGCAGAGAAAAGCTACTTTGACGTCATGGAAATAACTCGGGATCCTGTAATTGTATCTCACACCAACTGTAAAGCTGTGTATGATTTTGAACGGTGCATCTCAGATGAACAGATTCACACCCTGGCTGAGAATGGTGGTGTTATGGGAGTGTGTTTCTATCCTGCTCTTGTGGACGAGAAGGTTCCCAGTCTGGAACGGGTCCTCGACCATGTGGACCATGCTGTCAACCTTGTAGGTGTTGATCACGTGGGATGGGGAGCAGATTTTGCAGACTATATCCAGTGGAGTGCAGACGAAGTGGGACCTGACATTGAGGAGAAACCCAAGACAGCAGGACTTGAAGATGTCACCAAGCTGCCGAATTTCACCGGCGGGTTGCTGGACAGGGGATATTCAGACCAGGACATCACCAAGATACTGGGAGGAAATTACCTTCGAGTATTCAAGCGAGTCCTGAGGTAGTTCAAATAGGTGGAGGTGAGTTAACGAACACGATATCGGGTACTCTTGGAGAGTTCTTGTCGCGCCTGACGTTTGATGAACTCCCTGAAGATGTGGTCCACCAGGCCAAGAGAATCACTCTTGATACTCTTGGGTGCATGATGGGAGGGTATCAAACCGATCTTGGTGCATCCTTCATCAACCTGGTGAAATCTGTAGATGGGAAGTCCCAGGCCACACTCATTGGTGACAAAGGAAAACACTCCTGGATTTTCGCTGCCATGGGGAACAGTTACTTAGCAGACCTTCTGGACTACGAGCAGACCCTGACAGGGCACGAAAGTGCCACCATTGTCCCTGCTGCCCTGGCAGCCGGAGAATTTACCGCTGCCTCCGGGAGAGCAGTTATCAGAGCAGTAGTGGGTGCATATGAAATCCAATCACGTATTGGACTGGCAATTGCACCGTCTCCAGCTCGATTCAAACAGATCGCCAGTCCCAGTATTGAGATCAACCATACCTTTGGAGCAGCGGCAGCTGCAGGGGCCCTCTTTACCATGAAGGCGAGTGACCTGGGGAAAGTGCTTAACATGGCAGGTGATCTCTCACCCATTCCTGCCATTTACAAGTTCCTGGAACGTCCTGCCTCACAGCTCAAAGGGAAGTACTGGTGGTGCACTCTTGCAGGCTGCTTCAGTGTGCTGCTGTGTCAATCAGGATTTTACGGCCCCAGAGATATACTTTCGGGGGAGCATGGGTACTGGATTTGTGCAGGATCAGACCAGTGTGACTTTGAGGCATTCACCAGGGATCTGGGAGTGGATTATTACATCATGGGAGATTCTTTCAAACCATACCCTTCCTGCAGGTGGACGCACCCTGCCCTGGATGGAATCGATTCAATCGTGAAGGCTCATGCTCTTCACGCAGATGATATAGCCTCAGTCACCATCAGAACGTCACTGGTTATCAATGATTTCAACCTCAACGATCAACACCCTGTCTCAATGGTGGATGCAGAGTTTTCTCTTCCCTACAGTGCGGCCATGGTCATCTTGAACATTCCTCCCGGAGTCGCATGGCATCTCCCTGAAACACGGGAGGATGAAAAAGTGCAGGATATCTGTCAGAAAGTAGAAATAATCACAGATGAGGAACTGAACAGACAGTACTTCGAATCCAAGACTGAACGGGCGAACCCCGCCCTTGTAGAAATCGAGACCGTGAGTGGAGACGTGTATACTGAACTTGTAACCTGTCCAAAAGGAGATCCTTCTAACGCAATGAGCGATGCAGAACTTGAGCAGAAGGTTCTTCGGCTTGTTATGCCCCGCCTGGATTCTTCTCAGGCCCGGGCCTTGATTGATCTGGTGTGGAATCTGGAGAAGGTGGAGGACATTTCGCAGGTGACCGACATGATACGCCTGCATTTCCAGTAGACTCTAGCCCAGCAGCCAGGAAGGAGTAGTTATCCATGAACCAGAACTCTTATATTTCTGGCCGTGCCACCATATCCATGGATCGATACGTACGGCAGGTCCTTCTTTCTCAGATAGGGGAGGAAGGCCAGAGAGCGCTCCATGACTCATCGGTTGCCATCATAGGATGCGGCGCCCTGGGCTCATCCATTGCAGAACACCTTACCCGGGCAGGAGTTGGAACCATTCTGGTAGTTGATAGAGACTTTATTGAGCTCTCCAACCTGCAGAGGCAGCATTTGTTTACTGAAATGGATGTAGGAGAGCCCAAGGCAGAGACTGCAGAGACCAAGTTGAAGGCCATCAACTCAGACATCTCCATTACGGGCATTGTGGATGATATCACCTCCCGAAATGTAGAGCACTACATTCAGGACAGAACTCTTGTCCTGGATGGAACTGATAACCTGGACGTGAGATTTCTGCTCAACGATGCCTGTAACAAGAACAAGATTCCCTGGATTTTTGGGGCATGTGTGGCTGTCCACGGAATGAGTATGAATATCCAGCCTGAAGGACCCTGTCTGCGCTGTCTATTTCCCCAAATCCCTCCCCGTGATAGTATTCCCACCTGTGACACAGTGGGTATCATGAATACCCTGCCCACGATAGTGAGTTCCATCCAGTCAACAGAGGCCATAAAATACCTGGTGAGCGGACAGCTTGATTCAGGCCTTCTGGTGGTCGACGTGTGGGAGAGAGACGTCCGCACCATCGACGTTTCTCAGAGGAAGAACTGCCCATGCTGTGTGGATCATATCTATGAATCCCTAGACGTACGTGCCCCCTCTGCCACGATCCTGTGCGGGAGAGATGCAGTCCAGGTTCGCCCTCCTTTTGAAATGTCACTCTCTCTTGACAGCCTGGCAGAATCTCTCTCTTCCAGAGGTTTTGTGAAGAGGACTCCACACATTCTGTTTTTCACTCGTGATACTCAGACCTTCAGTATCTTTTCAGATGGACGGGCCATCATAAAGGGTACAAATGATGTAAAGGAGGCACAATCGTTATATGAAGAATATGTAGAAAAGTATGCAAAAGAGAAATAGGAATCGTCAGAGTTCTTTGAAATCTACAAGTCTTTCCAGTCCCTTCCAGTCTTTGTTGATCTGAAGGTTTCGTGCGTTTGTTCTGGACACCTGCAGCACCACGTAGGATCTGAGGTAGTCATAGCTGTTGATGAGAAAATTGAGATACCGGTGTACAGAAAGGACGTCTTCTGCGGTCAGGACAATATAGGTCTGAAACTCGCCCACAGTAAAGTAGCAGTCCAGTACTTTGAGATCTTCTGATACTATCATCTTTTTCTTGAGCCTCTCTTTGAGGAGCTCAGAGTCTCTTTCAGTAAAGGGATCGCACCTGAAAAGGACAATATACAGTTCAGACATCCTTTCAAAGGCTACATCTACGCTGTACCCTAAAATAATATTTGATTCCTCATATTCTGTGATATATTTTTTTACTGTGCTGTGGTGCATTCCCAGACTGTCTGCAATTGAGGTATAGGGTTGGCTGCCTTGGTGGAGCAGTTCTTCCAGTATCTTTTTTTGTTTTTCATCTTTTTGATTCGTAATCATTAGAGAACCTCCCTCCATCAGAAGGCTAACACCCTTCAAAATCAGCCAGTCTTTCCAGTCCGTGCCAATCCATGTTAGGATGAAGGTTTCGCTGGTTGGTTCTGGATACTTGGAGTACAACATACGACCTGAGGTAGTTGTAGCTGCTTATGAGGAAGTTGAGATAGCGGTGCAGAGAAAAGACATTGGTGGTCATGAGCACCACAGAGGTTTGGAACTCGCCAACGGTGAAGAAGTAATCCAGGACCTTCAATTCTTCAGTTTCTGCTGCTTTCTTCTCCAGTCTTTCCCGGAGCAGTTCGTAGTCTTCTTTGGTGAAGGGATCACACCTGAAAAGGACGATGTACATTTCGGCGATTTTTTCAAAAGCAACATCTGCACTGTACCCTATGATGATGCCCGATTCTTCAAGCTCAGCTATGTATTTCTTTACCGTGCTGTGGTGCATTCCCAGGATTTGAGCGATGGTGGAGTATGAGCGAGTGCCATCCTCCAGGAGCAATTCCAGTATACGCCTACGCTTTTCATCTCTTAGATTGACTGTCATCTGACACCTCCGCTAGTCAGATTATGGGAATCACTGGTCAATAAAAGCTTTGTGGTGGGGTTCTCTGGAAAGAATCGAGAGAGGGTATACCATTTGGCGTCCTCTCTGAGAACCGTGATAATTCCTCGTTTCAGTAGGAGGAGATGGCTCCAGGATTAGAGTCAACTTTCTCTTCCGAAACCTATAAAAAGGATAGTGCAGGAAGACGAGGTGGCGGGGGTTGCCGAGCCAGGTTAAAGGCGATGGACTCAAGATCCATTCTCGTAGGAGTTCCGGGGTTCGAATCCCTGCCCCCGCATGCAGTACCCTGGATTACCTCCTACTTCTTTCTCAGTTAGGGGTTCTATCTGATCTCAATGATCGAAATCTGCTATGAACACCGTTGCTCTTCTCTGATGCATCTCACTTCCTAACCAGGCATGATTTTTTTCATAACAAGAAATTAGTACGGAAGGAGAACTGATCAGCACGCCCATGTCTGTGGTTGTTGCAGGAGAAAGAGATCTCTCCGGGGAAGTGCTTTCTCACAAGGGCCCCAGCACCTCATTCAATACGTCTCTTTTTTGCTCGTGCAGTCCATTGATAAAGTGAGCATAGCGGGGAGACAACGACGTTCCCACATTCAACCGTTGAATCGTCCTCTTGCTATACACTAGCACATTATAGCTTTCTTCAACTGCACTGTGGGAATACCCTCTGTCCCTGCAATACCTGAAGATGGCATTGCGGCTCCTGCCAGGGTTTTCCTGCACATACATGACTATTTGCTGTTCCAGTGTGAATTCCTCATAACTTTCATCATCCCACATACTCTCTATTCTGAAAGATGAACTGTCCGCCCTCCATTCTTCCTGCTCTTGAAGAGTTTCAAACCCATCAATTACTTCTCGCAGTGTTACTGCGGACTGAGATGATGTCTCCAATTCCTCAAGGGATCCGTTTTTTCCTCCACCTGTCTGTATACTCGACACCTCCAATATGTTCAAGAATGCCAGATTTGATCACTATTTCCCCTCATGACCAACTTCATTCTACTACAGCCTATCTTTCACAACCAAATAAACGTATTTGTGAGATAAGAACATCATATGTGAAGCTTTCACAAATTTTGTGAAAGTACGGCCCATAATTCAAGTCCTAGATGTACCCGTGCTCCCTATACCATTGCAAGGTGATTTCAGCCCCCTTCTCAAAGCTGTACTCTGGCTCATACCCAAAATCGTCATGTGCCCTCTTCCAGGAATATGCTCTGTTATTCTGAGTAGCTTCTACCGTGGATACATGAACCATAAAATCTTCCCTGCCCAAAAGGCCATAGAGAACCTCCAGAGGAGCCATGGCCATTTTTGCCAGAACAGCAGGCACATGAAGGCGAGGAGGGGCTCTGTCCAGCAGTCTGCCCAGAATCTCATACACCTCATTATAGGTTAGTGCCTTCTTACCGGAAACAAAATACAGTCCCCCGATGGCCTTCTGATTTCTCGCTTTCAGAAATCCCTGGACGACGTCTTTCACAAATACAAAGTCAACCAGATTCTCACCAGATCCGGCCACAAACTTGGTAAAGATGGAGTTCTTGGCCATATGTATCATGAAATAGTACGATACATCGTCCACACATCGGGGACCATATACTCCCACTGGACGGAGAATGGTGGCAGGATATCCCTGGTCGATCTTTTCTGTGATGAGAGATTCAGCCATCAACTTGGATCTCCCATAATCATAGGCAGGATTGGCAGGATACGATTCATCAGCAGGCGGGGTTTTCACAGGACCCATTGCTTCCGCACTGGAGCAGTAGATGAAGTGATCGACACTTTCACAGGCCTCAATGAGCAATCTCGTCCCCTGAACGTTCACGCTATAATACCTGTCCCAGACGCCATGGAAGGTATAGTACGCTCCCAGGTGATACACACAGTCCACATCTCGTGCTGCCCTTTTCAGTGAATCAAGATCTGTCAGATCCCCGTACACCACTTCCACACCAAGAGGTTCCAGATGTGATGTATCAGAACTCTTCCTCACGAGACACACCACGTCACCAGGCAGGGCTTCAACCAGGTGACTGCCAATAAATCCCGTCCCACCAGTAACCAATGTTTTCATGAACCACCTATGTGAGGAAGAAGATGCGCAGCACATCCCGTAGCCCAGGAGCAGCTCCCAGAATCAAGATAATCAATCGGATAAAATTCTTGTATCCATCATCTTCAATGTCCTCCACAAAAGACAAGGCAATCCCCACGACGACAATCTTCAGAGGGAACATAACAAAAGGAGTGTCAAACCACCTGATAAGGATCCCTGGGAGCATATGCTGTTCAAAGTACCCGAACATGGCCAGCCCGAAACTGGTGGCACTGGCATCAAGCATGTGGCCCCCCATGATCTCGATATTTCCGGTGATGAAATCAAGGTTCAGGAATTTTGAGAGATAGTACACAACGCCCGTCACCAGGACGGCAGTGACCACGATATACACGAGTCCTTTCCAGTTGAAGGCTTCTGCATGGTATGCGAGAATCCCCACGATGACTGCAAACAGGAGTACTGCTTCTGCTGCCAGAAACTTGTAATAATTCTGGCCTGCTACCCTCACCAGAATCACCAGGGACAGGAAGGTAATGGCAAAAATCAGAAAGAATATCAATGGTGTCACCAGGATATAGCTCTCTGAGACACCCATATCCTTTAGAACCCTGGCAGATCCACCCACCAGGACAAATAACCCTACAGAGTAATAGAAATGTCTATCCATCGTTATCTTGTTCCGTAAATACGTGTAAACTGCGTAGGAGGCTATAACCAAAATGATCCCGTAGGTCAGGGTATTTACCCAGTTGTACCCTTCACCGTATTTTATGGGATCGACAAAGTACTCTTGGATGAATTCAGGAATCATACAGGGTTCTTTTCATCGTGATTTATTAACCTATTGGTGGTAGAAGGCGGTCTCAGCTGTGGCGTAGACTCTGTTGAAAGGAGGTTCAGAGTAGAGAACACGTTCTTCGGGTCCATAGTAGATGAAAGAGACATTGTATGTCTGTAATATGGACGTTACATGGTCTGTGTAGAATGTTGTGGTATCTGCAGTCCTTTTGACAAGATCAGGAGCACCAAACTGGTAAGCGCCTTTTACAGGGGGAGTATGAGAAAAAAAGGCCATGACAGGCGCTGTTCTCCATTCACAGATAACAGTAGAGCCAGAAACTGACGAGGAAGAAAGCCAGCTGTAACTCTGTGCCTGTTCTGTGGTTACCACGGGGTGATAGGGCTCTATGACCCAGTAGCTTTGGGCAAAGGCCAGCAAAAAAAGAGGGACAAGTACCCAGTACCGGGAGATTCTGGATAGAGAAACACCTGCCAGTATTACCACAGGGAATACCAGAAACTCTGTGAACCGGTAGGGGAGAGATGGTGAACCCTGAGATAGCAGGAAAAGGGAACCTGTACCACTGAGAAGAAATACAGTCTCCCTATTCCTGGATAGAAAGACTGCTCCCAGAAAGGCCAGTACCATGATGACGAACCCCAGCTTTTCTGGATAGAGCTCCAGGGGATAGGCAAATCCCTTGGGAAAGAAAACGGGAGCATGTGAGAGGCCCCAGGGGACTGATATCACCAGAGTAAGTAGAATGACGCCCAAGAAGTGTTTGAGATAATTCTTTCTGAGTATCACCAGCGAGAAGAAGGTGTAGATGAAGATAACTGCTATGAAAGCTGCACTGGACAGTCCATGGGTCAGAACAAGCAATCCACTAATGACACCTGAGAGAACCCACTTCTGCTGATAGAAAGTGTACAATCCCAGGTTAAACAGGATGAGCGCCAGCAATTCAGGAGTGTAAGAGACTGCTCTGTCCAGGAACAGGGGACACACTGCCGCCAGCAAAGAGGAGGATATGGCTACCTTTTCGTCAAAGAGTGTCCTTGTCAAAAGATACAATGCGAGTATGGAAAGGGTGACCAGGAACGGAGGCAAAATTCGGGCCAGCGTTTCCAGGGGGAGTCCTGACCCCCGGTGCAAAAGGGCTGTTACCACGTGAAAGACAGGTGGGTAGGTGTGGGGTCTACCCTGGGGCCCGAAGGACCCTGAATCCCAGGTGAACTGGCCCTCACTGAATTGCCGCGAAATTCGTAAGTGATACCACACATCCCATGAGAGAGGATATTCTTTGGGTATGGTGATGGCTGAGACGGTAGAAAAGGATAGGAGTACGACGAAGATCAGGGCGATGCGGCTGGGATGCATGGGGGAGATGTTCTTGGAGGAAGATAAAGGTTTACCTGAGGTGTGTGGGCTGTATTGACCAGGGTGAACATGAATACGTGTTGAAATTCTTCCCTGCTGAATATACCAGTTTCTCATCTGGTACAAGATTCGCCATTCTGAGAGGGATTTCATCACTTCAATGTGGGAGCCCAGATAGTAATTGTCACGAAAAGTATTTTAGAACGGTGGGAGTATCTTCCTATTATGAAATCTGAACACAAAATGTCCATCGGAGCTGTCATGGCTAGCATTGGAAGCCTGGTACTCGTGCTCTCTCTCCTCGTTGGGCCCATGGATCTGGGACGACCTTTGGATTTCTTGATGGGCTTTGGGGTCGGTCTGTGCACTGGTCTCGGCTTAGTTCTGTCCATCAATGGCCTAATAGAAAGAAGAAGGGAAAAGGAATCACTCTAGCCTGCTGTGGATGGAATATATCCCAAAAATTCAAATTTCTCCTTCTCAGTTTTTCTTTCTCTGGGTCCCATTTACCAGCCTACTCACACATCCGTCAAGACCACGAATTCCTTTTCCAGTATCCTGTATTCCTGGTCTGAAAGTGCACCAACATGGAGAGGTAGAATCAGCCTCGAGCGGTTGATGACGACAGTATCTTTGAGGTTGTGCAGCAATTTCACCACCGTTTTGAACCCAACCTGGGTGAAGAGATATTCCAGTCCATCCAGCAGAACCACAGATTCTTCACATTTTCTGGTGAAATCCTGTATGATGTAGCTCAGTTTGGGAAGATCATCAGGACTTACCGTCTTCTCCATCTCAGACCGAGAAAGCCACAACATCGGAGTTTTCAGGAGGTTGTACTTTGTCCTGATCTTTTCTGGATACTCTCTGGAGATGACAAACCCTGGTATGCCGTGCGTAACCAGGTCATAGAATATTTCAAGAGAACGGTCTGGCTTCTTTTCTCTCACAATATATCCTTCTGAAGGATCCAGCACGTGCTTTCTCTCTGTGGTGAGAATCTTTTCTGCCACAGGTTCAACAAGCATTCTCGTCCTGTCGATAAACGCTGCACACATACTTGCCAGGATTTCAAGGTCTTTGAGATCTTCCTCGCCGATAGCGTCCTTTTCCTTGAGAATCCCAACTGCCAGTGCTGCAAATGCTTCATCCTGTATCACAATGGGAACCCATGCGAATGAGGAAGTTCCGGATTCGAATCTCTTGCCTTCTGCCAGTCTGGCGTCCGTGAAGTGAATAGACGTCTTTTCCAGAACGCATCGAACTCCGTAGTATTCCTTTTCCTGCAGAGGTATTGAAGTCCCGATCTCTGGAAGTCCCGGCCCTCTACCAGAATGAAATACCAGTCTCTTTCTTGAGGGGTCAACAAGAAAGACCCCGACCTTCTCGAATCCAAGTTGATTTATGCTTTCAACAATCTTTTCTAACCCTGTTTCCCAGCTTTTCTCCCTCTGGAGCCGCTCTCGTGCATGAAGGAAAATTTCGATGCGCTGTGATCTCTCTGCAATTCTCTTTTCAAGTTCCAGGTTGAATTTTCGTGTCTGTTCTTCTGCTGTCTTCCGTTCTGTGATATCAACGACACTGGTCTGCACTGCGGGCCTGCCATCGAATTCAATGCGGGCTGCAAACTGCTCCATCCACCTAACTGTACCGTCTTTCCTGATGACACGAAACTCGTAGCGGGGAGGTGCGTCTTTTCCTTCTAGTCGCTTCTGGTACCGCGTCCAGACCAAATCCTGATCATCCGGGTGAACAGTAGCTTTCACCCGCTCTGGAGTCAACGAGAGCAGCTCTTCAGGCTGGTAGCCGAGAATCTCTGCAAATGCGGGATTGACGAAAACGAAGCGATACCCCTGAGTAACAATAATCCCCTGGAGGGAGTGATCCACCAGGAAGCGATAGTTCGCCTCAGATTCTCTCAGCTTCTTTTCAGCCTCCTTGCGCTCAGTAATGTCTCGGACGACTCCTCGAAATCCTGATGGTTCTCCTGTGGGAGTCCTCATTAGCGATACCGAAGCTTCAACAGCCCTTCTGGTGCCATCTTTTCTGATAATTTCCCAATCGAAAGCTCGAGTTGGAGTCCCTGTTCTGTAGACCCTGTTAAACGTCTCATACACAGTCTCAGCAGTTTCACTGTCCATATATTCCCTGTTGTTCATCCCGATAAGCTCATTTTTTGTGTACCCAAGCATTCTGGACAGCGAATCATTGAGAAACGTAAAATTGCCGGCAATATCCACCTCAAAATACCCGTCTTCGATTTCCTGGAGAATGGTTCGATATTTTTCTTCACTTCTTCTCAGGGCTTCCTCAGCGCGTTTGCGATCGGTGATATCTCTTTGGACAGAAACAGAGTAGAGGAGCAGCCCTCCAGGATGCTGTATAGCTTCAACACTGAGTAACACTGTCCTTTCTTCCCCCGTTTTTGAGATGATATTCATTTCTTCGTTCTCAATTTTCCCTGTTTTCTTCCACCTATCAAAGAGCTTCTCTGCCTTTCTTGCTGAGGATGGCGCATATATTGTAGATATAACGGGTTTTCCAAGAATTTCTTCTTTCTTGTAGCCAAGTATGTCCAGTGCGGAGGAATTAACGTCGAGGATTATACCCTCAGGAGAAATCATGTAGCAGTAATCAGGTTGATTCTCAAAGAACTGTCTGAACCTTTCTTCACTTTCCCGTAACGATTCCTTCATTCTCTGCTGCTCAGTGCTATCTCTGGCAACTGCTTGTATGGCACTGACCCCGTTCTTGTGAATGAGAGATGCTTCAATCTCAACCCAGAGATACTGTCCATTTCTCATCCTCATTCTGGAGGTAAAGGGCTCTCTCACAGATCCTGTTTTCGCAATCTCCTCGATTCGAGCACGGGCCTGCGACACCTGATCTTGGTCAAGCAATGAATACAAGGTGAGAGAATCAAGTTCTTCTCTTGAATAGCCAAGCAATTCGAGTGTTGCGTTATTTACATCGAGAAATCTGCCTTCTAAATCATGGGTAAAGACGCAATGAAGTGATCCACTAAAAAGAGCCTTATATCTCTCTTCTGATTCCTTGAGGGCCTTTTCAGTCCTCTGGGCATCTTCCAGGTTGACAACAGGGTGTTTTGGTTCTGATGGGTTCTCCATTTCATTCGCTCCTATCTCTCGAGATAAGCAGTTTATGGATTTGCATTGAAATTTATAAATTTTGTTGTGAATACTATGTCATTCGCTTCCCGTTTGGTGGTTTCACCCTGATTGGCACACGTTACGTCATGTACCTTCTTGATTGACATAGAAAAGAGCAGTATCATACAATATCTGGAAGTCAGTCTATCCGGCAGGACATACGTGAAAGGAGCAGGTAGTGACATACTGGGTTCTGAGCTCCCCCCAATCTTGAGGGAGAACCCTGCAGAATAATGTGTATGGCAGTGGTAGGAATTCCCAGCAACGGATGGCAGCACGGTTCAGATAGGTTTTTAAGGTCGTGCTTAAAGCAGGGAGAGGTGATACTATGGATTCACGGATTACTGAACATGCAAAAATTCTGGTAGATTACTCCTGTGAGATTCAGGAAGGGGACCATGTGGTGGTCGTGGTGGAGGATTACGGACAGGAACTGGCGAAGGAAATTGTGAAGCTTGTGGCTCAACGTGGTGGAACAACAGTGGTGATACAGCGCCCACCAGAAATGGAGCGGGCCCTCCTGGATGCTGCTCCTGATGAATATGTAGACAGATTCCCTGATCACCTGTTTGCAATGATTGAGAAGACAGACGCCTACATTAAGATCCAATCCACAGGGAATACACGAGCACTGGGAAATGCGTCTTCAGAGAAGTTGGTCAAGTATCAGTTAATGCAGAAACCGTTGAAAGAGGAGATCTTGAAAAGAAAATGGTGTGGAACATTATTTCCTACGAATGCACTGGCCCAGGAAGCGGGAATGTCTTTATCCGAGTATGAGGATTTTGTGTACAGAGCAACATTGAGGGACTGGGAGAAAGAAGCCCAGATCATGTACAAGGTTAAGGAGATTATTGATAAGGGGAAAGACGTTGTGATTGAGGGAGAGGACACGGAGTTGACCATGAGTATCGAGGGGAGAGTCGCCGTGGCTTCTGTGGGAAAGCACAACATGCCTTCAGGTGAAGTGTATACAGCCCCTGTGGATGATTCCACGAATGGACACATTTACTTTGATATCCCGCTGGTATACCTTGGTTCATTGATAGAGGATGTACGGTTGATGTTGAAGGATGGCGTGATTGTGGAGAGTTCTGCTTCGAAGAATGAGGAATTACTGAAGACGCTGATAGAGACTGATGGAGGCTCAAGAAGACTGGGCGAACTGGGAATTGGCACCAACAGAGGGATTGATAGGTTCACGCAGAACATCCTGTTTGATGAGAAGATTGGGGATACCATACATCTGGCTCTCGGTAATGCGTACAAGGAATGCAATGGAGTAAATGAGAGTGCAATCCACATCGACATTGTAAAATCCATGAAGAACGGCAAGATCCTGGTGGACGGTGACATCTTGCAGAAGAATGGGAAGTGGTGCTGGGAACTGTGACAGGAGACTGGAGTGATAAGTTTATATGGGTGGGTATCGAAAGGAGATAGGCCTCGGTAGCTTAGCTGGTATAGCGGCCGCCTCGTAAGCGGCAGATCGAGGGTTCAAATCCCCCCCGAGGCTCTCAGACCCTGGCTCTTAAGCGCTTCTCTCTTTTTTTTTATGAATTCTAATGCCGTGGAGCTTTTGCAGAAAGCTTTCATCGCTTACAGAAAGCTTTACAAGCTAAAAAATGTTATAAAGTATGATAACATCATATTTTGACCAGAAAAAGTCACTCATATACTGACAGGCGAAAGAGAAAGTGTAAGAGGGAGTGCCCCATCTCATTAGAATCATTCGATAGCAACCAGGCACTGCAAGCAGATGGCTACCCTACTCTAACCTCTTGTACAGATAGTGGATCAGCGTTCCCTCTATGCCAGAGAACTGCTTGAGCATCAATAACAAACCGTTGAAAATCGCAGATTTACCTTCAAAGTATTCTTTAAGACCTAGCAGCCGGCCAGTTACTTCCTCAAGTTTTTCTCTATCCTTGGATTCTATTCCTTCAATTTCAACTTCTTTGAATCCTTCCAACATCGTATGCAGGTACTTGGAAACATGGTTTTCCGCAAATTGGAATCTACCTGAAGGTTCAATATCTTCACAACTGTCCAACAGAAAAGACGTGATATTCACAAAGAAACTGACCTCACAAGGCTCTAGATCCTTCCGTTCTGCCGGCCGACATTCTATTTCTATGATTTTCTTCACGATCCTCACTATTCTCTCATGATCCATCTCCCGTTCCCACCTCCCGTTCTTTATGTGTCTCACATAGAAGGAAATTGGTCCTTCTCTTCCCCCGACCTTTCTAGTCCCACTCAAAGGGCGAGTAATGTGATCAGCAGCACGGTTTATCAGACTAATATTATCAGATCTTGCGATTGCCGCCTCTCCCTTCTCAACTGAACGATCTAGAACAGAAAGAGCACTTATTTCATTATTGGGCTTATAAATGTTCTCTATGTCATATACTGTGCGGGTCACATTGCCAAATATCTTATCATTGAAGATAGCCATCTCGTAGAGATTCTCAATGCACGCCCTTAATTCTACCAGGTTCCTAGTAACAGCTACTTGATACAGCAAGGTGTGATACTCCTCATAGGTTTCCTTCCATTTGACTTCATCATCAGTTCTTATTCGTCTCTTGAAATCCTTAAGAGCAAATTCAATGCTAATCAATTTGCTAACTCCCTCCAATAGGATCATGATGGCAAGAATTGCCAAGGCTATTGTGAAGACATCTGCCCGGAAGTACCGGGATCCAGAGATCGTTTCATCAGTGGTACTACTTTGGGAAATGAGGATAGAAGTACAAATGAGTATACATGCAATCATAATGGCGAGGAAAAGCCAGATTTCCGGGAGTTTCAGGATTCTTCTTGCTAATCCTAGGGGATACTTTGAGCTAGACAGACTGACAAGTGCCAGGCTTATTGCAGGAGATATGGCAAGAATGCCGCCATAAACCTGAATTAGAGCACTATTCAGCCATCTAAGATTCGTTGAGAGATCATATGCCTTCAAACTGATGAAATTCCTGTAGCCTATGTTGACGAGATAATAGAATACAATGATTGTGATAGAAACAAAGAGAAAAGCAGGAATATTCGATCTTCTCCTCGGGTTTGGCATGGGCTCATAATAACGGGAAGATTCTTAAGTCTTTTGCCTCTCTTGTGTCAAGCTAGCCTCGCCAAAACTAGCTTCTATTGTATCCATGATCACTTATCTTTCGGGAGTAGTGTAGAGAAACCACCATAAAATACATAACATTCCGGGACATTCTTTCAATATAAGGTAGCATACACATTGTGTAGGTTATTAGCAAAGTAGCCAGAGTGGTTTGATGTCTGCTAGAATTAAGAATCAGAAAGCAAGAACTGCTGAGAGACCTGTCTGGCCGGAACTTGATGCGGTCCCGAAGAAACGGTTCCATGGAGCGGTAAATATCCGCGGCATCCGATATCAGATATTATATTCAATCCTTCGCGGATTAGATAATCGAATACGATATTTCTAGCTACCTGACTAGATATCAATTGATCTGAGGTGTGTCTCCAGAATATTCGGAAGATTTGTAGTACTCTAACCTGTGTGTGGGTAAATTCAATGGATATTTCGGTAACTTCCATGCACATTGTTCTTTTGCTAGTTAATCTGTTCTTTTCTTTTGAATGAAGAAATAAAAAATGATAAGAATTCCAATTAATGCTCCAATAAGAATCATAATTGAAAGTGGTATACCAGGTGTAGTCTCAGGTGATTTGGTCTCAGGTGGGGTTCCAATCTCAAGAATTCTTTCCTGAATTTCCTGAGACTTTGAAATGTCACCCTTTTTTTCATTTAATTCTACAGCTTTCTTAAATGATGTGATGGCTTGATCTTCGTCTCCCCTAAGCAAAAAGGAATTGCCCTGTTCTACAAATGAATCTGGATCGGATGCCAAAGCGAGAACCTCCCCTCCTACCTTACCAATAACAAGGATACCGTCACCTATAGCAGGGGGGGCTTTTATGTAGAATGGAGATGCCAGGTCAAGATTCCACAATGTGTTACCATCTTCCATATTGAAGGCTACTATACTCGATTTGGTGATAGATGTATCTCCATAATTTCCAATGCAATAGAGGATATCTCCTGCTCCTATGAGGTGAGTTTCGTAATACTGGAGAGATGCCTCCCACTTTGTTTTCCAGATGAGGTTTCCATTGAAGTCTACTTTATACAGATTATCTTCTTCATCAACAAAATACACTGCATCCAGTCCCAAGACGAGGTTAGATGTAATGTATCCTTCAGGAAAGAATACCCAACGCTGGGTTCCATCGCGATTAAATGCCCACAAATTTTTGCCTCCACAATAGATGGTATTGTCTTTAAGAGAAAGCCAACGAGCCCAATGAAGAGGGGATGTTTCCCACTTGAGGGTACCTGTTTGTGTATCCACTGCAAGGAGCCGCATACCATCCCTTCTCATGATAAGGAATGTCAAAGATTCATCACCTGTCAGGCCGAATGGTTCCAAATCGGGATCTGTAATGGTATCATTTAGATTCCATAATACATGAAAATCAGACCTGGAAAGGCATGTAGCTGGAACACATGGGACTATTAATCTATCTTCCAGTACCAGAGGGTATATGTTAAATAGTGGGTAGGACCCTTTTTCTGGGATGGAAGCCAAAAAATGAGTTTTTCCTGTGTCGAGATCGATCTCATTGAGAGTATCAATGCCTATTCCAAAAATTCGACCTCCAGCGGGAAAAACTTGGAAGATAAGATGTGGATCTGCTTCGTATAGAATTTCCCCTGTCAATAGATCAAAAAGAAATACTTTTGTCCTACTTAGATGGTACATGCTGTCTTTCCAGAGAATTAGAACCTTATTATCTATAATAAAGGGCGATGTATCAAAATCTCCGGGAATATTTCTTTTCCATAATACAATAGGCATATCAGGTCCACTATCTGGTGAATAAGCAGTTCGGTTTACATCTCCTAACCAGTCAATGCATTCAGAGTGTCCACTATCCGTGTTGTTCGGGATATAGATATCCGGAAAGATACAAAAAATGGCCATTACGGCTAAAAATTTCTTTCTGTTTTTTATTTTATTTCCTCCAGTAGAATGATCTCTTATATGCATCATAATTACCACCTTCCTCTCTCTGAACTATGGCTGGTCCCATTTCCACATTTCGAGAAGCGCTTCAAGCTTTCTTTCCCAATGGAAGAAAAGAGAACTGGTGGTTAACATGCCTGAGATTCTACGTATGCATGATATTTATATGTTTTTCCTATTGTTGCTAGTGCATTTTTTACAAGTATTTCCGTACGAATGACTCCTTTGTTATCTATCCTATTTTCTCTTTTCGGACGAAGAAATAGGAAATATTCAACCTGTTGAATGCAGTCCGTATCAGGACAGAGGGGTGACTGTCGTTCCAGCCCTGCAGCATTCCCCAGTCTCCTGAATACTGCAGTCACTCCTGCAGGTGAAAGTGGCTTGTGAGATCCTTCATTCATGTAAAACCATAGGGGAGCTGAAGGATTATCAGTGTCCTCAGCTCTGATGTCCGGGAAGCCCTTCGACAAGCCCCTGCTCTCCATCTCAATCCTCTTCAAGTCTGTGCAGCACCTTCTTGAATGCTGATGATTCACGCAGATTATCAAAAGCCTTTTCAGTCTGTAACTTGCTGTAAAATTCTCTTTTGTCCTGGACGGTGTCAACCGCTGCAGATAATCGTTCGAGAGCCAGATCATATTCTCTCATGATTGCAAAAGCAGAGGCAGCATAAAAATTATAACCACTTGAAAGAGGCTCATTTTCTTTTTCACTTAATAGAATCGCTCTTTTGAACCAAAAAGCAGCTTTTTCAGGGTTGTGCAATTCAGTCATGCAATAATACCCAAAAAACAGGTCATTCTGTAACGATTCAAATAAAAACCCGAAGTAAAAATATTCATCACATAAATACTCAAATCCTACTTTTTGATTTGTCTTGATAGAAGGTACATTCCCGTGATAGCATTCCCAAATAGTGGTTAACCCTTTCTTGAGAGCTTCTTCAGCCATTGCACAGGCCACCAATGTAGCAAATCCTCTCCTCCTGTACTGTTCATGAGTCCCCACGGCGAGTTCACACCCGGTAGATGTCACAAATTTCGTGATGCACCCTGAGACAATTTTGTGGGTTGCATCTTCTTCCACATAGTACGCGAACCCATCCTTCAGAAAGTGTTCAAAAGATTTCCATGATGCTAGCTTATCAAAGGCAGAGACACCTGGTGTGGTGAATACATCATCTGTCTGTACACGGTGTAGTGTGAACCCAGGAGGAACAGCCTCTCTCCACCGTGGTTGCAGTGTTCTAAAAGTAGCAGCATTCAATATGTAGTAAGAATCTCTATCTTTAAGAGTAGTTTCACCTTTGAAGATTTCTCGCAATGCTGATTCCCACGCACTGCTGCAGTACGCCTGGAAAGCATCTAACCCTTGGGTAATACTTACAGGCTTAATCGTGTCGACAAAGTAGTCGTGTAGCTCTGAATTAAAAGTGGCGTTGTCACAGCGCCCCGCCAAATACAGCAATGCTTCATCACCTGGTGCACACCAGACTGCTGCAGTCTGTGGGCTCTCTATTCTGTCCACAAAGATCTTACCATCACATTTCTCTTCTATGACTGCTTCCATAGCTAGATGGTGGTCTCTCGATGGAAATAGATGCAGTATCTTCCTTTTGTCATTTTCGAGTTCGTGTAGTGACATGGCATCCTTCCTCCAGTGTTATTGGCTCCTTTTATAACCTTCTTTATTAAGAGTAAAGTGTCAGCAGACAATAGTGTGGTATTTTTCTCTTTTCTAAAGCCCTGGAGAATTCACTGGTTTTGTCTCTCATGAAAAGACATAGTAGGTACCTATATATAGATGCAGGGGAAGATACGTAGGGTAAAACAGGAATTTCTTGACAGATAACAAACATATTGAATTGAACCTTTCTTCTTCTTTTCTTTCTTTCCGCAATCCAGGTCTTAGGTCATCTGATTCAGAGATAACAACCGATTATTTTTCCACAAACCAATTCAAGGGTATTTTAGCATGCGTATGACCACGAGATGCGTGTTCCCCTATATTCCAACGAATTTCATCCCGATCTCCCATGGTGCTAAAAACAAGCATCCAGTAATAAGAATCATCCTGGAACAGAAGGACATCCTCTTTGAAGATTACACTGACATGTGATACGTTTTGGGCGTAAACAATCCCATTTCTTACCCACAAACACTGTGCATCAGTAGCATATCCCTCATTCCCACTACCATGGACCACCCTTACCGGCTGCCCATTCATGATAGCCTTAATTAATGTGGTAATGCTTCCTGCAGTTCTATTGCCATCCTTGTCGTGGCTGTATGCCAGGTTCCATCCCATATTTGTCACCTCCTCTCTTTCCTAAGATTCTATAGTATTTCTATCTGCTGAGGACTTGGAATTCGGACATAATCCCAATTGATCGGATTATTTTTCATATTATGTCCTTTGAAAATCGAATCATATACAATTATGCATGTATCCCTCCAAAGTGATTTAGTATCTCGCATATCACCTCCTTTGTTCTTTATCTTTCTTCTTATTTAAATTTTGGGTTTGTTCTCTTTTGTACAAGCGTTAATTTTGCTTTCTCATTACATGATTTTTTGAAAGGATGCCTATGGTTTCATGACAGATGAATGTTCATAGTTTCTGTATCTCACTTTCGGAGAAGCAAATCAAAATAGAATCAGTTCAAAATGAAGGCAGAAACTGAGAAAGCCAGTCTATGAGAAACAATTTTCCCCATTGTCAACCTGCAACTCCGGTATCGTATGCTTCCTCAATTTCCACTCAACCTACAACGGTGGTCTTTGCCTGTATTTGATTCCTCATCTTTTGACGAGAAGCGCCTTTGTCATTATTCCATGGCAATACGCCACAGCTCTCACAAGGTGAAGCGAAAAGGTCAACAGCAGAAAGCCCAAGATGGGATAGAGGATCGTTGATGTTGTGGTGTTGATTGGCAGATTTCCCAGTGACAGTTCAATCCCCAGGGGTACAGCAACGGGATAGATTATCAGGCCTATTGCTGTAGCAAACAACAGCACAAACGCCGCGAAGTAAATAAGTCCCAGGGGGAGCATTAAGATCAGGTAGCATGCAGATGTGTAAAGCCTCCAATCCTCCAGAATTGCCTTCATCTTCTGCCAGGCCGTCCCGGTTGCGATGAACTTCCTCCTCTTGCGGGGCATCCTAATGCCAAGGCAGGTTTCGCTCATTCTTCCGTGGAACCAAGACAGTCCGAATATGCTCAACAAGAACAGTATCCCTAAAGGTATTCCTATGATAGTCAACGCGAGTCCCACACTCAGCAGCGCTCCAACAGCAATATACGCGAAGTATATGATGCCCAAAGGAAGAAGCAGCAGCACATAGGCCAGGTTCAGGTATGTGCCTGAATCTATGAAGACACCAAATATGCGGGAAAACATCCAGCGTTGTGCAACCACTTTTTTCTCTGTTTTTTCTGATTCCATTCTGTAATACTCTTCAGCAATCTCTGAAGGCAGTCCATATTCTTCTATAGCTGCTTTAAGAGCTTCCTGATCAGAACTGCATGCCGCCGAACTTGCGTGCTCCTTTGTGCTCAATTCCAGGTGCTCTTCTGCATCATCAAGAGCGTCTGAAATCAGTGCAGGGTCCAACCCTTCAAGAGCTTTTTCTAGATCCTTCAGATACTGTTGGACAGATTTATATTTATTCACAGGGCTCACCTCCTACAAAAGAATCAACAAAATCCCTTATCCTGTACCAGGATTCCTCCCATATCTTGAGGGTTTCCTTGCCCTTCTCAGTTATCCGGTAATATTTGCGGGCAGGGCCAGATTCAGATTCACGAATCTCGCTTTTTAGCAAGCCATCCCTTTCTAAAGCCCTCAGTACTGGATATATAGTCCCCTGTTTCAAAAATGCTGCCCCGTTTTTTATTTTCATCTCTCTTGAGATGCGGTATCCATAGAGGGGCTCCCTTGACTGTTCTGTGATAGCCAGGAGTACGAGCGAGATCATGCCGGAGATGACATTCTTTTCAAATTTCAGATCTCTGCACCTTTCGTCCTCCTGGGGTTCTTCTCCTGTATTCTTGTCTGTCTCTGCAATTTCTGTTTTCCTTTTCAAGTGCGTTCCATTAGGTATTGCAAGAGCTACAATATTGTGTATCATACACTATTGTACAGTGTACAGTAGTATATAAAGGTTTCGGTGTGCACAGTAGATCGACATGCAAAACATTTCTGCACACCATTTTTTTAGGTAAGATTTTTTTTGGTCTCTTAGCGTCTCTATTTGTGTAAATTAGAATGTATTGGAGGTGAAAATAATGGATAAGAAAGAACTGATAGAATCATTCAAGGCAATATCGAAAAAATGGCGAGTAGAGTTTCTTATACTCTACATCCTCTTTTGCGGTGCAACATTAGCGATTATGATGTGGAAAGGAAAATCGCTTATCCTCTTCCATGATGCGTTCTTTGGTAGTGTAATTGCAACAGTTCTAATTACGGTAGAACAGATTTGCACATTTCATTTTAACATTCTTAAGCAGAAGCTACCCAAACGTTTTTAATCAATTCTGTAAAATAGAAGAGAGGTGAAGATGTATGAACTTTCTGAAAGGTTGGCCTTTTGAACCATTGGATGTAATTCAAGACAATGTCCCCACATTGGGAGATTCAGGGGGAGGAAGTCCCGGTTAGAGTGGATTAGACCTCCAGTGATACACTGGTTTTGAACTCCAGAAGCGGTCAACCAATCCTGTATCAATCCTTATTCTAGAATCCTTTTCTTCCAGGAAATATCACAAAGGGTTCAGGCTGAGATCCAGATCCTGACTCAGGGCTCTCACACGTCTCGGTCGAGATTCATATCATACACGTATGAGCCCCATGATCCTGTGACCTTGCAGTATTGCCCTTGACTTATAAGGCCAGAAGAAAAGGGAAAAGCCTTAAATTGACCCACTTCAAAGAGAGAGGAGGAGTTGTGATGATCTTGAAGAAGACCAAGAAATCCTTTGCGGTCTGGCTCGTACTTACTGGCCTTCTAGCCACTGGATGCATCGGCCAGAAGTCTGAAACCCCGATAGAAGGAGAAGAGTCTCAGGAATGGTTTGCCAGAGCACAGCCGATGGCAGAAAATATTCTCATTGCCGTGGAGACTGGCGATTATCAGTCCTTCATTAGAGACTTCTCAGAGCAAATGGTCAAAGAAATGCCTGAGAAGAACTTCCTGGAAGTGAAGGAAAAACTGTATTCCCAGGTGGGATCCTATCAGTCTTTGAGTACGTTGAAGACCACAGAACAACGAGACTACGTTATCGTATATTTCACTGCCCACTATGAGAAAGATGATGTAACGGTAAAACTCGTGTATAGGAAGGGAGACTCAACCTACAAGATAGAGGGACTGTGGTTCGCCTGATGTCCGGAATACCTTTTCCTTCAGAAAGGACATGAACCCGCGAGTCCAACCAGGAATAACACAGAGACTGCTTCTTTTATAGCTGATCCCAGAACAGCAGGCAGAATCATATACTTGGATACTGATTCGACCTCACAGAACCACGAATTCTCGTTCTAGCCTGCTGAATTCAACATGAGAAAGTGTATCTCTGAAAAGAGGGACAATGAGTATTGAATTGCGTGTTACAATAATGTCTTTCAGGGCCTGCAGGTATTTGAGGAGAGTTTCAAAACTTGTTTGAGTTGCCAGGTATTCTGCACCGTCAAATAGTATCACAGATTCCTCAGTTCTCTCCACAAATCCTCGAAGGATGTAGTTCAGTTTGGACAGGTCATTCGGGCTCATAGCATTGGAATCCTCCGCCTGCGACAACCAGAAAATGGGAGTCTTGGTCAATCCATATGCTCTTCTGAGCTTATCAGGGTGTTCTCTGGAGATTATAAACCCAGGTACGCCATGAGTGACCAATTCGACGAAAATCTCTAGAGATTTCTGGGGTTTGGGTTCCAAGACAATGTAACTCTCTGAATTTTCTACCATACGCGTCTTCTTTGTCTTCAGATGATTTTCTGCAACTGGTTCCACGAGGATTCTCGTTCTGTCGATCAAGGCTGAAGACATGCTCGCCAGAATTTCCACATCCTTTATGTCATCTTCGTCTATTCTTCTCTTGGTCTCAACATTATCAGCTCCCAGTGCAGCAAAAGCTTCATCCTGGACGACAATGGGAACCCAGATAAATGATTCTGATTCTGAGGTGATTTGTTTTCCCTCATCTGGAGTGTATTTTTCCACATAGATTGTTCTCTTCTCTCGGACACACTTCACAGCAACGTAGTCAGGATCACTCAATGGCACTGATATCCCTTTTGCCGGGAGCTGGGTTCCCTTTCCAAGATAATATTCCAGCGTCCCCCTTGTTGAATTCACCAGGGCAATGCCTGACCGGTCAAATCCTAATCTTACCACACTCTCCACGATGGTATGCATTCCTCTCTCCCAATTTCTCTCACTCTGAAGGTTCTGTCGTGTCTCTAAGAGTATTTCCAATCGTCTCGATCTTTTCTCTATCCTTCTTTCGAGTTCCCGGTTCAGTGATTTCACTTCGTCAAATAACCGTGAATTCCTGACCGCCGAGGAGATCACTTCACTCAAGGGCTTCAAAACTTCAATATCTTTCTGGTCATAAGCATTTTCCACTGACTTTGAGATATGCAGTGCGCCCACGCATTTCCCCTCAACCATGAGTGGAACGAGAATCTGAGATATACACACTTCTGTCCCGGGAATCCACACTCCTCTCTCGTCCTTGTCTGCATTGTCCAACAACAAAATGCTCCCGTTCTTGATACAGTGTCCCACCAACCCTTCTCCGCTCCCCAGAGTTGCGGTCTTCATGGCATCTCGAAGTCCTTCAGACACGTATGCTGGATAAATTCTTTCTTCATCCTCAGAAAGGAGGAAGATCACAAAATTATCAAACCCAATCAGGTCCTTGACCGAATCTGATACAAATTTGTATATTTCCTGTATATCTATAGAAGAATTAAGGAGTTTGCTTGCCTCAAAGAGACTTCTCAGCTGCTTCTCAGCCCGCTTGAGTTCGGTAATGTCGTTGAGAATGCCTTCGAAGAATTTCACCCTGGAGTTTTCATCCAGTGCGACGCGTCCGCTCTCAAGGACGGTAATCTGATGTCCGTTCTTGCACCGAAGTACAAGTTCAACATTTCTGACAAACCCTTCTTTTTCCAGCCTCTTAACGATATTCTCTCTTTGAATTGGATCGACGTAAAGATCAGTGGCAATATTCAAGCCTAGAAGCTCAGCCTCGGATTCATATCCGAGCATTTGCACAAGTGCCGGATTCGCAAACAGAAGCCTTCCATCAGGAGTGGTCTGATATATTCCTTCGAGAACATTCTCGAAAAACTCTCTGAGTTTCCTCTCGGAAGCTCGCAACTCTTCTTCCGCTTTCTTGCGGTCTGTGACATCTCGTGTCGTGGCAATAAAGCCCACTGGATCTCCATTCGAATTCTTGATGACTGACGCATTGAGTTCCCCAATGAAGTGAGATCCATCTTTTCTCAGGAACGTGTACTCCAGGTCTCTCACAGAACCCATTGTCAGGGTATCTTGAAGGCCATCTTTTGCCCTCTCCCGATCTTCAGGGGCAATGAGTTCGAATGCACTCTTTCCAAGTAAATCCTGGACATTCCTGGTGCCGTGCATCTCCAACGCGTGAGGAGAGACGAAAATGATTTCTCCTTCAAGATCAGTTGCAGTGATTGCCTCTGGAGAGGTATCAACCAATGTCTTGTATATTTCCTGCATTCCCCTTTGCTCTTCAAACAATTCTGCAGTTTCCAGGGCAATTGATGCATAGAATGCCAGAATCTCAAGAAGTGTTTGATCTCCTTCTGAAAAGGCATTGAGCTCCCTACTTTCAGCATCTAGTAAACCAATAGTCCTGTTCATGATCTTCAGAGGGACGCATAGCTCCGACCTCGCATTTTTCAACCCGGGGATATGCCTTCTATCCTTTCTCACGTCTCCTATATTTAGAGAGCGCTGAGTTCTGGCAACGTGTACAGTGATGCCTTTTACGCTATCAAGCGGAATGACCGTCTTCATCTCAGGGTCTTTGAGACCCCTGCATTCGAAGAGGTGTAATTCCTGAGCCTTCTCATCCACCAGGAATAGGTCAATATTCCCGAAATTCAGGGTTTTCTCTGCTGCATCCAAGACAGCACGACATATCTTAGTTTTGTCCAGAGTCAATGCGATTTCCTTGGAAAGATTATGAAGGGCAGAGAGTTTTTCCTCGTAACTAATCATTTCTTTTATTTCTTTACGTTCTTTATCTTTCATCGTTATCCCTTCCAGATCTGGACGATTTCATCCCTGATAGAAATATAATTCATATTGAGGGAAGATATCGGAAGAATAATATTCTATTTCGTGTCAGCTGCACGTAGGACCGTACCCCCATGATCCAGTTCTCGATCGACTATAGTATTCAAGAGAGCTATATCAACATCCTGTGAGGCTACTACACCCAGCTTATAGGAATTCCGCAGGAAAACGAAGAACCTATCATTCTCTGTGGGTTGAAGGTCGCGGGCGTCTTCGTGCCTGCTGTACATGCCTTCATACAACTGGAAGATGGTTCTGTCGAGAGATCTTTTCTCGTGAAGTTCCAGGTCTATGGCCAGCACCTTCTTATTCCTGGTAAGGAGGGCTCCTTTGATTCCCGGTACATTCTTTCTCAGTGAACTTATTTCGAACATCGTGTTTTCATCCTTTCAGTGGCTTTATATATGTATTTGTGCAATCTTCACATAAAATCACACACGTTCTCACGTGTTTTCAAGAATCACCGGATCAACCTGGTATGTTCGTGCCTGTACTTCATATAGTTGTCCATTTATTGAAATAATCTGTCATCACGATGTAAAGAGGAATTCCATCCATTGCTACTGTCTCCTTCATTCAGTTTTATTTCCTGTCTCTGAATAAAGTGCTATGATCCACGGAGTAGGGCCACTGTCATGATGTGAGAAGAGGTTCTTGGAGCATGTTGGTGCACAGGAACCTGGTGCTGGTTGAATTCTTGACTCTCTCAATCAGGGAATGAAAAAGCGGTCTTTCAAAGACCCTTGAAAAGATTAGCATGACGAAGTAAAACGCGGGCACATTTCCACTATCGTGAAGCCAATCAAGAGAGCGACAGATTTATAACCCTGTATCATCAACGGCGCATATGATTTGGATATTAATCATACTGGGTTTTGTGCTCATGGCAGCTATTATAGCTCTCTTCTTGAAGAGTGGCAGGTATAAACAATCAGAGGAGGCAAAGGCACGTGGCTTTTGGTCCGTCTGGATGGGCGTTGGAGGAGCTATCGGGGCTGTCATCGGGATTCTTCTAGTGGAACTTGCTGATTACTCGTACCCTCTTCCAGCTATCTTGTGGATGATGGGAATGGCAGCTGGTCAGGTAGGAGGTATCTTATACAGTAGGTACCGGTAGAAGGGCTTTGCTGACTATTGTTATTTATTTCACTTCCGTTTGATTCTAAGATAGAAAATAGGTTATGATGAGCTGTTCTGGTTTAATCTAACTCTCAGTCCCTTCTTGCTGGTGATCGAAATTCAGTATTTCTTCATTTCACTTCAGGTCAGAGCTATATTCAACTCTGTCAACACCTTTATCCCGAGAGTAATCCACACAACAATGACACTCAAGCCGGAGAACGTGGGCCCAACTTCCGGCAGTAATCTCCTCCAGTGCTCAGCATGCCCAGGCTCCTACTAGACTGAATTCAGAAACCTTTGCACACTGAACATTCAAGAAGAAGTATATTCTTGATTTTTGGGTTGATCATACGTTTTTCAGGAATAAAAAAACGTCCTAGCAGTTTATTTGAGACAAAGGCTCTCCGGGTTTCTACTTCAACCTTTCTAAACCATATGGAACTATGTTAAATGTATTGAGATTCAGATTGTTGATATTTTATGATATCTAAACAATGTGAACAATGAAAACGTTCTTATATTACCGGGGTTTTCTATCACAAATCTCACAGGAGGTGAAAGAGTTGAAAGGAAAAAAAGCAATGCTGTTAGTATTGATACTCGCAATGAGCATCCCGTCTGTTATATCGAGTGGCGACTCCATCAGTGTGGAGTACACTTTTAGCACCGTGTTCATGAATGACCACTGGGTCATCGTGGACGGTATTCTGCAGGAAATTGCTGGTGAACCAGTGGTACCGTGCTACCCC
Organism: Theionarchaea archaeon; assembly: GCA_018992685.1. Classification (GTDB taxonomy): domain Archaea; phylum Methanobacteriota_B; class Thermococci; order Methanofastidiosales; family SZ-28-30; genus SZ-28-30. The sequence goes on from JACVGT010000003.1 coordinate 45,887, forward strand.
GCACGAATTCTTCTCCCTCAGGACGCTGAGGTTACTGATGTTAGTGTTTCCCACAGCAGCCCCATCATCCAGCAGGGAATTGACATCCAGTGGGGGCAGCCCCCGTGTACATTCAGTGACACCCCAGTCAAGGTGGGGAGAAACAATGACATCTATGGCTCAGACAATCCCTACCCGGGTAAGATGATTGACGTCCTTTCTGTTCAATCTTTCAGAGGGTTCAAAATACTGTATGTGAACTTGTTCCCGCTGCAGTACCAGCCAAAATCGCAGACTGCAACACTCTATGAAACAATTACAGTGAATGTCAAGACTCAGAAAGGCCCCGTCCAGACCCTGTACAGAGGATACAGTGCAGACAAAGAGGCAGTCATCGATCTGGTAGACAATCCTGAAACAGTGGATAGCTACACAACACCTGCGCAGAGTGTGTCACCACTCCTTGAATCGGGAACCTACGAATACATCATCATAACCAGCGACGCGCTGACACCAACCTTCCAAGCACTGGCCAACCACAAAGCTGCTTTCGTGAACGGAACGAAAATCGTCGATATCCAGTGGATTTACTCTAATTACACAGGGCTAGACGATCCCATGAAAGTGAGGAACTTCATTACAGACGCCTACAATACGTGGGGAACAAACTGGTGTCTCCTGGGTGGAGATGTGGATGTTGTCCCCTACAGAGGATTCTATGTACGGGTACCAGGAGGAAGAGATCCCGACATGGCAGCTGACATGTACTTTGGATGCCTGGATGGGACATTTGACGCAGATGGTGACGAACGCTACGCAGAAGAGAACGATGACATTGACTGGCTGGAGGAGGTCTTCATTGGGAGGGCACCTGTAGAGACGGTTGACGAAGCTCAAATATTCGTCAACAAGGTCATAGCCTATGAACTGGCGCCCAAACAGAAAATCTGTCAGTTCCACCAGTCTCGATTGTCCACCGGCAATACGCCCGATTCCAGAGTGATCGCCTGGGACTGCGAGTACTGGACACCCTCCGACTACGAAAAGCGAGAGCTCTTTGAAGAGGACGGCAATGTGTCCAAGTCTGACTGGATCGCTGCGTGGAATGGGAAGCCTCTGATGTTCCAGCACGTGGGACATGGCAATACCACAGTCTACGACATCTGCTATGAAGTAGGGGGAGAGGTTGCCTGGTATAATGCAGACGTTCCGAGCCTGGTTAACACCGATTTCTGGCCCATACACATGAGTGTTGCCTGCATCACCGGAGAATTCGAGGCTAACGACTGTCTGGCTGAAATGTATGTCAAGGATGACGCAGGAGCCATCGCCACCATGATGAACGACAACTACGGATGGTATTCTTCACTTGATGCCTCCAAGTACTCAGGGGAATTCCTGGAAACCATGTTCAGAGCCCTGTTCAGTGATGGAAAACAGAACCTAGGAGAACTTCTGAATCAGGCCAAGAGCTACTGGATCTCTGCAGCCGAGTCCAATGGAACATACAGATGGTGCTACTTCGAGATCAACCTTATGGGAGACCCTGAAACACCCTGTCTAACTCAGAGAGCCTTTTAATCATCTCTTTTTTATTTCTTTCTTTCTTTTCGAGCGTTTTGATAATACCTGATTCTCCAGTACTGCAAACTCTGAGGAACAGCAGTGGTTGAGCAATTGTTGTCATGATGTCACATCAATTCACAAAAGATCACATCTACTCACAAATAGATTTTTAAATTGTAGAATCTCTTTTTTCTCAGCCTGAGACCTCTATGCACAGAGCTGTCTCGGCTAATAGGAAGGGAAACAGCTCGATCAGGAGGAAGTGCTCCCTCAGGATGACAGAGAAAGGCTGGAGAGAGGGAATTACAGGTTCTTCATAGGTAGTTCACCTCAAGACCCTCTCCAGCCTTAGACTTTTTCACATGAGATTATGAGATTCCTGCCAGTGGCAGCAAGCCCCATGATTTATTGCCATTGGAGACGGTGCCAACCATACCATTTTATAGGATGGAGCCGATCGGTGAGTCAATCGTGAGGGAACCCAATGAACCACAAGGTTGGAATCATCGCAGACAGGCTCAACAGGACTCTAACAGGTGTAGGGATGTACGTGTACCACCTCGTAAATGAGCTCTCAAAGATAGAGGATATTGCTCTGATAACCTATCGGAATCCTTGCCCACCTCTTGACGTCCCCACAGAAATCATGAACCCCCTGGGAGCCTTCTCTGATCGCTCTCTCTATCTGTGGCATCTCTATGTGAATGGCGTTCTCCACCGTACCACTCAGTTCGACATCGTCCATTCCCCTGAAAATGCTGCTCTCATCACCTCAGTGAAGTGCAAGAAAGTCGTCACTGTTCATGATCTGATTCTGTATTTGTTTCCCCACTATGGAGGAATCCTTCACAGAGCACGGTACAGGATGCTTCTCCCGTGGACTGCAAAGACTGCAGATCGTATCATTGCTGTTTCTCAGAGTACGAAACGGGACCTTGTCACCCTGGTAGGAGTGCCGCAGTACAAAATCACAGTCATCTATCCAGGTGTGGGGCCTGAATTCAGCCCCTGTGACCCTCGTGCAGTCAGAGAGATACGGGAAAAATACCATCTCGAATGCCCCTTTATCCTGTACACGGGCACACTATCTCCTCACAAGAATGTTTCAACATTAGTTGCGTCCTTCAGGAAACTGAAAGACTCTGGGATGCCGCACTCTCTGGTACTGACAGGGGCAAAAGGCTGGAGATACCACTCCGTGATAGAGACCATTGAGAGGCTGCACATGGAAAAGAATGTCATCCTCACCGGGTACATTCCCTCTGAGGATCTTCCTGCTGTATACAGCGCAGCAGATGTGTATGTTTATCCTTCATTATATGAAGGGTTTGGGCTGCCCGTAGTTGAAGCTATGGCATGTGGATGTCCGGTGGTGGCCTCCACTGGGTCTTCACTACCTGAAGTCGTGGGAGATGCAGGGATTCTGGTCACTCCCACCGTAGATGAATTGACTGCCAGCATACAGGAGGTTCTCAAGGACGAGAGCTTGAGAGACGAGTTATCTCGAAAAGGACTGGAGCGAGCATCGAAATTCACCTGGAAGAAAACAGCAGCTGAAACAAAGAACGTATATGAAGAACTGGCATAAGAAGAGTTATTCACACATGCGAGATGGTACTGTGCACATATGTGATATTGCCCCTTTTGGTGTCTATCCCCCGAGGGGGGGAGGGCACAGCAGGATACACCATCTGAACCTGCAGGCTACACGGAAAGGACACACCGTCTTTTTGTTTTCACAGGGTATCAGGAGGTTTGAGCTCACAATCCCCCTGAAATCATGGACTACAGGCATTAATGAGAGATATACTGAATATCGCTATGTCAATATGCTGTCTTTGGCTGCAGCTCTCTTCACGGGGAGTGCGGGTGCTCCGCCCCTCCTTGCAGGAGATGTCCTTGATATTGTGCACCCTTCCGTCCTGACGAGAGCAGTTCATCAGAGTGATGTGGTAAAAGTTGAGCATCCCTGGCAGATGGAGTATCTAAAGAGTATTGCAGGGGACCTGCCGGTGGTGATAGTGGAAGCCAATGTGGAATGTGATTTGCTGCAACAGACACTGAACAAAAAGGTTCCCTATTCTCAATGGCTGTATGAGACAGCAGTGAAAAAGGAGCGGTCTGCTCTTGCCATGGCTGATGCAGTTATGGTGACTTCTTTCCGGGATAAGGAAACTCTCATCCGGAAATTCAAGGTGAAGGGTGCAGTTCATATTGTGCCCAATGGAGTTGACACATCTCTGATTTGTCCTGCATCCGAATCTGAGAAGGAAAAGGAAAAAGACAAGCTGGGGTTCTCCAATAAGACGGTTGTGTTGTTCACAGGATCTAGCCACCCACCTAATAGAGAGGCAGTTCGCCACATTGTGAGAATGGCCCATGATCTGCCAGAAACCCTTTTTGTGGTGGCAGGGAGAGTGGGAGATTCTCTGACAAGCACCAGAAATGTTCTCGTCACAGGATACGTAGAGGACATGACTTCCTTTCTCAGAGCTGCAGATATTGCTGTGAACCCCGTGACATCAGGGAGTGGGACTAATGTTAAAATGCTGGAGTACATGGCAGCAGGCCTCCCGGTGGTGTCCACTCCAACAGGTGTGAGAGGGCTAGATGTGGAGTCCGGAGTTCATGCCATGGTTCAGAATCTTGAAGAGTTCCCCTCTTCCCTTGACGTCATACTAAAGGATGAGGACCTTAGAGAGACTCTCAGTAGGAACGGGAGAACTCTTGTAGAGGAGAAATACAACTGGAAGAAGATCAGTGAGAAAGAGTTAGATATTTTGCAGCGACTTCTTTGAGGTCCCGAATACAGCATCCACAACCCCCTGCAGGACTGATGTGACTACCGAGCTCTTTCCTTTCAGAGTGTAGACAGTGAGTTTTCTGGCAACCCACCCTGCGTAGAACAATGATGCCGTCACTCTCTTGAAGCCCTCACAGTGTCTCTTGATGAATATATACCTGTTTCTCACAAAATAGTACGCCATATGAGGACTGAACTCTCCGCCTGTGCTTCTGGCAATCTTGTGCCAGACTTTGCCTTGAGGGATATACACGCTGGTAAATCCTTTCTTGGAACATCGCACACAGAAGTCAGTTTCCTCAAAATAGGCAAAGTAGACAGGATCAAGAAGACCCACTGTCTCAAGGACGTCTCGCTTCACCAGGAAAGCACACCCCGGAATGTAGTCCACTTCCCCCTCATCGTACTTTCCATTAATTTCTCCTCGCCCCCTCTCTTTGGTTTTGCCTGTCCACCAGTTGATGATACCACCTGCAGCCTGTGTTCTCGTGGGGTCATCATAGTAATACAGGGTGGGCCCTGCAATGCCTGCTTTCTCGTGATGCTTTACCCCATTGATCAGCTCGGAAAGAAGAGACGGGTCAACTACAGTATCGTTATTCAACAGGAAGACGTAATCTGCCTCGCAGGAATGAAGAGCACATTGAATTCCAATATTATTTCCCTCCGCAAACCCGTAGTTTTCCTCATTCTTGATGAGGAGAAGATATCTCCCCGGTCTAGCGTTCCCTTCTGCTGTAGGTATATCAGCTCGGGCATACTCTTTGATTGTGATGGGGGGTTCTTCCCCGTGATATTGAAAAAAAGGTGATTCCACGTGTATTCTTCCTGAACAGTATTCCCGTATTTTCTGTACTGACTCATCCTGTGACCCATTATCCACTACAATGACGTCATATTCTGGGTAGTCCAGCCGATACACAGATTCCAGGCATTCGATGGTATCAGCCCAGCCATTCCAGTTCAGGATGACAATTGAAACTCTGCACATGGGTTACGCCTCTTCATTTCTTGTCTTTTTGTGGATGAAAGACTTTTTTCAAGAATTTCTCCAGCCAGCAGCAGGAATCAGTCTTGAAGATCCATTGTTCTGCCACGTCCCTGTAGTGAGGTAGTGTGTGAATGCGTTGTCTTTCCAGGAGGATCGTTTTGCTTTTCTTCACAAAGGAACTAAGTGATTTCTTTCCTAGGGCATGATTCAGCCGTATGAATTGCAGCAGCATGTATGCATACGAAGGCAAGAACATCACAATATACCGTAAAGGAAAGTACTTCATAACGATATAGAGTTTGTTCCTGATCTGGTAGTATTGAGTGGTGGCAGAAACATTCCCGGATACCCCCCGGTTATGGTATGCCACTGAGGTAGGCACGAGGACCACATCGTACCCTGCCAGTCTGATTCGCCACGAAAGGTCCACATCCTCAAATATTAGAAAGAAATCAGGATCAAAGAGTCCTACCTTCTCCAAGACGTGCCCTTTTACAATTTCTGCCGCTGCACAAGCTCCAAATATTTCGTGTACTGTGTCAAATCGCGCATCATCCTTTTTACCAAACCAGATATCTCGTATAGCTCCATCTGAGTACAGTTCCTGGCCTACAGAATCAATGTAATGAGGATCTGAACTTCTGAGCAATTTGGGTTGAGCAGCTCCTACATCAGGATTATTTTCACAGGCAGCAACAAGTTCTGTAAGAAATGAGGGATCTACCACAATATCGTTATTAAGCAGGAGGACATAGTCTGGATTCATTCTTAAAGCAACCCTGATGCCAATGTTGTTCCCTTCTGCGAACCCATAGTTTTTCTCATTGGCGATGATGGTTATGCCTCGCGTTAGATGCGGTGTGATGACTTCTGATTCTTTTCTGGTCAGTATTTGAAAGCTGAAGCCTGCTAGCGTACTTACCTGCGATCTGATACTGTCTATGCGATCGCTTTCTGGACTATTGTCAACTACCAGTACAGCCAGAGGGTCGTAATTGGTGTTGTACAGAGATTGTATACACTCCATAGTATCCTTCGGACTGCCCCAATGCAGGGTCACCACCATAACTGAAGGGTTTTCATGATACGTGGATCTTGTAGACCTGGTCATCTCGACATTGGGCTTGCCTTTCCTTTTTCTGTCAAGATTTTCAGTCATATTGTTTGATTCAGTACTTTTCTTCATTTAAGCTTACTGCTGGACGGTCTTTCATAACCTGGATCTTCAACAAATCTTCCATCCTGAATTTACGTCCAACGAAAATCCCTGCCAATATTGTGACAAAGAAAAATCCACGATTAAGACCTTGAGGCAACATGTCACATCTTTTTCCCTTCTACCAAAGAGTGCTACCATTTCAGAATCTGTCCTTGGCTGGTCCTCTGTCGAAGTGTCTCCTAAGACAATTCTGTTTCTGGAATGATATCCAAGATGTTTTCTGGATCTATTACTACAGAAAACGTGTAGTGTCCATCCGGGAGAGAACAGGTTATTCAAGGATATGCTTTTTCCTCCAAGAGAATATCTGTGACCTGTTCTCCATGTAGGTTACTCTCATTGGGTTGCCCCCGGAGGAATTTCACTAGGGACAGTTGCTTAAATCTGTATGCACATGCTTATAAGTCTGTATACACATACACATACATGAGCACAAAAACAATATCCATCACCAAGGATGTCTACGACATGTTGACAATGGAAAAAGGGGATAATGAGAGCTTCTCCGATGTAATCTCTCGATTAGTTAGAAGGAGATCGAAACTCTCCGACTCTTTTGGCAAGTGGGAAATGACGGACAGAGAAATAGAAGAATTCAAATCTGAACTTCACAGCATGTGGGAGGAGTGGCAAGTATGAAATGCCTTGATTCTGATTTCCTGATTGATATTCTCGCTGGAAAAGAAGAAGCAGAACGCAAAATGCTGGAAATAGAGATTGAAAGGCTAGCGACCACTGCTATCAATGTCTTCGAGATCCTATTTGGAGCAGAATATTCAAGGAACAAGAAGAATATTAAGGAGGCACTCAGGATAGTAGGTGGGCTGGATGTTTTTGCCTTTGATCAAGAGGCTGCTGAGGAAGCTAGTAAGATTCAGGTTCAATGTATACGAAGAGGAACCCGTCTTCCAATCCGTGATCTCTTCATTGCTTCAGTGGCAAAAGCTCATGAGTGTGTTGTTGTGACCAGAAATGTGAATCATTTCAGAGGTTGTGGACTAGAAATAGAGACGTGGTAGTGTCAACCTATGGTGCAATGCCTGTGGACTGGACTGAGGAAAATCACAGGAACCTCATCTAATACATTCCGGCTTGATACACCTGTTATGATTGCTCTATTCTCAATCAGCAAATCACACAGACTATTACTTCTTAGAAATGCCGATATCACGTATTAATACAAGAACCTTTTCTTGGAGGATCGGAATATTGAAACACCTTTCTACGGGAACCTTATTAAGTACAAACTAGGAATCCTTCATATGGTACACACCGTGGTCATTGGGCTGGATGGTGCTACCTGGGATGTTCTATCCCCTCTGATACAAAAAGGAGAACTTCCCACCTTCAGGAATCTCGTGAACACAAGTGTATATGGCCCCTTGACTTCTACCATACCCCCCGTGACAGGCCCTTCCTGGGTCTCTGTGGCTACGGGCAGGAACCCTGGAAAAACGGGCATCATTGACTTCATCAACAGGAAAGATTCATCCAGTAGATTATTCCCTGTGAATGCCTCCGATTTCAAGGATATTTCCTTCTGGGACTACATCAGCTCCAGAGGCTACACAGTGGGGATCGTAAACTTCCCCATGCTGTGGCCACCTTATCCTGTTAACGGGTTCATGATATCAGGACTTCATCTTTTACCTTCTGACGCCATAACCTATCCCCAGCCTTTGAGAGAAGAAATTGACCAAGCCGTTGGAGGGTATGAGACAACTGTTGACTATCATCTGGAAAAATATAATGACGAAGATCTCCTGTTCCATGACATAATGAGAGTCCTGGACAAGAGGGCCAAGACGGTCCACTATCTGATGGAGACCTATCCTGTGGATTTATTTGTTGCCATCTTTTCCTGCACTGATTGGATTCAGCACGCCTTCTGGAAGTATTTCGATGAATCACATCCTGACCATAGAGAAAATTCCCCACGCACCCAGGATTTTGTCACCTTCTGGAAGAAGATAGATGAGATTGTTGGTTCCATGATAGCTCAAGCGGGACCTGGTGCCACGGTGATAATCCTATCAGATCATGGATTTGGGCCCAGTGACCAATGTTTTAACCTGGCCCGGTGGCTTCACGAGAAGAATTACATGATCATACGTGAAGGAGAACCCATGTCCTGGAATACAACTCTGGAAAAGACAAGAAACCTGCTGAACAGAGGACCAGGAACCCTCATTGTCAAGGGTGGGAGGTTGCTGCTCAGGGGTATCCGGGGCCTCAAGCGTGAGATCAATCCCCTGTGGGGACACGGTCATTCCCTGGTTTTCACTGGGTTGAACATTGATTTCGAGGCAAGCAGGGCGTATTGCCTGGGACATACCATACCTTTTGGAGCAATCTACATCCCGGAAGGGCAGCATCATAAAGAAACCAAGAAGGGGATAATTCATGACCTGAACAGACTGAGTGAAGAGACAGGAAAAGATATCACAGTGGAGATCTTTCTGCCAGAAAACCTCTTTGAGGGACCCAAAATGAGAGGATTACCTGATATTCTGTTCTCCATTAATAACTGGAGGTGTGTCATAACGGAGACAGACATTAAAAAACCTCTCTTCATTGAGAGGCCGTACTCTGAAAGGCATACAGGTTCGCACAGGATGCATGGCATACTGGCAGCGTGCGGGCCTCGTATCAAGAAAGGCACTGTACAAGCTTCTGTTTACGATATTGCTCCCACGATACTCTCTCTATTTGGCATACCTGCACCCGGTGACATGGATGGGACTGTATTATCTCAGATAGCGACTGAAAGAGTCCAAATTTTGGGAGAAGAGCCTCATATTGGACATGAAAAGGAAAAAATCCTGGAAAAGATAACTCGCCTGAAACGAGAAGACAAATTGTAGTGATTCTATGGAATTCCATGGTATTATTCCTGACAAACCCCGCCACTATATAACCAGACAGCACATCACGCGATATGCATTCGCTTCCACTTACGTTACGGGCAAGAAGGTGCTGGATATTGCCTGTGGGGCTGGATATGGATCCAGTTATCTGGCAGGATGCGGGGCTAGAATGGTGGTGGGAGTGGATGTATCTGAGAGTGCACTCGCGTATGCCTGCAGCCACTACACGAGGGATAACCTCAATTTCTTACAAGGTGATGCAGTACGGTTACCTTTTGAGGATGATGAATTTGATGTGATAGTATCCTTTGAAACTATAGAGCACATTGCCCAATCTCAAGAATACGTGAAGGAAATGAAAAGAGTCCTTTCCCCGCAGGGTATATTCATCTGCTCCACTCCCCATGTCAAGTACACGCGACACCCTGTGTACCATGTGAAGGAGTTCTCTCCTGAGGAATTCTTCAGTCTACTTGAAGACACCTTTTATCGTGTTGAACGGTACGCCCAGTTCATTACTATGGTAACACGGATACGTGACATTATTCCGATTACAGAGTACTATGGCAGGCTAGTTGCACGACTAAAGCGTTCATTACCTTTCAAGAGCAGGTTAAGGACTTTTAGGGACAGAATGTTTCCCCCTTCCTCGTGTCAGCATATATATGAGATCACATCAGGAGATATAGAAGCTTTCACCAGAGAAAGAGTAACCCTCCTGGAAGAGAAAGGGTTCTTTGATATAGTGAGGATCATGGTCGCAGTCTGTGAGAAGGAGGGCAACCAATGAAGGTAGGGATTATCACTGATGGGCTGGAATATGCTCCCCTGAGTATTCGAAACTACATTGAAAACCTGGTAACGGCCCTTCTGAAGATTCATGGTGATAATATCATCCTCCTCCACAGACAGAAGAGTTCTCATCCTCTCTATAGAGAAGGTAAGGAAATACTCCTTCCCGGCATTGATAAGGGTTCCTTATATAATCCTCTGTCATTCTTGAGAAGACGGATACATGATTTTTTCTACTATGTTGAGAACCGGAATTTCCTCGAAGAACTGGGGATTGATGTGGTGCACTTTCCTGATCTGGGGAGGCCTGCTCCTCCCCTGTGCGCAGCATCGCTTCCCATGAAGATAGTGGTGACAAACCACGGGATGGCTCAGTTGTCACTCCCCGCCAGGTCATGCTACGGGAGACCTGTGAGTAGACAGCAACTCATTGAACTGAAAGAGCTCTTGAAGTGGAGACTCGTATTCACCAAGAGATGTGAGGCTTTTATCACTGTCTCCGAGAGTGAGAGGAGGATCTTGGTTGAAAAGGGTTCTTTCCCTGAAGAGAGAGTGCATGTTATCTACCATGGTGTCTCCCCAGATTTCAGCCCACAACCAATGACCAAGATTGAGAATGCCCTAGGGACGTATGGAATTGAGCGCCCGTATGTGCTTCACACCAGTGCGTATCAGCCCAAGAAGAATACCGAAAGAGTAATCAAAGCGTTCCAGAACCTTGACACAGATCATACGCTGGTGATTGTTGGACCTAGTCAGGCTAGCCAGAGACTTGGCGACGTGAAAAAGAAAGGTAGGATAATTGTGGCGGGATTTGTGGATAAAAAGGACCTGGTTTCGTTATACAGTGGAGCTGAAGCATTTGTATTTCCTTCTCTTCACGAGAGTTTTGGAATGCCTATACTGGAGGCCATGGGGTGCGGGTGCCCGGTTATAACTTCAGAGAGGTTTTCAATGCCAGAAGTGGCAGGAGATGCAGCTGTTCTGGTCAACCCGTATTGTGTTGAAGATATCACATCTGGATTGAGAAAGGTTCTGACTGATCCTTCTTTTCGAGAAGAATTGAGAGAAAGAGGATTGGAAAGGGTGCAGAAGTTCTCCTGGGAAAAAAGTGCACGAGAGCATTGGACAGTCTACAAAAGAGCATCACAGTGATTGTGGATGTACGTATGGGTCAGGTATGTGGATGATAAGGGAACCATGACAAAATGTTTAAGGAGTGAAATCACACGCTGATGACGTAAGAATCCTAAAGGTGATACTATGAAGGAACACGAACCCCAACCCTCTGAAGGGATTGGAATGAAAGCGGTCCTCCGATTCGTTGTGTTTTTGCTGGTGATGCCCTTGACCCTTTTCATCGCTGCAGGTACGGTACACTGGACCATGGGCTGGATCTACATACTTCTGTCCTATACGTTCACCGCAACCAGTAGAATAGTTGTTTTTTATAAGAATCCCGAAACGCTAAGAGAACGTGGAAGATCCTTGGACGCAGAGGATGTCAGGAGCTGGGATAAAGCACTCCTCCTGTTTGCAGCACTGCTTGGTCCCCTCGTCATGCTTCTCGTGGCAGGGCTTGACTTCAGATTTTCCTGGTCGCCACACATTCCAGGTTTGATTCAGTTACTGGCCTTGATTCCTGCACTATTGGGTTCTGTGATAGCTGGCTGGGCCATGATCGCGAATAAATTCTTTTCGGCTGTGGTGAGAATTCAAAAGGAACTGAATCAAACAGTTGTCAGAGATGGACCTTACAGAATTGTCCGTCATCCCGGATATCTCGGGGGAATTATTGGTATGCTTTCAACACCAGTGATACTTGGTTCTCTATGGGCACTATTACCTGCAGCATGTGTGGCAGGGCTGACCATTGTACGAACATCTCTTGAGGACAGAGCACTGAAAGAAGAACTTGATGGATACAGAGAGTATGCCCAGGACGTGAGATTCAGGTTGTTACCTGGCATCTGGTAGCCCTTCCCCCTTTCGTGGCTGCCTCCTGCATATGTCTTCAGTGCCATTCAGCACAAATCGTTCCCGTCCGCTGATAAGATACTTCCAATCACCTTCCATTACTCTTTTGGCACAGGAGTTGCTTTTTCCTTTTTCCGCTTATAGATGCCTACGAAGATACATAGTGCCGCTATGATCACATAGCCATACCCCAACGGAGACACAATCCAGAAGATGATAACACCACCTGCAGCCCACACCACGCCTGCTACAAGAAAGAACAGTCCACGTCTCTTTCTGTTCAATCCTACAAATACTATTCCAAATGAAGAACTGAGAAGTGCAACAATGAAAGGTATATCGATCTCCTCCCACAGGGACGTTTTTTCCGGGATGAACTCTTCCTGCAAAACATGTGCTGGCAGCTGCTGTGCTGTGGTGATGGTGCCTTTCCGTACTGCTGCAACAACATAGTTTACAGCATCCCCTGCAGGAATCCATAAATCAGGGAAGAATCCTCTTTCTTCCCTTAACTCCAAATCCAGAGGAATATTCAAACTGATGGGGAGATAGACCGAGAGAGCAGAATGAGGGAGCCTGTGGAGAGTCATCTGCCCAAACACGAGAGCACCCATGGTATTCTCTCCCACAAGGACAACGTTTTCCACTTGCTGGAGATAATTGACGAATCCCTCTGCAGCAGAGGCAACACTGCCATTTATCACAACAATCAAGGTGGTATCACTAAGGATAGCTCTGGAATCTTCAGAAAAGGGGCCTGTCCAGTGGGGACGCATGTACATGTTCTCGAAGGCCTCTGCCTGTGCTCCATAGTGTTCACTATCTGTTTGATACGTGTAGGTGTCCGGATATATATCTAAGAGATATTCAAAATAATTGCGACGCCCCATCATTGTTGTCTTACTGATAAATTCAGTGAAATAGCGGTTGCTGGATGGTTTCTGACCAGTAAATCTCGTGACCCACTTTCTTGGCCATTCCTCGTTACCACCTCCATTACCTCGAAGGTCAATGATGAGACAGGGGGTTCCGTCATACTTCTGAGCAGTCGAAATAAATGTAGTGAGGTAGTCACTGTGATGATCAGAAAATGAACGGATACGTACCACAGGGATTCCACCCACCGTATCCTCCCGAAAAATGTCACTCGAGAAAGAATCGAAATCAGAACGAGACAACGCAACCTGAACCTGTATCTGCTCTTGGCCGTGCTGTGCCACTACTACTACCGGATGAGGTGAGGATTCTGAAAGTGTTCCCATTCTGTAAATAGGATCTCCTTTGGCATTGAGAGAGGGGAACATGTATTCGTCCGGGCGCCCTCCATTGATTGATGCAACCTTATAGGTGACACCGTTTAAGATGAAAAAATACTCTCCTTGAGCTTTCCATAGTTCAAGTTCAAGATCTGTGTCATACCAGAAGTGCTTGTGGTTCCCGTATCTGTACTCACCGATACTGAGATGGCAATCATGGATAAAGGCAAGATTGTCATGTATCAAGCGAGAGAGATCATCTGGAGACCACATCAAGGTTTTCTCTATCTCGGTGAGGATACTTGTCTTTGCTTCATCAAAGTCCCCTTCTGTCTTGAAATATCCGTAGCCACAATACCCATGAGACATCAGGTAGAACAGGTATTCCACATCTTCTACAGCTTCTTCTTGAGAAATGTGGGAAGGTGGCTTCGCATCCACATCCATGTCTAATGTTGTCATGGGAAGCTCATCGTCCTCTGGCAGGTACTGTATGCCGGCGATGTACTCGCGTGCTTCTTCGGGAGGCGCACTTAAGAAGGGAGGGAAAACCCAGGTCTTACCTAGTGATGCAATCAATTCTTCTGCTGCCTTCTTGGTGAGAACGTTGTCTGATCCCGTGCATATGTAGACAGTTCTTCCCTCTACCCATGGGCTCTCTTTCTTGAATACTACAGAGGTACCATCTTGTATATGGTCTCTTTCCTCCCGGGTTATCATTTCTGCAATGATCTCACCAGTGTATTCAGCATCTAATCCACCAATAATAATAAGATTCTTGTCTTGTGCGCATTCAGGCACCTCTCCCGCGTTTACGATAATCCATTCGGGCTTCACTCTTCTCAGCAGAACTGAGAAATCTGTGCAGAATGATTCATCAGTTTCATTAGAGATAATCACTGTATTTCCAGGGACTACCTCACTGTCCTCAGCAGATCCGGGCACACAAGAAAGGGAAAAAGCCAGGATGATCAAGATAGGTGATATTTGTCTCATTCTAACCAACTTCATTTTATTTTTTTCCTTTGTGGTATCTTTTTCTTTCTCTGACTCATTTTTAAGATTTTCCGCTTTTTTTTTGCGCATGTTGTCCCAGAGATCAACAAAATCCAGAAAGTTTCTTCCGTTCACGAGGTGAGAAATATCATCACTAAAGATTCGCCTCGTGCCCTCGCCTTTGCCAGATTTTCATACACATCATCTTTCAACCAATGCCTGTCACACAGCGCCGGAGGGATCAAGAGGATAGGAGGACTGAAGATCATCCACCTTCAGCACCATGATGCTGTATGGCACAGACACATTGAAAGCTGAGGAGGTATCAGTAATCAGATCATCAACCACATGATTTTCCATGCAACCTGACCTGCAATCCTTGACCCAGACTGCGTATTCATGAGACAGACATGCTGGAGCGGTATCATTCAGTGCTTCTCTTTTCTCTCTTTTTCACCTTCTTATACACAAATACCCCCACCATGCTGAGCACGAGAGCCAGAATCACATACAAGAGACTGGAAAGCAACCCAGGTGAAGACACTGTGGAGAATGGCTCAGGTTCTTCTGATTCCTTGATCTCACTTGGAGATTCAGACTCTTCTGATTCTTCAGAAATTCTCATGGAAAAAAGCGTGGCTGCGTCGTACGAATGGTTTCCCTTTTCCAGTTCATCTTTCAGGTCAAATACAGCAACATCGTCGAAATTCTGCTTGTTATAAAAGTACGCGATCCCATGTACGGGGTCATAGATCGTGGTGTAGGTTGTCCCCTGATTGCAGGTGGCTTTCAGAATCTCCAGAAAGTATTCCACTGTCAGATCGTCCTCGCTCTTGACTTCTGTCAACATCCCTTCGGCAGTGTTGTACCGCCAGCAAGGATATCCCAGGTTTCTTTGAAGGAGGTTGAAGTTGGTGGTTATCTGGTATACGCCTGCCTTCTTGATTACCTTCATCGTTCCATCTGTACCAGGGCACAGCACCATTGCATTACCTGTTCTATCGGCAAATAGGAACTGCATATCACCAAATGAGGACAAATCATATTGCTCTATGAACTGGGCAGCCTCTTCAACGTTCTTGCAGTTCTTCAGGACAGTCTCGCCAAAAACTCCGCCATTGACCACCGGCAACTTTCCCGGGTATGGGCTCATTTTACACTCTGGAATTGATGTGATGTCAAAGCACAATCCCTGGTCGTTCATGCCACCCATGGGGAAATGACCTCTCAGTATGGGATAATTCCTGAACCCGAAGTACACCCATCCATATGTGTCTTCAGTGGCACGGACGAACCAGACTGTCGCGCGCTTGTCGCCCACATCTTCATTATTCCCAAAGAGGACCGTATCACCCATAGAAGCAGTAAAGACAGTACAGGATTCAGGGGTGATATCTAGGAAATCAAGACCCATACCAGCGTAATCTACCACAATCACGAAGATGAAAATCCACAACATTGCTGTTATCCTCGTCATCCGGATTCCTCAGCCCTTCAGGCTCTCTGGTACTTTTAAATCTTGCTGTGACGTAGAGATGTGTCCCATGAGCTCCTGGATAGAGAGATGGCCAGCCACAGAGTGCAAGAGCTCGTTGGAAGCGTGAAAAACTACCATATAATCGAAAACGTCCAGAGGCTGTTTTGTCGTGTGCGCAATAACATCCTGCTACAAAGATGAGTAAACAACGTCTTTTCTGTTCAACCTTACAAATACTATTCAAAGTGATGAAATGAGACGTACGACAATCAAGTGAACACCTTTTTCTTCCCAAATTTCTGCGTTCAGACACTACATTTGAGAAGCATCTGACTGTCAGATCATCCCTACTCTTCAGAGGGGCTGTCAATGGAAAAGAACTTAAGGAGGTCGAGGAGTAGGAGGATCATGGCACGTGCACGGACTGGTGATTCCATCGCTGCAATGCTCCTGATCATGGGCATTTTCTTCTTGGAAATGGACTATCTACTGGCAGGCATAGCATTGTTGGGGGCGGCAGGGTGTTGGATCTACAAAACCCAAAAAGTATGGCTGCTGGCAATCTATATTACCGTGGTTGGATTGTTTCTTTTCTTAATTCTGAGCGGGATTACTGCCATAGGTGTAGAGATCCTCATGATTTTGGTTCCCATCATTTTCGCCTGGGATTCACTCTTGATCTACCGGACTGAAAGAAGGATGAAGAAAGTCATGAAAAACCTCAGGGCAAAAGACTTCGAGGTGGAGGTCATCCCCGGCACTGTACCTTCCTACTACCTGAAGGTGTACAGCTTGAAGTCCCCGTACTTGGTGAGGGTGATCTGTCGGGAGGACGTGGTGAAAGGCTTCTATGACACCAGAACAAACGTCTGGGTTGCCAGGGAATCTGAGTCCTTCCCGGTTTACACCTCTACGCCCGAGAAAATATGGAAAACAGTAGTGTCCACTCATCCCGACGGGACCATTCACAGAATAGAATGTAAAGATAGATTTGAATTCCTGGTGGGAGTTGAGGTCTACAACGAAGCGGGAACCAGGACTGATTTGAGCTGGCGACTCCATAGAGATCTGTACGAAACCTGGGATACAGCCTCCCAAGAATGGAAGACACGTCGCCGTGGATGGCACCCTCCCGGGCTTTTCATGTACAAGGTCACAGCATTTCTGGGACTTTCATGATCTACTGCAGGTACCTGAGATTTGAGGGGCACACCTGGCTTTCATATATTGTTCTGGGATTGATACTCTTGTACGCCTCCTGTACTATGTCTTCGCCAACAGTGTAATTGAATATGTAAGGGCTGAACAGCGGATTGGTGATGAATTCCATCTGCTTTTCTGCACGTTTCTGCGTGGTCAGTCCCATTTGCACCAAGTATTCCACAGCTTCTTCAGGGGGGCAATCCTCCTGGTGAACCATGAGGGCTGCATTCCCACTGGACCGTGACAGTGTCTTGAAAGCTTCTGCAATTGCTGCTTCAGTCTCTACATCGAGGTTAGCCTGAAATTTCGCGTTTAAGTACTCATAGACTTTCTTTCTGTCCTCGAAGATCAGGTTCAATCCTGCATTACCTACTCCTTCACTGATCAAGCATTCTGGGGTATTATACACAAAGATGGAAGCTTCCAGGAATCCCTTTTCATTGTAGAGGATTTTCTCTTTGATCACGTGATCCGTGTGATGGCCAGGATACCCCTCGTGGAATATAAGAGAGGGAAGCCCTGCTATCTGTACGGGAATGTCTGTGTTGATTTCCACTCTGGACAGATAGGCTCCCAGATACCAGTTATAGCCACTCCAGGGTTTGTCATGTACGAGGACAAAGTCAATGTGTTCGTTCTCAGGCAGCGGGTAGAGATCATAGGTTCTTTTTCTCCCCTCGGCACACAATTCCTGGATCATGCTCTCCAGTCGTGATTCGGAGACCTCTCGGGAGGTCCGCCATTCATCAACAGCTTCATGGATTCTATCTGTCTTGAATATGTCTTTGAGTATCTGTATTTGTCTATCAAGGTGTGAATCGGGTGTCTTCTCAGGAGTGATGTCAAAGAACAGCTCAACTTTCCGGGTGTAGTCCATCTCTTCTCCCCGCAGCACGCTAATGGTGGTCTTGATACCAGTAATCTGCTTTTCTAGGTATATTCTGCGGGCTTTGTCTTCTGCAGGTACAGTGGCTTCCAGGTGCTCGGCCTGGGCCAAGAGTTGGTCCAAGGACTGCTTCTCTTCCTTCTCAGTCCTGGTTTTCAGCTCGGGGGGCCCGCAGTATGCATCAACAAATCCTTCAAAATGCTTTTCAACTCTCAGAGCCAGAGTGACGTAGTCTTCTCCCCACGTGGTGGTCATGGTACGACTTCCGGCACGTCCTTAAAAAGGTTGTACTTTGACCTCTCGAGAGAAAGCCCCACAAAAACCAAAACTCTTATAAGTCTGATGGAGAATAACCATCATGAACAAGGTATGTGCTCTCATCCTGTTTCTGCTCATTCCTTACCTGGCTGCATCTCAATTAGAGGTCACTTCCTTCACGTTCTCCCCACAGGAGCCTCAGCCGGGAGAACAGGTAATCCTTACAGTCCGATTGGCCAATAAGAGTTATGATCAGGATATTGAGGCAACCTGCAGACTGTTTGTCAATGATGAGTTATATGATGTGAAAGTGGTTCCGGTTGGTCACCGTTCTTCCTCAGGAGTTACTTTTGAGTGGATAGCTCACCCAGGAGAGCATCACTTTGCGCTTCATACATCCTACTACCAGGAACAGATAGAGTATTCTGATACCTTTCACCAGAACCTCACCGTCCCGGGATCACAGGAAGAGTATGACTACTTTTCAGAAGCAGTTTCCCTGTATAACAGTGAGAAATACCTGCAGGCAAAGGTGGTCTTCGACCAGGCACGGAAAGCATTTGAAGATAAGAATGATACAGATAATGCTGTGTTGTGCGAGGAGTACATTCTGAAATGTGAGCAGTATATTGAAGCGAATCAGTGGTACACTCAGGCAGAGGAAGCATACTACCAAGAAGATTATGTCAATGCGCCAGTATACTACCAGCGGGCAATGTCATTTTATGCTCTGCTGGGCGACGGAAGGGCTGCTGAATGCCAGGCACGCCTTGATGAAATAGAGGAAATTCAGAAAAAGGCCAAGGGAGAGGGATATCTCTCATATGCATTTCTGCTGTTGCCTGCAGGTGCTCTGGTGGTGGCAGTGTGGTGGCTGAGGAAAAAGAAGGGGAGTCCTGAATTGCCTGATTATGTGCCGGAAAAGAAGCTGGAAAAACGCCAGCAGAGAAGGCAGGAGAAGCCCTTGTTCAAAGATGCAGTCGAGCCCGGCATTGTCAGGACCCTTGATGCCATTGAATCACAACTGGATACGCAGAGCCCTGATACCTTCAAGTCTTTGGTGCGAGAATTCAAAAAACAGGAACAGAAGTTCGTTCAAGAAGAGCATGGGCCGGAAGAGGCCCAGCAGATTGAGCAGAATATGGAAACCCTCAAAGACAAGATCAAGGAAAGAGGGAAGAGGCTCCAGGACATTCAAAGATTGAAGGACCTCTCCAGTTCGTGTGATGCGCTCCTCAGTGGACCAGTAGGCAATCTTGTGGACGCATACAACCAGTACGCACGGCTGCAGAATGAACTGGACAAGATTTCCGGTACAGAGTCCCCAGAAGAGGAAGAAGTAAAAGAAAAACTGAAAGAATACTACAACTTCATTCAGGAGAAAGCAAAGTCTGAGCAATCTGAGTCGCTGTAGCTATGAAGGACTTGCACGTTTCGTGCATGGTTTTCTCTCGGTAGTGCTGTTTTCCCTGTTCTGTGGTGACGTCTTCACCTAAGAGCTCGCAGCACACGATGGTTCCATGCACTTTTGTGAATTCGTTCAAGAATTCTTTGACCAGGGTTTCTACATGGGTTTTGGATGGGATATCCTCTGGAGTTTTCCGGCCATATACCACTCCAATGCCCATGAGAGCACCGGTCACTGCTCCACATACACTACCCATCTTCATTCCAGACCCAAATCCCTCACCAATGGCAGGGATACAGGAGCACGTCTTTCCTGCGCTCTCAGATAGGACCAGGAGCACGGATTGAGTGCAGTTAAATCCTGAATCGAAATACTCTGTCGCTTTCATGGGTACACCTTCAGATCTTCAATGGAGACCACAATGGAGGACCCTGTCACAGTGTGATGAACCGAGACAAGCCCACCACAGGTTCCTCCGTGCGGGAGAAGAGTGTCTCGCTGCCACCTGCCTGCATTCTCGCCATCATACAGCAGATCATCCTTGAGGTACAGCCAGTTTGTCTCACAGTTCTGAGACCCGGAAAAGACGAATAGGGTGGCTGTCTTTGAAATGAAAATGAACAGACGGCGGTTTTCATAATCCAGATAGTACAACGTTTCGGGGAGGAAAGCACTGGTGGGGATGAGTATGTCTGTGTCCTGTATCAGGTATTCGACTTTATGCATACCCACAATAGTCTCATCTGTGATCTGCTGGTAGATGCGGGTCAGAGAATCGGATTCTTGAAAGTGCACGTACACCTCAGAGCCCATGTGGACGTAAATGGCGGGATAGTAGGAGAAATGGAACGTGTCAAAGATTGCCAGGTTTTCTTGCCTGCTGACCCAGATGATATCGAGATGGTATGTCTCATAGAGTTCTTCCACAAGGGGCTTTACCGTCTCGCAGGTTGAGCAGGTAGGACTGTACAAATACAGTACCACAGGAGAGAATTGATCCATCAATTCCAGGATCTGTGCATCAGTGAGGTCTTTGTACACGCGAGGCCCACTGGATGGTTGGGGTGTTGACGATGGCGTACTTGATTCAGATGGCCCAGGAGTCTGTCCAATACAGCCTGCAGCCAGCAGCAGGAGAATGATCCATCCACGCTTCATATGTAGAACCATCACCTCCACATTTAAAAAGGTGTGGATTTCCCGGTTCACGGAACTGCGCACCACAGGTCCTTACCTACCTGGCAGGCGCGGAGGAGAGTTACTCTCCATACCTCCTTCTTCTCTTCTGAAATTCCCGGATGATTCTGAGAAAGTCCACTTTTCTGAAGGCAGGGAAGTATATGTCACAGAAGAATAGTTCTGAGTATGCAGCCTGAAACAGGAGAAAATTGCTCAGCCTGACTTCTCCCCCTGTTCTGATAATCAGGTCAGGATCAGGTCCTGCTCTGTACAAGTGTTCCTTTATGACTTTTTCTGTAATATCGTTCACCCTGAATCCGCCCTCAGTTATCTTCTTCGCCACCTTCTTGAAAGCCTCAATAATTTCCAGCCGGCCCCCATAGGCGATGCACACGTTAAAGAACTGGTTATCATAGTTCTGGGTTGCTTCTTCTGCAGTTTGGATGGCTTTTCTGACTTTTTCAGGAAGAAGGCTCAGATTGCCCAGGGCCCGTATGCGGATTCTGTTCCGGTGTATCCTCTCATCCTCGGCAATTTCGTAAAATTTTTTTTCAAAAAGGTCCATCAAATGGTTAACTTCCTTCTTGGATCGGTTGAAGTTCTCTGTAGAAAAAGCATACACGGTGATTTCTTTGATCCGCAGCTCACTGCACCAATCCAGAATCTCTTCGATCTTATAGGCCCCTTGCTGATGTCCCTTCAGGGTCAATACTCCAATTTCCCTGGCGAACCGCCTGTTTCCATCCATAATGATGCCAATGTGTTTCGGGATGGTCCCCTTGTGAATTTCATCAATGAGATGCGCTTCATATATGTAATACACAGGGCGCATAAGGAATGAAGGAATGTGTGAATAAAGGAAAGATTTCAAATGCATGCTGAAACGTTACCTATTCCTTTTTTATATAGTTTATCATGGAACGCTGTATTTAGTGAAAGTTCACTACACATTTCTGTGTAATCAGACACCTGCAGGAATTCATCTGTCCGCGACTCCGGAACCCCAGGGGGCATCACACGTATCTCTGAATGCAATATCAGAAACAGGTTTTCGGTCTTTTGGCTTGGGGTCTTCAGCCGGGTACCCTGCGGTCACCAGTGCTACAACCACTGCTTTCTTGGGAAGGTTCAGTGTTTTCTTGACTCTCTCTTCTGAGAACCAGCCAATCCAGCATGTCCCAAGCCCTCGTGCATGTGCTGCAAGCAGCAGATATGTCACTGCATTGGACACATCGGAGACCTGCCACTTCTTCAGGACGATGGAGGGAGTATACCATGCAACAAAAACCACAGGAGCTTCTCCGATTTGCTTGCTGAAAGGAATGATAGCATCGCGCAATCCGCCTCTCAGGCTCGCTTTCTTTTTCTGGTCTCTTACCACTACAAATCGCCAGGGTTGATTATTGCTGGAAGAAGGTGCCCATCTGACTGTTTCCAGGAGTTCTTCAATGAGCCTGTCTGGTACAGGCTTGTCCAGATACGACCGGATACTTCTCCTTGTCTTCAGTCCTTCAATGAGGGTTATGTCCTTCATTTGAATCACCACGTTCTATTTGAACGGTGGTAGTGAAATAGATAGTGGTTGGCATATCCTGCATAGGGGCCGAAGTACTGCCTGCCAAAGGTCCCTGCATCCACCGAAGGACTGTACAGCTGCGTGATGCATGCCTTGATATGAGTGTCACAGGGAAATGCTTCCAGATTGTCCAAGGAAAACAGGAGAACACAGTCTGCCACTTTCTGGCCCACGCCTGGAAGCTGAAGCAGCGCCTTCTTGGCCTCCTGGTACGGCATCGTTCTCAGATCATGAAGGGCGAATCCATCAGCTACCGCCTGCGCTGTCTTCTGCACGTACACGTCTCTGTAGCCCAGCCCGCATGTCCGGAGTACATCAAGAGGTGCATCAGCCAGAGCCTCAGGTGATGGAAACTCATATCCTCTATGGGAGGGCAGAGGCCTGCCAAACGTCCTGCACAGTGTCTCAACAATCTGCCTGATACGGGGAACGTTGTTAAAGGATGAGCAGATAAAGGAAATGAGACACTCCCACGGGTCCTGACGGATCAGACGGAGCCCATACAATGCGGTTATTGCCTTGTGCATGTGACGATCTTTGTCAATAGCAGAAATGATGAGGTCCAGGTCATCATCCAGTCTGAAGTACCATGTCAGGAAATTTTCATCGCAGGTACAGTGGGTACCTTCATTTTCAAAGAGGCGAATGAATTCTCCTCTGACAATCCCCTCCCAGGTTCCATTGAGGTTCTGCCACCTGAACACCTGCCCGGAATTCAGCGTGTGATGAAGGTTCAGTGGCTGGGAAAGATGGACAGTGTGCATTGCGCCTGGTAGTGACCTGAACTTTTAAGCATTTCACCCATCCTTCCGGCCGGTCTATCTGTTCCGGGGGTTCTTCCTCACGAGATCATAGACGATCACGGCACATGCAGCCAATAGAATTCCATACACCAGCTCAGTTCTGAGGACAGCACGGGGAATAACTCCTGTCTTTTTCGTCGGAGCCCTGTACAGTTCCCATTTTTCAGTCTCTCCGATCTTTATGAGCTGGGAAGGTGCCTGTCTGCCCCGTGGCAAGACAAAAACAGACGCAGATTTTGGATCTGGCTCGTAATCAGATGAAACCTCCTGCCACATTCCCAGAGTCTGAGGTCTACCTGTGGCAGCAGTGACCAGGCATCCCATCATTCCGCTGGGAATAAAGACAATCTCGTCTTCCCGAGAGTTCTTCTCGATAATCTGTACCATTGCCAGGTTTTCCGGATTCAGATAGGAATCTGAGGGCAATTTAAGGAGTATGAGGAACAGTGACGGAATTCTGAGAGTGATACGTGATTGCGGTCTCTGATCTACTGGGGGCCGTCCTTCCTGGATTGAGAGGCGAGGTGCACTCTCCCCTCTCGGGATTCCGGAGTCGACAGTTCCTGCACCTCCTATCCCTCTATTCAGGTCTCTTCCTCCCATCATGCCTACAGTTGGTGCAACCAGAGTTAGCACCAGTAATGAAGCCACCACAAGGAAACTCCTCTTTCCCGGTGAAACCAACCCCTCAAGGTGGGACAGAAAAATCCCGGAAAGCATGGAAAGAGGAAGCAGTGCGTGGCCAGTGAATCGTCCCGCATACGACATGGCTATGGGTGCCATGCATACCAGAATACACACAGGAATCAGGAACTCACCTCTCTTCTTTATGCATATGACACTTCCCAGCACTCCCAACAACCAGGGAGCGACGAGTACCAGCACTCTGGAACTGGGAGAATTCGCAGATAGACTGCTCAGATTTGTCACAATGTGGAGGAGCCACGGTATATAGAGAATTAGAGAACCTCCTGCGACCTTGATACCAGCGAGAGCCTTCTTACTCACTACACTGTACAACAGGAGGGCACAGACCACAATGGGCGCCATGCTGATGTGCGTATACAGACAGCCAGCCAGGACCACCACTGCTGCAAGGTATTTCCCTCTGTCAAACCAGTAGAACAAGAGAGGCACAGCCACGAGAACCAGGCCAGCAGCCGATGTGACAGACTGCAGATTGAAATATTCATAACAGGACGACAAGACCAGCACAGAATAAAAAGCGGTTCGAGGGGAGTAGATTTCTCTGGAAAACCACCACAGCGTCCCCAGAGATGCAGGAAACATTATGAAACTGGTAATTCGAGAAACAGTTGCAATATTCGAAACTTCTGAGAAAAGCATCATGATGACATGGAGCAGCGGGGGGTATAGATGGGGCCTTCCCAGGGGGGCAAACTCCCAGAAATCCCACAGAACGATTCCCCCAGCTTTCTCGAAAGAGACTGCAACTGAGGCATGGTAGTAGATGTCAACAAAAACTGGATACAGATCCCATCGCGCAACAAGCAGCACACAGATGGCTCCTATTATACCTGCAGACAGCAGGTCATAGATGCGAGAGTCCTTGGCAGCTGTCACCTTCCCCTTCTGGACATCTCTATTAATAAATGTTCAGGTTGCTCTGGGCTCTCGCTATTCTTCACGACCTCAAATCGCGATTCAGTGGCAATCAATCCTGAAAGCTCCTCCATCTTTGTGAGCCGCCCATCTTCTCCCATTCTCACGCCACTGAGTCTGTTTCTCAGGGCAATCTCACAGTATGCCCACACCATCTTCCACGAACCCTCAAACATCCCTTCTTCTCCCTCTAACTAGCATAAATAACCGAAAGCTTTATATAGTGTTGTTAATCAATATTACATAGCAATCTTCGGAGGTGTTACCAGGATTGCGACTCTGATTTCCAGGGGTTGGGGTTTCTCCTAACACGAGAAAAGGGTCCCAGGAAGCCCCAACCTTTTTTGAAAAAAGTATTTAAGTTATAAGAGAGGAGAGAAACAGATGAAATATATCTGGTTGGTAGCAGTATTCATCGGGATTGCAGGTATTTTCCTGGGATTCCAGCGCTATCAAGTAGACCACACAGAAGCTTTTGGAATGTATCCGTGTTTTCTGTGTGCAGCAGTGGATCCCGAGATGGACGTGATGGTATTTTCTGCTGTAGAATGCCCATCATGCGATCTTGCAGTGGAACGGGTATTGCGGTTCTGCAGGCTGACGGGAATTCAGTACCGGGGTGCTTACTATGACGACTCACAGGAGACAGGTGCAGTCCTGCAGGAGCTGGGATTGGAGAAGAGAACAGATTTTCTGGTGGTAGTCTTTCACAGGGGAGTCATTATAGGAACCAGTACCAGTGCTGGTGCAGTAGAGGAGTACCTCTCTGACATAGCAAAGGAGGTGGCCCGGCTGTGACGTACAAGGCTCCTCGGAGACTTGCCCAGCTTCTGACAATCATTGTGGTGAGTACTGGGGCTGTGGGTATTACGTTGTACTTTGTGGTGGTGCCTTTTCTGTATGCTCCCTACCAGTATTCTTCTGTTTCCGATCCACTAAGGATTCTGCAGTTTTACATACTGGAGAACGCTATCCCATGGTTTCCCCTGGGGATTCTAGTCCTGGTATTCGCCATTTTTGGTCGGTTTTTTTGTGGGTGGGCCTGTCCTTTTGGATTCTTCCAGGACATTGTCCACGTGTTTCGAGGCATAGATCTCCCCAGATCACTGCACAGTGTCATGACAAACGTGAAGTACGGTGTGCTGGTGGGAGTGTTTGCGGTGTGCTACTACACGGGAACTCCCTACTTTGATCGAATCAACCCTTTTGGTACGCTGGTAGCTGCAATTCCCCGCATGCTGGTGGTGGGATTTGCTGTGGACACCTGGATTATCATCCGGCTGACCATATTCTTCTTACTACTGATTTCATTTCTGTTTGTACACCGGTTCTGGTGCCGGTATTTATGTCCGGTGGGAGCCATGGCCGCAATCTTCAACAAGATTTCCCCCTTTCACCTCCAGTTTGATCCCTCTCGATGCTCACGGTGTGAGGACTGTCTTGAGGTCTGTCCCACACGGGTGAACATTTTTGAAGTGGCCCGCAAGAGACCAGCAGAATGTATTCTATGTGGTGATTGCGCAGATGCTTGTTCTCAGCAGGCGCTGTCGTTGTCATTTTCTGAAAAGGTTGTTATTGAGAGATACATTTCTCCTGAGGAATCATATGGACCATTGCACTATCCTCTTCCCCCCACACAGTATCCACAGAGAGGCTATCCTCCAGAGGGAGAGGACAAACCCATTTCTGACGTGAGTTTGAGAAAACTGAGGGGAATCAAAGGGAGGATCATCTGTTTTTATGAAAAAGAGAAAGAGATCCCCGCGTACCTCAAAGAGATTGAGAACCTTCCCAACATACAGAGCTGGCTGGTCAACATGCAGGAAAGCATCAACCTTGTCCAGCACTATCTACTCAAAGGACCTGCCTTATATATCAATGGACGAGTCTACACCGGGGACATGGGGGAGGATGCAGTGGTGTCCTACATGGTGAAAGACTATTTCATGCTGAAAAGGCTGAACCTTGTCTTCGATACCTCACGCTGCAGGCCCTGCAAAACCAGAGATTGCATGAATGTGTGCGAGAGAATAGACGTCACATTTGAATCCAGAATCGAAGTTCATCCTCTGGCTGAGATGGACTGCTTTGCCTGCGGCGAATGTATTGTGGCCTGCAAGAGGGGGGGAGTGGGATTGGTTTATGGAGAACCCAAGATCAACTTTGAATTGAACCTTGCTCATCTTGAATCCCTCCAGGAGAAATTGCTGGAAACAGAACCCATGACCTTGAAAGCCTTCATTGAAAGAGATTCTGTACACTGCAATAAGGTCATTACCATGATGGCTGCTCTTGCTTTCCTGTCCAGAGGAAGAATCAGCTTTGAGCTAATCGATGCCCTAGAAGAACCTGAGAGGGCGAAAATTCACGAAATTAATTTCCTGCCAACGATTGTGGTGGGGCAATTCAAGACCCTGGGAGTCCCCACAGAGGGATCGCTGGTGCTCCTGATTAGAAGAAATGCAAGGTGGAAGGCATGAAAACGGTGGTGGGCATTACAGGTGCTTCAGGAACGATCTATGGGATCAGGCTTCTGCAGGTCTTGCCGGGTGAGAAGTTCGTGGTGGTTACTGAAAATGGGAAGGCCCTGATCACTGAGGAAACTCAGTATTGTCTTGAGGACATTAAGGGCATGGGGACGGTTTATGAAGATCATGAACTGGATGCTCCCTTCTCCTCAGGGAGTTTTCTCTTTGACAGCCTGGTGGTGGCCCCTTGTTCGACCTCAACATTATCCAAGATTGCCTGTGGAATTTCAGATACACTGATTACCCGATGTGCATCCGTGGCTCTCAAGGAGCGGAGAACCCTGGTGCTCGTTCCCCGGGAAACACCACTGAGCACAGTCCTGCTGCAGAACATGGCAAAGTTGTCCATGCAGGGAGCTTCCATCCTGCCTGCCATGCCTGCTTTCTATCAAAAGCCTCAGACAGTGAAAGACATGGTTGATTTCGTGGTGGGAAAGATCCTGGATCAACTAGGAGTAGAACACCAGCTGTTTCAACGATGGAATCCTCTCAAAGTTCCCTGAGGATGACACAGGCAGAATTCTGACTGGGACAGATCTGGTAGGTCCCGCTCACTTGGATCATGGACAAATGAGTCCTGGAGCAGCTCTCTCATGTTTTCCTGGAAGGTTCAATCGTACTATTTCAGGAGATTTATGAAGGAAAACCATCTTATTTTCTATTTGGAATTCATTTCTTGTCTTTTCTCAGCACTATTCTCCTCTGCTCCTTCTTTCTACTCGTATCGTAACCTTTATATAATTCAGAGAACACCTTCAGGTATGAAGACTGCTCTCCTCATGGGTATTCTTACAGGCCTCCTTATGGCTACAGGCTACATCATCGGGATGGTGGTGGGCATTGATCCCTTCATCATGGTGACGGTTGCATTTGCTCTGGCCATGGCGCTGAATCTTGTGTCCTACTGGTATTCAGATAGAATTGTCTTGAAAATGTATGGAGCAGATACTGTTTCTGAGAATATTGCTCCTGAACTGTATTCCATGATCTCCCAGCTCGCTCTGAAAGCAGGAGTTCCCACACCCAAGATTGCCATCATCAACAGTGAGACTCCCAATGCTTTTGCCACAGGACGGAACCCTGACAATGCCGTGGTGGCAGTAACAAGTGGTGCTCTCAGCTTGCTGCGCAGAGAGGAGTTGGAAGCAGTACTGGCTCATGAACTGGGCCACATCAAGAACAAGGACATGTTCATCTCAACAGTAGCTGCTGTTCTTGCAGGAACTATTGGATATTTGGGATTCATGGGGCGCATGATGCTGTGGACCAGAGGGTCACGGAGGGATTCTGGTTATGAACAGCTTATTGGAGTAGTGCTTCTTGCTGTTTTCATTCCTCTGGCAGCTTTGATGATCCGTCTGGCCATTTCACGCGGCCGCGAATATCAGGCAGATGAAAGTGGAGCCGTCATTTCTGGAAACCCCAATGCACTGGCAGATGCACTGATCCGCATAGAAGACGTGGTCGCCCGCAGGCCCCTCAGGCAGGGAAGCCCTGCCACAGCCCACCTGTTCATTGTCAATCCGTTCAAGGCAGATAGCCTCATCCAATTACTGTCTACCCATCCTACCACGGCTTCACGGGTAAAAAGGCTGCGGGAATTGGCGCAGACTCCCTACCGATAGACCAAACCTTTATATTCTTCAAATGCTATTCCCCCCTATGAAAGTCCCCTACGGCAGCAAATTGGCCTTGTACCGCCTGCCTGACATGTCGCTGGCAGACATTGTGAAAAGGGCTGCTCAGGAAAAGGTGACTGGATATATCAGGGTGACGACAGAGAAAGAGGAACTCGTTGATTTCTACATCTTCCTCTTGAGAGGAGATGTTGTAGGTGGGTATTCAGAATCTGGCAAGGAACAGGTGTTCGGTGACCCTGCATATACTGGTGCTTTTTACCCCTTTGACAAAGGATTAGTTGACGTGAGGGGTCTGGGGGAGTCGGTGGTGTCTCTGCTGGCAGGTAACTATCCTGAAATGGCAGTGAGTACCTCTACCATACCCGACATTCCTGAGGAGGAACGCGTGCCGGAAGACACCCGATACCTGGTGATAGCAAACATGAGGATACCACAGGGTGATCTGCTGGACTTTCAGTTGGCTGTCCATGTTACTGATTTCTGGGAGCTCCTTGATGATCTTGAACAGCGTGCCCTCACTGGATATTTCAGAATTTTTGCAGAAGAAGATGAAGCTCCTCGAGATGGCTGCGTGTTCTTCTCAGGAGGGAAAGCAGTGGGTGCATTGTATGAGTCAGCAGCGGAGTTGAAGTATGGAGATGAAGCTCTATTCAAAATACTGTTCATATTTTCCTTAGAGAAGGGAATTATTGATTTTCATGAGTTGAAACCCATATATCTGAAGACTGTGTTGAAGTATTCTGCCCTCAAGCTGTCTGGAACTCCTCAGGAGGTCTTCCACCGTATAGAAGAGGAGGAACTGGAAGCCATAACAAAGGTCCGCTCTTACTTTGGGATTCCAGAGGGAGACCAGGTTATTTCTACCCATGTACGAGAGCTGGCTGCCCTGGAAATTCTGCTCCGGACTCTCAAGGACAGAGGAATCGAAGGATATCTGGTGCTGTCCTCACACAGAGGGGCGGGTATCATGATTGTTCAGGGAGGTCTTCCTCGCGCTGCATTCCACCAGTCAGGCGACAGAGAATTGCAGGCAGGGAAAGCTCTGGAGGCATTCATGGATCAGATCCAGGAAGAAACGAATGTCAAGATATTCACGCTCTCCCGTGAAGAAGTGGAAAAAGCCCTGAACCGCAAGGAAGCCTCTATCAGGGATTCAGACTCTGTGAGCGAGGCCATTGTGCATGAACTGGGAGAAGATCTCTTCATTGAAATCAAGGAAGCTCACCGGTTCAAAGCAGAGTTTGAAAGGCGGAGGAAGAAGGTCAGTGATTAGAAAGAGAACACTTCGAAACCATCGTTCATGACAGCAGTTGCTATTTGAATGCCAGTTTTATCAATGGTGGTGTAATGAAGGTGGTTACCAGCACTATGGCCACTGTCAGTGAATAAACCAGAGATGAGATGACACCAGCTGTCAGCCCCATGGACGCGATGATCAGCGCCACTTCCAGGCGAGGGACCATTCCAACGCCAACCTGCAGAGCTTCACGTGGAGAAAGACCTCCCACAACCGCCAGGATTCCTGATCCCAGAACCTTGCCTCCAATGGCTGCAACCACCACCAGGACTGCCATTCCCAGCATGGTGATCTCATGAAGGTTGGTATTCACACCAATGTTGACAAAGAAGAGAGGAACAAAAAAGCCATATCCTATTGCATTGATCTTGCTCTCAACGGATTCCTTTCGGGAGCTTCTACTCATGACAATACCAGCAATAAAAGCTCCTGTGATTCCTGCTACCTGTGCTCGCTCTGCTATAACAGCCATGGACAACACGAAAATAATGGCCACAGCCAGGGACGCTTCCTGCGTTCGCATTCGTGTGACCCAGGTGTCCAGCCTATCAGAAAGCCAGAACCCTGCTTTCAAACTGACTATGAAGAACAGGGCCATGACACCAGTGAGCTCCAGGACACCCAGAACGGAGAATTCCTGATCAAGTGAAACTCCTCTCACAACGGTAAACACAATAATGCCGATGACATCGTCAATAACAGCAGCTCCCAGGATGGTCATCCCCACACTTGTGTTAAGCTTCCCGATATCCATGAGCGTTCTCACGGTAATCCCCACACTCGTTGCAGTGAGGATTGTACCCAGGAAGAGTGAATCGACTGTGTTCCATCCATACGAATACCCTACCAGAAAAGCAAGACAAAAAGGAAGTCCCACTCCTCCCAGGGCCGCAAGCAGCGAGACCAGGCCGGTTTTCTTCATTTCCTCAAGGTCAGTTTCAAGCCCTGCCAGAAACATCAGAAGAATAATGCCGATTCCTGAAATATCATTCATGGCGGGGTCAGGGGAAAAAAGGCGGAGCAAGGAGGGACCAAGAGCAAGACCCACCAGGAGTTCCCCCAAAACAGATGGAAGTTTAGCTCTTTCGGCTAATTCTCCTCCAATTTTGGCCATCAGCAAAAAAAACATAATCTGTATTAGAAATTCCATGATATCACTGTCATATGAGTATTCTCAAGATGAGGAGCAGGTCCTTGACTCCTATGAGGCCAATGCACTTCCTGTTCTTGGTCACGGGCAGATGTCGAATCTTGTTATTGCGCATGATACGGGCAGCATCCTCCAATTTTGCATCAGGAGAAATGCAAATTGGATTCCGGGTCATAATGTCACCGACTGTTTCTGCACTTCTAAAAAACAGAGATCTGTACCCCAGCCCACCAATGCCGGTATGAGGAAGGGGTTTAGAAATCAGCTTCATCAGATCACTTTCTGTCACCAATCCCACAACGTCTCCCTTAGAACTGACAACGGTAAAACAGGTTTCCTCCTTTTCTTTGAGCTCATGCAGGAGATCCTGAAGAGACATGTCCTCCTTCACTGAAGGGATGTCTCTCATGATGTCTTTCACCTTCATTTTTGCAGGAAATACAATTTCTTTCCGAGTTTCAGCTTTCTGAGAGGTTTTCATCTCCTCGAGAGCTTCGTGCAGAAAACTCCTCTTGATGGGCATCGTTGATTCTTTCTTAGAATAGACTTATAAGGTTTTCCCAGCAATGAAAATGGCTACCAGCAGGAGCAAAAGTGACAGGAAAGAACCCACAGCCTGACAAGCCCCCAGTATCTGACGGTCGAATGACGTGACGTACCACCAAAAAGAATGGACACAGAAGGGTACATTCTCAGCTGAACTCTAAGAATCTAATTTCCACTATTTCTGGTAGGCTTTTCAATTCTCTCTCCAGCTCACTGCTCACGACATCTGCCGTGCACATATCCAGCATTTTTACTGACGTGTACA
The DNA here is from genome assembly GCA_018992685.1 of Theionarchaea archaeon. GTDB lineage: Archaea > Methanobacteriota_B > Thermococci > Methanofastidiosales > SZ-28-30 > SZ-28-30. The sequence goes on from JACVGT010000003.1 coordinate 78,172, forward strand.
GACCAGGGTCATCTTCTACCATTTCGCCTTCTGCATAGATGATGTTAATGTTGTGGGTCCCCAGCATGGAATCCACTTTGGCCATAGCCCCGGGAACATTTTTCATAAGCAGATTCATTTCCACCAGTTTGACCCCTGAGGATGCGAGCTTGGTAATAACAGCTTCCCGTGACCGCGTGTCTGCCTCGATGAGGACGTATGCACCTGAGTCGATTCTGAGTATCTCTGAGAGTTCTTGGGGAAGAATCAGCGACTTGCCTTTGACCTTGACGATCCAGTAATTCTTCATAGCAACACCTCAAGCTCAGATTCCAGAAGCCTTCTTATTAAGGTTTTTGGCTTCTCATCGTACGTCACTTCTTGATTCATGAAGCTCATCATACAGGCAATTGAGGAAATGTCGCAGCTTCTCCAAGCTCCGGGCGGCTTCATGAATTTCACCATGATCCTGGCTACAAGTTCTTGATTATTGTTCCCTTTTGTACTTAAAAACCTGTAGATATTAGCTTAATCTACAATTTCCTTTCTCGTGTGAAAATCACAGTCCCATTTTTCGCAAGAATGACCCAACTCATGGTATATTCTGTTGTAGATTTCGCAATCTACTGAGTCCCTGGGAGGGTAAGATTGGAGATTCTTGAGAAATTATGAAAGGATCGTAGAGTGTAACCCGAAAAACTTATATCCTCGGTGTGCTATAATAAGGTAGTCAGGAGAACTGAGCATATCAATCAAGACGGAACGAAAGGTTTATAAACGCTCAGTGGGAAGTCCAGAGAAAAGGTGTAGAAATGGATAAGCGAGATCTTAAAATCCTGGAAAAGCTGTACGAACATGGTCCGAAGAATCTGCCACAGTTGGTTCGTTCTCTAGAAATCCCTGAAAAGACTACCTACAGACGAATCAGAAATATGGAACAACGGGGATATCTCATTGCCACAGTAAAACCTAACTACAAGGCCTTGCGAATGCGATACATCGTAGTTTTCTCTGAGGCTCTTTCTCACAAGGCAAAGGACATGTTATGTTCTCCCGACATCAAAGGTGTGTCCAATTGCATCGGATATATGAATGGATACTGCACTACTCACGCAGTAGCAGAGAAGAATGTAGATGACTTCAAACGCTATGTAGAGTACCTGCGAGGAGAAGATATCGTCAGCAAGTATAGAATGTATGAGACTGTGCGGTTCCATCAGATTCCGGTAAAGTCGGACGCATATCTCGAAAGAAGACCCTTTGATTGGGATGCCTGGATTGATTCGGTGCAAGAAGGAAAACCAGAAGAAGAGAAAAAGAGGAAGAGAAAAACGAAGTTCGATAAGTTAGACCTCTTCATGCTTAAGGAGCTGGAGCTTAACCCACGACAGGAATGGGTGGAGATCGCTGAAAAGTGGAAGAAGGTTACTGATGATGAGCTTTCCATTGACTCGCTTTCCAAGAAGATTGGATGGCGATTCTCCAATCGTCATCAGAACCTGATTGAAACGTTTTTCGTGGCTGCTTCCAAGATGCGCGGAGAAAGACTTTTCGACTTGACCAATCTCTTCTACGTTGCATTGCATGCCAAGAATGAAAACTACGCTTACGGAATCGGACGGGCACTCAATGGTCTCTCCGGTCTTCCTGCCTTTGCATACTGGTCAAAGGTGCAGGGAATCCCATCTGTAATCTGCAAGTTCCAGATGTACAAAGAAGATTGTTTCGACTTCTTTGAAGCACTGTTGCGTCTGCAGGACTCAGGCGTCTTAACTGGTGTGGAAACCTACATGCTTTCACGACAGAAGGCACTTTCTCGAACAATTCCACTGGAACTGTTCGAGAGTGGAGACTGGAAGAAGATCAACTTCGAAGACTACAAGGGGGGTGAAAATTGTGAAGAAGTCTTCAGCACGACTACTGGCACTGGGAGGTCTGGTCAGCCCTGAGCAAGCAGATCTCTCCGGCGACTGCAATCCGGGAGTGAAATGCAGGTCTTCGTGGAAACCTGCAGGGAATCATCCGGATTGAAACGTACTTCTCTTTTTCATTTTGTTTTTTTTGTTTTATTTTTTCTCTTGATCCTTTGTCCTCCTAAGCATCATATACAGGTCTCACACAGTTTTGATACAGTTTTCTCATATTGATAATTCTTTAGATCTGAAAAGAGTGTTAATACAGGAATGGAATTCCTGAACTCCTTCCATCTTGGCCAGAATATTCATTCTCTTTCGCATTTCCATATCCTACGGACCGAAAGATTTATATACTTGAAGTTAACTTAACATTAGGTAAAGGTAAGAAAGAGGTGATAAATAATGGCATGGGACATCTTTGATGAAATACAGAGGATGCAGGAAGAGATGGACCGGATGTTCAATGACTTCTTTCGACGTCCTTATTATCGATCACTGGGGCCAGGAAGGTCACCACAGGAATCGGAACTGAGGGCGACCCCCCGAAAGAGGGAAGCCTTAACTGACGTACAGGAGACTGACAAGGAGGTTATCATAACAGCAGAGCTGCCAGGAATGACCAAGGAAGATATTGAGCTGAGCATAACCTCTGAAAGACTGGAAATAAGGGCAGAGTCTAAAGATGAACATAGCGAGTCAAGAGAAGGCTTCAAGGCATCAGGAAGGCAGTACACGGGCTTCTATCGGAGCATCCCGTTCCCAGTACCTGTGAAGGCTGACGAGGCCAGAGCAACCTACAAGAACGGTGTCCTGGAGGTCTTTCTGCCCAAGAAAGACGTCGCTGAATCAAGGAATATCGAGATAGACTAGTAGCATCAGTACTTTTCCTCTTTCTTTTTTGAAAGGTGATTATCATGAATGAAGAAATGACACTCACGGTAGCAGATGCAGAAAAAATGGATGTAGGAAGACAAGTCATCCGGTTGAACACCACAGCTATGGGCCAGCTCGGACTAGAAGCAGGTGATGTGGTTGAGCTTTCAGGATCTCGTTCTGTGCCTGCGCTGGTGTGGAGGGGCAGGTATGAAGATGAAGGCCTGGATATTGTGAGAATGGATTCTACTCTGCGGAGGAACGCGGGGGTCTCCTTGGGAGACAAGATCAAAGTGAAAAAGGCTGAAGCACACGAAGCCAGGAGTATAAGTCTTGCACCCGCAGAGCAGGAAATCAGAATCCGTGGAGATATATCTTCGTACTTCAGAGAGAAGCTCCTGGGGAAACCCATCATTCGAAACAACGTTGTTCTCTTTGAGATGTTCAGCAATGTGTTCCCCTTCGTTGTTACCAAGACCGATCCAGGTGGCGTGATAATGATTACATCGAGAACACAGATCACAGTGTCAGAGAAACCTGTGCGCATTTCTGAAATCAGCCGGGTCCCTGAGGTGACCTATGAAGACATTGGCGGCTTGCACGAGGAAATTCAGAAGATCAGAGAGATGATAGAAATACCCATGAAGCATCCCGAGGTGTTTGAGAGGCTCGGAATTGCACCACCCAAAGGAGTTCTTCTGTATGGACCTCCTGGGTGTGGCAAGACACTCCTGGCCAAAGCACTAGCCAACGAAATCAACGCGCATTTCGCTGTTATAAACGGACCCGAGATCATGAGCAAGTACTACGGGCAATCAGAGGAGAACCTGAGAAATGTATTCGAGGAAGCTGAGAAAAATGCTCCTGCGCTCATCTTCATTGATGAAGTGGATGCCATAGCTCCCAAACGAGAGAATGTGACGGGCGAAGTGGAGAGAAGGGTGGTTTCTCAGTTGCTGACATTGATGGATGGCCTTAAGGCCAGAGGCAAAGTAGTAGTCATTGCTGCTACCAATATCCCCAATGCTATTGACCCTGCTTTACGACGACCGGGGAGATTCGACAGAGAGATTGAGATCGGTGTTCCTGATATCGAAGGACGGAAAGAAATCCTGCTCATCCATACCAGAGGAATGTCGTTGACTGAGGATGTGAACCTGGACAGGATTGCTGGCATGACCCACGGATATGTTGGGGCTGACATGGCTGCCCTGTGCAAAGAGGCCGCCATGAAGACGCTGAGAAGAGTCATTCCCAAGATCCATGGTGAGGATGTGGACATCTCCCAGGAAGTCCTGGAGCAACTGACAGTGACCATGGAGGATTTCACTCAAGCATTCCACGAAATCGAGCCATCTGGCATGAGAGAAGCCTTTGTAGAGGTTCCTGATGTCAAGTGGGAAGATATCGGTGGACTGGAGGGTGTGAAAAAAGAACTGAGAGAAGCTGTTGAGCTGCCTCTGAAAAACCCCCAGGTTTTCAAGAAACTTGGCATCGAAGCACCAAAAGGGATTCTCCTGTATGGCCCTCCCGGATGTGGCAAGACACTCCTGGCAAAGGGTGTCGCCACAGAGAGCGAGGCCAACTTCATTGCTGTACGAGGACCTGAGCTCCTGTCCAAATGGGTTGGTGAATCTGAAGAAGGAGTGCGACGGGTGTTCAAGAGAGCACGACAGGTGGCTCCCTGCATCATCTTCTTCGATGAAATCGATTCTCTGGCTGGAACCCGGGGACAGGAAGTGGGAACCAAGGTGACAGAACGAGTTCTCAATCAGCTGCTGACTGAAGTGGACGGAATTGAGAAATTGCAGCGGGTGACCATCATTGCAGCCACGAACAGGCCAGATCTTCTGGATCCTGCACTGCTGAGGCCAGGACGGTTTGACTCTCTTATCGAGATTCCACTGCCTGATGAAGAAGCACGGACAGCAATTTTCAAGGTTCACACAAGAGACATGCCTCTCAAGGACGTGGATGTCAAGGAGCTGGCAAAGAGGACAGAAGATCTTTCAGGTGCTGATATTGCTGCGGTGTGCAGAGAAGCAGGTATGTTTGCTATCAGGGAGAACATAGATGCCGAGATAGTTGAAATGCGGCACTTTGAGCAGGCACTAAGCAAGCTCATGCACACGAAGTCCACAGAACAGGAAACATTTTCCATTGTGAGGTAGATCTTTCCCTTTCTTTCTTTGGCTTCTTCCTTTTCGGATTATTTTTTTCCTGCATTGTGATGCTGCCTTCCCCTCAGGGTGGCCTTACACTCTGGAATTCTTGGCTTCATTGGCATCACATTGGGCACGTTTTCAAGATTCTCTTTTTGACCCGGGTGATTTGAACGACTGCATGACCATGCAAAAACTTATATAGGTCGTATCAGAAGACAAAGGTGGAGGAAAGGAGGATAGAACTGTGTGTCTATCTAAATACTGGGTGTCTGCTGTAGTTCTGGCTATATGCCAGGAAGCTGCAGCGTAGCTGTTCGCGAAGAGCGGACAGAGAACGCAGTAGTCCCTTTCTCCTCCTGATTTTGAGGAGGTGGAAAGATGAATACACATCTACTGCAGAGAGTAGAGAAACTTGCAGGAGACGATAGTGCTCTAGAACATGCTGAAAAAGTGCAAGAACAAGTTCTACGCAGTATTCTAAAGGCAAACAGAAATACTGTATTCGGCAAGGACCATTCATTCTGTGAGATTGATTCCATAGAGTCTTACCAGAAGAGACTACCTCTGGCTCGTTACGATGACTTCAGACTGTATCTTGAACTGATGAAGGCCGGTGTCCCACATATCCTTCTAGCAGAGGATTTTCCTCGTTGGGCAGAAACCAGTGGAACGCTCTCTTCTCCAAAGCTGTACCCGATTCCCGAGGTCATGGCAGAGCATTTTGGCAGAACCCTGGCCAAGATTGTGGTGAGCTGCGTGGAGGAAGAGCCATCCAGAAAATTCCTCCTGGAAGGCAAGATGCTCATGGTGGTGGCTGATGTGGCAAGCCGGTATGTAGCAGGCAAACCGGTGGGGTACATTTCAGGTGTGGTATCCCATGATGTACAGCAGCTGCCAGGGATGGCAGAGGCCTTCACTCCTTCTCAGAAGGTGTTAGCTATGGGAGATTGGGAAGAACGGTGGCTGGAACTGACGAGGCATGCTTCGAGAGAGAATGTTACCATGAGCTGTTCCACGCCTCCCATTCTTCTGTCATACTTCAAGAAAGTGATTTCAGAATACCGTCCTCTCCTAGGCCTACCCGACACCATACCAACGATCTGGCCCAACCTTGAGCTTATAACAGGAGCAGGGGTAAGAATGTCCCTGTACAGGAAGCAGTACCAGAAGCTTCTGGGAGACCAGGTGTGTTGCCGGGAGTTCTACTGTGCCACAGAAGGGTTCTTCGCCTATCAGAAAGATGAGAGAGAGGGGCTTACACCTATTCTCAACCATGTGTTCTACGAGTTCATTCCGCTTGACGAGTGGAACCAGATGGAAGAACCCCACAACTACAAGACTCATCCCCTGACGCGACTTTCCTACACTCGGGTTTCCCTCAACACGGACTACGTGCTGGCAGTGACTACTCCCGGTGGGCTGTACAGCTACATCATTGGGGATATCGTTCGGTTCATTGGGCCTGACAGACTGTTTTGGGTTGGCCGGCTAGGATGGGAAAGCAGTGTGGCTGGAGAGAAGTTCAACGAAATGCACATGTCCATGCTGAGGCAGTCAATGGAATCTACGCTGGGTGTTGAGATCACCAACCACATGGCAGCAGTGAAGGACGACCCTTTGCGGTACGTCTTTGCCTTTGAATTCGAGGAGAGCATTGATGTGAACACAGTCGTTGAGACAGTGGACAGGTCACTACGGGAGGTAAATGCCATATATGATGATTTGAGGAAAAAAAATGTACTCAAATGTCCAGATATCGTTGCTCTCCAGAAAGGAACTTTTGATCGCTATATCAAGCGGAAACAGAAAGAGGAAAAGTCACTTGGGCAGATTAAGCCACCGTTGTTTGCAGATTCCGCCTTGATAGATGAGTTGGCAGAAGACTAGGTACATCAGGGGTGGTGAGAAATCTCATGGTTCGATTCCTGCTAGTGAACAGTCACAAGTGGGAACCTCCATCCCCTCCTGCTGCTCTGGATTATGTAGCAGAGCAGTTGGAGGGTGAGGGTGTTGCCACGGATCTTGTGGATGTAGCCTTTACCAGTGAAGATGATGTGAGAGCCTTGCTTCAGACCACGCACTACGATGGTGCGTGCATGACTATCCGCAACCTGGAACGCACCGCCTTTTCTGAGACTCTCCATTTTCCTCTCCCTGCCACGAGGTCCCTCGTCCACTTGATAAAGAGCTACTGCAAAGGGCCTGTTGTGGTGGGAGGAAATGGATTCTCCATCTTGCCAGAGAGGATTTTGGAGTATGTAGGAGCAGATTACGGCATCTACGGGTGTGGAGAGACTTCTCTTCCTTTACTACTCAGGTACATACTCCATGGGGCAGGAAACATATCTGAAATTCCGTATGTGGTCCACCGTGAAGACGGCACAGTGAAGCGCAACCCACCTGGACCCTTCAGAAGAGAGCTCCCTGTGGTGAAGAGAGGGCGAGTAGACTATCACATGTATTACAGCCCGGGCCACCAGCACTTTTCTGGATTTGGAGTCGTTGAGACTAAGAGAGGATGCCCTCACCGGTGCATCTACTGTGTTGAACCCTTCATCAAGGGGAAGCAAGTGCGAGTAAAATCACCTGGTTCTGTGGCAGCAGAAATTGACTGGTTTCTTGACCAGGGTATCAGCTACTTGTTCATTGCAGACAGTGAGTTCAATGCAGACTACGAAGCTGCAGTGAACCTGGTTACCTACCTTAAACAACATGGATATCACCGGAAGATCAGATGGATTGCATATGTGACCCCCACTCTTTTTACAGAGGAACTGGCAGCACTCTTGTCCCAATCGGGGGTTCTAAGTCTCATGATAGACTTCGGCCACGTCAACCCGACGATCCTCTCAAACCTTGGGAAGGCCCACACACCTCGGGACATTGAACGTGTCATAGCATGGTGTGACGAATATGCCATACCCTTCAGGGGGAGTCTGATGCTGGGAGGTCCTGGGGAAACATATGGCACCATTGAGGAAGCTATAGAATTCTTCAAGAGGTACTCCTGCAAAGTATTCACGATTTTGGGGATCCGCGTGTTTCCCAATACTCCACTGGGAGAAGCTGTCCAGAGAGAAAGAATTTCAGAAAACCCACATCTCTGTGGAAAGGTACTCCAGAATGACGATCTCTTGGAGCCAGTCTACTATATTTCTCAGGACCTAGGAGAAAATGTCTTCACGTACTGCGAGACCCTCACTGGTGACTCAGAGCAGTTCTATACAGTTACTTCTCCCTTCAGATTGACAAGAATCATGCACGGACCTTTCAGAGGAGTCCATCCTGAATATGAACTCTATGGCTGTCCCAAGACCCGCTATCTAACCCGCCTTTCGAGAGATGCAGTTGAAGCTCCGCTTTTTGAGGAAGATGAGGAGAGGTCTTCATGAACGAAATGTCTTTGAAAAATCTCCTTTGATGCTCTGGAGTGTGGCGTCAGGTGTTGGTCTTTCTGCCTGACATGGGAGTCACTACGTGCAACACCCAGCATTGCCTAGATATTTCTTCACGGGGATCCACAATATGATACTGTTGATCTCCCTACGTCTCTAGTGACCTGTAGCCTTTCCCAGGGTCATTCCGTAAAGCAGTACCAGAAAAGCGATGATACACAGTGTATAGAATATCCAATCGAAGGCAGTACCGAAGTAGAAGGACCCGATTCCATTGGCCAGGCTATAGGTTAACCAGGCCGCTGCCACAAGAAGGACGCTGATTCTCCGGGGATTGTCGGGTTCGAGCCGCAACCAGATGTAGAAGAAAATCACAGCCACTAAGGATAGTATGGGAAAAATGAATCCCGTGGCCACTACCACGAATACGTTTTTGAGAATAGCCTCTGTGGAAAGCGTGAAGGGAAAACACAGGATGACTGCCAGCATAACCACAAAAAGCAGGATGCTGAAGGGTTTGCGCATGAATGAGTGCGCCTTGAAGTACAGGAGAGATGTGCCGTAATACAAGAGGGCAAGGGACAAAGCAGCCAGAAAGGCACCCAAGAGGGCAAAGTACATGTTAGTAGTGGGATCATCAAAGTAGCGCATGGAGAGAATGGGAATCTGCGACAGACCAAAAAAGGAAAATCCAGTTCCCAGTATCAATGGAACTTCCGATTTCTTCTGAGAGTAAATCCTGAAAAAATACACTGCCAGCAAGAATTTCACACCAATGCTTACAAGGGTACTGGTCCATCTCAGAATCTCCAAAGTAAGGATTATGATCACCTCTTCTCCCCCTTTTTCCACCCATTTTACTTAAATAGTTTTCGGTTGAGGCTGCAAGATGTTGTTTTGACTCGAACCAAGGATAGAGGAGAATTCTCATGAACACATGTTGAAACGTACGTGATCTTGCTCATGGGATAATCACGCCCATATGTGGGAATCAGGAGAAGGTTCGTAGAAACCTTTTTTAGGTTCTCCTTTGTCCTGAGGGGACATGATTGACTATCACATTCATTCCACGTTTTCCATCGATGGAAGATCACATGCCAGAGACTATCTGTTCTCAGCCATGGTCCTCGATCTCGAGGAAATTGGCTTCTCAGAACACGTGGATCTGGATCCCACGTTGGGAGGATTCAACTACCTGGACTACCCCGGGTATGAAGAAGCTCTTGAACACCTGAAGGTTGAATCCCCTGTGGTCATCAGGCGCGGAATAGAGGTCAGTCACCAGAAGCATCTGGAACCATCGATCCGGGACTACATATCCTCTACATCATGTGACTATGTGATAGGATCTGTTCATGAAGTGGATGGCGTGACAATGGATGACACTTTTCTAGACCATTCAACTCCTCACTCTTATTTTGAAGCAGTCCAATCGATGGCAGCTTCTGGTCTGGTGGATGTGGTGGGCCACCTTGAGTATTTCAAGAGGTGGGGAGGTAACTACTCTTCTTCAGACTGTAAATCAGTCATTTTGCCCGTATTGCAGACGATTGTTGAGAAGAGCCTGGTCCTGGAGATCAATACTTCCGGGCTGCGCCATCCTGTGTGTGACACCTACCCGTCTCTCAACGTCCTGAAGTGGTACAGGGACCTTGGAGGGATCCTCATAACACTGGGGTCTGATGCCCATGAAGCTTCCCAGGTTGCATTCCAATTCGAACCTGTGCTTCTCCAGCTCAAGGAAATTGGGTTTAGTCATCTCGTCACCTTTGACCACAGAACCCGTAGCTATCACCGTTTTTGATTCCAGGACTCTCACTTCCACTCCTGCTTTTCTATCCCCACTACCGAAAAGTTTATATTATGCAACATTGATTAATAACTATGATTAAAGCTTTCGCCATCACCATGTTAATAGCAATAATGGGAAGCTCGATCTCGGAATTCAGTCTTTCTCCACATGATGAGTTCAGACTGCATTTCCAGCATGATTACGTGTTCAGTATAGAAGAATGCGGTGCCCAGTGTATTACCTTGACCGTTTCTCAGATGACTGATGGAATCCCCACATGGACGGGTCAGTTGTTTGACCTCCAGGAGAAAAAGAGTTATCCACTGCAGATGGAATTTGAGGACGTTCAATTCGAGTCTGTCTATGTAGTGTCCATTGATGCAGTAAGTGTCTTGAGGATCAGCTATCGGGAACCTGTGGTCACACAGTCTCAGGAGCGGCTGGTGAAAGCTTCCTCTGAGAAGGAGACAATGAGAACCGCCTCGTGGGTGATCATTCTTGAGCTGAGTGCGGTAGTTTTTTTGGTTTTCTTGGCGGCCTACCGCATCCTGCACAAAGACAAGAGCAGGTCACCTGAGGAGGAAGGTGAATTTACCGGGAGCCCACACTTGCCTCGTCCTGTTCTAGGATTTCATGACGAGTGGCAGCCGGGAATCCCACGTTGTGAAGAGGAAGACTCAGATCTAGAACTGCTTCAGCGCATCAGGGAACTGGAGAACCTCAAAGAAATGGAGATGCAGCGCAGAATGAGGAGAAGGCAGGAAGAAGCAGAAAACATGGGACTGGACTGGATCTAACAATCAGATACAGACAGATTCTTTTTCCAGGAATCCCATTTCTTTCTCCGAGAAAGCTTCGGGATCCACGGGAATGAGTATAATCCCCCCGTGACGGGAGATGACTTCACGGATGATGTAGAGCTGTTTGAGAACTGGTTCGAATTTGTTGTGGACGATGAGGTATTCCAGTCCATCCAGCAGGATGACGGGGTCCTTCTGGTCAAATACGGCTTCACTGATTATGTAGGACAGCTTGTGCAGCTGCGTTGGGTACAGGACATTCTCATCTTCTTTTTGACTCAGCCACAGAGTGGGGGCCTCACACAGGTTGTAGACAGTTCTTATTCGAGGAGGGCTCATCCGGGTTATGATAAGACCGGTGGCATTCTTACTGAACCAGTCTGCAAAAAGTGAATAGGAGCGTCCCACATCTCTTCCTTTTACCAGATACATGGTTCCTTTTTCCAGATGCGGTCGTTCTGAAGGTACTTCTGTGGGCTGGGCAAAAAATCGGGTCAACTTGAAAGCAGCGAGAGCAAGAAGGGCCAGTACTGCAGTGTGTAGCCCTGAGTACTGAACCATGCTTTGAATTACTACCCTTGTCTCAGCCTGTATCACGAGCACCATGCTTTTCCTCCTATATATCCAGAGTTGCCTCTTTTGCGTATTCCTGGATGAATTCCCTTCTGGGCTGCACATTTGAGCCCATCAATATATCAAAGATCTCAGATGCCTTTCTTGCATCCTCAATGGTCACCCTGCGGATAGTGCGCGTCTCAGGGTTCATGGTGGTCTCCCACAGTTGTTCGGGATTCATCTCACCTAGTCCTTTGTATCTCTGGACTTCTGCTCCCCCTCCGAGCTCCTGGAGTTTCTCCTTCAATTCGTTGTCTGAGTACAGGTAGTACTCCTTGGTTCTCCTTGTCACCTTGTAAAGAGGTGGCTGTGCAATATAGATTTTCTCGCTTTCAAGTAAGCGCCTCATATACCTGTAGAAGAAAGTGAGCAGCAGAGTCCGGATATGCGCCCCATCCACATCAGCATCAGTCATGATGATGATCTTGCTATAATTGAGAGTTTCCAGAGTGAACGATTTTCCGTAGCCTGCCCCTAGGGCCTGAATCATGGCCAAGATCTCCTGATTCTTGAGAATTCTGGTTTCTGCGGCCTTTTCCACATTGAGAATTTTCCCTCTCAGTGGAAGGATACTCTGGAACCGTCTGTCCCTGGCCTGCTTGGCTGAACCTCCAGCAGAATCACCTTCCACCAGAAAGATTTCACACAACTCAGGATCAGATAGAGAACAGTCTGCTAATTTCCCAGGAAGCGTGGAGGTGTCCAATGCACTCTTCTTGCGAGTCAATTCTCGGGCTTTGCGGGCTGCTTCTCTGGCTTCTCTCGCCTTCACGGATTTTCCCACCACTACCTTGGCCACATCAGGGTTCTCTTCCAAATATTCATACAGTTTCTCATAGACTACCGAGTCTACTAACCCCTCCACTTCCCGATTGGCCAGCTTGATCTTTGTCTGAGCTTCAAATTGCGGGTTCGGGAGTTTAATGGAAACCACTGTGGTGAGCCCTTCTCTGACATCTTCACCCGAGAGTTTTATGCCCTCTTTCATGTTTTTCTTCGCGTAATTGTTTACTGCCCGGGTTAGGGCTGCCTTGAATCCACTGAGATGGGTACCCCCTTCAATAGTCCGAATGGTATTAGCATAACTTACAATATGCTCTGCATATCCCGAGGTGTATTGAAGGGCCACCTGTATGAGGACATCATTTTCTTCGCGTTCAAACCAAATCGTGGGATGCAGAGTATCTTTGGTGTCATTGAGATGTTCCACCAGAGCGGCAATTCCCCCTTCATACGAAAAGACTCTGGTTATTTGTGTTCTTTCATCACGCAGAGTGATCGTCAGTCCTTTGTTCAGATAGGCCAGTTCCTCCAGTCTGCCAGATAGCGTGTTGAAATCGAACATAATAACATCAAAGATCTTGTAATCAGGGAGGAAGGTAATTTCTGTCCCCGTCCCCGAACATATCCCAATGACGGTGACGTCCTGCAGGGGAGTTCCCCGTTCAAACTTCTGATAGTAGATCTTACCATTTCGACGAACCCTGACTTCCAGCCATTCAGACAGTGCATTGACCACAGAGATTCCCACACCGTGTAGGCCCCCAGCAACTCTGTACACCCTGTTGTCAAATTTCCCTCCTGCATGAAGTGTTGTCATGACAATCTCCATAGCAGGTTTCTTGTGAGTTTCAATTGTCTCTACGGGAATTCCCCTTCCATTATCAGCTACTGTTATGCTTGTATTAGGATGAAGAATGACAGTGATTTCATCACACACACCTGCCAGAGCCTCGTCAATGCTATTGTCCACAACCTCATAAACCAGATGGTGAAGCCCACGAGCATCAGTGGATCCAATGTACATGGCAGGTCTTCTGCGTACAGCATCCAATCCTTCAAGAACCTGGATGTCTTCGGCTGTGTACGTCTCCATACCCTTTGTTATGAATTGTTCCTTATAAGCTTTTAACTTGAAGAAGAAAACTGGTGATACGGTTACAGATGTAGCAGGTAAAGACCACTTCTACAAAGGGATACCATTCCGCATGAGGTATCTCTTTTCCTCAGCGGATGAAAAGACTGCTTCAGTCATGAGAAAAGAGAATACAGATCAGCTTACAACTTTGGCTTTGACAATTTCAACTCTTCTCAAAGGATACACACTCTTTGCAGCTCTGAAAGCATCAGAAGCCACTTTGCTGAGGAATAGCTCCTGTACGAATTGCTCAAGCGTCAAATTCGAAGCAGATTCTGAAATTGCTTGACTGATCGCCTTTCGCAAAGCCGCTTCCTGCTGGTTGGTGGTAGTCCGGTAGCACAGCCCTGCCGCAGTGACCCGTACCTTCTTTCCATCTTTCGTGGCAATGTCGGTGATGGCCTCTACTTTCGTGTTCCGTCTCCTAATCTGAGCCCTCATGTACGAGCGAGAAACCTCGTGACGCAGAAACTCGGTATGAGCTTCATTGCCCTGCACCTCGTTTATCTTGAAACAGAGTTTGAGGTGACTTTTCTTGAAGTCTCCACTGAGTTCCTTTCCACTGACATCCACAGTTCTTCCAATGAGTTTCTTGGGGTCATCTGTAGGAGTCTCCCCCACATGCTGCTTTCCGAACATGGAGGGAGCATAGATGCCATACCATTCTTTTGCTTTCCATGGGTCTTTCTTTCGAAGTTTTGCCATCAAATCACCTTGATAGAGCACACGAGAAATTTCCCCCTTATAAGGTTAATCCTCGGTGATCATCATAGTACAAGATGACACAGACTCTTATTGGCTCGTTTTAAAGGTTTCCCTCATGAGACGTCAATATGAATAAGGGCAGCTCTTTTCAGAGGGTCAAGCTGGGGATAGGTTAAAAAGCGTTGGGCGTGAGCTGCAATCACGGAAGAATCTGAGACCTTTGAATCACTGTCTCAGAAAGGTTACAGCAAGAAGGGAGAGCGATCTCAATGTTACCTTCAGAAACCATAGGACACATTGCAGTAAACGTGCCAAAGGTGGAACTTCATCTTCATCTAGAAGGGGCCATTCCTTTGGAAACACTGTTCCACCTCATTCAGAAAAAGGGAGAACCTTCTATTGAAAATATTGACGATCTGCAAAGAAAACTGACGTACACTGACTTCGATCACTTTATTGACACATGGATCTGGAAGAACACCTTTATTACGGAGGAAAGAGACTTTGAGTGGATTACGTACGATGTACTGCGTAGTCTTACTTACCATCATGTGAAGTATGTGGAGGCCTTCTATTCACCGAGTGATTATTTTGGACAGGGATTTTCCACACAAAAGATTACCGAGTACGTTATCAAGGGCAAAGAAAGGGCCTACCGTGAATGTGGTATTCAGTGTGAACTGATCCTGGATGTTGTCCGGGGGAACAGTCTGGATTTGTGCATGCAGCAAGTTGAGGATGTGGAACCGTACCTGGGAAAGGGTGTGATTGGCATTGGACTTGGAGGAAGAGAGCAGAAATACCCTGCAGACACGTACAGCCTGGTATACAGGCAGGCCAAACAGAAAGGGTTCAGAGTTACAGCACATGCGGGAGAAGCAGATGGTCCTAAATCCATCTGGGCAGCCATCAGGGCATTGGGCTGTGAACGCATAGGGCACGGCGTGAGAGCCTTTGAAGATCCTGAACTGGTGCGTCTGCTCAGGGAGAAGAACCTCCCCCTGGAAATGTGCGTGATCAGCAATGTCCGAACAGGAGTTATTCCTTCTGTTGAAGCCCATCCCATTACAGAGTACTTCAGAAAAGGATTGCTGGTTACTGTCAATTCTGATGATCCCACCATGTTCAACACCACGGTGAGCAGAGAGTACAGCGTGCTGGCAGAGCAATTGGGATTTTCTTTGGAGGACCTGAAACGTATTAGTTTCAATGGGATTACTGCTTCTTTCTTGCCTGAAAAGGATAAAGAATCATTGAAATGTTCTTTCGAGAAGGAGTGGGATGCCGTACTGGATACGTTCGTGCAGCACAGTTAGCCTTTGAAAGAGCGACAACATTTTTAAACCAGCAGGAAGATTTGAACCATGGTGCACTTCATCACATCCAATGCCCACAAATTTGCTGAAGTAAAGAAGCTGACAGACATTCCTCTGGTCCAGATGAATCTCCCCTATCCTGAGATCCAGGCAGATACTCTCCAGGAAGTCGCGGAATATGGTGCTGAATATTGCTATGAACGAGTAGGAGAACCGTGCTTTGTGGAGGATTCAGGGCTATTCTGTGATGCGCTCCTGGGATTTCCGGGACCATACTCCAACTATGTGGATCGGACTCTTGGATGTGATGGGATCTTGCGCTTGGTTTCCCAGAATAGGAAAGCACACTTCACTTCTGTAATTGCCTACCATGACGGTTCAAAGGTCAACCTTTTTATGGGCGAGGTCGGAGGTACCCTCACAGAAACCAAAAAAGGCGAAAAAGGCTTCGGGTTTGACCCTATATTTGTCCCCGAAGGTGAAACCAGAACCTTTGCTGAAATGGAGACTGAAGAGAAAAACTTATATTCCCATAGAGGAAAAGCGTTTACAGCGTTTATTAGCTATTTGAATCAGGTGAGATAATGGCAAAAATGCATTCAAAGAAAAGAGGAAAATCACGATCAAAACGTCCCCTGCGGACTGCTTCCCCCACGTGGTCAGAGTACTCCAGAGAAGAGGTCACCGATCTCGTCCTGAGATACAGGAAGGAGGAGTTTTCACCGAGCACGATCGGGGTTGTGCTGCGCGATCGGCACGGCATTCCTTCTGTAAGACTGGCAACGGGGAAGAAAATCACCAAGATTTTGGAGGAACAAGATGAGGCTCCCAGTCTTCCTGAAGACTTGATGAATTTGATGAGGCAGGCTGTAAACCTGCGCAAACACATGGAAGAACATCCCGGAGACTTACATTCCAGGAGGGGGCTGCAGCTGTGTGAGTCCAAGATCAGACGTCTGGTCAAGTACTATCGCGGAAAGAAGCTCCCTGCAGACTGGAGGTATGAACCCGAAAGGGCCGAGCTTCTGGTGAGATAGACGTGTCTGAATTCGAAGAGGCGCTTGTTGAAGCTTCCCGAACCCTGCAGGATAATCAACCTTTTCAGGTCGTCACACACGGAGATGTGGATGGAGTAGCTGCGGGCGCTCTTGCTGTATCTGCGTTTGATTGCAGAGTGATTATTCAGAAGCGACTGGCTCTGCAGAACCTGGATTCTTCCCAGTTCACGCTGTTTCTGGATATGGGAAGCTCTCAATCCCGAGAGATTGAAGAGAGGCTCTCACAGTACCTGATCATTGATCATCACCCTTCACCAGATTATGGTCCCCGGACTGTCAATCCATGGAAATACGGCATTGATGGAACCCGTGAACTGTGTGCTGCATCCACCTTCTATCTCGTGATAAAGAGGTTGGGCGATGAATTCAAAAGACTGAGCTATCTCGGTCTGGTGGGTGCACTGGGTGACAGACAGAGTGTGGAACCCAGGAATGCTGAACTCTGGAAAGACGCAGTGGAGGCAGGAGTGCTCCACGGAACGGTCCTGTTCAATGCATATGAGCTCTCAGAGTTCGTGCAGGTAGTCAATGCGTGCTGCAGAAACAGCAAGAAAGAACTGGGGATGGATGTATGTCTGCTCAGAAACTATCAACAGGGAAAGAGAGAGCTGGAAACATATAATCGTGTTTTTGAAAGAGATTTGCAGCACCTCACCGATAAATGGGAAATGATAATCAGAGAGAATGAAGGAAGAATCTCTCTCTACATATACGATGATGCTATCACCAGAAAGTATGCTGGGGAACTGGCCACAAGACTGGCCCGGTCCTATGAAAGACCAGTGATCATCTTGGCCCATGATGGAGAAGGAATCAAGATCTCAGGGAGAGCCACTTCCGCACTTGTTAGAAAAGGTGTGCACCTGGGAAATGCATTTCAGGGATTCGGGGGTGGGCATGATGTGGCAGCGGGTGCTTTTCTTGAGGATGAAGACATGATAGAAACATTTATACAGGTCACTGACCAAAGGCTTCATCGCATGATTGCTCCTGTCAGAGTAGAGCTTGATATTCCGGTCAAGGACGCTTCTCAGGTAATGAAAGCTTTGGCCGTCGATAACAAGGGATATGACACTGTTGACATTGTGGCAAAAGGAGATCACATCCTGGTGACTGCTTGGGGCCAGCCGGGAACAGTGAAGAATACTATCGATGATATTCTGGCCTGCGTCATATCTGCGTTGAGCATGATGGAGGGAGAGTAATGCTTGATATCAATTTGATAAGGGAATCACCGGAAATAGTGAAAGAATCCATGAGAAGACGTCAAATGGATACCGCTGTGGTAGATGAGGTTAGGACTCTGGATGAACAGTGGAGAGACGTCCTCACTGAAGGAAACAGGCTGCGGCACAGGAAGAACATTCTTGCAGATGAAATCAAAGAGTTGAGAAAGCAGGGAATGGATATTTCTGAGAAGATAGAAGAATCAAAAGCACTTCCACAGAAAATCCGTGATCTGGAAGAAAAAGAGAGGAATCTCAGATCACAAATTCAGCAGTCGATGTTGCAGATACCAAATCTGCTTCATGAATCCGTTCCGTACGGGTTGGACGACACTGAAAATGAAGAAGTGAAACGCTGGGGAACATTGCGGGAATATGATTTTGAACTGAAAAGTCATGTAGACGTCATGGAAGCACTGGGTTTACTCGATACGGAACGAGCAGGCAAGGTAGCAGGATCACGGTTCTTCTACCTGAAAAATGAGGCAGTTCTCCTGGACATGGCGCTGATTCATGTTGCTCTCCAGCATATGAGATCAAAAGGGTTCAACCTCATGGAAACTCCTTACATGCTCAACAGGAAATCAGTTGAGGGCTGTGTGGATATGAGTGCTTTTGAAGATGTTTTGTATAAGATTGAGGGTGAAGATTTGTATTTGACCGCCACGTCAGAACATACGTTGGCTGCCTATCATATGGATGAGATTCTTGAAGAAGAAGTGTTGCCTCTGAGATACGCAGGGTTCTCAGCATGCTTCAGAAGGGAAGCCGGGCCCCATGGAAAGGACACGAAGGGGGTGTTCAGAGCCCACCAGTTCAATAAAGTTGAACAGTTTGTATTCTGCACACCACAGCAATCATGGGATGAGCACGAGAAGCTTGTCCAGAATGCAGAAGAAATCTTCCAGAAACTGGAACTGCCGTACCGGGTGGTCAATGTGTGCACAGGGGACCTTGGGGGAGTTGCAGCTAAGAAATATGATATTGAAGCGTGGATGCCAAAACAGGAAACATTCAGAGAGGTCGTATCCTGCAGTAACTGTACTGATTATCAGGCAAGGGAGCTCAATGTGAGGTTCAGAACTCCTGAAGGGAATGAGTTTGTCCACACCCTGAACAGTACTGCTCTGGCTACATCGAGGGCCCTGGTGGCCATCTTTGAGAATTACCAGCAGGAAGATGGCTCGGTGATAGTCCCCAGCGTGCTCAGGGATCTGGTGGGCTGCGACGTACTCACGCCGCCTGAAGGAACATGAACACATTCTATTGTGAACCAATAACTGTCACCTTTGCCAGTGAACCGCTCCTGGAAAAGAAACCCGGCCCCCCCTCAGCCTTTGTGTGGAGAGAAACTCGTTACAGCGTTACCGCAGTGCTCAAGATGTGGCACGACTACAGCGTTCGTGGAACACTCCAGTCTTTCTATAATGAGAAGAGAGGTAATGCTCCTGAGATGACTCAGCGTGAGAGAGGCTCCTGGGGAGTGGGGAGAGACTACTACCGGGTTGAGACCGACTCTGGCGAAATCTTCGACGTCTATTATGACCGAGCCCCGAGAAAGCACACAAAAGGGGAGTGGATACTGCTCAGGAAAGTGGGGCCATGAATTCTGAAGTCTTCTCAAGGTCATGTGGGGAACACGCTCGGAAAGGCCTGGACTCAATGAAAACATTTATTAACCCCAGATCAATCACAGGGACAGTAGCATGAGGTTGTAACAATGAACGACATAGAGTGGGAAAATATATTTCAGGATGAAGAGACTCTCCTCAAGGTGTCAGCCCTCTCTTACTTGGGACTAGCCCTGTACTTGTCTTTGAGGAAGAAATCACCTCCCAGGAAGGTGCAACCTCCTCCAGAAGAGCGACCCAAGAAGAGACCCCTTACTCTGAGTGAAATGATTGCAAAGATGATTGAAGAAACATATGGGGTTCAGAAATAGGCTCCTTGTCAGATAGAAGCTTTCTTCAGAGTACCGTATCACCGATCTCTTGCCCCGGGGCTGCCACCGCCATTGCCTATATTATATGTGATTTTTCTACAAATACACTCTTGAAAGTACGTCATTAATCATACCCTGTTGATATCGCTGCACAATCTTTATATGTCCCGATGCTATGAGCGCCATGAGCGAGAGGCAGGTATTGCAGGAGACCTGTTCTCCTCGAATCAATGCCGAGAAGGCTAAGGAGTATGAGAAATGAGCAAAGTACGTTCCATAATCTTGCTGCTCGTGGGAGTCAGTATCCTCTTCCTGATGGTGCATCTTGCGGGAGCTGCTGACGTTGCAGATGTTCTGAGAAAGGCAGATGTCTCCTTTTTCGCACTGGCGTTACTGTGCGAAGGACTAGCGATTCTTCTGTGGGCATTTCGATGGAGAATCCTCCTGAGTCCCTTCAAGTCGGTGTCTCTGAGGAACACAGCCAAAGGGATCCTCATTGGAGTGTTTTTCAACAACATAACTCCCGTAGCCAGAGCGGGTGGAGAACCTTTCAGAGCATACTACATGGAGAAAAAAGAAGGTGTTCCCCTTGAGGATGCTTTTGCCACAGTGACTATTGATCGTATTCTGGACAGCGTTCCTTTCATGGTTATCATCACCGCCTCTCTTGCCTACTTTGTGATTCTTCTGGACATCAGTCTCAGAATAACTATAATTTTGTGTGTGGCCCTGTTCCTTAATTTAATGTTACTATCAGTGGTTCTGTACTTTTCTTTCAATTTGAAGGCAGCCAAGAAATTGATGTTTTCTATATTGCGATTTGTGGCCCATTTCTCTAATAGACTGGAGAAGTATGAGAGCAGGATTGAGGCTGCAGTGGAACAATACCATGAAGCGGTGAGGACGCTTTCTTCACAGGGCGGGGATTTGATGAAATCTCTTTCGATATCATTTGGGTTTTGGCTTCTCATGATCTTGAGAAACTACATGATCGTTTTGGCCCTTGGTTATAAGATTAATTTCATGGTTATCATGGTTATACAAGCCATGAGTATTCTTGTCGGGATTGTTCCCTTCCTTCCAGGAGGATTGGGGTCTATTGATGGAATTATGGTTTTCCTGTTCATGTCGTTCAAGTTCCCAGCAGCGGCTGCAGTGACTGTTTCTCTTTTGGATCGATTTGTCAGTTTCTGGATGATGATGGGTGTGGGAGCAGTTGTGGTATTTGTGGAGCGGCAGTACTTGAAATAGCGAACTGAAAGGTATCATCTTGAGTGGCAGAAGAGTGCTGGAACGACTATTGCATCAGTGTTATGTAGGGTTGGACAGCTCTCAACCTCTTTGAGATGATTTTTCCCTCTTTTCAGATTCTGGATTGCTCTCTCCTGAGAACGTCACATTGAGATGATCCACTTCCCCGAGTCTTTTCAAGACTCGCAATGCTCTCAATGTAATCCACTTTGAGGGCTTTCCTCGCTCCCCCAACAATTCAAACTTCTTGGGATATGTTCTCTCAAGAATCCACCTGCCTTCAGCCTGCTTTGATCGTACGAGGGTCACAGACTCATCCATTCTCTCGTCTCTTACACCCAGTTCTGTAAGAACGTCAAGTACATCCAGAACATCAGATTGCCAGAACAGTGGAAAGGCAAACCGCGTCCAGGAAGGTTTCTTGGTTCTCTCCCCCTGAGCATCTCTTCGATACCAGTATATTCGATTCTCAAGATACAGTTCAGCATTGCGCTCGATGACCTCTCTTACCTGTCTTGTGACCAGTGTAGATGGGAGCTTGGCAAGGGCAGAAAGAGCCTTGATACCCCCCATATAACATGCTGTTGGAATCACCTTGTCTTTCTCCAGAGGATACCACGCACAGGACCAGTCTTCCCCGGCACCAATGAGAAAATCAAGGGCTTTGTGCAGTCGTGAATCTGCTTCGTATCCGAACAAGAGAAGAAATTTCATGATTATTCCAGTGAGGCAGAATTCATCTGTCAACCATTCCTTTTTCTTCCTGCTGGCAGCAGAGCTGAAGGATCCATCTTCCAATTGAAAGCTGAAGACGAATTCCAGCGCTTTCTCGATGCGTGGATCTCTCTCAAATCCCAGTTCAGACAGCAGCAATAGCTGGAACACGCTATTCTTATAGCCCCAGAGTCGTCGTGGATTTCCCCACGATCCCTGTTCATCTTGCAAGGAAAGGATCTTCATGACTGCTTCCTGACGGGTGATCAGCTGCCGCGATCTCTGAACTCTTGGATCGTGTTCTGGGATATCCAGTAGGTCCCTCAAGGTCCAATATTGCACAGCTGGATTTGAATCAGAGAGGAGCAGTCACATTCATACAATTATTCCAGCTACCGCCTTTAAATAGCTTCTTCCGTCATCCGTCATCACGAGAATCTCTTGTATATCTGATGACGTGTGTTCCTGCCACGAATTGATCCTCCAGATGCCTGCACAGCAGTCATATCACGAGTATCAATCCATAGGTTTTTATTTCTCCTCGAGATGGTAAAGAAATGCAGCATGAAATTTCGGGAGAGCTGTTCCAGTGGATCAGAATTGACATTTCCTCAGAAAGCGTGTGGGGAAACCGCCATTACCTCCTGTGTAAGAGTGAGGAAATCCAGAACAGGGGGGAGAATGTTTTCTTTGGGACTGGATGGATCGTCTTCGCAGGGAACGGAAAAATCAAAGAGTTCTACCTCCATGCTGCAGACAGCTTGATCTTCAATAGCGCCAGCCTTTTAGCGTCAGATGTCACTGCAAACCAGACATCTTTATCCACTTCTTATCTGTCACTGGTAAAAGTCTCTGGCCCAGGAGTGGTATTTGCACACGGCAAAGACTTTGCAGAATTCTATCTTGAGGAATCTGAATTCATCGAAGCCAGGACAGATTGTATTGCCGCCATGGATGACAGTGTCACTTTTGAACTGGGAGCCAAAACCTCAGTGCTATCGGGGCCAGGAGCTGTTCTGCTGGATTGTGGATTCTCTGAGAAGGAGGAGGAATCAAAACCCTACACTTTTTTTGATCAAGTATGATTCAGAAGCTGGCAAAGACATATGGATATAGACAGGAGATTCTTGAAAGGTACTGTGAACTCTTTGGCGATGATATCGAACTGTTCCTGAAGGCGAACGAGGCAGAGCCTCGGACATACATCAGAAGCAATTCGCTGAAGATTTCATCTTCTGAGCTGGAACAACGGTTATTGAAAAGGGGAGTGCAGTTGCGAGAGGTTGAACATGGGTTTCTCATTGAAAGATCCCCTTTTTCAGCAAGCTCCACTCCGGAATATTTGTTGGGATACTTTTATATCCAGGGGATTGCAGAAATGCAGATTGCACCTTTGTTACATCCCGAAGATGTGGTTATTGATATGTGCGCAGCACCGGGCGGAAAGACAACCCATTTAGCACAATTAATGAGGAACGAGGGAGTCATATTAGCCCTGGATGTGAATGAGGAAAAAATAAAAGCGTTGAAGGCCAACATTCAGAGGATGGGAGTTACAAATACCATCGTGTATGCTGTGAGTGCTCTTGATTTTTCCTACACGTGTTCCCGGATCTTGCTGGACGCTCCCTGTACAGGGTCGGGCATAATCAGAAAAGATCCCACCCGAAAGTATTCACGGGGTTCCACAGATATTGCCTTTTGTTCGAGGCTGCAGAGGGATTTGCTCAGAAAGGGTGTGGAATCCCTGGTTCCTGGTGGCATCCTGCTCTATTCAACCTGCAGTCTGGAACCAGAAGAGAACGAGATGGTCATTGATTGGTCACTGAGAGAACTTCCCGTCGTTGTGGAACCTCTTGAATTTACCGTCAATGGGGTTTCTGCGGCAGAAGGCATCACCAGCCCCTTTGGCATGGTCCTTCACAGAGACATCAGGAAATGCAGGAGAATCTTCCCTCATGTTCATGACAGTAACGGGATGTTTGTGGCACGGCTGAGAAAGTGTCATGACTGAAGGTAAAAAGGTGGGAGGGCCGATTTCTCATTCAGGCGGGGAATGATTTTTAAACAGTGACTGCATCACCTTTCCATGTATGAAGCAGGTCTCACCTATGCTCTGGTGGCTGGATTTACAGCTACGGTACTCATGTTGTACGCTGTGGAGAAGAGAGATGACCGTCTCTTTGTGTTTTCCCTGATGTTCCTGATCATTTCATGGAGTGGTATTGAATGGGCTCTGTGGCTGGAGGGGTGGAACTTGTTTGAGATGGTATTCACACCCATTGTTCCTTTGGCCAGCTTCTTTGTGGGTTGGACCCTCTTTGTGATATATGTAGCAGAGAAGTATTTCAAGAGGCGATACTGGATTACTTTCTTGATAGTTCTGGGATTCTTCACCTGGGTGTCCACATTCTGCATGAACTGTCTTGCTGATTAAGTGCATTCCTGTTCTTGAATTGTTGCTTCAGAAGATCTTACTGATTTCTGATGCAATTGCTTCTTTCACATTGGGCAGCTCTCTGTTTGCGTCAATTTCAATCCATTTTTTCCCCAGAAAAGACTCCTGGCACAACCTGTCATACACGTGAACGACCTTCCCAAGGAAGGCAGTGTCAGCTTCGTGCCTGTCAAGTTCATCTTTCTGTCTTTTCTTCCGTATTCTTCCAATATTTGGAGGGACTCTCAAGTAGAACACGATATCTGGAAGTACAACTTCCAGGAGTCTGACGATGGTTTTGGCCTTTTCATAGTCGAGCCCATGGGCACACTGAAAAGCAATTGTTGATGTAATGTATCGGTCAGCCAATACAACTTTACCTGACTTCAGGTGTCCCCTGATATCTGATTGATCCTTTAGTATGTCTGCAGCGTACGTTAGAAATTGTACAGAAGGAGAGAGATGTTTCTCCCCCAGAAGGAACTCCTCAATGACTCTCCCCCACGGACTTTCATAATCGGGGTAGTGGTAGGTTTCTGTCAGGATGCCTCTGGATTCTAATAGTTCATGGGCGTAAGTACACACGGTTTGTTTTCCTGATCCATCTATACCTTCAAAGGCCAGAAAGGTTCTACTCATGGTGCAGATATTGTCTGAGCATAAAAAGGATTTCCTTTGACGAGAGTTCCCATCAGATATGTTGGGACCTCAGTAATCATGAAAGACACTCATAGAGAGGCACATGAATAGAGGGGGAGGACCTGACGGAGCAAATTTATAAGGGTTCCTGTACTGTAGCATCTCATGAATGTCAAAGCGATTGGTTTGGTAGTATTTCTACTTATAGCGTGTTCACACTCTGTTAATTCGCAGGGATATCAGGTGATGAATGCCTTTATTGAGACAGAGAGTGGAAAGCGCACAGTAGAAATCCGGTTTACCCCTGGAAATCAGGAGTGGGCAAAAGATATTTTCAATACGGTAAGAAAAGGGTTTCCGCTTCTAGAAGAACACATTGGGGTCCCTTGTCCTGTCGACTGGGACATTAAGATCATTGAGGCCAGCAGTCTTAAACAAGGGGTTGGAGGCGTCAACAGAGGTCCTGATGGCATCGAAGTTCCTGCTGACACATCGCCAGGAGTGATAATCCATGAACTATCCCACTACTGGTTCGGGCAGCAGCCTTCCCTCAGGTGGAGCAATTGGGTGCTGGAAGGGTTTCCCGAAGCATATTCGGTATCTGTCCTGAAAGAGTTGGGACATTCTGAGGCCTACTCCTTGTGGTATGGCAGACTGGATCAATACGAAGAAGCCAGAGCAGCTATTGGAGACCTGCCCTTGAATGAAGTGGGATACACACCTAATTTTGAAGATCCCCGGGTCAGCATGCTGTACAGCAAGGCCATGGTATTCAGCACGTGGATGATCTTGTACTTTGGGGAAGAGACCATGCACACAATTAATCAAAGAGTTATCTTTGAGAACCCCCTCTATTCTGAGGATTACCAGGCTATTGTTGAAGAGATTACTGGAGAGGATCTAGACTGGCTGTTTTCAGGATGGGTCTACCAGGGCGATTACTTCTATCAGAAGGAAAAGGTGTCTTTCCGGTGGTTTGCAGGTGATGGAGACAACGATGGGATCAGTACTCTGGAGGAAATAAGGGCAGGCACTTCCCCGTTGGTGGGAGATACTGACGAGGACGGACTGCCAGATGGATATGAAGCACTGATCAAGACTGATCCAAACAGCAAGGACACAGACAATGACGGACTTGAAGACGCGGAAGAGGTCTTGGTTAACATGGATGGGAAAAACACTGAATGGGGAGAACCCGTCCTCTCCGATGGGGAAGGTGGAAGCTCTCTTTCAGAGTCTCAGGACATCAGAGGACTTTATGCTGCTGCTGATAAGAGATACCTCTACTTTATGATAGAAATGGACAGCCCTTCAACAGTGTATCACACTGGCATACGGATTGATGTGGACAATGATGAGAAGACTGATTTCATCTTCTTCAGAGTGTACGATAACCTTTACTTGAGTATCTGGGAAGAAGGAGAGTGGGTGGAGACTATTGCAGATCCTTCTCTCCTGAAGGGAACCTTCATGGTGGTGGACACGGTAATGGAAATCAGGATACCGCGGAGAATGAGCCAGGTCACCTTTCCTGATACCTTCTCCGTGTGGGCGTACGAGTTCTCGGTCGTGGAAGGTGAGGTTGGAGACAAGACTTCCACAGTGACTCTTTCTGTAGATGAACTGGTGCAGGACACGAGCAGCCCATTGAATCCAGATACAGATAGAGATGGGTTGCTGGACGGTGAAGATCCTAATCCTTTGGTTCCGTCTCCAGAGATATCATCCCCCGAGACTCCCTCAGCACCTCAGGAAGAGGAAGCACCACTCGAACCTCAGCCCTCAGAATCCCCAGTACAGACTTCAGAACCACCCACAGCAGAATCCCCTCAGGAGACACCCCTTGCAGGGTGGGCTGCGGTTGCAGGAATGATTCTTTTCTTACGCTTCTTGAGAGCACGGTAGCAGCGTTCACACTCTGTTTTTTTATGAGCTTCTGGAGAGTCAGAAGCTCACTCCTTCGTTCTTTTTTTCGAGATTTCTTACTACATTACTGGTAAGAAAGCCAGTCAGTCTCCTGAGAAAGACGTGATCTTTCCGAAAGACTTATAAACTATCTCACTAGTTGGTAGTTTAGCTAAACACGCTGACTGGAGCTTGGATTAAGGAAATAAATTCAAAAATGAAGGTTCTGGTGATCTACATGGGCGAATTATCGCGCCTGAGAAAAACGAGAAACTTTCACAAGATATTTGAGCAAATTTTTGAGGTGCCTGGAATACCCATATATGAGATAGCCCAGAAAGTTGGAGTGTCTCGAAATACCGCGTCCAAGTACCTGCAGGAGATGTATGAGGATCAAGTTCTTGTAGGACCTCAGCTCAGGCTGCTGCCAACGGTCAACTACAAAGAATTTGTTTATCTAATGAATTTTAAGAATCCTTTTCACTTATTTGAGGGATTAAGGGAGTTCCCTCACGTTCTCTATCATGGAATGGCTTTTGGAGACTGGAATGCCATGGTAGTTACTGACCGGCTACTGGATTTTTCTCAACTGCTCGGGTTTGAGAACACTGTGTACCAGGGGGTACGATATCGATCGTACACTCCCAAGGTGGATCATCTTCTCTGGGAGAAAACATTTCATAGATGTGCTGATTATATGAAGACCTTTACCAAGAGAAGAGAACACAAGAGTCGGGTCCTGGCCCCTTCACTGGATTGGGGAGAAGATCAGTGGAACATATACCAGGCGTTTCGGTTCAATACCAGAAAGACTGTCACTACCACACTGAAAAGAATTGGAGTACGCTATGAGACGTACGTTGCATGGATAGAGAATCTGGACTCGCACTGTACGGTTCATGCTGGGTTCTATCCCGAAGGATACGAGACCTACATGACCTACTGCTTCTTGTTCTCAACAGAATATGAACAATCAATAAAGACTCTCTTTTCTTTTTTCCCCACTACACCTGTCATCATCGAAGTGGGAGATCAATTGATGGTGTTCGTTAATGTTGCCCTCTCTGGTGTGAATAGAGAGTTATTCTGTTCAATCTATGATATGAAAGCCCGGGACATCATACAGGGGTTCAAACAGGCAGTAGCAGTCTTTCATTACCCGCATGCCACACCGTGGAAAAGATTTCTTTCAGAAGAGAAGCGTACCCAATAGGCGCGCGTGGCGCTGTCTTCGACATTGTTGCTGTCAGAATAAAGCTCTCAAGCACGGGAATGATTCCACTCTGAACGATACGGCGCTACATGAAAAGGCTTATAAGACAAAACGAAGAGGGCTTACTGAGCGAAAGCGGAAGGTGAGAAGTGTGCCGAAGGAATCTACTTTCTCAGATACTCCTCTTTTCGGAGAAGAATCCTGGATTGAACCCCTCAGGATATTCTTTCGATCACCTTCTTACAACCTCTGGATCGTAGCTGGATTTTGTTACCATTTCTGCTCAGAGAGGAGGTTC
Source organism: Theionarchaea archaeon (assembly GCA_018992685.1). Taxonomy (GTDB): domain Archaea; phylum Methanobacteriota_B; class Thermococci; order Methanofastidiosales; family SZ-28-30; genus SZ-28-30. Next base: position 106,329 of record JACVGT010000003.1, read on the forward strand.
TCTAATGACAAGAATTATCCAGACTGTTGAAGACGTTAATAGGAATACGTGGAACGCCCTTGTGGGCACAGATAAAGTGGAGACAACGTATGATTGGTTTCTATTCTGCGAAGACGTGAAGCTATCTCCATCCCTTACCTTCTGTCATGCAGTATATACAGAAGACGACGAGATAAAGGGCATCATGCCAGCTTACTCTTATCCCATCTATCTGTACAACTTCGTCCGAGAGTCAGGCGTGCGTCCTTTGGCACGGTTGTTCCCGAGGATGAAGACCAGGTTCAACATGTCCAAGGTACACATTCCTCTTTCGTGCGACTTTCGATTTTTCGGAAATATGTCCTATTTTCACGCCTGCCTAAAGGGAATAGAAGAGCACATCAGAATCAATAATCATTTCCTTCTCGTTCTTCAGGATTATAAGGAGTCACTCAGCCTCCCAGGATATGTAAAAACAAATGGGTGGCCAGAGGTATGCCTGGATCCCTATCCTTCATGGGAGAGATACCTTGAATCACAGAAAGGCAAGAGAGCAAAAAGCATTCGGTATGAATACAGAAAAAGTGTTGACTTAGGAACAAAGACTTTCATGACGGACGACATCGATCAGTACACAGACCTGCTCTATGACATGTATCTGAACGTATGCGATAGGAACGAAGGCATGATTACATATCCCGGAGATTTCTTCAGGAAAATGGAAGATCATCTCTCGCCGTATTCGAGGTGTATATTTGCAGAAGATGGCAACGACATTACAGCATACCTCTATCTTCTGGAGAACGAGAACTGGATCTCGTGCAAGTATGCGGGGCGAACCTACGAGTCCGAGGACCCGTATGTGTACTTTCGACTGATGTACGAGATGATAAAGTACGCTGCCCGGAAAAAGAAGCCAATTTCGGCAGAAAAAGCAGCATACGAGGCAAAACTGAGGAGAGGATTTAGAATTGTGCCACGGTTCAACTATCATCGCTCATACTACCCCGTTGTGGGAGATTTATACCTCAAAATGTATAAGACGATTGTTCAGTTCAAGAAAATAGAGAATCTGGAACTTCTGGAATCCCTTCAGGATTGAATTTCTTCCCGGTCGAAAAGGAATTTACGCAGATCAATGATCTTGAACGCCACAATGCACAACGCGTAGAATCCCATGCCCAGTCCAATGCCCAGGAACATTCTCTGGTAAAATGCGACAGCAAAGGCCAATACACCTAGAGAGAGGCATCCCATCTTCAAGATGTCTGATTTCACCGGAGTATAGTACGCATGGTTTCTCATCTTCATACTCAGATACACAAACTTCACAACCATTGAGGTCAGTGTGGCAAGTGCAGCTCCGGTTATTCCCATTTTCGGAATGAGATATATATTGAGGAGTACGTTCAAAATAAGAGCGAATACGGTAATGTACATGGGAATCCTTGGCTTGCCCATCCCCTGAAAAGTGACAGAGAATATTGAGCAGAACGACATGAAGAACATTGCCAGGGAGAGCACCATCAATGCAGTGGATGCCACAACATATTCGACTCCAAAGAAAAGTTTGATCAATCCCTCAGCATACACTACAAACAGAATAGTCAGGGGAAAGGTGGCACCAGACGTGTATTTTAAAGCATCACAGAGGTATGTGCCCACGTAGCCTTTTTCTCTGGCCATGTCTTCTGAGACTGCAGGGAGCAGGGGCAGAGCCACACTTGAGGCGACAGATGTCATGATTCGGGCAATGGGAACTGCTGCATTGTACAGCCCAGCATATGTAACTCCCAGAAAGTAGGTAATGCAGAAGATGTCAAAGCTCATCAGAATCATCATGGACACACTGGTAATGGTTTTGGGAATGGCAAAGTCAATGAGCTTTCCCAGGAGACGTACTGACTTTGATCCCCCGGTGAGTGTGAGTTCGCCCCTGAACTTCCTTCTGTAGAACAGGTATGCAGCTGCCAATCCTGAGATGTCACCCAAGAGGATTCCGAAGACTGCACCCTCAGCGCCCATACCAGAAGAAACCAGTACTATGGCAGCCGCCAGGACTACGAGGTTGTACACCAGGAGTGAATAGGTGTAGAAAGGAGATTCCTGGTATCCCAGAAATATTCCGTCAATGACTAACCACAGAGCTTCTACAGGCATGACCAGAACCACAATTCTAATGAGGATGCCCAGGTCAGGTTCGTGGAAAATGGTGTTGGCAATGAAACTGGCAGCCAGGAGGACGAGTACAGTAACAACCAGAGACAGAGGAAAAAGATAGTGCATGGCTGTGGCCAGATAATTCTGAGCAGTCTTCATGTTTTTCCTGGCTATCTCTTCAGAAAGGTACTTTGAGAGGGCTGCTGCAAATCCTGTGAGAGTAAAGGAAGCAGTGATGATGATAACAGGTTCTACTGCACTGATAAGTCCGTATCCTCTTACATCCAGCATACGGGCCATGCTGATCTTGTAGAAGTATCGCACGAACCCAATGGCAAACATAGCCATGAAGACATTAAAGGTATGGCGGGCCAGTCTGTTACTTCGATCCATGGAGAACTCCTCGGCAGTTAACGATATGACGTCGTGATACGCTACCCGAAGCACCCTTTTAATAGTTTGTGTTGAGGAGGAGAGGGAATCCCTTGGTGTGACATTTCATTGTGACAGTGTCCAGGAGACAGGAAGGGAACGAATGGTGCCCTCGCCACAGATATTTTTCTTGCTGTAGAGGGAGGTTCTTTGGCTGTCGATAGTAAATGATTCCTGTTCGTGGCTATTTTCTGGGTTTGTGCGCAAGATCAACCTTCACGTGAGAGACTACTGTTCTGAACTTCCCTCTGCCAGTTTCAGGGATGTGATCCACCCGCTCAAATTCCACCGTCACATCTGAACCCACAGCACATTTGACATTGGTCACGAGCAGATTCTCCAATTCTACCGTAAATGAAGGGTGAGGTATCACCTGTACGGTTATGTGCTCGCAGGTATTCTGAGTTACCCTGAACTGCTTGATATGAGGAATAGAAAAGAAATGCGCAATGAGGCGAGTGGGAGGTATCAATTCTCCAGAAGGCGAAACAATAAAATCGTCGCACCTCCCTTCAATATCCTTGAGAACAGGTAGTGTTCTGCCGCACTGGCAGGGCTCGTCAGAAGGGATTCCAATGTCCTGTAACCGATATCTGATGAATGGCATGGCTCTATTCCACAAGTTTGTAACAACGATCTCACCTCGCTCTCCTGGAGCCACAGCCTCTCCATCTCTCAGGAATTCTACAATTCCCCCATCTACGTCAATGTGCATGGAATGGTGTTTACATTCCCAGGCGATTGAGATCATTTCATATGCGCCATACTTATTATAGGTGGGGCAGTTGAAGATTCTTTCTATGTAGGCTCTATGCCAGGGCAGTGAGAGTTCTCCTCCCAAGAGTATCATTCTTGGGTTACTTCTCACACGAGATCTTTCTGCTGCGTGAGCAAGAGCCACCATAGCAGATGGATGCCCAGCCAGTATGTACGGACGCTCTTTTTCTATTTCCTTGACAAGTTCTGTATCAGATCGCCCTTCCATGATACCCTGGGTTCTCAGAAACGACATGTTCTCGTAAAGTTCATACTCTTCTGGGTCTCTGCAAAGGATACAGAACTTATGCCAAGGCCTCACTCCCTGGGCCAGGTGGCTTCGCAATGATACTGCTCGCATCCTGCTGACTGCATATGGATCATGCAAGACTCTGAGCACGCTCCCTGATGCCCCCGAAGTCAACTCCACTGAACAATTCTCTTCAGAAAACCCTGCAGCTACACTTCTCACAGGATACCCCTCCTTGATTTCTGCCTTGGACGTGAAGGGGATCTTCTTCAGGTCGTCCAGCGTCTTGATGTCCCATGGGTTGATGCCTGCATTTCTAAATTTCTCTTTGTAAAGCAGGGTATTTCTGTATGCAAACCTCACGATATATCTCATTCGTTTTTCCTGGAATCTTTTCACGTATTCTGGAGAAGCATATTGTGTTTTGTATGCTACAGGAACGTATGCAAATGCTTTCCACATGAATTCACCTCTGACAAGACTCAGCAGCATTAGAGCGGAAAGAACTTCTAAAGTTCCTGGTTTGACCGCAATAGCAACTGCTCCAATGACTACTTCTACCTGTAGAAGATCTTAATAAGCTTTTCTTCAGCATCCTGCAAGGAGATACTGACGTCTCCTGGGACCATTGGCATACCTGTTCTAAAATCTGTGCATAACCTCTTCAGGGGTATACTTGATGTGTGGTCTGAACCCATTGGATGGTGGCACAACCTTTATTAGTAATATCCTAAATTTTTCATATGCTGCTCGAAACAGCTCGTCTCTTGTGGAAGATCCGAAATGAACAATGGCTTTCTCCTGAGATATTGGATGACATTCGACAAAAGAGACTGAGAGAAATAGTTCATCATGCGTACAACAATACTCGGTTCTACAGGGACTTGTTCACCAAGAATGGTATTGCCCCTTCAGACATCAAAACCAAAGAGGACTTGACTCTTCTTCCACCCACTACCAAGAGTGATCTTCAGGACAGGTTCCAAGACCTGGTGGCTGTCGGGTATTCTCCTGAGAACTGTTACGTGTACCACACGTCAGGGTCCACCGGTACCCCTGCTACCATGTTGTATGATTCCTTTGCCAAAGCCTACACAGGGGCTGAAGACTACGTTTTCATGTTTGACGTGGGGTACAAGCCCTGGGAGAAGATTGCCTACACCAAGAGAACGCCCTGGACGTCCCATCCCTTACAGGCTCTTGGAATCATGCGGGCCTGCCACATATTGTCCTCTCTTCCTGAGGAAGAACAGGCGCGTCTCCTCCAGAAAGTGAATCCTTCACTCGTCGTTTCCTATCCCCTTCTTCTCCATTCCATTGCCAGGGCTGCTCGCAATGAGGGCTGCAACATCCATCCGAAGGCCGCAATCGTCGGTGGGGAACTCCTCACCCCACAGGTACGCGCTTTCATTGAAGAGGTTCTCTCTACCTCAATCTTCGAGACCTATGCTACGGTAGAATTCGCCACCATAGCCAAGGAATGTTCTCTCCACAACTGGCACATACACAGTACCCGCTGCCTGGTTGAATTCGTGGACGGAAGAATACTAGTTAGCGGGCTTATCAACAAAGCCCTTCCATTACTGCGTTATGAGATTGGAGATAGAGGAGCACCTAAAGAAGGGGTCTGCCCCTGCGGAAGGGGGTACCCCATGATGCAGATTCTTGAAGGACGATCTGGAGATCTCTTCATTCTTCCCAATGGGAGGGAAATCCCTCCGCTCCGCGTGTTCAAGACACGGCTGATACTGGACAGCAATGAGGCGGCCAAAAGGTATCAGATAATCCAGGAGGATTATGACCATTTCACCATTCGCGTGGTTCCCACTCCAGCTTTCACGGATGTCATAGCCCAGCAACTGAAAGCACAATTAGTAGAAGACCTGCAGTATCCTGCGACTGTGGACATTGAGGAGGTAGACACCATACCCCTGATTGATGACCGCAAGTTGAGGGTCAATATCTCTCGCGTCAGGAAGAAGTGCTGTGAAGATTCCGGATAGCTGCAGCTGTGGATCAGGGAACAAAGTGACTCAAAAAGACACCGATTGATGCGAGTGTGAGAAGATGAGAGACATTCATGAGAGGACTACACTTATAAGGAACAAAAAGAAGGGAATCAAATGCTAGTCCAGACACTGTCTTGTCTGCCACAGGTTCTAGCCAGGGAGTGGAAGACCACAGCTTCTATTCAGAGATATTCACTGGCTGAGATGCGCTCTCTATTACGAGAGGTATTTCGCACCAATCCATTCTACAAGACAAAACTGGAGAATCTCAATATTGAGAAAATACGATCAATCGAAGATCTGTCTGCTATCCCTTTTACCACAAAGGGTGAGTTGCGGAAAGCATTTCCTGGTGCCATTTCTGAAGGGTACACTCCCGAGAAATGTGTCCATGAATCAACCTCAGGTTCGACAGGTGATGTGCTGAGCATCTATCATGATCCCTTCGCCTGCAGTTACTATGACGCGATATCTCTCAGGGAGTACATCGGACTACACATGTGGCCCTGGTACAAAATGTCGTACATCAGATTCGAGCCTCAACCCAGGAGGGCCTTCGAGCAGATAGGTCTCCTCCGCAAGTACTACATCCCTGTTACTGCCTCTGCAGAAGAACAGCTTCGCCTGGCGCAGAGTCACAATCCACAGGTTATTAGCGGGTACCCTTCCTCACTATATGAAATAGCCCGTATTTACAGGGAGGATTCAGTCTCTTGGGATTTGAAAATGATCCTGTCGAACTCTGAACTGCTTACCGATTCCATGAGGGAGTACATGGAATCTGCGTTCGGCTGCCCTGTCTACAACGACTACTCTTCCTTTGAACTGCATAACATAGCGGCTGAATGCCCCTTTAAAAGCTTGCACATACATGTTGACAATAACATTGTAGAAATCATCAGAGAAGGAGAACAGGCAGCTCCAGGAGAGACTGGTGAGATAGTGGTCACCAACATTAGAAACAGGGCCATGCCCTTCATACGGTACCGGACAGGTGACTATGGAGCACTCGATGAAGAACCCTGCCCCTGCGGGAGAGGACTACCAGTTCTCAAGAGTATTGAAGGACGGAAAGACGAGTATCTGATCTTGCCATCAGGGGGCCACGTTTCTCCCCGCGTATTTGATCCACTGGATTCAATCTTTCACCAGTACGTTTCCAAGTTCCAGATTATTCAAGAGCGGAAAGACAGATTTCTGATAAAGGTGGTCAGGGAAGGGAATTACCATGATGGCGTGACAGACATGCTTGTCAAGGAGGCTAAGAGGTGTTTTCCGCAGCCAATAGAGGTGGAGGTCATACCAGTGGAAGATATTTCCAGAACTGGAAGGGGAAAGCTCCGTGCAGTCTTGTGCGAGGTGGCCTCATGATCCGGAGGCTTCGCATCTCTGATACTGATCAGTTTGTGGAGATTTTGAACAGTGCCTTTGGCAGGGAGCTCCATCACATTGGAGGACAATATGGAGCCACCAAGAGGAAAATGATGGTTCAGTATCTGGGAATTCGAATGCTGCAGAGACTGTTTGGAGATGTCAGGGATCTGCAGGACATATTTGCGTACTATGATGGGCGCACTGTGCTGGGTATCACTCAAATGGTCCTCATGAACGCGCACAAGAATCACTGGTATTCTGAGATGACTGCAGTCAGGGAAAACCTCCAGAAGAAGGGAGTGGGCACAGCTCTGAAGCAATTCACCATAGAGTATTACACAGGGAAGGCACGACGGTTTTTTGGGAATTTGAGGGAAGAAAACGTGGCTTCATTGAAAACTAACGCTCGGGTGGGGTATGTCCCATATGTGAGGGATATTCTGTTCAAGAGAGAACCTTCCAGAAAAGGTGAGAGGAGACATATTGAAGGCTTCAGACACTTTAAAGGAGATGAGAAAGGAGTATTCGATCTGTATATGAGAACCACTCCTCCAGACATTAGAGAACTGGAGGACAAAGTCCTCGATGACTTCGGTCTGGGGGCAGTGATGAAGGTACTGGCTCTTCTGGGCGCGGTCACAGGCGTAGGAGATAATCGGTACGTCATTGAACGTGATGGCAGAATCTGTGCCTACTTTTCCTTTGAAAAGCTGTGGTCAACCTACGAGAATGTTGAGCTCATGGTGGACCCTACATGCCCTGAAGGCCCGGACATGGTAAAGGATGTTGTCCTGGCAGTGTCACCCTCAAGTCACTTGGTCTGTTTTGTCCCCGAATACCGGGCAATTGAGAAGCAGGGGCTGATCAAGGCCGGGTTTGAGGAAGAAGAGCCATATCTGAGAATTGTGCGAGTTTTTCAAGGTGGGTGAGGTTAATGAATGAGGAATCAGAGGTATCTGTACACAGGACTGTCCGTGATTTCACTGAGAAAGAGTGGAACAGGGTGGCGGGCAGTATGTTTCCTGAACGTTGCCATGGCTGGTATCGGGCTGTCGAAGATTCCCGGATGCGGGACTTGTACTATGTGGCGTTCAGGGAAAAGCGTACCCTGGCTGCAGCCCTTGGCTGCTATCCTTTTGTTGAGAAGCAATTCGGGATTAGTGTTCCCTTTCTTGAGGTGGGATGTCCTCTCGGCACAGCATCATCATTCTTCCCTCAGAACCCCGAGCATATTCCACCCCTTTTGAGAGGGATAGAACAGATCAGGAAACAGGAGAAGATCAGAGGAACACTGATTTTTGATCTCAAACAGGAAGAAGCTGATTTTGTCAAGGAAGGTCTTAAGGGATTCTCACTGTTCCGTGCACTGGAGAGAACGTACATTGATCTCGATTTCTCTGATTTTGACGACTACCTGGATTCCCTCGATTCGAGTGACAGGAGGAGTATCAGGAAGACTCTCAATAGGGCTGAGAAGCGGTGGAAAATAAACCACGTTCTCACAGGCGAACTGTCAAAATGGGGGCACACTGCTCACCAGTTGCAGGGGTATCTGTGCGGAGAGCACCGTGACTTCCGTATGCATCTCAGTGAGCAGTTCTATGAAGCTCTGGAGACGAACATGAAGGGCTCAGCAGAACTGACTGTGTTCCTGAAAGACGACATACCTCTGGCCACTGGGCTGGTGCTTAACTCTCAAGAAGCAGCTGTCCACAAGTTCCCGGGAATAGATCCTCAATACAGACAGTATCAGGCTTATTTTCTGCTGTACTACGAGGGGATCAGAACAGCCATTGAACGGAAGCAAAAAAGAATCTATTTCGGCACGACTACCTATGGTTTCAAGGAAAAGATAGGCTGCGGAAGAGAACCGCTGCTGGGGTTTGTCAAGTTCATGAATCCAGTGACCACTCGTTTGTTGGGACACTATCTTGCCTGGAGATCATCGCAAATGAATCGGTAGCTCAGATTGTCGTTCTCAAGGAAAAGAAGAGAAAGACGAGAACCTGGGTTTCATTTGTCCTATTTGAGTGCGGGGACCAAATTGAAGCCAGAAGGATCAGAACACAGCTGCAAAGATGCAGAGTATCATTCCTATGCTCTCTGAGGTAATTTGACGCCCTCCGGTAATATTATAAAGGTAACCTGCAAAGAACCCTCGGTGACAGAAGAGCTTACTCCAACGGAGATACTGGAACTGGAACTTCCTCCAGGAATAAGTGTCCTGATTGTCGGTCCTCCTGGGAGTGGGAAGACTATTCTTGCCCAGCAGCTGGTATATCGGGCTTTGAGAAAAGGAAAGTCTGCCATTGTAATGGCATCCAAGAGTCAGATTAATGCACTACGCCTGCAGGAGAAGATTTTCGGATGGGATGTTTCTCTGGACCTCAGCGAAGGAAGGCTGGGCCTCATGGAAATCGAGAACGTCGGTGATCCAGCAGAACTGAATATTGGGCTTGCCCAGATCATACAGGAAGTGACGCCTCCTCTGGCCCTTGTGGTTGTGGATTCATTGACAGTGCTGATGGTGGCCATGGAAGAGAGGAACATTATGAAGTTCACAGAAGGACTGGCCAGGAAACTTCAGGACCACAGAGTCAGTTCACTGCTCCTTGCTACTCCCACCAAGGAGACGGAGGATTTTCTCACCAAGATGAAGTCGCTGGTTTCGTCTGTCATCGAAATACGCCTGACTGAAATCGGGACAATCCGCAGGTACATGCGGATTTTCAAATTCCTGGACAGAAAGCATTCAACCTTATGGTACCCTTTTGAGATTACAAATGAAGGGATCAGGTTTGCAGCCTCTGCGGTAAAGACTCCAGATACTTTTCTATTTGATTTGGATGGCACCTTGGTGACCATGGAACTGGATTTTGTGAGCATCAGAAAAGAAGTGGACGACATTCTTGTCAGATGGGGATATCCTGGTGAGCTTCTGGATGAGGTCAAGTCCACGCTGGAAATCATCCAGGATGCAGTGTTCTACCTCAAGACTCACAACCAAGACGGAGAAGGACTGAAGAAGGAGGCAGAGACGTATCTGGAGCAGGTGGAGATGGAAGCTGCATCCAGAGCTCAGCCCATCCAGGGAGCCAGGACTGTTCTGCAGATACTGAAGAAAAAGAAGAGGAAAGTGGGAATCATTACCCGGAATCATCGTGAAGTAGCATGTCGGGTGTTGAAGCGATGCAACCTGGAACAGTATGTGGACCTTCTGCTGGCAAGAGATGATGTCGAACGGGTCAAGCCCCATCCTGACCATGTTCTCGAAGCTATAAAGAGACTGGGATCAGAGCCTGAGAAGACAGTGGTCCTGGGAGACCATCACTACGAGATTGAGGCGGGAAATGAGGCAGGCTGTTTTACCATTGGCGTCCTGACTGGGTCGGGAACCAGAAAAACCTTGAAAGATGCAGATCTCATCTTGAATTCTGTTGAGGATTTAAGAGAAGTATTTAGAACTGTGGGACGATAATCATGTCCTGTTTTCCAAAGGCGGTGTACTGTCCTTGGAGATAGAATTTTCCTGTTATGGCGGCTACTGCTGCATCCAGTTCGTGGGGGTTGGCTGGGACCTCGTCGATCTCGTAGGAGGCAAGATCTTCCACTCCAGCGATTCTGAGGATTTTCTTTGCAGCATAAGGGTACACTTCAATTACCGGACAGGCAATGCGATCTCTTATTGCCATCCCTCTCTGCGTGAGAGACTGCATGCCCTTGAAGGTGAGAGGAAGTATAGGGAAGCGGGTTCGGAGTTCTCTGTCACCATCTCTGAAGGGCTTCCCATGGAATGAGAGAGGAGCATCGATTGCTGCAAGATCAATGCTGTTCTCACCGAGTATGGTGAGGATTTCAGTGTCCTCGTATATGGTATAGAACCGGGTCCTGGCATTGAGGATACACAGTCCCGTAGGTCGAGATGCTACTCCAGCCAAATCTATGCCTGCAATCATATACTGAATGCGAGGGATATGGTAATAAGGATGTGTACACTATCTCAGGATTACGCTTGAAGAGGGAAACCGCAAACCATATATATGGAAGTTGTGTAGAAAAAGAGATGATTAGCAAAGGATTGCTTCTGCTGGGCATTGTTATCCCTTATCTTCTGATGGTTCCTACTCAGGAAAAGATTACCATTACACAATTTGACCAGTACTATGTTTTATTGCCATCAGGGAATCTGGGAGCCACCTGGGACATTACCATTTTACCCGAAGGCTATGTGAATAGCATGATTCTCCATGCCTTTTTTTCGAAGAGAGCGTATGTAAATGATGTAATTGTATCCGATGCTCAAGGCAGTCTCAACTCACGGATGATTGACAGGGAGGGCGTTCCCCTGATGGAAATAACCTTCAGAGAGCGACTGATCCAAGGAGAGGAATATCACTTTACGTGTGAGCTGGATGTGTGGAAGGCCGTGGACATCGGAGAAACAGAAGGAAGTTTCACCTTACTCACAGGATACAACTTCCCCATTGAGAAGCTCAATGTCACAACCGAACTGCCCACGGGGTCCAAGTTGAGGAGCTACTTTCCCGCAGACGGAAAGGTGACTTCAGGAGAGAAATCTTCAGTCTTCTGGTCCATGGGTTCTGTTCCTGCAGGATACAATATCCAGATCAGTGTCTCGTTTGATCTCCTGTCTCAGGCTTTTGCCGACGGCTTATTCGCAGATGGAGTGAACCTTTACAACCTTCAGGATTTCGACAATGCTGCTGAAAAGTTCCAGCAGGCTGAAGACGTCTACCAATCACTGAACCTGCACCAGAACGTGACTGAGTGCAGCGTCTATTTGGATCGTATTGAAGGAATGAAGATCGGACTTCCCGTTTTTGAAGAAGCTCTCACCCTGTATCAGAACAGAGACTATGCGCAAGCAGCTCTGAAGTATGCTGAAGTACTGGCCGTGTACCAGCTGCATCAAATACCCACAGACGACGTTGATGAATATATTGAGAAATGTAATACATTCGTTGAAGCCTACAGCGAGCTCGAAAAAGGAGATGAACAGACTGACATGGGAAACCTCACAGAGGCTGTCAATCACTATAAGAAGGCCAGAGAGCTTTTTTCCCAGCTCGGGGATACTGTCATGGTTTCACAAGTTGATTCCACAATTCAACAGGTTACACAAGCTACCCCGCAGCCAGAGGACGCGCCCACTGAGAGGAGGGGAGGGAAAGGTGTGGTACTGATTGGACTGGTGGCCGTAGTCGGCATTGGAGTTGCATTGTATGTCATGAAGATGAAGAAGCCCACCCCTCTGCGTACTGAGGATGAGATTAGGGAAGAGATGCGGCAGCTTAAAGCACGATTTGTCTATGGAGAAATCAACAAGACAGAATATGAAGAACAACTCGCTTCTCTGGAGCAGCAAATCAAGGAATTCAAGTGATTCTTCTCGATTCTGGGAAAAGGTGAAGGGAGCAGGTACACTCATATGCAGTTTTCCCTTTTTCAGCTGGTGAACTGAATGGAACTGATTGGAGTGAGTTGTAGTCACATATCCGCTAAAAAAAAAGATGAAGGAGGAATGCGGGGGTGATCTCTTTTTCTTGACCCTCTTTTTGCGAGCATTTTCGGTTACTGTGCCCTTATTTCTCTTCACAGCTCGTCAAGGCATTTTTCAGCCCTTTCCATGGCAGCTGTTGCCTGCAGTGCCCAATAGTTGGCTGCTATGTAGTTACTTTTTTGGTAGTTTTCTTCTGCGAGCCTGAGATATTCCTCGACCTGATTGAGCAAGTCTTCACATGGTGTTGTGTCTTTTCCTTCACTTTCCAGCAAGGCGAATTGCTCATTGAGCGATTCCAGAATGTTTCGTGCTTCTTGTATTCGATTATTGGCCAGCGTCTGGATTTGTTGGTTGCTGTCGGTGGGTTTGGTGATTAGCTGGGCGGCACCAGGAATTGCGACTTTGTTCGAAATTGCCAGGGGAGAAAATACTGTTTCAGAAGAAACGCTGTCTGTCCCCGAAGCATTGCCTGAGAATAGTACTACACCTCCAGTACTCCCTGAAAAAACGGTGTATTCCCAGACGAAGTTGACAGACTGACCGCTCACCAGATCAGCCTTAACCGGAGCAGGCCCTGAACTCAGTGCTGCTGAAGCTGTTCCTATGGTGATTACTGTTAAAGGAGAAGGAGTGACAGCAGTTATTGTGACACCTGAGAGGTTCGTTACTTCCATTGTGACAGTCACCGTATCACCAGAGAGAGCGAGGTCGGGCTCTGCAACCAGTGTTGCACTCAGCGGATAGGTGGCACTGTAGTACTGTTTGAGGAACTCATCCCAGAATGTATTCTCTGCCAGCGCAGTGGACGTTTCATAGCTTGATTGGTATCCCGTGGATGTTGAGGGAAAGTAGATGGACATCCCATGGGCATTACGGCTCCCGTATCCGTGACCTTCTGCAACCACCGCTTGATCTATGGCTTTCATCACCTGGCCAGCATCGCGCTGAAGCGTGGGATGAGGTACAGAACTGGCTATGAGCTGAGCGAAATGGTATAGATCAATGTAGTCTAAATCTGAAAACGCTTCTGCTTGAGTTCTGGCTGCTTGAATGAGTGGTTCATATCCTTTTGCTCCAGCCAGATGTTGGGCAAATACATTCAGTGATTCCACGACCGTGCTGGTGGGGTTTAGATGTGCTGCAGACTGCGTTTCTGGTCCCAGTCTTCCGTAAAAATTGACGTATGTTTCTACTATCTTGCTGCAAACAGCTTCCAAGGAAGCCTCAGGAGTATTGACCAAATAGTCTAGGAATCCTATGTAGTCCCAGCCGTCTCCCGGTTCATATTCTTCTGAACCCACAGCAAAGTGAGCGAAGGGTAAAATCTCATGATCGACTTCCACCATAGCCATAAAGCAGGCATCGAATCCCACAATATCCAGCGGACAGTCCCCATTGCAGGTGATACTGTCCAGAGCCGTTCTTACCTCGGACAATGAAAGCTCGTCACTATCGGTGTCGTCAACGCACACTGCCCTGACCGGGGCTGGGACTCCCTTCCATCCAGATCCATGATCCCAGAATACGAGCAGGTAGTGATCTGCTGAATAATTGGTCTGGGCCCACTGTACAAAATCCACTAGTGTATTAGGGTTTCCCATATTGACTTCGCCCAGGTCGCCAACCAGCTCGGAGGTAATGAGCGTATCGTACCCGTTCGTATCACGGGTAACACGGTATCTCTTGGCAGTTTCCCAGTCTCCATTGGAGTTGTCATAATCGTCATGTCGATCAATTTGCACGACAATGTTGACTTTGGATGTTGAGCCGACAGCTTCCATCTCGTTGAGATCATCGATGGCAGAAGGCTCCAGGTTGTTGTCTCCGTCCATGTACACCATGACTGTCCAGTTGGCTGTTGCATGAAGGGGAAAAGGGGCTACAGAAATCAGAATGCAGAATAAAAGAGGGGCAACTACGGTCAATTTCTTGCTGTACATCTTTTTCCTCCTATTCATCTTATTCTTCTAATAAGGATTAGTATCTTTATAAAGCTTTCGGTAATAAGTAAGAATTCCATGTGATTTTCAACGATACTTCAAGATTTGCAAGTTCAAATTTTGAGAAAAGTTCTCACATAGCTGCAAGATATGTAATAGTAGAAGTTCATGCATGATTAGGTCTGGTCAGAAAATTCAGTCGACGTGAGAAAGAGTAATATGCATCTTCTGACGAGGATTCTTCATCTTGCTGATGAGATCCCTATTGAGGTCGATGGCAGCTTTTGAAGCATGTATCAAGAGAGTTCGGGGGCACAGGAATGAACTCTTTCTTAGTATGATTGCTCTCGTATCGGTGAATTGCAGGGAAGGATGGATGAAGCCAGTAATTCTTTCCACTATACCGCCTGCTGCGATCACAAGTGTGACATGTGAATTCTTCAGAGAGAGCAACTCGTCTCTTAGATCGGACAATGCGTGAGAGGCACGAACTCCTATGATGCAGTCTCCTTTTCTGGTAAGCCAGTCCTCCGTGGTGACTTCGATAGTGGTACGGTGCAGGGCTAACATATTTGGATGGCCGTATGCTGTAATGTCCATGAACCCTGTTGGGACAAAGGCTTAAATCTATTGCTCTTCTACGCACTGGCATGATACGGAAGGCCGTCGGAGCCGATGAGGAGGATCTGAGACGACTGTGTATGGCTGTGAATGAAAAGGATTACGTTCTGAACCTTCTGTCCGGGTGGCTGAAGGAGGGTTCGTTGTGCGTACACGAGAAGGAAGGGGCCATTGTGGGCATGATACGGTGCACCTCTTCCAGAGATCATCAGGGACACCTCGGCGCAGTGAGAGTTCATCCCCGACACCGGAGACGGGGCATTGCAGCTGCCTTGACTGAGCACTGCATTGCACAATGCCGGGCTCCAGTGGTCAGGCTGGCCGTTGTGGACAACGAAGCCAGCGAGAACCTCGCCAGAAAGATGGGATTCACCCAGGTGGCAGTGTTCACTCCACTCACTCACCCTCTTCTGGATGTGTCTCCCGTGTCATACAGAGCAGGGACAGGAAAAGAGGCCCTCCGCCTACTCAGAACCTCCGGAATGTTCAAAGAGAACGCTTCTCTGCTTTCCACCAGTTTCATGTTCTATACTCCAACAGAGGAGCTCTTGGATCCCCTCTTTGTTGCAATGAGTCAAGACCAGGAGCATCTGATAGTAGTTGATTTTATGGTTGAAGAGGCTTTGGGATATGCATCGCAGATTGCCTACTGTGATTGTGACCCTCAGCTTGTTCGCGC
Organism: Theionarchaea archaeon; assembly: GCA_018992685.1. Lineage (GTDB taxonomy): Archaea > Methanobacteriota_B > Thermococci > Methanofastidiosales > SZ-28-30 > SZ-28-30. Next base: position 122,050 of record JACVGT010000003.1, read on the forward strand.
AGCCCTCTATGAGTCCCAAGAGAGAGGCATGAAAGAGGTCTGGGCAATCATCCCCAAGAAAGACACGGTGGTGAATATGTTGACAGCACTTGGATTCGAGGGGCGGGGAAAGACCATCAAAGTGTTCGAAAGGCAAGCAGAATGAATCACTTTGCTTGGAATACATGTTTTCTTTCTTCTGTGTTATCTTGGATCACTTTCATAGAAAGCTATATATAGGGAAGACTGAACACAGTACGAGGTGTTTGCATGCCGGAGAAGAAAACGAAGCAAGAAGTGAAAGATGAAGACGTCGTGTACATCGGTAGAAAGCCGGTGATGAGCTACGTGCTCGCTGCCGTAACTCAGTTCAATATTGGAAATTCAAACAAGGTGGTGCTCAAGGCCAGAGGGAGGGCTATATCCAAAGCTGTCGACGTGTCTGAGATTGTCAGGAACAAGTTCATTCAAGAGCTCAAGGTCGATGACATAAAGATCGGGACAGAGGAGGTCAAGCGCGAAGACGGGTCTGCATCAAATGTGTCCTCCATTGAGATCTACATGTCGAAGTAGTCCACCTCATCATATTTCCTTTTTAATTCTTTCCTTTTCCTGGAGCCAGTGGCATGTGATTCCGAACTGCAATATGATTCTACTTATTCTCTCACTGTCTGGGGAGGTACCAGATTCTTCTCACGTCCAATGATCTGGCTTTTCCACAGTGGCAGTGATGAGAGTAAACCTTTTTATTTCCACCAAAGAAACCACACCCATGATGCGAGGAAAACTGGACCCAGAAAGGCTCAAGAATCTTGTTATGCCTTATCTGGGAGCACTGAACCCCATGGTTTGTGTTCCTCCGAGGCTAGGTGAGGATGCTGCAGTGATAGACCTGGGCTGCACGTACCTAGTACTCGCTTCAGACCCCATTACCGGAGCAATAGATAATATCGGCATGTATTCCGTCAATGTGAATGCTAACGATGTAGCCTGTATGGGGGGGACTCCTCAATTCTTCTTGTCTGTGATATTACTCCCTGAGGCTTATACTGATAGCCAGCTGCAAAAGATAGCTTCAGATATCTCAAACGAGGCCAAGACCCTCAATGTGGCCATTGTGGGGGGACATACAGAGACCTTTCCCTTTGATGACCCAATAGTAGTGGGGACAATGGTGGGAACCACTGATACTGTTGTCACGTCTGCAGGAGCACATTTTGGTGATAATATTCTCCTCACAAAGGGAGCAGCAATTGAAGGAACCAGTATTCTTGCCACAGATTTGTATGACGTGCTCAAAGAGAAGGTAGACCTCCATCTCCTGAAGAGGGCACAGAAGTACCTCGCGCGAATTTCAGTGGTAGAGGAAGCCTTGCTTTCCAGAGAATACGCTACAGCCATGCATGATCCCACAGAAGGAGGAATTGCAGGGGCTTTGAATGAACTTGCCGATGCCTCCAAGGTCGGGTTCTCTGTGGACACGGACAAGATTCCAGTGTCTCAGGAGACGAGGGCTATCTGTTCTGCACTCTCTGTAGACCCACTGAGGCTCATCAGTTCAGGTTCACTGCTCATCACCGTTCCGAAAAATACCACTCCCGATCTTGTGGAGTCGCTGAAAAAGAACGGAATACCGGTTGCCATAATTGGTGAAATCACAGAGGGCAGAAATCTTGAACCTGCAAAACAGGATGAATTGTGGCGAATACTTGAAGAGTCTCCATAGAATTTATGATCAAATGGCAATCATCGTAGAAGTCATCTGAACAGATGGGATGGTTCTCACATTTTCTGTAATAAAGGTATCCAGTTTCTTCAGTTCATCAACAGTGATCTTGGCAATGACATCATACTCCCCGTACACCACGTAGGCTTCTTCCACATAAGGCATACTTTTCATCTTCTGGACAACCTCTCTTTCTTTTCCTGCGTCTGTCACGCACAGTACAAATGCTGTAACCATGTTCTCACCAGATGTGAGGGGTTTCCTGTACTTATAAACCTTTTGATTTCCAGTTCCAAAGTCCTACTGAAGTGATCTCTCTCGTTCTCGAAACATAAACCCTCTGGAAAGCTGCAGCACCCGGATTCGGACCATACGTGAATTGAATCGACAGACACTCTCAATTTCCCTCTTATAGCGGATGTTCTCTCCTATTCTGGTAGATGGGAAGCACGTATTTCAGGTCTTCTGCAATTCCATTGTCCTGCATCCAGTGAAGGATGCCGAAGAATTCTGTGAAAGAAGAACTGCGCAGAATGTTGACCCAGGCAACGAGATGATTCTCCACTTTGAAGGTCAACCCCGTGCAGGGGAGCTGCAGGAGGAAGTCTGACAGCCCTTTCTCGTAGTCAGTCTTCAGGAGGAGGTAGAAATCCGCATACATGGAAGCTCCTTCAGGATAGTAGGGGACTGTGACAATGCAATTTTCTTTGACTCGATCATAGCTCTGATAGAAGAGCCACTTCGAGATCTTGTGTTTCTTTACAATTTCAGTGAACGTTCTTCTCATATTGTACTTCAGATCGTAAAATAACCGCCATTCCAAATCAGTCCAGACGATTTTTCTTGAGGGGAGGTCTGTAGAGAGAAACCCTGGTTCCAATTTCTCCTCCTGCAAGTTTTTCTTGAATTCATCGAATACATCCCGATAGGTCGTATGTGTCACGTGGGTGAAGGAGTAGTCTCCTCGAAATCCTTCCAGTACTGTTTCTTTATGACTGGGATGCGACTCGAAATCCATGGGAGAATCCGTAAACACAATCAGGTCAAAAGCACCTGACGTTAAACACTGGAAAATTACTCGGGGATTCCCTTCGAGTTCTTGAAAAACTCTCATAGGTTTGTCAAATTGCATGAAGTACACATATTCCTTCAGATCTTGAAACATCTTGAGTCGTAGTCCGGGAGGGAAAAGGATCTCGTGGTCGATCATGTGGTTGTAGTGAGAGGTTACTGTATTCCTCGCCAGCCCCAATTTGCGAGATATGCTTGTGAGGGAAATCCTTTCATCCTGAACAAGTTGCTCATAAATGCTGAGACGAATATCCGCTTTTTGTGGTTCAGTCAATCTGCTCACTTTATCTACCCATGTTTTTTTATACAGAAAGTCTATATAAAGATTTGTACCGTTCAGCTCGATAGCTAAACTGGCACAATGTACTATCGCCCCCCTCGAGATCGGTCCACTGGACCGATCTCACACCTTCTTTTGGCAGTATTTCTGGGACAGAGCATTCAGGAGCGAGGTGTGAGCTCTGACAATGTGGTGGATACCGCTCCCGTATTGCAGTGCTTTCTTAGATTTTGAAACAAGTGGCTTCGGGATACCGGCCAAAGCTGCGATCTTTCTGAGGAATTCCTTTCTCCGGGGGACAAAGTGACGATACGTTGGCACGCCCAGTACTGCTTCTACAAGGTCAGTACCCAGGTAGGGGTACCGTATTATTTTTGAGAAATGTTCAGCAACCTCACAATCCCGTTCCAGTCCCAGATAGAGATTCTCAAGATCCTTTCTCATCACAGGGTGGACGTGAACTCCCTCCCTGAATGCTTTTTCATATTTGAAGTATCCGCCAAAAAGCTCATCTGCTCCCTGGCCAGATATGAGAAGAGTTCCTTCATATTCCCGACAGAGGAAAAAAAGGAGCAGCCCAATTTCAACATTCAGCAGTGTCACCTCAGAGAGCAACGCACAGACCTGAGGAATGGCTTCCACGATATCATGCGGGGACACCACTATCTCTAGAAGTTCTTCTCCAAGAATGGAGGCTGCCTCTCGGGCATTTGCTATGTCCTGGGAAGTCTGTAGGCCACAGCTGATAAGAAAGCTGTCAGAAAGAAAAGCCAGCAAGGTACTGTCAATTCCTCCCGAAAACATGACGGCTGATCCCTTGTCGGTCTGTTGTTGAGTAGTCTTTCGCAGTATGTCCAGAACTTCTGCAGGATTGTCAGTGAACCTCTCTTCCAGCATGTGGCGGTAGCAAATGGTTCCCGGCAATCGGACTAGCTCCCCGGGAAGAACTGGCCGGCCACCCTCAATGTTATGGGAGGCAAAATTCTGTCTGCGGTAATACAGTGGTTTAAGTCCCACAGGGTCTTTCAAGAGATAGGTTCTCCCTTCTTTCCTTACAGCACACGCATATCCGCCTTTGACGGTGTTGAATATGGTCCTTGCTGCCTGTATGGGATCTGGTTCCACCTCAAAAAAGGTATTCAGGTAGTGAGCAGGATCAGATATTCCGTAAAGGTCTGCATCGCACACCAGATTCTCACTGATTCCTTCGACCTGAGAACATGCCATGTCCCCCCGCTGCAGGGAAATTTCCATGGATGCTGCCAGTTCTTTCACTTTGTTTCCGCCGCATATTCTCATGAAATGGATTCCGGACGAAAGATTTTTAAGGTTTTGGCAAAAGGATGAATAATGAATGAGGATTTATACCTTCGCATTTATCGCAGATTAAACAAAAAAGGGGACGTATTTGATCTTTCCAGCAACCTTGAAATCTCTAAGGAAGTATTATTCGCGATTCTATCTCAAAAGATCGTCAGGAAAACAAAACGAGACTATCACGGATTGAAACGGCAGAGTTCCAGACTGCTTGAGCAATGGAAAAAAGGGAAGAGCCTCTTGAGATTATCAGAAGAAAGGCACTTTGCCCCCGTCCTGATTTCATCCTTTGTCCTGAGGGAATTTGGTATCACGAGAAAGGAATTCTATGAGTATCTCAGGAATCCAGAGAAAATAGGAGATCCTAGGATACGGAAGGAACTTCTGGAAGTTCTTGCGGAAGAGGTGGTATATTCCCCTGAAGCCATTGAGATTCAACACAAGAACGGAAAGTCTGCTGAGAAAAGAATCAGCCAGTGGCTGGACGAAAAGGGCGTTTCGTACATTACAGAGGGCGACGTCCGTGACCTGTACAAGAAAACCCCTGATTTCCTCCTGCAGGAATGCTTCACCGTTGACGGGAATGCAGTGCACTGGGTGGAAAGCAAGGCCTCCTTTGGGGACAAGATCCAGATGAAAGGAGATTATCACAGACAGCTCAAATACTATGTAGATCTCTTTGGGAGGGGCCTGGTCATATACTGGCATGGATACTTGAATGATTCTGCATGCGTCCAGGACTTCAATTACGATTCTCAGATCCTGATCGCCAATTCTGGCATAATTGAGGGAGATAATGTTTGAGCTGAAACGGAAGCTCATACATGGTCTTGGATTATGTGTGCCTGTGATATATTGGATGACCTCAAGGGAGTATACGTTGCTGTTTCTGGGAATTGCTGCAACCGGAGCAGTGATCATTGAAGTGTTACGTGCAGTTTGGGAGGATTTTAATAGTTTGCTATTGAAATTATTTGGCAAGTTTGCCAGAGATCATGAAAGAACGCACATTACTGGAGCAACGTGCTTTTCAATGGCAGCTCTGCTTGTAGTGGCGTTGTTTTCAAAACCTGTGGCAGTTTCCAGTTTGTTGTTTCTGACTTTGGGGGATTCAATGGCTGCAGTCATTGGAACTCGATTTGGAGTACATCGGATTCAGGGGAAATCTCTGGAAGGAAGTGCAGCCTGTTTCGGTGTGTGTTCTGTAGTAGGATGGTGTGCTCTGGGATGGGTGGGTGTTGCAGGAGCTGCAGCAGCCACAGTGGTTGAATTGCTGCCCAGTCCTCTTGATGATAATGTGAGGATTCCCCTGGCATCTGGCAGTGTCATGCATTTACTTCTGATCTAGTTTCTTCTGGGCAATGATATGACTTCGATTGTAAGAAAGCTGCCATCCCGATAGAAGCTTCGAAACCTTTAAATAGCTGTGTCTCTTCTCACACCATGATGAAGCTCCCGATAGTAGTGTGTCTTTTGATTGTAGCAGCAATAACTGCCTACAGGGATCCAAACATGACTGTCCCAGACCAGGTTGAAATTAAGAGTGGGGAAACGGGACGAATCGAGGTTACCCTGGAACACAACCAGACCACCATGTGGAACGTTAACGTCTATGTAGATACTGCGCAAATTGATCCCACCTTTCTACAACGGTTGGAAATATCTGCTGATGAGGAGAACCCCATTGATCTGGGCGAAGAAATATCGTTTGGAACTCCAGTCACGGCCACGATAGATATTACAGTGGAGGCCAACTCACCTGCGGGAGAGGTAAGGATTCCCATTGTTGCTGCGGGTAAGAAGGGTCCATGTTTGAAAGGATGTGAGCCATTTCTCATGCAGAAGTCCACCACCCTGGTCATCAAGAGACAGGACCCGAAACTTGCACTGTTTCTGCCCGAGTCCAGTTTTGAAGTTCTTCAGGGAGAAAATGTCACCCTCACGGTGCAGTTGAGAAACTATGGTGCATCCACAGCATTCGTAGAAGAGCTGGATGCTGTGCCTGACAGCCAGCTGACCTATAAAATGCAAGATCCACCTCGTCAGATAGAGCCAGGTACCACTCAATCTACCTTCATGACGGTCTTTACAGAGAATGCGACACCAGGAGCATACTTGATTCAGGTGAAGCTGGTGTACAGAGATGAAATACAGAACAGGTTTACAGACAGTAAGACAGTATATATTACCGTGGTTCAGGAGAGAACCGAAGTGCCCACCATAACCCCAACTCCCAGTTCGTCTCCTACAACTCCTCCTGTGGAAGAACCTGGAATCTCCGCTCAATACCAGTACTTCCTGGCAGGGATGTTTACCGGAGGCAGTAGTTTTGGCATTGCAGTGATGCTGGGCTTATTCCTGAAAAAACGGCGTCCTCCAAAATAAATAGGAGGTTGCCGCCGATTTCTGGGCTGAATTGGGACTGCCTGTCACCACAAAGGTTTATATGTTACAACTCCTCTCAATATCATGAGCGGGATTGATTGGTACAATGAATTCGTGGACATGCATTACACACCAGCACAAGATGATCTTGTTGTTCTCTATTACTTTGAATCACCTGAAGGAATGACTAAAGAGGAGTCTGCGGGGAGGATAGCGTCTGAGAGCTCAACAGGAACCTGGACAACACTAACAAACCTCCCTCCTAGAATGGAATCCCTCAAAGCCACGGCATTCGACATTGAAGAACGGTATGTGAAAGTGGCATATCCCAGGGATTTGTGGGAAGATGGGAACTTCTGCCAGCTTAAGAGTGGAATAGCAGGTAATATATTTGGCATGAAAGGAGTTAAGAATCTACGGCTGCTGGATTGTCGATTTCCCGAGAACTACATCAAGTATTTCAAGGGCCCGATTCTGGGGATGGACGGACTGAGAAAGAGATGGAACATACCCAAGAGGCCCTTGACTGGGGCCGTCCCCAAGCCGAAGATTGGGTTCAGTGCTCAGGAACATGCAGAGATTGGGTACGAGACCTGGATGGGCGGCTTTGATTTTGTGAAAGATGACGAGAATCTGACATCCGTGAAGTTCAACAGGTTCGAAGAAAGGGTAAGGATTCTGGCCAAGTACAGAGATAAGGCAGAAAACGAAACTGGAGATCGAAAAGGAGCATTCATTAATATTACAGCCGAAACAGAGGAAATGAAACGGAGAGCTAGCCTTATTCATCAATATGGATTTGATTACGTCATGATAGATGCGGTGATTGTGGGCACCGCGTCCCTAATGACCATGCGAGACTATCTCGGAGACCTCGGGATTGCCATCCATGCACATCGGGCCATGCACGCAGCTTTTGACAGAAATCCAAAGCATGGAATCACCATGCAGTTTATTGCCAAAGAGATGCGGCTAATTGGAGTGAACCAGCTGCACTCGGGGACAGCTGTGGGAAAGCTGGTGGGAAATAGGGAGGAGGTCACCTCTGTTGCAGACGTCCTCAGAGAGAAACAGACCCCTGAAAAAGAACATGTGCTTCTGGGGCAGGACTGGGGTTCAATCAAAAGTGCGTTCCCTGTGTCCTCAGGGGGTCTGCATCCAGGGCTGGTGCCTGATGTGGTTGACATTTACGGGCCAGATATGATTTTGCTCATCAGTGGAGGGATACATGGCCATCCCAAGGGTACGCGCGCAGGTGCAAGGGCGTCAATGCAGGCTATTGAAGCAGTTATGGACGGAGAAACGCTGGAGGAGAAGGCCAGAACCTCCCCGGAGCTCAGGTCTGCGTTGGATAAATGGGATCGTCACACGCCCAAATAGCAGCAGGCGTGTCCAGTAATCAAGGAAGAAGGAAAAGGGCACAGTCCTCCAGTCACGCCTGGCTAGTACAGATTCCACAAAGGCGATTCACAGAGTCCACAAAGCCAGCAGTACTAAAGTGGGATATACTCGATCAATGGTTGGTTATAGGTGGGATACCTCTTCTCGATGCCGATGTGTTTGGTGCAGGTCAGGGGTTTGACCCATGGGACAGCTTCCTCGATGAGGGCCCAGTGAGTTTCCACTCGCTCTCCCAGAACCTCGACAAAGGTTGTGGGGATATCCACTCTTTCCAGCAGCAGTGTCCTTACTTGCAGGGCTGCTTCATGGCTGCAACACACAATGACTCCTTTCACCAGCAGTCCGTCTTCAATATCTTCGTATGGTTTACGTATCATTGTTGCTCGACGAATGAACCTGTTTCTTAGCTGGGTACTGTCCTTATCGCGAGCGGAACAGTAGTGGACAATCTCATCCTCCACCACCTGGGCAACAGCTTTTCTGCTTTCTTCCACAACGCACGAGTCACTGCTGAGTGTGAGCTTCCGTTTTTTCATCTCTTCAACGGTCCGATCTGCATATTCTAGCTCGTTGATGTTGACAAAATGGACACCTATTCCCTTGAGGCGCTGTATGAGCCACCGGGTCTCCTTAACTCTCGAAGGAATCATGGGAATTTCCACCCCCACTTCAAACTGGTATCTCAGTGCCTGACGGACAACGGAAATGTCAGAAAAATCAGTAAGGTGGAATCGCACCTCATCAATAAGCCCTTCCATCTCCTTGAGTGTGTCATCTCTCACGTGAGATGCCGTGTAGAGATGAATGTGGTGGTCAGGCCATTCGTTCTTCAGTAATGCTGCATAATGCAGTGTTCTCTCCAACCGTACCACAGGATCGCCCCCAGTGATCCCTGTTCCCAATGCATTCATAGCCTTGGCCTCTTCCAGCACATCGTCATCACACCCAACAGGTCGTTCATTTGCGTACACGACATCCTTTTGCCACCTCTCCTCTGAGAGGGGACAGTACCAGCAGGACAACCTGCACACACCGGTGACAAACAACACCATTTTTGCCCCTTTCAGGCACAGGCTACAGCCCGTGGACACCATGTTATCCCTCTTGAGACTTCAGGGGCTCCGCCTTATCCTCAAGTTCCTTGATTACTAGGTTCAATTCTTGAGCTTTCCTGAGTTTCTCTGCAATGTACATCTCAAACCAGTCAGCAACCTGTAATTTCAGCTGCAACCGATTTACCTCTGTTAAAGATCCTAACTCACGGATGCCCAATTCTGCCAAGAGGCTTGCATTCTCTGTGTTCCCCATCTCCAATTGACGGGCAGCTTCAGACAGACTGTCAAGAGCTTTTTCCAGATGCTCCATGTTGGTCAGAGAATCATCTATGTACGGAATGTCAATGACTCTTGCAGCCGCAGTATAGGCCTTCTCAGCATCTGTAAGATTCTCAATGGCAGACTCATAGGCTGTAAAGGCAAACTGGTAGTCTTTCATCTCCAGATGGTCATTCCCTCTGTTCATGTCAGTCATGACAGTCAGAAGGAGTTGTTCTCCCTCCAGATAGCAGGCAGCAAACTCATAGTACATGACGTATGACTCGCTCACCGTCTGCAGGACATCACAGCACTCTTTTCGAGTGCTCACGATCTTGAGCTGCAGCTCAACATACTCATGATACTGCCCTGGAAGTCTCAGTTCTTCACAGGAAGCAAGAAAAGTGTCTGCCCTTTCAAAGGAGGACGAAGCATCTTCAAGAAGAGGAAGAAGACATTGAACGTCTCCCTTCATCTTTTCTACATACTCCAGTTCAGATCTGGTATGATTTTCTGATTCAAACTGAACTTCTTCTGCTCCAAAGAGTTCCCCCTCCACTGTCTGAAGAATCTCATCACCTCTCTGCATTTCTTTGAGAGCAGCCCTCACGAGGTTGTCTGCATCCTCTGTCTCATAGTTCATGAAATAGACAGCGGAAATTCCCAGCACGATCATCACTGCGAATGCTGCGATCTTGTCCACAGGAAGTCTTTTCTTCGGTCTGAAATCCAGTCCACAGTGCTCACATCCTGGGCTATCTGCTGGGACATATCGGCCGCAGTTCGGGCAGAACATATTCTGTAACACCAGAGCATTGATATAAAGGTTGTCACATCATCATGTAGCGAGAACAATGCTTACACGTTCATAGCACTCTTATCCTCTCAACCAGATCCACGTAGTCTCATCTTTCTTTTGCACGATTCTTCCTATTTTGAAAGATCATGAAGCACTAAAGGGAAAGCAATATCTCAATCTTGGGATGTATGATTATGTTATCTGGAAATTCCAACAGGCATACTTTCAAGTTTTGATGTGATGATATGTGACTCTGTGAGAATGTGTGACAAAAAGATATTTAAGGATATGAAACGTGGTGCTATATATCCGAGCATCCGTATAATTGCAGTTCTTGGGCATGAATTTCGGTCTGAGAGGCCTCAGACCTCCTCTTCTCCGGAATGGCGAGGGACACGTTTAGCCTTCACCTTCATGATACGTACTTTATCAGTCTGGAATACAGCAAAATCCACTCCGTTATAGGTGATTTTTTCGCCTTCTTCTGGGATATGGCCAAACTGATCCAGCATGAACCCCCCGATTGTTTCAAACCCATTTTCAGGGATGTTCACATTGAGCAGTTCATTGACCTCATCAATAGGAACCATGCCATTGATGAGAACAGTGTGATCATCCAGCACTCGTATGGGAATTCGAGTCACATCGTATTCATCAAAGATTTCCCCCACGATTTCTTCCAACAGATCTTCAATAGTCACGATGCCAGCAGTTCCGCCATACTCATCCACTACGATTGCCAGGTGCACCTTGCTTTTCTGCATTTTCTCTAGCAGCTCATCAACTTTCTTGGTTTCAGGAATGAAATACGGGTCCCGCAAAAGATCTCTCAAAACAGTTTTTCCCTTTGTGCGCAGCAGGTCCTTGGCATACAGAATACCGACGATGTGGTCCACATTGTCTTCATACACGGGAATTCGAGAAAATCCACTTTTGACAATGAGGTTCTTTGCGTCTTCCAGCGAGGTTTCCACATCCAGACATACCATGTCTGTACGGGGGGTCATCACTTCCCTGGCTACAGTGTCTGAGAATTCAAAGACATTATAGATACGCTCCCGTTCCTCCTCTTCTAGACTGCCTTCTTCTTCTGCAATGGTGAGAAACGTTTTAAATTCTTCTTCAGTCAAGAAAACGCTCTTATCCAGCTCTCCACCTAGGAGACGGGAGACTCCTCTGGAGATGGCATTCAGGGCTGTGGCCACAGGTGAGAGTACCTTGGTTATAATGTACAGCGGTCTTGAAAAAGTCAGAACCAGGTGCTCCGCATTTTTCACGGCAAAGCCTTTGGGAGTGATCTCTCCCACCACCAGAATGAGAAATGTCATGATGCCAATGGCAGCACCCACGCCCTGATTCCCAAAAACGGTGATTGCCATTGATGTGGCAACAGATGAGGCCGCAACATTCACAATGTTGTTTCCAATGACAACCGCAGCTACCACCTTGTCTGGCTCTTCCATCATGCGACGGATTGTCTCTGCTTTGGAATTCCCTTCCTCAGCCAGGTGTCGTATTCGGATTTTTCGAGAGGAAAGAAAAGCAGTTTCGGAACTGGAGAAAAAAGCAGAGAGTAAGAGGAGAACAGCAAGACTCATCAATTCGAGCCACAAATATGATATTTCGAACATGGTATATCCTGTCCTTTTGTTCTGCCCTTTATTCTACATGAAGGCTTAAAAACCTTTTCCCAAGTTACGTAAAGATGTCGCATCCTTCTTCTGTTACGATTACTGAGTGTTCTGCCTGGGTGACAGGGGCTCCCGTTTTTTCCTTGAGTACATGATAGGGGAATAGGATCCCATTCCTGATGAGCAACCTCAGCAAGAATTCTCCTTTCTTGTCCTTTACAACCCACCGTTCTGCAAAGGGAAGTTGAGGATAGGTATTTTGGATGTGGTGCATCAGTTTTCTGGCAGGCTCCAGTCGCAATGGACGAGGAGCAACAAAACTGAAAATATAGACCTTGTCGTCGTCCACCACCCTGCCTGCACCCGTGGTGGCAAAGGGTTCCACCGCGACCACATCTCCTTCCCGCAACTTGACTGTGGATCCATCGTCAAAGTTGGGAATGGAAGGTGACGCATGGATGGAGTACTGTGACAGACCATGCCCGGTGAGGTTTTCGATGGGACGGAACCCATGAGCAGTAATTGCCTTCTCAATGACTTTTCCGACTTCACCGGTTGTGATGCCTGCCCGGATGACAGAAAGGGCAGCATCCAATCCCTCCTGGCTTGCTTGTATGAGCTCGTCTTCAGGTTCTCCCACTTTCACTGTGTAGGCAGTATCTGCTATGTACCCCTCGACATGGCAGCCAATATCAAGAGTGAGGTAATCACCTTTTTCCAGTACGGTTTCATCCTGGGAGGGAGGAGTATAGTGAGCTGCAACTTCATTGAGAGAAATATTCACTGGAAAAGCAGTCTCTGCTCCGTACTCTGTGATCTTCCCTTCAATGAAGGTGGCAACATCCAGAAGCTTCACGCCTTCCTTAATCTTCGCCCTGGATTCCTCTACAACTTTCTTAACAACCTCGCCTGCTTGACGATGCTTTTCCAAATAGTCCATAAATACACCAGTATGTCCATTTTTAGTCTGTGTTATAAACTTTTGCCCGAATGATGTGGTGACAACCGATTGACTGTGAAGAGATGTGTCTCACGTTCTCCAGCCATTCTACCCGGGCCATCAACGGTTCCCTGTAGCAATGCGTTCACAGCCTATGATCCACACCGTGTGAATATCACAGATCACACAATCTGGAGACGCTCTTCTGTTCTGACCAGAATGTGGAAAACCCGTTACAATGTTGTAAATCTCAGCCACCATACCCATGCGAGTAGAACATTTTTAAGGAGTTGACCAAAGTAAAGTTGTGATACAATGATTAGTGAGGAAACAATTCAAACCACGGTGGTGGAGTTGCTGAGAAGAGCAGTGACCAAGCTCCCTCCTGATATTGAAGCTGCTCTCAACACAGCGTACAAAAAAGAAACCTCTGAAGCAGCAAAGATGCAATTCAAGGCAATCCTGGACAATATCAAGCTGGCAGGAGAGACAACCACCCCCATGTGTCAGGACACGGGTATACATATCTTTTATGTCAACAAAGGGAACCCTGCTACTGGTAATATTGAGAAAGCCATCAGGGCAGGAGTAAAAGAGGCAACGGAGAAAATTCCTCTGCGTCCCAATGCAGTTCATCCTCTGACCAGAAAGAATCCTGGGACTAACCTGGGAGAGAAAATGCCATACATCAACTACACTGTCTCAGATAATGACTTCCTGGAGATCCATGTGATGCCCAAAGGGGCAGGAAGTGAAAATATGTCCAAGATGGCAATGCTTAACCCCTCACAGGGAATCAAGGGAATCAAGCAGTTTGCCCTGGACACCCTGCTCAATGCAGGATCAAAACCGTGTCCCCCTGTGGTACTCGGTATGGGTATTGGGGGCAGTGCAGACATTTCGTTGAAACTGGCCAAGCAGGCACTGCTGCGTCCTGTGACCAGTCATCATTCAGAGCCAGATATTTCAGCCTTAGAAGACGAATTGCTGGAAGCCTTGAATGAAACAGGCATCGGCCCCATGGGGTTAGGAGGTAATACAACCGTCCTGGGACTGAACATTGAGTACGCCTCCTGTCATACTGCTTCTCACCCTGTGGCCATAAATGTACAGTGCTGGGCCGCTCGGAGGGCTTCAGCCAGAATCTATGAAGATAAAGTTGACTACGGGTGGTTCACATGAAGACATTGTCTATACCATTGTCTGAGAAAGATGTGCGGGAATTAAAGCTTGGAGAGACAATCTACCTCAATGGAGAATTCTATACAGCACGCGACGAGGCACACATGACGGCTCTTGAACATGTGAAAGAGGGAAAGCCTCTTCCAGTTGACTTTAAAGATAAAGCGGTCTTTCACTGCGGGCCCATCATGCGGAAGCTCAACGGGACATGGGAGCTCGTGGCTGCAGGTCCCACTACCAGTACCCGAATGAACTCACTGGAACCTGAATTCATAAGAACGTTTGGACCGAGAGCCATTATTGGTAAAGGTGGCATGGGGAAGGAGACCTCAGAAGCCATGAAAGAGTACGGATGTGTCTACCTGGCCATTACTGGAGGAGCGGCAGTTCTTGCAGCCAGAGGAATAAAGAAGGTCAAAGGTGTGGAATGGCTGGAACTCGGAATGCCGGAAGCAGTCTGGATTCTGGAAGGAGAGAACTTTGGACCTTTGATTGTGGCAATGGATGCAAACGGAAATAGTCTCTTTGAGAACGTAGAAGCACAGGTCAGGGAAAATGCTCAGAAGATTAGAAAGAACCTGGGATTAGTATAACTATCCATTCCTTTTCCCTTTTCATGCCTTTTTCTTTGGAATGAAATCATACTTCACTTAGTGGGAAGCACAACACAACAATCCTGGACGCATCACGCCTATCTGTACACGCTGAACCTGGAAAGCAGTCTGGTCAATCGCAGTGCCACGTCATGTTCCAATACACCTTCTCTCTGTTTTTCCCAGATGAAGTCTTTCGCCTCTCGAACACCGATTTTTGAAGCTTTTGCATAAATTGCACCTTTTACTGCAGATACATTCTGGTCATCGACATCATCAAGAATTTGTGAGAGATTCCATTTGAAATCATCGATTCTTCTCATGTTCAACTTTCGTACCCTCTTGGACCTCCTGGGCACTCTGCTGGGTGAATATCTGGATTTTGTTCCGCTTGGTCTTGGCCTAGCCATTGGTTCCTTTTCGAGACGGGGCTTTAAAAGGTTTTGGGCAGGTTCTTCTTTGTATACCGCTTATGTTGAAGTTCTTCTCCCCGATGGGCACACAGAGAGGAATGAATGGGAATTCGGCGTTGACGGCCACGTCTTCAGTACCCAATCGTGAAGACAACGTCGGATCAGGCATTGAGAAGCCAGTGTGTTCTTTTCAGGAAGGAGTAGAGTTAACGTTGCCTCACAGATGTCTTTCGAGTACCGCGGCCGGCCATCACCATCAAAAGATTCACAACCCCAATGAGAATGAACCCTCCAAGAAGACTGAGAACGAGCAATTCCGAAGATCGGGCTCACTCCTCCCTGTCCTCATGCAGTTCTTCTGAACTTTATTTTAGGGTAGGGTTTTCATGAACTCTGGTCGATTCTTCTGCAAACTGTTATATAGCGTGACGTTCTGTTTCTTCTATGCGTGCACTGTATGTCGGTCGATTCCAGCCCTTTCATAATGGACACCTGGAAATCCTGAAGCGAATACTCAGAGAGCACCATGAGTTGATTATTATTGTGGGTTCGGCCCAGAATTCCCATACTCTGGAGAATCCCTTTACAGCAGGAGAGCGCATCCAGATGATTACGGAAACACTCGATGAAGAGAGGATCACCCAGAGAATATATATCATTCCCGTGGACGACATTCATCGGCACGCAGTGTGGGTGAAGCAGGTAGAATCTCTAACTCCCGCCTTTGACTGTGTAATCTCCAATGAACCCATAACTACCCGGCTTTTCAGGGAAGCAGGGTACACGGTGAGGAACACAGAGCTCTTGCACAGAGATGAGTGGTCGGGAACAGAAATCAGGAAGATGATTCTCAATAATGAGCAATGGGAATCATGTGTTCCTCCTGCTGTGGTCAGGGTCATCAAGGAGATTGCTGGAGTCACCAGAATACAAGAGCTGGCACACAGTGATACCCTTTGATGTGGCGGGATTTTTCCTCTTCATGTGGCTGATTCAGATCCTTCTAAACTGCAAATGATTCGTAAAGAAAGATCAGTGGCCGAAGCAGAAGAGGTGCACGCCAGGGATCAGGTGGTTGCACCTGCACACCTGATGTTGCTGCTCCTCTAGTTTCACCGAAAAAACGTGGAAAGTACGGTTTCTCAGTATTTGAGGTTATCTGACAGAATCAACATATTTATCCTTCTTCAATTAGACATAGCCTCGTCCTTAAGCTCACGATCACGATACGGAGGACAGTGAATTTTTTCGATGGCTTCCAGATTGCTTCTCTGGGTTGGATGTGAAATTACGGGGTGAAGAGTATCATTAACACGATAAAGAGGCCTTGATCTTCTCTGTCAATGCGTGCACAGCAGTATCTTCATAGGGCAACCCATGGAAAGTCTTTTAAGTGTGCAATGCAACACTATACTGAGAACATCAAGAGTGTTTCCAGCAATTTTTTCACCGAAAAGTTTATAAAGGGCAACTTACTATCTAAGTAGTAACTTAACCCCATGAGGTGAATATTATGACCATGAGCTTGAAAGGAAAGGTAGTTACAGGTCTGTTAGCGTTCCTTCTTATTATTAGTGTAGTTGATATTGGCGCATATGTGGCTGCACCTACCATAAAGTCCCCTAGCATTGGTTCCACCGGAGTAAGCTGCACGCCCCTTCTGAAGTGGGATGCAGTCGTAGGAGCTTCTAGTTATGAACTGCAACTCTCGAAATACACTACTTTCACCAGCAACCTTGTTGATAAGTCACTCAGTACCAACTCCTATCAGGTTGTTACTACTCTTGAAGCATCCACCAAGTACTACTGGAGAGTGAGAACTGTGAGTTATGACGATGTGAGTGTATGGGCTACTGCCTATTTCACCACAGGTACATGCGGTGGAGATGGAAGCACAACAACGCTTTCTGCTCCCACGCTGGTGTCTCCAGCGAATAATACGTCCTGGACCCAGAATCTATATCCTACTTTCCAGTGGCAGGCCGTTACCGGTGCCACTAGCTATACGATTCAGATTTCCCGCAGCACGGACTTTTCAAGTACTTACAAGGAAAAAGAAGCCACAGTGTACAACACGTATTATATTATTGATACTGCCTTGACCAACTGTTCCAGCTACTATTGGAGGGTACGGGCTCTGAACAGTGATGGTGCAGGAAGCTGGTCAAGTACTTGGAAGTTCACTATCCTGTTTCCGCCGAGCCAGCCCATACTGACCTCCCCCACCAACGGAGCAGTCGTTACTATTCGGAGGCCAGCCTTCACGTGGGAGAGTTCTACAGGTGCAACGGCCTATACGATAGAAATTGACGGTTCCACGTATTCTGTATCCACCACAACCTTCACCCCCTATTCCAACCTCAGTACAGGAGCCCACACGTGGCGGGTGAGAGCAACCAGCTGTGGTGGCGGTCAGAATAGCGACTGGTCTCAGTCGAGAACCTTTACTATAAACCTAGACGATGTGGTCCTGAAGAAACCCGCCAACAACAGTACCGTTACCACTGCCACTCCAACATTCGAATGGGGGACGGTGGAAGGAGCCACCAAGTACAAGTTGGAAGTGAGAAAAGATACAGTTGATGGCACAAAGGTGTTTGAAGTTGAAGTGACCGGAACCTCTTTTACTCCCACAGCAATCCTCAATCCCGGTGTCTACGTGTGGCGGGTCATGTCTTTCATGAATGACGCCTGGACTGGTTCCTGGTCCAGCCAACCCTTCACGTTCACTGTTGAGACAGCGGGGGCTCTAACAGCACCACAGCTTCAATCCCCCACAAATGGATCGACAGTTGACTTCCCCTTGACCATCCGCTGGTCTTCAGTGACCAGTGCATACAGCTATACCCTTGAGTATTCCCGCAGTGATGATTTCAGCGACTCCACCTCGGTGACGTTGTATGGAACAGAATACACAATAAGCTCCGATCTCGAGGAGGGCCGCTGGTACTGGCACGTGCGGGCCAACACCTCTCAGGGAGATTCAGGCCCCTGGTCCACCACGTGGAGCTTCGAAGTGGGGCTTCCTGTTCCCCAATTGGCATCTCCAGAAAACGGTTCCACTCAGGGAACCTCCTCAGTTGCTTTTGACTGGAGCGATGTTACGGGCTCTCAGATTGAGGGACAGTTGTACGATCTCAGCTACTATGTGCTGCAGTATTCTACCAGCAGTTCTTTTGAGAGCCAGAGTACCATCAGTATCAGCAGTGTGAGTGGTTCCCCGTTAAGAGAGTCACGTTACGGGCCCATCAACCTGGGGGATGGTACTTACTACTGGAGAGTTAAGGCCGTCTACGTCAAATATCCTGAAGGCACCCTCCGTGAGGGCTCATGGTCCACTGCATATTCCTTCACCATTTCCACGGGGGGAACAAGCGTTCCTACACTGGTCTCACCGATTGCTGGCTCCATCATGAAAGGCACCAGGATAACGCTTGCTTGGAGCCCTGTGGAGAGCACAGGTATTACGGGTTATGTCCTGGTGTACATGAAAGGAACCAGTACGAACCCAGGTAACCCATCTCTCTGGACTGCAGGGTCTTATACTGAGGTCATCATCACGGGACAGGCAACGTCTTCGTATTCAGTGACTCTGGTTGAGAATACGCAGGACAAGCCTTACTACTGGTGGGCTGTAGCCACTGTCAATAGCAGTGGCCAGAAGGGAGCCTTTCCATCTCCAATCAACTTTTCAATTGACAATACCCCACCCAGTATTTCTACCGTAGAACTTGTTCAGCCAGTGAACACAACACTGGCTACTCGAATTCCCACCTTTACGTGGAGAATTCCCCTTGCTAATTATCAGGATGTGGCGAGCTGGACGCTAGAATATGCCAGCGATACTCAGCTCCAGGAGAATAGAAGAACGATCTCCGGGCTGACTAACCTTTCCACAATTATTTCAGGAGACAAGGCTTCCATCTCGTATACGTTGCCTTCTTCTCAGGCGTTGACCAACGGGACCTGGTACTGGCACATATCTGCTGCTGACCCGGCGGGAAATGTGTCCACCTTTACAGCGGTGGTCAGTTTCGTAGTTAGTGCAGGGGAAGAAGAGCCAGCAAAAGTAGCTCTGGTTTCACCTCCCAATGGATTTGAGGATACTCCCAGCAGACCAACCTTTTCCTGGCTTCAGGTTCAGGGCGCTACCACCTATCACTTGCAGGTAGATGGTAACAGTAACTTTTCGAGCCCAGAAATTGATCAGGACAGCCTGGTGACCACCTCTTTCATGGCTACATCAGACCTCGAACCAGGCACATACTACTGGCGCGTGAATTCTAATGCTCCCAATCCAGAGTGGTCGGACGTGTGGTCGTTCGCAATTACTGGGGAAGCTCCCCCACAGGTAGTCCTCCTGTCGCCCAGCAGCGGTGCTCAGAATATGCCTCCTACTCCATTATTCCAGTGGCAGACTCTGGAGGGAGCCAGCACCTACACTCTGGAAGTATCTACCACCACGAGCTTTTCCACCACCCTGGTTAATAAGTCAGGATTGACTACTACCAGCTGGGGAACGGCATCAGACTGGGAGGCTAACACTCCCCCGGAACTGGAGCCAGGTACCTACTACTGGAGAGTTTCCTCAAATCTTTCCCAGACAACCTCAGCCATCTGGAACTTCACTGTTTCAGAAGAAGAGGGAGGTGGGGCTATCTCCTATACAGTGGTGCTTTCTGACCTGAATGGTGATCCCATTTCAGGGGCAACGGTTGCCCTCAGCAAGGACAATGAAACTGTAGGAACAACGACTACCGATACCTCAGGACGAGCAGTCATTGGAGATCTGGAAAGTGGAACCTACACCGTGGCAGTAACAGCTACCGGGTACTCTGGTTACTCAGAGACCATCAGTCTGTCCTCAAGTACCACCAAGAACGTCACCCTGTATCGGGGCGCTGTGATCCACGGGTATGTGTACTATGACAACACGCAGAATCCTGCAGCCAATGTAGCAGTAAGGATCTATGATACCGAAACGCAGCTGCAGGTTGTCTCCGACATTACTGATACCAGCGGGTACTTTGCTGTGGACAACATCACAGACAACAAGACATACTACATCATTGTAGAGAACTATGAAGATCAGAAGAAACAGGGAATCGTCCCTGTGGATGCTCCCACCACGGCCAATGCCATGACGATTATCGTGAAGACCGAAGGGGAGATCATCGGAGTAATCCAAGATGAGGAGGGAGCCCCTCTTCCCGGTGCAAAGGTTACTCTGAGAGATAGCCAGGGTCAGTTTGTCAACAGCACCTCATCCAGCAATATTGGGTCTTTCAACTTCAAGGTTACTCCCGGACAATACTATGTGGAAGTGACGCTACCCGGCTACGAAGACTTCCAGGGTGAACTATTCACCGTGGAGTACAAGGAAGTGGAAGATGTCGGGCTGATCACGTTGTTGTCTAGGACAGGAAGTCTCGTGGTCAATGTCCAGAGTGTCGATGGAGAATCACTTGAGGCCACAATCACTGTCAAGGACGAGGCAGGAAACATTGTCGACAGCTTCGCTGTTTCTGGAACAGCCTCTGTGGAGGTTCCAGTAGGCACCTATACACTGGAAGCAACTGCAGAAGGGTATGAAGTCCAGATGGCAAGTAACATCACCATTGAATCTGGTACGACAGTGTCTCAGGACTTTACGCTCAGTCCAGCAGCAGGATCAATAAAGCTGTACGTGACTGATATCGCGGGCATGCCTCTTGTGGATACAGAAGTGTTCCTGGATGGGGAATCCGTTGGAATAACGGACGATGCAGGAACGCTGGTCATCCCTGACGTCTCTCCTGAGGAGCATACCATCAGTGTGCACAAGGAGGGATATGTCGACCACAAAGAGATACAGACCATCAATCCTGGCGAGAGTCTGATTCTGGAACTAGCGCTGGATGAGTCAGGGCTGCCACTACTGTACGTTGCCATCCCTGTTGTCATTGCTGGTCTGGCAGGAGCCATCTACTATTTCATGCGAAGCAGAGGTGGTGAACCCACCATGAAAGAGAGAAAACCCTCAGGAAAGGATAAAACAAGAATCCCAACTGGGGCAAGGAAAGAAGGACTTCCTCGGAGAGCGTTCCGGGGGAGATAATTTCTCTTTTTTTATTACGTAGAGGAAAAAGCCATACTTATCACATCTCAGGGGAAATATTCTTTTCCTGCTGAACCAATGATTGTCTCTTGAGATAATACGTGGTTCAATACAGGTCTTTCAAGATCCCCGTATAGAGACTCCTTACTCCTCTTCTTATGGTCTCTTATTCTGTGCAGGAATCAAGTTTGCACAAGAGAGTGTAGACCCAAAATTCTTAGGATTTGAAATCTATCAAGAATGGAGGTGACAACCATTGAAAAACAGGACAACCATGATCTTCGTATCGTTTACAATCGTGGGATTTCTGGTGGTGAGTCTGTTGACCATGTGAAACGCTCTAGCCGGTGAGAAGGACGGGATCTGCACTTCCAGGATAGGTTCTGAAGGAACGAGTGATAGACTGGAAATTCCTCCAACGTATGACGGCGTCATCTCCTCTGGTGAGTGGTGTGACGCATATGCGCAGCGGATTGAACTCAAGAGTGCCAATGGCAGGACAGTAGGTGCAGTAAGATATTTCATGTACGATGAAGGCCGGGTTTACTTCGCCCTGGTAGTTGGAGGGGAAAGTGAAGAAGTCTATCTGTGGATAGGCCAGGATGAGAGTCAGGCATTCCAAAAAGGAACCGATATAAAGAGATGCCAGAAATCTGACAACTACAGGGCTACAGATTGGCAGTACAGGGAACTCTATATCTTTGTGGAAGATGAACAACAGGACATCGAGGGGATGGGACGGTATGATGATGTGACAGACAGGACAACAGTAGAACTTGTCATCCCTTTCGATTCTGGAGACGTAAACGATTATAGAATAGAACTGGAACCCGGTTTTACTGTAGTATATGGGTCTATTCTTGATGGAGAGTACGCCAAAGCGGAATTAATAGTCTTCCAGAAAGTAATTGCTGAGAATTTGGCAAGGAAAGCAGAAATGCTGGAGGAATCGGCAACATCATCTGAAGGAGAAGAACTCTGGGAACAGGCTGAGGAATACTGGGAAGAGGAAGCCAGAGTCTGGGAACAGGTTGAAGAATACTGGAGAAGAGAAGCAGACGAATGGGGAAAATCAGCCTCATACTGGAGAGAAGAGAAGGAATCTCAAGAAGAAGACGGAAATCAAGAAGGGGCGGACAGGGCTGGAAGGTGTGCAGAGATAGCTGATAGAGAGGCAGAGAAAGCCAGAGAGAATGCAGAAGTAACCAAGGGAAATGCAGAGAAAGCCAGAGAGAATGCAGAAGAAGCTAAGCGAAATGCAGAGGAAGCCAGGAAAAGAGCATCACGGGTTGTTCTCTGTGTTATTACTATTGTTCCGCTTGGAGGAGGTGCAGTACTAGTCATTGTTATATTCCGGAGAAGGCGATAACCCCGTCTGATCGGGTGGTACAGGGGGTTATCTATACATCGGACGAGATTCCAATAGTAGTATGAAACAGAATAAGAGAAGAGAGGAAAAACCCGTGTTTATCACATCTCAGGGAAATTAGATGTATGCCGATGTCGTAAAAGGTTCTATTGCAGGTAAATCCTCATAAAGCATCAAGACTCTTTCAAGAGTCGCTCGCTCGCATGATCCTCTGGTACCAGGGTTCCTCCGTATATCAAATCAGACTCTAATGGCAATATAGTAACAAAAAAAGGAGAAGGAGTATAAATTCACACTTTTTCTACTGTTCCCTTTTCTGCATCTACTTTCAGGCGATTTCCTGTCTCAAACTGGGAAATATCAATGTGATCCACGCAAGGGATTTCCTCATTGACGATGGCTCTGGGACCGACACCATTTTTCTCCAGGCCGTAGATGACGTATGATCCCACGGTAGACCCCTTCCCTCGAGGAAATACCAGTATCTTCCCTGTGACTGTCTTACCTTCCAGAGGATGTCCTTTTTCAATGACCATCCCTGTCTTAGGGTCAATGCCTCCGTAGAACCCAATGGGCTCAGGGGACACGATGGCTTCCCCTTCTGCCTTTCCAGGAGATATCATTCTACCCATCAGAGCACCTCCTTCACCAGAGATTCTGTGTCTTTGAAGACCACTTTCTGCTTGCAGAAGCCGGGCAAATACTGGGCTGCTTTCCCGGAGTTACAACCAGTTACTTTGTATCCCATGGCTTCAATGGGTGACACGACCATGCAGGTATCTGCCACGATGCGTCCACCTGCTTTTTCAATAGTTTCTGTGTAACCCATGCGGTTGGCTGCTTCCTTCATTACTCTGGAAGTACAGACCCACAGAGGTTTCTTCAAGGCCTTCCCTTCTAGCAGAGAAGCTATGTGCTGAATATCTTTCAGCGAGGCATGAGGACAGCCAAGAATGACAATATCAGGGGGTTCTCCTGAGTTTAATGCATCATAGGTTTCCTCTATCTCTTTTTCTGTAACAGAAATCTTCTCGATGTTCTCTGTCTTCTGGAGATGGGCCTCTGGAGTCAATCCTTCAGCGTAGTACAGAGCCACAGCACCTGATGCCGCCATGGCGGCGCCCAGTGCCTTCAGGTTGTCAGTTGTTGTCCATTCAGGAAGTCCCCTATAGTACGGGATCTTATCCTTGACTACCTTTCCGATGTGCCAACCCAGTGCTCCGAAATCTGAATCTTTCTCAAGCCGTGCAGAGACATCTATCACAAAATGAGGAGCTCTGTTTTCATCCACATGGAGACCGTAATTGGGTGTCTTTCCCAGGAGCGCTGCAGCCAGTGCACTGGGACCTCCTTCCCTGTTTGTCCGGGCAGAAAGCACTGAATTGGCAAAGGATACAGCTGATGATTCTGACCAGGCTATGTGTTCTCTGAACCGGGGCAAGTTGCCTGCGAGGTACGGGGTACAGGTAGAGGTTACAATGATACCCATGGTCTTGAATGCGTTCATGATCCGCAGTTGCTCTCCTGCAAAATCTGCAGGGAATCCTACAATATCCCAGTCTTCGAGATCCATTCCTGCAGGGTTCAAAAAGGTCAGAACCTTCACTCTGGCCCCCTTGGATGCCAGGTCTTCCAGAAATTCAGTCCCAGGATCCCCAATTGACTTGTAGCTCACGCCTGCCACCTGGACGGATCCCACGGGGATCATTTTGTCTGCCCCATAGATGTCGCCCAACCGAGAAAGCAGGCGCATCATTCTTTCCAGCACGGGGCCCTTTTCTCCATTTAAGATGTTTTCTTCTTCTTTGGTCAAATACATGTTACCAACTCCTTACAATTCCTCACAATGATCTCAATTTCTGCTTTTGAAGCATTATCAATGTGGATGCCCCCCACAGCCACACAGGTGACCTTGTACTTCTCACTCGCCTCGCGTGCGATAGGTTCTAAAATTAGGTAATCATAGTGCGTTCCCAGCCTTACCGTGATGATGTCTTTTCCTGGTTCTCCTACCACAACGCTGCCTACATGCGGCCGTTCGCCCCCACCCAGGATATACAGTCTATCCACGCCAATTTTCTCTTCCTTTAGCCACACCTTGTATCTCCCTTCACCTGAGGTAATCATTGAGATCGACATCCGTATAGGATACCTTCTGATATTTCTCAGGGTCAACTCCCGGGGGTATGGTAGCATCTAACCCCACTTTGGCTGTTTTGGTTTTCTTCCCTGAATGGTCACCACTGGGATCAAGAGAGGAACCGGGCTGATCTGGATGTACAACAAGATCACGGTGTCCCTGAAACCTGGTAGCAATGGCCCACTCCACAGCGTAGGGATTATAAATATCCACATCCTCATCCACGATAACCACGTGCTTCATGGACCCATGTCCCTTGAAGGCTGCTTCGATGGCATTTCTTGCATCATCAGGCCCTTTCTTTTGAATCTGGACAATCCCGTGCAGCCATGAACCCCCACCTAACGTGACCAGCACATTCTTACAGCTAGCTACCTTTGATACCTCATCGTAAATGGTGGGTTCTTTGGGCATCCCCATGAGGATTTTATGTTCCATTCTCCCGGGTATGAGTACCTGCCACATGGCATCTTTGCGATGTGTGATACAGTCGATAACGAATACAGGTTCCTGTCGTTCAAAATCTCGAGTTTCAGTGAGGTCTACGAAGGGCCCTTCTCGATCAAGGTCACGGGTAATCCTCCCTTCCAGGACGAACTCAGATTCAGCAGGTACTTCGAGGTTCTTGGTGCGACATTTCACCAGCTTTGTTTCATCCAGTGCATTGGCAATGGAAAGCTCATCAGTACCTGGAGGGGGTCCCAAAGAGGCAGCAACCATGATGGGGACACTATTCCCCACGCAAATCGCCATTTCCAGGTCTCCTTCCGTCTTATCGTAAGTCGTGCGGGTCTGCCTCTTAGGAATCAGCCGTGCAGTACATGTGTTCTTCCCAATCTGCATGATCCTGTGGTAACAGGCATTTCTCCCCGTCTCAGGGTCTTTGATGATGGCTACTGTGGCTGTCCCATACCGTCCGCCATCGCCAGGCAGGTGGAATAGCATGGGGATTGCATCCAGGTTCACCTCATCTCCCTGGAGGACCACATCCTGACAGGGGGCACTTGAGACCATTTCAGGTTCTTTTGGGCCCCTCAAAGCTTCTACAAGTTTTATGAGAAGACCTTCTTTGGTAGTACTGAGAGCGCGGGCTATGATATCTCTGTCTGACGTTATGCCCCCAAACAAGGGGAATTCAAACCCTTTCACTTTCTCAAAGATGGTGGGCTTTTCGCACAGTGTGTTGAGGATATTGGCTACCTCGTATTCATGACTTACTGGTCTTGTTATGCGGACCAGATCTCCCGTTTGTTCCAGATTCTTCAGGAATTCTCTCAGGTTCATACTATCACCTTTATTACACTCCAATTTTTGTCTTTAAGACTGAGAACCCTTTCTTTTTAATGGCCTTGGAGACCTTTTCTTGCAGCGACTCACCCGGGGTTAGGGCAACCATGTACCCGCCAAGGCCCCCTCCTGTCATTTTGGCACCGAAAGCACCTGCCTTCCTGGCAGTCTCTACGAGTGCATCCAGGTCGCCATTGGATACTTCTATTTTCTGCAGTAGTTGATGATTGACATTCATGAGTCTGCCGACTTCTTTCAGGTCAGAGGATTCCAGAGCTTTCCGCGCGTCGTACGCTATATTTCGAGCTCGGCTGAATATCTTGTCATACTCTTCGGGGTTTTTTTCCCTGCGTTCTTTCACTCCCGCCACTGCTGCTTTGGTGTTGGCAACGGTTCCTGTATTGCCCATGACAATTTCTACAGGTTGAGGGATTTTCATGAGATCAAAGGTGTTGGGTTCTCCTTTTACAAACCAAATCATTCCACCATATGTGCTGGCTGTATTGTCAACTCCTGAGGGTGTCCCATGGTATCCTTTTTCCCCTTCGTAGGCGATTTCGTTAATTCTGTCATCATCCAATCCCATGTCAAATAACTGATTGAGTGTCCTGGCAATGGCAGTACAGCTGGCAGCAGAAGCTCCCACTCCAGATGCAGCAAATAGGTCACCTTTCAGTGTTATTCTGAGGTTCGCATTCATTGAAATATCCATGGCCCCGAGTATTCTTCGCAAGGAGTCTTCTTGATGTTCCTTTTTCTCTTCCTTGTAACCAGGGGTAGCCGGTCTGTTATCAATGAGCTGGATACCACCGGAATCAGTTTTCTCTGCAATGGCGACAGTTGCATCACTGATTGCTGACACAATAGATGGGATGCCATACACCACAAAGTGCTCATTAAACAGAATACATTTTCCGTAACCTTTCCCTTCTGCCATGTTCTCACCTAATAATTCGTTCTTAAAGCATAGGGACTCTCATATTTAAGGTTTTGTATAAACCTGTTTCGCCAAATGCCGAGAAGAATCAGACTGCCGTCTGCTCCTTCCAGCAGTCTGGACGGTGTTGAAAAACCCGTGCAATTGAGACAACACCAAGAAGAGAGCGTCTGAATTCGAGTATCTTATTCCTAGAATCTGAATGCCCTATTCTGGCAGAGGTAGGCTTTCACGGAGGGAATCAAAAGAAATGAGAAATTATGTCTTTCTCTTGATTTGTGCTTTTCTCCTCGAACAGCGTGTCGCAGATTCGTTAGAAGGTTTATATGTGAAGAGACAGACCTTTCTCATGGATATTCCACCTGCTGTGAGCCAGCTGACAGAATACTGCAAGAATGTGTACACCCAGGCAGAGAGTGTCATTCACCAATGGGGACACATCTGGAGGACCACCAGAGGTGCAGTCTGGTTCGTCAGGACCACCGGAGGTTCACAGAGAGAACAGCTGCTGGCATACGTGGCAGGGATTCTCCATGATATCGTCCGTCCCATTACTGAAGAAACCTGTCATGCACAGGCCAGCGCGGATAAAGCATTACTCGTCCTCAACGGCTACCTCGAATTCACCATATCCGAACGGGAGGAGATCTACAATGCCATAAGGGACCATAGAAGACCAGTATCCTGGAAAACTCGTGTGCATCAGAGCGTATACTTGTCGGACAAGGTACTTGAACACATGGGTGCATACCTGGACTTCAGGGGCGCTGTGTGGGCAGGGGAGCTCTCCAGAACCGATCTTAGAGGTCTGGAACCGGTGGACGCTGTCATCACTTATTACCGGAAGGCATCGCCAAAGTTTCTGACTGGCCTTTTTCCCGACCATGTGAAGAATCTGGTGGAATATCAAGTGGAGTGGAACAGGAAATTCCTTTCTGCACTCGAGAGAGGAGAAGTATGGGCCTGCCAGATGGCAGAAACCTTCTTCAACAAAGGCAGACAAAAACACGAATTCGAACATGCCCTGCAGTCTTTCAACCCTCACGACAGAAAGCAGCAGAAGTGGACCCATGAAATGAGGACCTACGTCACAGGTCAAAAATTCTCTCTGTTCAAAACCCTGATAGATCACAAGAAAAACTAGGAGAAATTATGTAACTACTGCACTTCCATATCCAACAATGAGACTTTTTTCTCCTGAAATATCATATGAAGTTCTGTACTCCAGAATTTTGGCGTTTTCCAGCCCCAGATTCCGACACGCAACAATCATGGCTGCAATACATCCATACCCGCACGCAGTTGTTACACTAGCTGCTTCATGCACCTTTTCCGGAGACATCTCCTCTATCCCTCCCAGTATGTCTCCATCTGCTTTTTTCATCCACTCCAAAGGATCTTCTCTGGTGGGGAGGAACCCATAATACGAACCAAAGTGAGTCAAATCGCTGGAAGCCACAATCCCCACGTTCTTCCCGTGGACAGCTTCTGCAATCGCTATCCCCACTTCTCCAGCAGTTTCGTTATCCTGCATGGCCATACAAATCGGGACAAACCTGGTACCCCCAATATACTGGATAAAGGGGACCTGGACCTCTATTGAATGTTCCCGGGAGTGTGCTGTGGTATCATCATCCATGATATCACACAGGGCGAATATGTCTCTCGCCAGCACCTCGTCGATAGCCAATGGTCCAAACGGACTCTCCCACGTTCCTGCAGTCACAATGGCCACACCTGATCCAATTCCAGCATGGTTGGGGCCTAAAACCACAAAGGTGTCAGGTGAATGCTTTCTGAACTCCACATACGTATGAGCTGCTACCTGCCCTGAATATTCATATCCTGCATGTGGAGCGAGCCCTCCCATCACAGAGGGCGTTCCGGGTTCAGGCAGTCCTCCAAGTGAGGAGAAGAAGGTGTCCAACGTTTCGCGCAATCGAGATTCAGAACCAGGGTAAAATCCGCCAGCTGCAACAGGTCTTCTAATCATGGAGTATTGTGCTCAGAAGTCTTTAAATAATTATCCATCTGCACATGCGAATGAACCATGCGTCTCTCTTCAACCCAAAGAAGGCACCTGTTTCCTCCTATTCCTTTGTTTCGAAATCTTCTAGAGGAGGCATTTCTGAGTCGTCCTTTAAGGTTCCGTTGGCCTTTAACATCTCCCGAGCCAGCAACCAGTACACCAGGGTCAGTGCTTTTTTTCCTTTGTTGTTCGTGGGAATGACAATATCCACATTGGTCAGCATGTTCTCTGAGTCACACAGAGCCACCACGGGAATGCCTACGGTGGTTGCTTCTTTCAAAGCCTGGTAGTCTGCTCTGGGGTCAGTGACAATCAGTACATCAGGCTCCACAAAGTGATCACAGTTGGGATTGGTCAGACTCCCTGGGATAAAGCGTCCTGCCACTGCTTTCGCCCCCGTCCATTTGGCAAACATCTCCACTGGTTTCATTCCGTATTGTCTGTTGGAAACCACCAGAATCTGAGGGGGGTTGAATTTGGCCAGGAACTTACCTATTTGACCAATTCGAGTATCAGTGGTCTTCACGTCCAGGACGTACAGACCGTCCTGTCTGACCCGATAGATGTATCTTTCCATGTGTCGATTCTTCTGTTGTGTACCAATATGAATGCCTGATGCAAGGTATTGATCCAACGAGATGAGGAGTTCTTCGTCCATAATTTCACCTTTTGCAAACATGAGGGAATGGGGCCGCCGAGATTTGAACTCGGGTATCCAGCATTTTGGTCACAGATTCTATCTGTAAACCCCAAGCTGAGAGGATGGACCAAGCTACCCTACGGCCCCATTTCACGAGTTACCCGTGAGTTTCATACTTGAGGATTTCATCCTGAAGATCCACATGAGTGAGCATCATGCGTCTGCAGCAGTACCGCTCCAGGCCCAGATCATCCATAATCTGTTTGGGAGGCTCTCCCTGGGACACCCTGCGTGAAAACTCCTCCCACAAATGACCAATGGGTTTCCCACAGGTAAAGCAACGGACAGGAATGATCATTGAATCACCGGTACGACTTCTGCTTCTTTGCCCTGGGCCCTTTGCTGGAGGCATTGGGCTTGTGGGGTTCTGTTCTCCTGAAATCCCCTTTCAGCATGGTTCTATCATAGTCCAGGTAGATTTCCCGCAGGTCCACGTCCTGGGTCCACTTGACCAGTCCTCTGGCAACAGCCATGCGCACTGCATCTGCCTGTCCCATGAATCCGCCGCCTTTTGCATCAATGTTGATATCCACTTTGTCAGGAATGTCACCTGCTAGAATGAGAGGCTCCATAATCTTCAGTCTGGCTATTTCTGGCTTCACCAGAGGCAGGGGGACATTGTTTATGCGCACCCTTCCCTTCCCTTCTTTGAGAACAGCCCTAGCAATAGCTTCTTTGCGCTTGCCTGTGGATTGCACGATCTTCATTTGCTCACCTCGTATCCCAGAAAGTGGGATATTTCACCTATTGTAACAAAGCTGGAGGTTCTCTCCAAGATGCTATCAATGGGTACTTCATCTGTCTTTTTATACTTTTCCGGTACTCCAGTGAAAACCTGCAGGTTTTTCAGAGCCTTTCTTCCCCGTATCCTGCGAGAAGGAAGCATTCCTTTGATGGCCCGCCGTACGATGCCTTCAGGAGTCCGGGGGAAGTGGGGACCTCTCCAGGGGTTGGCAATATCTGCCCGGTCAACTCGCTGCTTGTATCTACGAAAGACATAGTCCTTGCTCCCTACTATGACTGCTTTCTCTGCTTTGACGATGGTGACTTCTTCTCCTTCCAGCAGTTTCTTTGCCACAAAGGACGCCATTCTTCCAAGAATCAGGTTCTCTGCATTGATGATCATAGTATCACTCCAGAATCCTAACTCCCCTCCCCTGGGGGTTCTCTTTCAATAGTTCCGGTATGGTCAACGTTCTTCCTCTTGCATTGATCTGTTCTCGTGCACTCTGAGAAAAGGCAAATGCAGAAACAATCACTGCGTGATCCAGAACACCAGCTCCCAGGACTTTTCCAGGGACAATTACTGTTTCTCCTTCCTTGGTATGTCTGTTGATCTTGGAAAGGTTAACTTCCGCTTTATGTCGGGTAGGTCTTGATAATCGTTTTGAAATATCAACCCATAGAGGAACATTATTCTGATATCCCTCTGCCTTCAGTAGCTTTATTAGTGATACGAGGTTGGGATTTGTCTTTTGAATCTTCTTCATGTACTCACCTTCTGAACTCTTTCGCATTTCTGCTCGCTCAGACAGTCTTGTGAGTATTGTTGCTTTTATAAAGCTTTTGGTTATAACTGGGTCCAGTGGAGGATTGAAATCCTTTTATTCCAGGATCACAGGCTCTTCCCCCGGATGAGGTGTGCTGGATTATTCTTGTCTGAAATCCAGTGGATACCTGAGGATACCCTGTATTGAATTATAGTGTGCTTTCGTCAGTTGTGTAAATTGAATCTGCTTGTGGCTGAATTCCGGTTTTAAGCGGGGTTAGGAATCAGATACTGCCTTGAGAACTTCATCTGTGAATCTGTCTTCGGGGAGGGCACCCTCAAAGCTGGCAGTTTCATTGATAACAATTTTGGGGACTGCCATCACATGGTATTTCTGGGCAAGATGAGGGAATTCCACAGATTCCACCATGGCTGCCGTAATATGATCCGATTCCACTGCAAGTTGATGGGCAGTGCTGACGGCCTGCGAACAATAGGGACAGGTCAGTGTGGTAAAAACTTGGATTGAAACATCCTTGGTTATCCCTTTGATCTTCTCTTTGGTGGTGTCCTTCAGGCGTGTCGTGCCCTGAGACACAGCCAAAATGGCCAGTATCAGCGGCGTGAACTCATACCCTGAGGGTATGCCATAGAACCTGACTCCGGGATCAATGTGCCTTCCGTCTTCAGTCCTTATTACAGCAATGGCAGGAATCTTATCAATGGAATATTCCTGTGCCTTCTGGGCATCTTTCTGAAAATCGTTAATTTCAAGGCTAATTTTCGGGGATAGCTGGGCCACTTCTGTGAGAATGGTACGGGTTTCTTTGCAGAACTGACATTCTGTCTCCTGAGTAAAAAAAACCAGAGTTACTGGATTCTGTAAGGCTTCAAAATGCTTCTGTATCTGGATTTTGTCTTTCTCCTTGAGGAATTCCTGTTGTTCCTTTTCTGGCATGGGCTCACCGTCTAACAGGTAGGAAAGAACAAATATATACCTTTGGACTCTTAGACCTTCGAGTTGAATACGCGCTACATGAACCGCTCAAATCGTTCTTTCTTCGCCTTGCAGATGGGACATACCTCAGGGGGCTCATTCCGTGCACACAGGTATCCGCACACCCGGCATCTCCACACAGGCAGTGTCAGACTGTTTTTATGGTTCAGCTCTTGGATCCTCTCCCCGGGCGAGGGACGCCGCTCGGGTATGGGAGCCACCTTCTGCTCACCCCTGACCACAGCCTTTGACACATACAGTCCACAGTAGCAGGTACCATAGTCTGTTAAATCTCTGTCCCGGTAGTCGCAGGGACATATTATGTCCAGATCATCACGGTAATTCCCGGAGGCCAGTCGGCAGGGGCAGGCCCCATACCCGTACCTCTTTTCGTTGACCAGTAATCCTTGTACCAGTTCCATGGTGACCTCAGTTTCGGGATTCAAGTCGTATCCTCCCTGCCCTGCTTCTCTGCCCAGTCTCTGGTATAAATCTTCAACCTCTTTTTCAGTCACGGTGGTGTCTCCATTCATGGAACTATCTCCCTATTTCAAAACCTCCTTGATATCATCTTCCTTGTACCCTACAATGCACGTTTCATTATTGATTACCAGCGTGGGAAATGAGCACTTGGGATTCCACTGCTTTATTTCATCCATCACGCCTTCTCTTTCTTCACCATGAAGTAGATCTGCATCCACGTAGTAGTATTCCACGTGTAGGTCATTGAGGAGTTTCTTGGTCTTCTTGCACCAAACACAGGTACTCAAAGCATAGAGCAGCACCTGGCCCTTGTTGTCTCCTTCTACATGGTTCATCTTGGTCATGGCCACACCTCTCTTTATGGTATGTACACCTACACAGATAAAGTCTTCCCGTAATTCCAGATCTACCCTCTCCAAGTCCGAGGGAGTATTCTTCCAGGTTCTCGATGCATGCAATACCACTACCCGAGGAACCACTCACGTGCTGGCTCCTGGGCTCCTTCTTGATAGTACTGTTATGAGGTCTCTTTTCTGTTCCGGCTCTACAATGTCCAAATCCACACCAACTGTTTTGTCATCAAGAACAAGTTCGATCCTGGATTTCCAGGGCAGAAATTTGGTATCAAGAACTTCATCCCATGCAATGATTTGAGGATAGAAAAATGAAAACAAGATAACTTTTTCTTCTGTGACACGGACAGAGGGGGTTTCTCTGTACCAAAAAAAGGCCAAGAGGGAAATAGTATACGGCAGCAGTGAGATGAACCATGAATAATCCCTGTAGTGACAAAAATCATGGAATCCCAAACATGCATAACTTGCAGCACATACCAAGACAACTGCAGAAGCGTAGGAACCCCGTTTAAAATCCCTGCCTTTTCCGGGAGAGAGTGAATCACGGAGGGACCACTTCTTTACTGCGAAGAAGGAACCGATAAGAGCTGCCATGAGCATCCCCCCATAGAGACAGTCAAAGAAGAACGGCATCTTCAGAATTAAAGGAAGTGGTGCGGCAGGAACTGTGGAGATATACCTGCCATGAATATCAGAGCTCTCGTCTTCTTTTGCTTCCATCCATACTACAAGATCGCCATAGACTGCTGGAGATGACTCCCAATCGAGACCCGTTGCAATCCGCAACTCTTCATTCGTTTTCAGGTCTTGTCCACAGATTTCTTGGCCTCCTCCTGTATTCGAATACTCCAGCCACACCAGTGTGTCTCCGTGGACTGTAAGAGAGTATTTCCGGGAGCGAAATGACGGGATTTCTGACTTCTTTTGAGTCTCGAGGTTGTAGGAATACAGATTGGATGAACCAGCCCAGAAAATGTCATCACCATCTATCACGGGATATCCAGAGATATCTGAATTCTCCGTGATGCAGAATTCTCTGGTTGTGGCCAGATCACATGCATAGATTCCAGATTTGTTTCTCCTTTCACACCACACAATGTAAGAATCGAATGTTACTGGGTAGTATTGATCATGAGGGCCTGCCGCAACTTCCAATTCTTTTCCTGTTGAGAGATTGTATGCATAGATGTTCCAGGTTCCACTCCTGCTATCTTCCCACACCACGAAGGTCTGGCCAAGAGCAGGATTTCGCTGATCCTGAACGTCTGTTGTAATCTGAAACTCCTTCTTGGTTTTGATGTTGTAGCCGTAGATGTCTTTGTTGTTGTTCCTTTTGTCTAGCCAGACCACCAAATCCCCATAAATACAGGGAGATTCCTGGTCACTGAGGTCAGATGTGATCTGGAATTCTTCTCCTGTAGAAAGGTCATACCCGAAGATGTCCCAGTTCCCATTTCTATTGTCCGCCCATACGATAGTCTCTTCATAAAGCGCGGGGTCCTTCTGGTAATACAAGTCAGATGTTATGGCAATCTCGTTCCCAGTCTGAGCAGGAAAGATCAGGAAGACTATGGACACAGCTGCAGCCAACATGTTCATTTTCATTGTACTCTGCCATGGTCTAGGAAGTATATAACACTTATCGTGTACATATATGCATATATAGCTTCGATAGCGCAAGGACTGATTCTTGACGGAAGAGGAATGACGTTCTCCAAAACCCATTATACTCTCAGATCAGGATGCTCGTCCTAGACAAGGAGAGGAGTAACGTATGTCATGGCAACGACAT
Source organism: Theionarchaea archaeon (assembly GCA_018992685.1). Taxonomy (GTDB): domain Archaea; phylum Methanobacteriota_B; class Thermococci; order Methanofastidiosales; family SZ-28-30; genus SZ-28-30. The sequence continues at coordinate 156,756 of JACVGT010000003.1, forward strand.
ACTCTGAACCTCGACCATGCCAGACACCAACGTGTATGAGCTGACAGGATCCTTTTCTGGGCAGGAATCGAGACCGGGTCATGGGCCGGGACTTCAACCAAAAGGGTGGTGAGTTGATGATTTTCTTTTTAATTCTCCCAAAACATCATTCTGCGGATTTTCAGGACCATGTGGCACAGGCAAGGCAACTACCACCACACTGACCCCAGAATTGATGCATCCTTCAACATTTCCAAATAGAAAAGCATATAAACTTCTGTGATACAAAAAAAGAGATGATGCTCAAAAAGAGAGTCTGGATTGCCTTTCTTGTAGTGGTTCTCATTCTATCTTTGATTCCTGTCTATGGAGACCCTGCTGAACCAAGAAACGACATTAGCACAGCAGATACCAGAGTCTTCGATCTCATAAATAAGCTTGACTGGGGCTACGGCAAGAATGGAGAACATCGCCAGAGTCTGCTGATGGCTGGCCATCTCCTCTGGATGGCATATCAAGATGAAAACTGGGATGACAAGGACCCTCAGAAACCCAAGGGACCTCTGGAAAAGGCCTTCATTCTGGGCGCAATAGATGATGCCTTGGAAGCGTTGAACCGATTCTCAAAAGACAGTCAGGGAAAGCCGCGGCGTCTCGATGCTGATGATGGTGTAAACACCGCGTTCCACCAGTGGGTGGCTGAAATCATTGAAAGGCTGGAAAGCGCCAAGAAAGAACTGGAAAAAAACTTCTATGGGACTCCTCAGCACCTGAAGGATGCTCTCAAGGGACTTGTGGACATCTGGTCAGGGAAATCAGAAGCTTCCAGCAGTGCAAAGAAGGCAGGCGAGGACGCGCAGGAAAACCTCTGTCAGTGGGATGCAAACCCACAGCCCTCACCTGGAACTACTCCCACTCCTCCGTGGACACCGCCCAAAAAAGACGGAAAGCCGGTGCCAACTAGGGTAGGTGGAGATGAGGTACCGGTACCAAAACGCAGGCTGCACCTGGATCTTCAGAAACTTCTCATTGAGATCTTCAAGAAGAACGAGAGGAATATCAGGAACCTCCCCAAGTGGCTCGAACGAAATCCGACTAACATGAAAGACCATGCTGGCACTGTAGCAGATGAAGCCCTCAAGCTGCTGAAGATTCTCAGGGCAATTGCCCGATTATTGGATGTCCCCTTGAAACCCATCGCATTGTACAAGAATGTTTACGTGTACACAGACCCTCAAGGAGGATGGGGTCGGTTTCCAGGAGGGACGCCCGTGTCAACAGGATCGGCTGGCGCAGATATTGAGACAGTCATTGTGGATTCAAGAGGACCGGATTTATCTGTGTACTTTGCAATGAACGGGACTGTAGAGGAAAAAGACGGAAAGGAAATCAGTTTGCTCATTGATCGAGATTCTGATTCCAGTACTGGCTCTAGTGAAGCCATCTATGGCGGACTGGGGATAGACACATCCGTGGGATTGTACTGTTCAGCCTCCTCTCCTGCTCAGTGGAACCTGCAAGTGTGGGAGATAACAAACGGGGAATGGGTCATGATTGAGGAACTGGATTCCTCTCTGTGGGACATATCAGACAATGTGGTGGAGTTCACTGTACCTGATTTTGAGGAAATGCTGGGAATCGAGACGCACTTTTTCAGCTGGATAGCAATGGCCTATGAGGACGGTAATGTAGATATGGGCCCGGATGAACCAGTTATATCCTTTTCTCAGGTGTTGCCTGAAGCTTTCAGCGTGCTGGCTCAGGGAGCAGACTATGATCTCAATCAGGATTTCGCCAGGTACTTCTCTGAGTATACTACAGATACTGATGCTGTATTCAAGGTTCACCTGGGAGGTTCTGCCATACACGAAGGGTTGTGGAGGAAGTACGGTGCCTTCTTCATGAAGGACGAGGGAGGACATTATTCCAGAATAGTCTACGAAGAGGAGGAGTACCAAGGTGCATGGGGAGAGGTAGACTACTGCATTCTGGTCTTTGAGGTGACCCGAGAGGGCATAGCAGTGAACGTTGCAGGTATTACCCGTTATGGAACGAGGGGTGGACTGCAGTGGTTAATGGAACACTGGGACGTTGTGACGCCATCTGAGGAGGCCCCGTTGGTGTTGATCTTGGAGTGGGCTGACGAAAACCACAATGGGTCAGTAGATTCTGAGGAAACAGTGGAGATCAAAGTGATCTAACCTGGCGATGTACAGTGGAATGGGAGGAGACCTGCACCACCAAAGGTGAACAGAAAGTATGGAGTGTTCTGTTTCATCCCCCCCTTGTGGAAATCCTTAAAACATACAGGCCACCAGGAGTTATCAAGAGATGAAGATCCAATGCAATCTGTCATTGAAACTCAATCCCTGACCAAAATCTTCAACCAGAAGACCATAGCAGTTAATGATCTCTATTTAACAGTTCCTGAGAACTCAATCTACGGATTTCTAGGGCCAAATGGGGCCGGAAAGACCACCACGATCAAGCTGATGCTGGGATTGATTCGTCCATCTGCGGGATCCGTCCGCATGTTTGGTGCCCCAGTGAGAATGGATTCTTCAGATGTGAGACGGAGAATTGGCTATTTGCCCACACAGCCCGGGTTCCCTGATGCCATGACTCCCATAACCTATCTGGACTTCATTGGCAAAGTGTTCGGCATTCCCAGACAGGTTCGGATACCACGGATCACGGAATTGATTCGGAGCGTTGATCTGCTGCCTCTGTCTTCTTCAGAAATCAAGAGGTTCTCCACCGGTGAGATTACTCGAATCGCAATGGCTGCATGCTTGATAAACGATCCAGAACTCCTCATACTGGATGAACCAACGCTGGGACTGGATCCTATAGGGCGGGCATCCACGGTCAAACTCATCACAGAGCTGGGAAACAGGGAAGGAAAGACCGTCTTTGTTTCTTCTCACATTCTGGCTGACATCGAACGGTTCTGTACCCATGTTGGCATCATAAACAGTGGCAAGCTCATATTCAACGGGACTGTTACTGAAGTGAAGAAACTCATCAGAACCAATACGGTGGAATTACAGGTTGAAGGCAAAACAGAGTCATTTCTTTCAGAATTGGAAGCGATTCCTCATATTACGAATGTACAATCACTCAGGCACGCCATAAGGATTAGCATTGATCCTCAGTACCACTCTGAGACACTGTTGGACATTTTCAAGATCTTGATTGAGAGGAACCTCGAGTTGGTCTCCCTCAATTTGGGATCCGAAACTCTTGAAGAAGCATTTCTGGATTTGCTGGAGGAGGAGAAGTCACATGGATTTTTACGAGCAATCTCAAGAAGGGCGTAGTATTCGACATCATCTGGAGCGAAATGTCTTTCTGGTCTTATTCAATCATGAGATACGATCAGGATTCAGGAATCCTCTACAGAGGGGATGGATTGCTGCGATCCTCTTTCTTGGATCACTTCTTACTCTTGGTAGCAAGAACCTGGAGGCCATCAGTGCGCTACTGGTTCTGTTCATCTTTTTCGGGAGTATTGTCACACTTGTACTTTCCTCATTTTCTATATCAGGGGAGATAAATAGAATTGCAGACTCTCTGTTAAGCAAATCAGTGAAGCGCTGGGAATATGTACTCTCCAAGACGGTATCACAGGCTGTGATTGTAGCAGTGGTATACCTGCTGGGAGTCTTGCTGCAGGTAGGAATCCTGTGGAGACTTAATTTCCTCCCAGAACTCTTGGATTATGGGAACCTATTCTTCTTCATTATGCTTGTGGGACTTGTTCTGATATTCTTTTCTTCTGCTGGCGTGATGTTTTCTTCCTTGTTTTCGAGAACAGTGCTCTCACTTCTTTCAGGGTTCATTGTGTGGTTTCTCCTCGTATTTCTCTTCCTGGCCACGGGGTGGAACTTCATGTACTCACCAGTGGAGATTTTTGAGCATTTTCTGCCCATCCTGGAGGGTTCGTGGGATGTTGAATTCTGGAAGATAATCCTCTTCTATGCGGGTTCTTCGTGTGTGTTCTCCCTTGTTTCGTTATTGTGGTTCTACCAGAGGGATCTGTGAAACCGTGGATTCTGAACATTGTGGGTGATACACTGAGCATGAAGGATGCAGCTCCCCAGAAATTGACAGAGTGTGGTGATACACACAAGGAATGGTGAAGAGCAGCGATTGGCGGGCAGCCCCTCCCTCATCGGGTAGGAAGACGAGTGGGTCCCAGCCTGATCTTGAAAGAATTCCTCGGCTCTGCTCTGAAAGAAAAGTATGTTACGATTCAGAAGCAGCGAGCCTACTAGAAGAGAAAGCAGAAGATAAGTAGTTGTTCTCTGTTCATTTCAGGCTCAAATTCATCCATGAGCCAGTTCTTTTGTGCCAACAAAGATTCCATATCCAAAATAGTCAAACACGTTCAATGGTATTTTCGTTGCCTCTATTGTCATCTCTTTGATTACTTTTCTGTAGACAGGGTCTGTGAAGAACAGCGAGACGAGTCTCCCCCATGGTTTGATTACGTCTTTGAGACTTACCATCTTGAGTTCATTGCTGAACTGGGAGAGATATGCAGTCTTGCGGGGACTCGCTACAACGACATGTAGTCCGGCTCCTTCTAACAGTGTTTCCCAACCGTCAGGTGACTCTGGCTCAACTCCCATTATTCTGGAGAAGGACTTCACAAGACTATCAGGGGGTGGAGTTATCCAGGTAGTCTCATTGATCCCAACAAATCCTCCTGTTTTGACCACACGTCCATACTCACTCATTGCTCTTTCCTTGTCAGGGACAAATGCGGTGACAGACTCACTCACAACAGCATCGAACTGATTATCTTCAAAAGGGAGATTCATAGCATCTGCCACCTGGACCTCAACCGCCTCTTCAACACCTTCCTCTTGTGCTCTTTCCCTCGAACGAATTACCATCTCTTCTCGAATATCCACTGCTGCAACGGTACAACCATAGGTCTTTGCCATGAAACATGCTGCACTTCCTACGCCGCATCCAACGTCCAGCACATACGAATCTCTTCCAACATGGCATGATTCAGCCAGATCCTGCGTGGCTTCCAATCCACCCATGTGGTTTGTAATTCCCAGTAAGGATTGCAGCTCAAAATATGATTTCTTCAGATCTACCTGCTGGCTAAAACCCTTCGTTTTCATCACCTTCTGTATGAGGTTTTAGCATTTAAATCTTTGTTTGAAGAACACATGAATATGTATTCACATATTTCTGACCTGACCTGACCTGACTGTCTCCCGTTCTCTATGACTCTGGAACGTGCAGGAACGATGATGTTCACTTCCACGACGTGAAATGTAGCTCCATTCAAAGTCTCTTGGAACCGCATGTCAGGTTTGCACTATTTCGTGCAAACCCAGCGTATTTATCTCTGTACATCATGCTTCTTGTGGAAAGTGAAATGCCTTTCGGCGCAGGGAACAAGGTCTTTCACCGCTTTTCCTCCTTTTCCTTTTTTTTGGGCTGTCTTCAATCTAGCCGGCATCTGCCTCTCCAGGTGAACCTTCTTATCAGACATCAAAACAGTTATATATACACGTGTAAAGGGTGATATATGTTAAAGAAGAAAGGAGTCAAGATTACGGAGAGACAATACGAATTGGTGAAGATGTTTGAGAAACAGGGTTCAGTCCACAAAGTATGCACAGTTACCACCAGCCAGGCAGATCTCTCCAAGAAACTGGGCATTACCAGGCAGGCATTACATACACATCTCAAGAGTCTGAAAGATGAAGGCCTCATCAGAACAGGGAGAGGATTCATCGATCTCACAGAAAAAGCTCTGGAATTTCTGGAAACCAGAACAGGTGAAGCCTACATCGTCATCAGAACAGACCCTCAGAGAAGAAGAGAAGTTCTCAACAATGTGTCCCAACTGGAATTTCACAAATTATGCAGGACCACGGGGGATGCAGATATCATTATTACAGTAGAAAGAAAGAATTTGGACAACGCTATAGAAGAAATTCAGAAAATGGAAGGAATAAGAGAAGCTACCACCCATATCCTTTTGGAATGCAGATGGGAGTAACTCACGGTGCCTTCAGACCTCTGCGTGTCGTCAGGATTTCTTGAGCAATTCCCGTATTCTCTTTCCCATACTCTCACAGGTTTGAACGGCCAGAGGATCTTTCTTCACAAACCGCCATCCATCATCTTTCTGCAGGCTACCAGCTACAAAGAACCCTTCTGAGACGGGATCTTCACAGGTGCCAAATACCAGCATCCCGTGCCCGAGAGCAAAGTTTACGAGACTGGAAGCCACCATTTCCTGACCACCATTTCTCAGTCCCGCGTGGGTAATAACTGCACAGTATTTGTTCTTGAGTCTTGTACTCTGCATTTTCATTGTTCTGGACCGGTCAATGAAGGTCTTCATCACGGCGGGAACTTGTCCAAAGTAGGAGGGTGCACCCAATATGATGCAGTCCGCCTCAAGCAACGCATGTTCAATTCTGGTCATGTCATCCTCTTTGGGGCATCTGCGTTCTCTCACACAGAGATCGCAACCATCACAGTTCTGTATCGTGTACTCTGATAGATAGATAATGTCAGTTTCAATGGAGGGGTCTTCCACTGCTGAGAGGACCTCCTCTACCAAGAAGGATGTATTCCCTTTCTTTCTGGGACTTCCCACGACACCAACTACTTTCATGCAGTATGTGTTCTTCTAATTCTTTTAAATGTGTCGTGTTGCACCTGCAACACTGATGAAAAGAGTCATCGGAGCCCGCCGGGCAGAACAACAAAACACTCTTGGAACCAGGGTCGGCACATATCTCTCGGGCTCCTATCTCATCTTATCTTTAGAAACATTTATATGAGGAGACTGCATAGGAGGCCCAATGAAAATGTGCTGGGAACTCAATGAGGGCTGCGTGTGCAAATGGATGCACCCCTCGGAAGCACCTTGTCCAGCGTTCAGGGATCGAAAAGGATGCTGGGAAATCGATTGGATTGGTATTATTTCCAACCTGCCCCCCGATAAAAGAGAATACTGGAAGAAATTTATGAAGAAGTGTGCAGGCTGTCCCGTCTATCAAGAACACAAGGAAGAGAAGGACCAGACATTAGAGAAGGTTGAGTCATTATAGCAGGCGATGCTGCGGCGAGCGGGGAGAGAATTTTGGAATCGTCTAAAATAGAGGTAGCGAATTCTTCATGAAAATCGAGGATTGAGTTTTTCATGACTTCCTGGTTTTCTGATCTGCCCACATGTATTAGAGGGACATTCTCATCTGCGACTCTTTCACGTTAATTCTCCGGCAGATCTCCTCAGAACTACAACATCCCCTTCATGGCCAATTCCTGCCGCAGGTATTTGAACGGCAAACTTCCTGCCCGGAGCAGAACGTCATGAAATGCTTGTTCCGAATAGGCCTTTCCCAGGTGGTTCTTAACGTCTTCTCGCAGTTCCAAAAGCATGTGCTTACCCAGAAGGTAGCTCAGGGGATAACCTGGGGTCTGCGTGTATCGCTTGACTTCTGCTTTCGCTGTGCTCAGTGACATTCCTGTCTCTCTCCGTAAGAAGGTCAGGGCCTGATCAAAGGTCATTGTCCTGCAGTGAAGACTCACATCTATGACAATCCTCACAGCCCGAAAGATAATGTCAACCGTCTGGACGAATTGGATTCTTGGGTCCCCAAGCCCATGATATCGCATGATTTCTTCGCAGTAGTGGGCCCATCCTTCAATAAATTCAGGTGCAGTGCTGAGCTGTCGTACAAGAGAAGAATTCCGACTGGCCCAGACGGCCTGCAAATGGTGTCCAGGATAGGCCTCATGGACAGACGTATTCACGATGGAGGACTTATCATGTTCGGTGAGAAGGTGATCATCCACAGGAGTGACGAAGTAGATTCCCATTTGATCATCTTCGAAGGGTGCGGGGGGGAAATAAGCCGCTGTGGGGACTATGTGTCGCAAAAAGACGGGAGTTTCTTCCACAACAAGGCGTTCTCCCCGGGGTAAGGAGGCTATCTGTTCACTGGTTACCAGGTCACGTACTTTCTCGATGGCTTCACCATACTGTCTGAATGCATCCTGGAAGGTGGAAGGATGGTCATCTCGTATCTGAGTCCTCACCTGCTCAACTGACAGCTGGGGGTCGATCCTGGAAGCCAGTATCTTGAGGTGCTCTTTTTCTTTCAAGAGGTACTCCTCCCCGAGATGAAGGATTTCATCTGCAGCCATTCCCAGCTCTCTGACCTCGAGCAACCTTTCAAAGAGAGGCCTTCCGAGAGTGGGTTCTCCTTCACAGAGTAGTTCAGACAGCCATTCCACATAGGAAGATAGAGCCTCAGCTGTCCTCGCAGAAGCTTCATCCAGATCGTCGGTCTCCACACCCTTTTGTTTCGCAGTGGAAGAGATGACCTGAAAGAAGAGAGGAAGAACAGTACACGATTCAACAGCCATGTCCCGCCATAATGCAGCAGGTGCAGAAATTCGACTCTTGATCTCCCTAATGAATAAGGGACACTGCTGTAACCGGGCAGTGATAGACTCCAGCCGAGTTTCAAAAGGCGCGAATTCCCGGGAAAACAAGGGCACGATAGCATAACCGATGATTGATGCACAATCAGGATCCCTTTCCCACATGCGAATTTCCTGCTCCTGGAAGAGATATTCTCTGGTAATTGAAATCATCAGGTCATAGTCAATCTGTTTCTCCCGTGACAGGTCTTTTCTGTCTATCACCTGCATTCTCTCGAGGTGTTCCGAGACTCCTTCAATGAAGACGGAATGAGATTCTCTGGTTCCAGAAGGCATTTTCTTATCATACTGATGCAGTCCAAATCCAGTGGCAAGGTCAGGCCTGAATTCCATAAGAGAGTAGAAGGCGTCACGTACGGCGCTATCGAATTCATCATCCATAGCTTCCCTGTATTTGACACTATAAAAGTATTTACTTTGGGTTGTTCAGCATTAATTACTGCACAGATCTTGGCATCGTAATGCTTATAAGGAACAGAGGCGTAGAATGTCAGCAACGCGTTCTTTGTCTCGTAAAGGAGGAATTGTGATGAAACATACCATATGTCACATTGAATGGTCTTCAACAGATCTTGAGAGAACAAAAAAGTTTCTTTCTGGGCTTTTCGAATGGGAATTCGAATATTGGGGAGAGAACTACTTGCTATTCAGCCCACCTGAGGGTGTGGGGGGAGGAATAGCACAAGTGGAGAACGTCAATCCGGGTGATTCTCCTCTGATTCATGTTGAAGTGGATGAGATCGAGCCATACCTAGAAAAAGCGAAGCAGCTGGGTGGGTGTGTGGCAGCCCCAAAGACAGAAATTCCTACGGTAGGGTGGTATGCAGTCCTCACCGACCCTGATGGGAATCTGGTAGGTCTCTTCCAAGGGATAAAGGAAGAATAATTCCCTTTTTCTATTTTTACGTCCACAAAATGAGGAAGCAGATTGTTATCTGTGGTGTTTCTCTCTCTGTTGCAGCATTGTGAATGGTTCTGAAGACTGGTGCTAACTATGGAATGGCGTTCTGACGTGAATGGGACTCCAGGTGTGTCATGAACAATGTTTAAAAAGGGTGGACCGCACTCTTTCCCATGTGCCTTGCAATTCCTGGCAAAGTCGTAGAGATTTCTGGGTCAGAGGGTACGGTAGATTTTGGCGGTGTCAAACAGAAGGTACGAATAGATTTGATACTGGATTTGAAGCCGGGTGACTATGTCATAGTTCATACGGGGTTTGCAATCGAGAAGCTGGACGAAAAGGACGCTCTGGAAACTCTGGAATTGTGGAAAGAACTTGCAGAATACATGTGATTTTATGGTAGGAATAGGGTCAATGCTTGACGACATACGTGGCATAGCTTCTTCCCTGCCACACACCAAGATCATGCACGTATGTGGGACCCATGAACAGAGTATCGTCCAGTACGGGCTGCGTTCTTTGCTTCCTGATACGGTGGAGATCATTGCAGGACCCGGATGCCCGGTGTGTATTACACCCAAATATGACATAGACACTGCAGTGTTTTTGACCAAGAAAGGGATGGTGGTCACCACGTTTGGGGACATGTACAAGGTTCCGTCCACAGAGTCACTGTCCGATGCGAAGTCCAGGGGGGCAGATATTCGAATTGTGTACAGCATCAGCAATGCAGTGGAGATGGCAAGAAGAAATCCAGGAAAAGAGATCGTCCATTTTGGGATTGGGTTTGAGACGACAGCACCCACGACAGCACTTGTGGTGAGAGATGCACCGGAGAATTTCTCTGTGCTGTGCTGCCACCGATTGATACCTCCTGCACTCTTGTTCCTTCTGGGACTGGGTGCTATTGACATTCAGGGGTTCATCAATCCAGGCCATGTTTCTGCAATCATTGGATCGAAACCCTACAGGGTGATATCTGAAAAATATAGGATTCCTCAGGTGGTGGCAGGGTTTGAGGCTGAGGATCTTGTGAGGGGTATCCTGATGCTATTGAACCAGTTACGAGAGGGAAAGGCAGAAGTTGAAAACGAATACACCAGGGTTGTAAAAGAAGAGGGGAACGTGGTAGCCCAGAAGGTCATGGAGGAGGTTTTCGAGGTAGTGGATGCTGATTGGAGAGCATTGCCCAGGATTCCGGGTTCTGGATATGAGTTATCGGAGAAGTATGAGGAGCAGAACGCGCGACGGAAGTTCGAGGATTTGCTGGAGGATTTTGTCTTTGAGGATAGCGAGCCCAAGGGATGTCGGTGTGGTGAGGTTCTGCGGGGTCTGGTCTATCCTGAGGAATGTCCTCTGTTCAGGAAGGTGTGCACTCCTGTGAACCCTGTGGGGCCATGCATGGTATCCAGGGAAGGTTCCTGCAGCATCAAATATCGGTATGGTCGGGAATAGGAGAATCAGTTATTGATTTGACTGTACTGGGATTACTGGTCTGGTTTTTCAATTCGTATGGACTTGATGTTTAGTTCTCTTCCTTCAGTGATCTCTAGGTCTCTGCTTCCACATTCACATTCAATGACTGGGAAGATGTAATGATCGTCGGGTGTCCTGTCCCATCGGAATTCTCTCCCACATTTCTTACACGTGAGTTTTGAGGGCTTGGAAGTTATATTGATAAGAGCTCCTTCTGCCAGAGTGTTTTCGATAACGAGTTCCAGGCAGAACTGGAACTGTTCAGGATTCAGAAAGAGGAGTTCACCGATTTCTATGTTGATTTCATGGATCTTGGTGGCCTGTTCTTCCTGTGCTTTCTTCAGGATGATATCAACCACTGAGGTGGCCATGGATAGTTCATGCATTGATGGTACTGTTTGAAGATGGTTAAAAGCGTTTCTGTCTGGAGGGGTGGTAAGAAGAATGTGTTACAGAGTCTACTTAACTTTCCCATCCATCAGATCATACTCAAAATCGGCACTCCTGAATTAGGCGCTTTTTCACAAAGAAAAGCTCGTTAAGAGCACCTCTTCACGTAGCAGCTAATTTTCTTGTTCTTCCTTTTGTCACTCAGCTGAGGAATTATGCTTTTGAGTGAAATTGTCACCTTCTTAGCGAGATTTTGTTACATTCCCTATTGATTCAAATTGATGCTTTGAGCTATCTCGGCCAAGGCCAGAGTCCTTTTTCTCTACTCATACTTCAAATGGGGCATTGAATGCCAGATCACATAAGACGAAAATTATGACCCAAAAGTTTATAAATAATGATTCATCTAATCATGCAGGCAAACTTCGGGCCGAGGAGGGATCTAGATCATATTCAGAAAGAAGGTTAGAGAACAGAAGACAGTTCTCCAGAATGAGGATGAACCTTTTGGAAAGTTCATGAAAGGCTATTTTTCTCTTCGAAACAGCAATATCTTCGTTTTTATGTTGTTGAGTGTAATACCAGCTGCTCTTTGTCAGTTATTGTACACTAAGCTCAATGTCATACATGTTAAGGGAATCATCTACACGTTTTTCTTCAGATTTAATTATGCATCTTTGGGAATTCCTGTTGAACAGGATTATCTAGTTCAAGCGTTTGTAGTCCTGTTTTTCCTGAATCTGGGATTAATTGCTATAAAGATAATTGGATGGGGTCTATCAGGTGAGGAGAAAGATGTTATTGTATCTGATTCTGAAAAGTATTTCTTTCTGGCAATGGTCGCACTGTATGTCCTTATTCTCGTTTTGGCGGGCCCTCCTTTCTTGACTTGGATCTTCATCCCACTCTTGGTACTCCTTTATATGTTGACTAGAACGTCCAGCAAAGTGGTAATCTTATTCACACTTCTGCTTCTTAATCTTATTCTTTTCGCCTTCTATTATAGGCATTTTGACTTCAACGTTGTGATTGGAGGCAGACAAGATGGAATTCTGACTTTCATGGCGAAGATAGGTTTTTCCTGGCTCTATATTCTGCCCTACAATTTCTTCATATTCTTTCCTCTGGTAATCGCCACCTATTTCTTGGATTTTCGCTATCCTGAGAAGTATATTTCTTCGTTTTTTGATGTTGTCTTTCACGAGAACATGGTCGCTGTTTTTGTGGGACTTCTTCTGAATGTGACTCTTTCAGTTATCCCCCTCTTTATTGTGATGATTCAACCAGACACTTTCATTGATCCGTCAAGAGGGATAGTAGAAAGGATGATTTTCACCGTTCACAATACTTTTGCTCAGGAGGAAAGTAAGGGCTTAGGGATCTTTGAAACAATTGCACTATTACATTTCTGGATAGGTTCATTCACTCTGTGGTTTACACCTTTCTTCGTGAGTTTTGCCCAGCTTGAGACCAAATTCGAAGCGAGTTTTGATAGAAATCTAAGGGAAACTATTCAGAAAATGAAGGATCACATCGTCATCATTGGATTTGGCAATTTAGGGAGGAAAGTCTGTTCTGACTTGATTGAAAGAGACGTAGTCTCACGTAAGAACGATACTTTCGAGATATTTACTCCTGATTTGGAAGTAAGAAAGATATGTAGATCACTTCTTGTTGTAGACTCAAAAGACCAGCTCTTCGATCGTGTCCACACCGATCCAATACTTCAGAATGTTGGCGTTGCTAGAAGAAGGATAGGAGTTGCAGGGGAAAGAGAAGATATCTTGATTCCGGCGATTATTGGAGATATAAATAGCGAAACGACTAGAGAAAGTGCTCAATTGAAAAGGTCAAAACTCTTCATATCAGCTCCTTCTGACTATACTGCGACATTCATTCTTTCTAAGTTCGCGAACCGCAACAACTTGAGTAGCATAATATCTGTTGAGGATAGCGCTCAAAAGGACTATTTTTCTCCAAAAGTGACTGCTCATGATACTTTTCTCATTTATCCGGCTTTTCAGGAAGGTGTTTCACTGGGTAGAATTGTCTCTCTTTGCTATTTCAGGATCTTGGAAGAGAAAAAAGAGTCTGAATCCGGAAGTCTCAACATTGTGATCTGTGGAGATGGGAAACAGATTCACTATATTATGGAGACATTCTGGATGGAAACCGAAAGAACAGGTCTGGCCAATCAATGGATTTCTAAGACCGCAGAGGATCCAAAATCACCTAAGAGAGAAATATATGATCTCCCAGTGACTATCCTGACAGAAAGTGTCGAACTTGAAAAGAGGAGCAGGAAGAAGAAAGATCAGGAGGACGAGGCACAGAGAAAGATTGTAGAAATCATTAGACGATCATCCCTTGTTGGAGGGAATGACGCCCACATAAGGGTAGATGTTATCCTTGATTTTCCTGATAGATTAAAGAGGATAGAGGAGATTATTGCTTCAAAAGAGCCGGAAATTATAGTGGTTACTTCAAATAAGATTCAAGATGTTTCCAGAATATTCCACGAATGGGTAGTAGCCATAGAGAGATATAACTCGTCAAAGGACAGAAGCTATAAGCCAGCCATAATTGTGGGAGTTCTTGGAAATGAATATGAGGAAGTTCAGGACATTCTACTATACTACGCAAAGATGGAGCCTGAATCAGGTCTAAAATTTCCTATTCAGTTCTTGGACGCAGCCGTTAGAGTTTATGATGATTCTACTGAAAAGATCGGGGGTTTGGCACAATCTTTTGCCAGAAAAGGAAACCTCAAGCATGACGACAGAGTTGTCGGAAAGGTCATGGAACCTTTTGCTCTTTATTGTTGTGTGGAGGATCTTCCCGGGAGTTTGGGAGATGTCCTTGCAAATCTTTCAGGCGTTGAGTTTTCTGATGCAATTCTCAATAAAGCAGAAAGTACTCTGTCCATGCATCTTTGTAGGTTTCAGGGTTGTTCTGGTGTTCACAATTATTCATTTTTTGCGAATGCTGAATTGCATGATGCGGGTAAAAAGCAGAAAAAAGGAAAAATATTTTGTAGTTTATTTCAGAGCGAGAGTGGAGACCCGGAGAGAAGGAGAAAGACGAAAGAATCCATAACAAAGTTGTTGAAGGTTGAGTGCGTGACTGGAGTGTTAGGCACTATGTCTGGATTACTTCGACTCCGGAAAATCTGTTATTGCTGTGATCGCAGAATAAATTGTTCTATCGCTTCTTACTTACGCAAGATTGAGAATCTGGTGAAGAACAGAGACTATTACATCAATTTAGAGAAGACCAGAAAACTACCTGAGGGAACTGTGAAGAAAGAACTTGAAAGGTTCTTTGTGAATCCAGATTTCCACTGTTCCGAGATAAACAAAGAGAAGTATCTGGAATTGCCAAGAGCCACGATATTGGTCTGTTGTAGACATTCAAAAGTCACAGGCTCACTTTCAACTGCGATCAACAATCTGCTCCTAAAGAAAGTAGAAAGGACAATCCAAGATGGGAATGATGTTGCAGACATTACCTACTTAAGATCCTATGAATGCTATAATCCTTCTCTGACTCACATAGAATTTTACGGAAACTGGATTAGTGTGAAGAACGAAGAAAGGGACACCATCCTCAAGAGCGATGGAGTTATCGATTCTGTCTTCCTCAATGTTGTCACAAGAAAGGAGGAGTGGTCTCACTATGCAAGAACACTTTGCCAATCATTGAACAAAATCTACAACAACGAGTCATACGAACTTTGGACAGATAGTGCAGATTCTCCAAATATATTTGCTGTAATCCGCAAAGCATTCATAGAAGGAAGATGTTCCGATGATCAAAGCCCAGGGAAAGCACGTCTTAAGTGTAAAAAGCAGAAATGTATAGTCCATGACAAAATGAGACTGCTAGAGGACAGATTGGAATGAATGTCCCAAGAAGTCTTGGCTATAGACAGTTTTGCTCAATGAACTCCTGCAACTCTCTTTTTGACTTGACGGCAACCTCTCGAATAAAAGGTTCCCCATTCTTGAAGATTATGAAAGTGGGGAGTCCTGAAATATCATACTTCTGAGCAGTATATTTGTTCCTATCTACATTTAATTTGCAGATCTTTACTTTTCCTTTGTATTCTTGTTCCAGTTCCTTCAACATATCCTCAATTGCCTTGCAGGGTAGACACCATGAAGCCCAGAAATCCACCAGTACAGGTGTATCACATTCCAAGACCTCCTTCTCAAACATCCTGTCAGTAATCTCCATCTATCCACCTACCTGTCCAGTACAGGTCTATACCCCGTATCTTCCCTCGTCCCAGGCTCATACACTTCAAGAATGTCAGATTCCTTCTTGAACCCATCCCACCTCGTTCTTGGCATCACCAGGTGTACCTTCTCCTCAATCCTTTTCTTAATCTCCGGGCGTATCAAGAGCTCCACCATCCTCGAAATCTCCTTTTCCAGTGGTACCTCCGGTTCAAACCCAAACGTGTGAGGAAGTTTCTTCGACACTACCTCCAATGGGTGTTTATCTGCCTCCACTCTCGGATTCTCCACCTTCTGTATCCTCACATCCAGCCCCGCTTTCCTCCCTGCCTCAGCCACCGTCTCTGCCAGTACACTCAATTTACATAACCCTGAAACCTGGTTCACCACATCATACTGTCCTGGCTCAGGGGGCGATACAATCAGCCGCACCATGCACTCCATAGCATCCTCCAGAGCAATGAACCCTCGAATCTGTTCCCCTGTTCCATAGATCGTCAACGGCATCCCCACGACGACCTGGGCCACAAACCGATTCACCACAGTCCCGAACCATTCATCCACATCCAATCTCGTGCGCAGCCTCGAATCCTCTGCTACTTCATCCGTGTGGACCCCATAGATCACTCCCTGCATCACATCATACGACCTCAGCCACCAGTACTTACAAGCTTCATACACATTAAACGTATCCTGCACTTTACTCACATGATAAAATGATAGTGGGTCCCGGGGTGTCAACTCACCCCCCAGGCTCCATTCCCTGTTGTCCCATTTCATGACTGCATCTGCAGGAAAAATCCCCTCAAATAATGGTCTGCCCGTCAGAGGGCTCCCGTACTCGCCCATGGTACCCAGCTTTATTAAACACGTTTCCGGGACGACCTCTTTGATCAGAAACAACAGCCCAAGAGTCCCCAGAACATTGTTCTCCTGCACACGTACTGCATGGTTGCAGTCCACCATACTGTATGGTGCAGACGGTATTTCCGCATAGTGGACAATTGCTTCTGGCTTGACCTCTTCAATGAACTCTTTCATTTTTGCCCTATCCAGAATGTCAGCCCTTCTAAAATTAATATTGACACCCAGGACTTCTCTGGCCACATGCAATCTCTCTGTCATTCGTTCAATTGGAACAATAGTATGTGCACCCTTTTCCATGACACAATCCCTGCGCAGAAAATTGTCCACCCCGCTGACCTTGAACCCCAGTCTCCCCAGCTTTAGCGCCAGGGTCCATCCCAGATACCCATCAATGCCCAGGATCATGACTCGCATATTCTTCAACATCAGCCCGTATTGGAAAGGAACCCATTCCGGGCACTCCTCAAAGGTAATGGAGGGTTCAAAATGGCCCAGTTCTGGTCTCCGGCCACACTCAATGACAATCATTCCTTCTTCAACACTTTTGATATTTTCCATGGACTGTCCACATGCCCTGAAATCTACATTTCCTTTGAAGATGGCTGCAGGACAGTTCCAGCAGGTTTTTTCAGCATTATGAGCTTTCATTGTACCACCCTAAACATTCAGTGAGTATGGGGACTACGTTCTCTACGGTGGGACTCTCAACAGGAGTGCAGTCCCCCCGAACGAAAACAAAAGCATCCTCCTGAGTGTGTTTTCCAGGCAGGATATCTCTGTCAAGTGGCGCCCCGGATAGAATGCCCCCCTTTAGATTGACACCTCGGGCAGGCATGAGCACCAGATCAGGCCCTGCCTCCGTGTAGGGGCCATGATATATTTGGGGATTCTCATGGATGCAGGATATGGCTTTCTGCCCATTGATTTCCAGGGATTTTAATGTATAACACAATTCTGAAATCACTGCCTCTTCTTCTCCAGGTTCCACATACCCACGTGGGTACTTTCCCTTCTTGTTGATGTAAATCCTTCCGGGGTCCAAGGCAAAGGCCCTACTACCTTCCTGAATATTGTTGTACCCCTTTCTGGGGTCTTTTTCACTGCGCAGGAATCCTGCTTCTTCCAGGATACAGTTGACATTCAGGTTATACTGTGTCTGCTCCATCCCGTGATCGGACAAGATGATAAGTGCATCATCAGGATTTAATTTCTCCCCGAATTCCCTGAGAGCTTCATCAATGCGAGAGAAAAACTGAAGAAACTGCCCGCGATATTTGTGTGATTCATCCTCATAGGCATCCCATAAAAAGTGGCCAAGCCTATCGCTCCCTGTAAATACTACCATGAACACATCCCACTTGATCCTTTCCCACAGATAGTGTGAGAAGGCTACTCGTGATTCTAATGCCTCAAATAATTCTTTGAAGAGAATCATTGGGAATTTCCGCGCCTTCTTAGTATCTATGTCGACCGTATAGTTGAATTCATTCAAAACCTCCAGAAGATTGCTGGGATAAACGGCACGTTCCAGATCCGGGGAAATGAATCCAGAAACGAGGACCCCGTTGAGAGAAGACGCAGGGTATGTGGAAGGGACGTTGATGATGCAAAATTCTCCCTGCTTCTGCCAGAAAGGGCTAGCCTTCAGCCTTTTAGAGTTGGGAAAAGAGAGGGTATATGTGGAGGGAAAGAGCTCTGTGAATCCGTACACACTGTGTTCTCCTGGGTTTTTGCCGGTAATGATGGAGCTCCACGAGACGGATGATACTTCAGGAATTGAAGATGTCATCTGAGTGAATGCGCCTGTTTCCCGAAGCTCGCCGAAGTAGGGCATGACACCTTGCTGTGATAGTTCGTCCATGAGTCTGAAAGGAACACCATCGATTCCTATGATGACAGCTCTCTTGTTCATTCACTTTTCTTATGCGTACACCTTTAAAAGGTTTACTACAAAATGGAGTAACTCCTGAGTGAGGGAGTTATTGTCTTTCGTAGTATCAAGTGGAAGAGGGCCACAGGTTACGGAGGCCTCCACACTCAGGAGGAATGGGGTCACAGTCCGACGATGCGAGCCTCCCCGGGTTGACACGCTCGATACTTTTGAACCCCCTTCATGATCCTTGTCTTCCCACTCTTTTTATCGTTGATGGGTTGTCTGGGATAACCATGATTGAGACATCTCAGACGTGATCTCTTTCTTTTGTGACTGCTGCAGAGAACATACTCTTGGAGGTACGTAGTCGTATTTTTCCGCCGCTCTTGGGCAAGCCTTAATACAGGCACGGAATGGTAGCACCGGGGGAATTATCATTCCAATTAAAGACCTACCCAAGTCAGAACGACCCCGTGAGCGGCTGGCTCAACTGGGAGGTGACAGCCTTTCTCTCCAGGAACTTCTGGCCGTTGTGCTGGGAACAGGTACCAGAAATGGACAGAATGCAGTAGAGGTAGCTTCGCAGCTTTTGAAGGTATTTGATGGTAACTTAGGCTCTCTTTTTTCTGCCTCTGTTGAAGAACTTTCTGTAGTAGAAGGGATAGGGTTTGCCAAAGCCTGCAAAATAAAGGCAGTGTTTGAATTGGGAAAACGGATTATCTCCTATTGCAGGGAAGAACGCCCACACATTCAGTCCTCAATAGATGTTGTGAGTCTAGTGCTCCCCCACATGACATATCTAACGAGAGAAGAATTCAGGGTTATCCTCCTGGATTCCAAGAACAGGGTGATTGCTCATGAAATCGTGTCCGTGGGTTCACTGGACATGACGGTGGTCCATCCCAGAGAGGTCTTTCGTCCAGCAGTTTCTCATGCAGCAGCTTCCATCATTCTGGTACACAACCACCCTTCAGGTGATCCGACGCCTTCTCAACACGATATCCTGCTCACTCAGGATCTGTGCACCTGTGGGAAAATCCTGGACATAGAAGTCGTGGACCACATCATTGTTGGACGCCCCGACTATGTCAGTTTGAAGTACCGGGATCTCATGTAGGGTCAACTCAACCACGAATGGATAACTAGTTCAGCCCTTTGTACACGCTGTGGAGACATAGATGGTCAAGAGTTACTTCTTCCAGAAAGGGAGTGCTGTCCTTCCCGGACTGTTTATGCTGTCTTCAAGAGATATGACACTGCAACGCATCGGAATCCAAGGAAAGCTTTTTTAATGGGGAGATTAGGGTGTGACGATGACCCACGATCTGGAAGAGATGTTCAAGCATTTACATACAGGAGAGAGTATACAGACTGAGTTCTATCCATATGCTGGAATACGACATTCAATTCGCAAGAGAAAGGGAAAAATCCTAATCAGAATCAGTGATACTTTCTCGGAGGCTCCACAGGATGTCCTACTGGCTCTGGGGAGGATTCTACTGGCAAAATTGAATAAGAGTCACGTTTCGAAGAAGGATCGGACTGTGTACAATCAATATGTGGCAAGTGAGGAGCTGCAGGACAGGGCGACTGCCATCCTTTCAAACCGTAAAAGAGCAGTACGCATTATGAAAGGGAACCATAGAAGTCTGGCAGACAGCTTTCAGCGGGTTAATGCAGCATACTTTGGCGGATCTATGGAGAAGCCTACCTTAACCTGGGGGATAAAGAGAGCCCACCGCACTCTGGGGAGGTATGACCTGCAGAGAGACATCGTGTTTCTCTCCCCCGTTCTTGATTCATATGAGGTGCCTGAAGAATTCCTGGATTTCATTATGTATCATGAACTATTGCACAAGAAACACGGCCTTCGGGAAAAAGGAGGGAGGATCTGGGCTCATACGCGACAGTTCAGAAACGATGAAAAGAGATTTTATAACTATGAGCAAATGAAGAAGATAATGAGTCAGATAGCGAAAACGTAGCCCTGAGAGCTGGAAAACGGGGCTGAGGGTAGAGGAAGGAACGACGCGCTCGATGATGGGGGCTTCCTCCTGTACTTACAGTACAGCCTTTCTCCCCCCCGCTACCCCTCAAGCATCCGACGTTCCTACTACCGCTGCTTCCTTCCGGACCTGACGGGATTCACAAGATAAGGAAGATTGATCCACCTTCCTCCGAAAGGGACCTCTTCTTCCGCAGATCAAGAGGGACGAGAGTTCATAGTCGGGACAGCACGCAGTTGCAGAATTCCGCCGTCGCTCATCGAGCTTCGGCCCCTGCTTAAAGACCATTCAGGTTACAGGAACGGCCTACCTTCCCGGCCTAGTCATATCTTCTATCCTCTTTGACTTATAAAGGTTATCGAACCGGCAGTGATTTGCAGCTGACAGATGGCCATCATCTACGATTCCTGTTTCTTGAGGCTGAAAGTGGACTTTAGCCATTTGGCTGCAGAATTGCTTCAAGTATGCTTATAAACCAGGAGGAAACTGTATGTCATGGACTACAAGGTAATCCACGATTCTTTACACGGGTCCATTAAACTGGAAGGTATATTCCTCGAATTGATGGATGCACCTGAGCTGCAGAGGCTTCATCATATCCGCCAACTGGGAATGGCATATCTCGTATTCCCTGGCGCAAACCATACCCGCTTCTCGCATTCCTTGGGCACATATTTCATAGCTTCACAGATTGCAGAAGAGCTGCAGTTGTCTGAGAATGATCAGAGAATAGTCGCTGTGGCAGCCCTCCTTCACGACATCGGTCACGGCCCCTTTTCGCATACACTGGAATACGCATTTCATTCTCTTCACAGAATCAACCACACAGATCAGACATCCAGGATCATAACAGGCGAGATAGATATTATCCCTCAGCGCCCTCACGTGGAAAGGCACACTATCGCCCAAATCCTGGAGGACTATGACACCCACCCGAAGGAAGTGAGTGAACTCATTCAGGGTATGAAGGTTCCATATGAATGGACGCTGACTCCCTGGCTGGAAGATAATCCTCAAAAGGTCAGTCCTTTGACCCAGATTATTCATGGAGAAATAGATGCAGATCAGCTGGACTACCTGCTGCGGGACTCCTACTACACTGGTGTAGCCTACGGAGTAGTTGATCTCCCCTATCTCTTGCACACGCTTGAGTTGCATAATACTACCCTGTCCATCAACCCGAAGGGCGTGGAAGCTGCAGAAGCCCTGCTTGTAGCCAGGTCTCTGATGTTCAGTTCGGTGTACTATCATCATGCAGTACGCATTGCAGAAACTATGCTCACCAGAGCAGCAGAAGATACCCTTGGAGAGCACCCAGAAATAATGGCCATGTCGGACGGGGAATTCTTTGCATATTTGGAAAAAGGAACACCATACCAACGGGATTTGGCTGCCCGGTTAAGGTACAGGAATCTTTTCAAGAGAGTGTACATGGTCTCTGCAGAAGAATCTGAATATCCATTACAGGATGTCATAGCAGAATTGTCAGATTCAGAATCTCGAAAAGAGAAAGAACACACTCTCTGCAGGAAGGCAGGCATCCCCCAGGGATTTGCCTTGATTGACATTCCAGAAAGAGATATCTCTCTTTCTGAGCCTCGCATGGCACGGCCCAGTATTCTGGTGTATGATGGAGAATTCAGACGGCTGTCAGAATACACCCCTACAGCAGCAGCGCTTCAGAAAAGGAAAGTCCCCTCCTGGAGCCTCATGGTATCCTCGCCCCCTGAGTATGTGAAAAAGGTGAGAAGGGTCTGTGACAAAGTCATTTTCAGTTGAATGAACCCTTTGTGGGTCCATTCTCCGCTGTGAACAGCGAGAGAGGAAAAAAAAGGAAAAAAAAGGAAAAAAACGCAGCACAGCCAAGTACTGCAAACAACAAAATTGCTTTTGATTCTCCTTATTTAAACTTTTTGCTGGCCAACCTCTTCTTCTGCGGCGGTTGAGTGTTGCCTGCAGTGAAGAGACACCCTAGGGACGTTTTGTCGGGTGAAAGCCAGATAGATGTTCTGACGTATAGATACGCGTACCTGAGAATCAGCGAGGAGTCATTTGGAGGACGCCCTCTGTGACAAGACACAGCCGATAGTATGAGATTGAGAACGACACCCGTCCGCCGGATATCCACACTCTCCAAATGGCCCCTCTTGACAGAAGGCCACCAGTAGATCGACATGTAGAACATTTCTGCACACTATTTGCAAGATTCACAATGTAATTATCATGAGCAAGTATCCTCTTTGAGAAGTTAAACCTCTTTTTTATATGAAGTTCAATGAAACAGCGTTTTGACTATTTCATTCATCCTATATTACCTCTACCGATTCACCAATTGGTGAGAGGGAATATAAAAGTTTGCTCCATGTGGGGAGCGGTAAGACCTTTAGAGAGATTTCTGACCACACGGTCAGGAAGATAAAGAGAATAGTGTACCCTTTTCTGGAACTACCTGGAAGACATAGTTTATGAGCCATCGAAAATAGCTATAGAATATCCAGAAGAACCTCCCGAAAAAGGAAGTTCACATTATGGATGGATGATATTCCCCTACGTTAGGTACAATTTGAGGACTGGTTACACACCCATCGTGAAGAAGTTACATATAGCTTTTGATTCTTTCTGCAAGGGAATTGACTATCTATTAAATATATCTACAGTATTATTACCTTATTACCCGTTAGGATTCAAGTTATACTCACAGCAGTTTCTCGTTTTCTGGTCGGACTACGAAGATTTACTATGCAAGTCTTTTAGTTTTCTACCGTGCCACACGTCAATTACCAAGGCAGATGATGCCATATTTGTATATGTAAGTGTTGAGAAAGGGCTGCTTGAAAAAAGGTTACTTCAATTCTGTTTTAAGATGAGTGATATGGGATATATTGACCGCTTTTGGAGTTCAATCCCCATATATCACCGGATACCTGATGAGCATGGACTAACCAGGACTTCCACCACCTGAACCTCCATCTCCACATATACTACTATCTTGAATCCCCTTCAATAGTTCAAGTGGGATTATGTTCAATAGTTCAAGTGGGATTATGTTCAATGGTTCAAAGGGCCAATCCTTTAGAAAGTTCATACATCTTCACCTCACTGCTACTTTACAGAACTGATTAAAAATATTTGGGTAATAATTGCGTAAAAAACTGGAAGTTAAATGTGCATATTTATTCCACTGTAATTGACTAAAGCAATCTATGAGACATCCTGGTTCAAAGCTATTGTTGTATGGATAGCGTACATCATAGTGATTGTGATTGTTTTGGTGATCCTGGCAGTCCTTGGAATTGTAGCAGGGCTGGTTTTTCTGTAAGTGCCCATATCCTTTCTCTTTTCATCTACTTCCTCTCATTACACTGGCTGTTCTTCCAGTACGAAATTCATGAGTTTCATCTCAGCTTTACGCAAGTGCTCCCACGCTGTGCTGGTGCTGATCCCCATGTCAACAGCTATGGTCTTGATATCAGTTTTCCGGGGAAATGAATAGTATCCGTGTTCAAAAGCAGCATGGATTATCTTCCGCTGCATTTCTGTGAGGTGAACGTCACCTGAAAGCGGCCAGGACCACTTCAGGAAGGACATTTTTCTGGCGTGATCATTGCGCACAATTTTCTTTATCTTGTATTCCAGGTTCGCCTTGGTGAGGAGATCGAAGTACTCCTGCAGTGATACGTCTTTGTACACAATCCCCGAGATCACTTCCTTTTCCTCCTGGACTATGATTGGATAATCAAGGATAAATCCCATTTTGTTGGTCTCTCTGATGACGGAATTTGCCTCAGGTCCAATGATGTACCTCAACTTGGTAATGTTTTCTGCACTGACGACATCAATGATGGTGACGTCGTCTGGAACATGAGAAATGCACTGCTGGACCTCATGATTGTGTTCAGCCTTTGAGAATTTCACTGATAATTCAATGTACACACTCCCATCTTTGAATACGTCTGCTCGATCTATGAGACATGTCTTGACATGATCCAACCTGGAGACTCTGTTGCACAATCCTCCTGTGTGGTATATGTTTAGACGAGCATAATACATTACGTCTACTTTTTCTTCCTTGTTTTTAAGGGTTTCCCGGATTCAATGTTAATTTGAGAAACCGGAGCTATTTTTAGTTGGTAGAAATAAAGGAGATTCTTTATTTCGAAAGAATCCCAAAAAATAAAAGAAGTATCTTTTACCTTATATTACAAGAACTCTGTTCATTGCTGGGTAAAACTACTATCAAGAACCGTGAGACTTTTCCTTTCAGGAGTATCATTATTTTCATGAAGTATTCTGGTGCATAGTCCAGCCTCTTTCGTCACGTCTTCGTGTGATTTTGCCTGCAAATCCACTAAGAATGAGTCAGATGGATTATTCAGGCAGCTTTCGTTCTGAAATGGACAGTCAAGGAACTACCAGGCCATGTTATAGTGGGTTTTCATCAGTTCCACGAATTTGTCCCACTCTCCTCCCACAGGATCAGGTAGAGAAAAGTGAGTCTCAATAACATCCGGGTCTTTCAATCCTCCACCTGTGATTACGCTTACTACAGTGTCTTGGGCATCTATATGTCCCGAGTCATGCAGAGTTTTGGCCGCAGCAATCGCAGCAGCAGAAGTTGTGCTGGCATAAATACCCTCGTGAGTCGCCAGGGAGAAGACGGCTTCCAGAATGTCACCATCTTCTACCGTAAGGGCCACACCCCCTGAGTCTTTTACAGCTCTGTAAGCCTGGTAACCCACCTGTGGCACCAGAATGTGCTTGGCAATGGTGGGGGCAGTTTCAACTCTCTGGATGCATTCTGCACCGCTGGTGAGGGTCTTGGTAAGAGATCCCCCAGCAGATGACTCAACAGCCACCATCTGGGGAAGTGCGTCAATGAACCCTGTGGTATAGAGATCCTGGAACCCTCTCCACACGGCAAACAGCCCAAATCCCATTCCAGTGGGAACGATCACATAGTCTGGAACATTCCATGAAAGCTGTTCGCAGATTTCAAATGCCACAGTTTTTCTCCCTTCTTCACTGTAAGGATCTCCTGTGGGTGATCTGGTGTAGCTGCTGACGGGATGTGCATGCAATGTGTCCACGCATGTTTTCATGAGGACATACCTGTCTTCGTATTTCTTCAGGTAGACCACCTTTCCACCATACGAGAGGGTCTGCAAGATGGCCTGCATGGATTCGTCCTGGTTTTCAAAACTGATTACCTGGAGACCGGAGACAGCCCCGTACGCTGCCGCTGCAGCAGCAGTATTTCCCCCTCCCGCGATGAGATGGCGGGATCCGAACTTCCTTGCCACGGTAGCTCCCACAGCAGCCGATCTGTCCTTGAACGTGTGGGTGGGATTCCTTGATTCATCTTTAGCACACAAATGATGGAGTCCAAGGGCTGGGCCCAGTTTCCTGCAGGGCAGAAGGGGGGTTCCTCCCTCTCCCAGAGTAAGACTCGATTCAGGGTCAACAGGAAGGAATTCCTGCCACTTCCATACTCCCTGCACGCACCTTTTCTTCAACACTTTCCTAGATACAGTCTCTTTTATCTTCTCGTAATCATAGTCGACAACGACGTTTGATTGAAACCGATCCGTCTTGCAGCGTGGGCACCCCTCGAACATCCGCTCCAGTGGGTACTGAGCTCCACAATGCAAGCATTTCAGCATACGCTCATACATCATTCTTCCTCCTTGAAACCATGTCCACGATCTCCTCAGGAGCCATTCCGCTGAGTCCCAAGCGCTCACATGTCACTCCCCTTTCCCAGTAGTCAGTACCGTCAACCACTGACCAAGCCCCAACCAACATTCTGGCACCAGGAGCTGGAATCTTGAGCATATCACACAGGGAGACGAGTGGAACAAGGCCATAGATTAATTCTTCCCGGACATAGCTCAAAGGATCTGGTAACACGTACTCACGGACGGCCTCCCAGTTCTTGATTGTCTGATAGGTCGTCTCTCCCTTCACTGCGTAATAGTCCTGAATCATTGTGGCTGCACTCTTGAGATCCAGCCCCAGAGTATGGCACAGGGCCAGCCGTTCTGAATCCGCAGCGTCCACAGCCCTTGCAACTCTGGGGGATATTCCCTCCGAATAGAACCAGAAGGTTTCAGAGTCCTCTTCTACACGGTTCATGTTGAAAAGAGCAATTGGCACGTGGATCACGGGGTTATAATTTTCAAGGCTGGTTTCCAGAACACTTCGCCCCGGAACGAGTTGCGGCACATAGGCATGGAGCTTCTCATACACAGAATTCAGTCTATCTGGAGGGTAGGTTGCCATTCTCACAGTACTCTTTTCTCCGGAAATACGGACGTGACCTGGTTCCACCACTCTGCAGGCCAGTGGCAACAGGGTCGTTTCTGCTATTGTGACGTCAGTTCGATCAGATTCTCTTAAGAGATGCTGGAGTCTCAGGGCGGCCCAGTATCCAGTGAACACGACAATGACTGCATGCTCCTGAAGATAGGGGAGACTCTGTTCTACCAATGACTCGTGCCCTCCAGCTCGTGCAGTGACCAGTACATAGGGAACATTGGAAACGACAGTTTCAAGATCACACGACGCTGCCTGTATTGCAGCCTCTCCTTCCAGGATTCCTGATACCTTCAGTCTGCGAGAGCCGGCAAGGGAGGCAATCCTTTCTGGGGTTCTGTTGTAGAGAAAAAGATCGTGGCCTTTGAGGGCTAGATAGCCAGCAATCCCCTGCCCGGCACTGCCAGCTCCCAGGACTGCAAATTTCACATAGATTCCTCCTGCAGCCAACATGAGTGGCAATCTTCACTCAGTTGGGATTACCCCTTGTGGCGGAATCTTAAATTATTATTGCCTGAATACTTCGGCAAAGTTCTTATAAACAATTGTTCACAAATAATGAGCTAGGATTGGCAGGATTCGCATTCTGTTAATCGAGAGGTGATTCTATGTCAGATTGTTCAGTTATTGGGATGAATAAAGACGATCTGGACACACCGTGTCTCCTGGTAGATTTGGATGTTGTTGAAAAGAACATTAAGACAATGGCTGACTACTATAGAAAGAAGGAAGGTGCAGCCCTGCGTCCCCATCAAAAAGGACACAGACTTCCTATAATAGGAAAGAAACAGGTTGAAGCGGGAGCCAAAGGAGTTTCTATGACCTCTCTGGGTCTTGCAGAGTATTATGCACAGTGTGGATTCTCAGATATCCTGGTGACCAATGAGGTGGCAGGGTATAACAAGATGAGACGGGTAGCAACTCTCTCCAAACAGGCAGATGTCACTGTGGGCGTAGATAGTATCGAAAATGCGATGAAGCTGGGAGATGTGGCACGCGAGATGGACACAGTGATACAGGTAGGTGTAGAACTCTACATGGGAACGGGCACGTGTGGAGTAGACATGAAAGATGCAGGGTCTCTGATAAAGAAGATCACCACGGTAGGTGGAGTCATGTTCAGGGGTGTCTGGTGGCACCAGGGTTCTCTGGCTGATATTATTAACTGGGAGGAAAGAAAACAGGCCCATTTCAAGACTCTGGATAGGGTGGCCATGCTGAAGTCAGAGCTTGAGAAAGAGGATATTTCTCTTGAGATTATCAGTGGAGGATTTACGTGTACCTGGGACATCACCCCTGAGTACGGTGGACTGGAGAATGTTGAGGTTCAGGCCGGAAGCTATGTATTCAGTGACTGGTGTTCCCACGAAAGCGAAGGGCTCGATGTATTTGACTATGCATTGACTGTCCTGACCAGATGCATCAGTCGGCCCCAGCCAGATGAGATATGCTTCGATGCAGGCATGAATGCGTGTTCTGATGAACACACTGACAGCTATTTGAATGTCGTGGGGTTCAAGATCAAAGGCATGGAAGGGATAAAGAGGGTAAAACAGCGTGAAGAATTGTCCATGGTGAAGGTTGAAAAGCCTCCATCAGATATTCGTATAGGAGATACCGTGGAGTTGATACCTCCTCATTCTGATACCACGGCCAAGCTTCATGACAGGTATTACGGAGTACGCAAAGGGAGAGTAGAAGCTGTTTTTCCTAACTACGGAAGGGGACTTCTCTAGGGTAATGTGAGGAGTGTGTCATGAAGATCACGACTGTAGAAAAAGCGTATGACATTGTGGTAGTGGGGGGAGGAGGTGCAGGCGCTCAGGCGGCCCTTTCTGCTTCTGCTACTGCCAGTGACCTGAAGATAGCACTTGTTGACAAGGGCATCCTAGGGAGATCGGGGTGCACGATTTTAGGCAGTTTTTCCTGCAATGCAGCTCTCGGTTCCGGGGGATCTGGAGATAGCCCTCGGGCACATTTTCTGGACACGATCAAGGAAGGACGATACATCAATGACCAATCGCTGGTGAGAGTGTATACTGAAAAGGCACCAGAACGTGTTGTGGCCCTGCACAGAGAAGGTCCCGTTTTTGAAGAGGAGGATGGGGAACTGAAGCAGGATATGGTACCTGGACACTCGTTTCCCCGGGCAGTCTTCAACAATCTGCATACAGGGAAGAGTATGATTGTGGCTCTGATGAAACAGGTGAAGAGAGCCCCTATAGATGTATATGATGAATGCATGATCTTTGACGTGGTGTGTGAGGGCAATGAAATCCGAGGAGTAGTTGCATACGACCTCGCAGGCAGGATCATAGTCTTTTCATGCAAGGCAGTGATCATTGCAGCTGGAGGATGTGGGCAGCTCTACCCTCACAGTACTACCAGCAGGGGAGCAACAGGAGATGGACTCGTCTTGGCCTACAAAGCGGGAGCAGAGCTTCAGGACCTGGAATTCATCCAGTTTTTTCCCACAGCTCAATGTTATCCTCGGCTGTTGAAATTAAACCCCACCATACCTTCTATGCTGCGCTACAAGGGGGGGTGTAGATTGTACAATGCAGAAGGCCATGAATTCATGAAGGAAAAGAATCCCCAGTGGCGGTTTAGCGTAACCCGAGACGAGCTGTCCAAAGCTATCTATACGGAAATCAAGGAGGGAAGAGGAACTCCTCATGGCGGGGTGTACATGGATGTCCTCCATCTGACAGAACAGGAAATCACTGATATATTCTCATTTGCCAACCTTTTTGATGACCTGTTGAAGACAGGCATAGACTTGCGAAAGGATCGAATTGAGACGACTGTTGCAGCTCATTTTTCCATGGGCGGCATTCGGGTTGATGAGACCTTCGCTACATGTGTTGGCGGGCTGTTTGCTGCAGGGGAAGCTGCTGCAGGGATACACGGGGCAAACAGGCTGCCGGGAAATGCGTTGTCAGAGATTCTGGTGACAGGGCACGAAGCAGGAAGGAGAGCTGCAGAATACGCACGCAAGACGGAATTCCACGAGATCGAGGGAACAGAGAGTGTCAGGAAGATTGAGGGCACCATGGAGAGAACAGGTGACAGTACCCCCATAGCCATGAAGAAGGAGATACAGAGGACACTGTGGGAACACGCAGGAGTAGTCAGGAACGAGAAAGGACTCATGAATGGCATAGCAACACTTGAGAGAATAAGAGAAGATATGTCAAGAGTTGAGATATCCACTGAGACGTTGGTGTGGAATAAAGAACTGGTAGACTTCCTTGAAATGGAGTTCATGGTGGAAATGGGTCTGCTGTTGACCAGAGCAGCACTATTCAGGACAGAATCGAGGGGATCCCACTTCAGAGAGGATTACCCTGAGAGTGATTCATCCTGGATAGTAAATGTCGTGCTGCGCAACGGAACCTGTAGAAGGGAACCCGTGATGATGGAGGAATCAGATGACTGAAACTGCAATAGTCACCATTTTTAGATTTAATCCAGAAAGAGACGATTGTCCCAGAATGGAGGAATTCGAAATACCATTTGACCCGAAAAAGACTGTTCTGGAGGTTCTGCAATACATTTACGAAGAAAAGGATGGATCACTGGCCTTCAGAGAGTCCTGCAGGTCTGGGTTCTGCAGCACGTGCGGGGTCACTGTTGATGGGAACCGCTGCCTGGCGTGCACAACCTACATGAAAAGAAAAATGACGATAGAACCTCTTGCACATCACAGAGTACTGAGAGACCTTGTAGTCGAGATGAAGAAGTGAACAATTCTCTCTCTGTAATTTTTCCTGAAGACGCACTCTCTCGGGGGTTGTTCTCTTTGTTTGAGGAAATCTTTTTAAGGAAGGCCAGCAAAATGACATGAGGTGCAAAAAATGGCAGATTGGACAGCCCTAGGAACCGGGCTTATCATAAACGTGATCCTAGGGACAATTGTACTGCACTTGGCGGCACGATTTGGGAAGGTTGACGACGCGACCATAGTGAAAGCATTTATGGCTGCATTGATCGTTGCAATATTGGGGCTGGTTCTTGGCTACGTCTACTATCTGGGCGGAATCATTGCGTTCATCCTGGCAATAGTAGTCATCAAATATGTGTACGCCACCAGCTGGGGAAAGGCAGTCATTACGTGGATACTGTACATCATCCTGATGATCGTCCTCCTCATCATTGTTGGATTGATCCTTGGGGTGTCTTACCTTGCACTTGGGTGACCTGTTTCTTTCTTTTCCTTTTTTCTTTTCGGTTTTTTCTTTCGTCTCTTTGAGTGGTACGCTGCAGAGGGTCGTTCACCTGAAAAGCACCCGAATTCGGTACCATCGACATTTTTGTCCCACGGCATGACAAAAGAAAGATATTTACATGCCATACTGAGTCTCTATGATCACTTAAAAGAATTCAGACTGAAGTGTGTGGGAAAACTCTTAAGAACCGTTCTTTCAATATCAATGTATGAAACCAGTCTACACAGAGAAAGCACCAAAACCAGTGGGTCCGTACTCACAGGCCGTGAAGAGCAACGGATTCCTGTTCGTTTCGGGGCAATTAGGAGTGGACGTCAAAGGAATCACGACGGATACCATAGAAGGTCAGACAGAGCAATGTATCCTCAACATACGAAACATTCTTGAACAGGAGGGATTGTCACTGGAGAAAGTAGTCAAGGCTACTGTCTACCTTGCGGATATGAATGATTTTCAGAAGATGAACTCTGTTTATGAGAAATATTTTACAGGAAAGCCTGCGCGAGCTGCTGTAGGAGTCTCTTTGCTGAAGAACTTCAAGGTTGAGATCGAGGTTGTAGCAACCTATCAATAATGGACCGGAGCACCTGCAGGA
The DNA here is from genome assembly GCA_018992685.1 of Theionarchaea archaeon. Lineage (GTDB taxonomy): Archaea > Methanobacteriota_B > Thermococci > Methanofastidiosales > SZ-28-30 > SZ-28-30. The sequence continues at coordinate 188,115 of JACVGT010000003.1, forward strand.
ATATTCCTCACGTCCTCCTCCTTTTCATTTTTTGCGAACTGATCCTCCAGGGTTGATGACAAAGAGTTCTCTGGATACAATATGCTGGAGCGCTCTTGAGAAAACCCGTATATTTCCGGAACAATGCTTTTCAAGATCATCCCTAGTTGGACTACTGGTGGTATTGTGAAAGCTGCAGACCGAACTGAATCTGTTACGTATGCTATAGGAGATGTGGTAGTTCCTGCACGTGAGCTCCAGAGAAAGGGGGCTGACATCATGTGGCTGAATTTGGGGGATCCTGACAAATTCGATTTTGACACACCACTTCATATCAAAGAGGCTGCTGTCAAAGCCATGAGTACATACAATGGATATGCAGACTCGGAAGGCCTTCCTGCATTGCGAGAGGCAGTTGCGTCCAGAGAAAAGAGGAAAAATGGTATTTCAGTTTCTAAAGAGGACGTTTTTATTACAAATGGGACTTCTGAAGCAATTCAGATGATCTATGGGGCGTTGCTCAATCCTGGAGATGAAATTCTGGTGCCAGGTCCGACATACCCCCCCTATACATCGCTGGCCCGGTTTTTTGATGCAGTTCCCGTCCCCTATGTGACCGTGGAGAAGGAGAACTGGTCCCCTGATATTGATGACATACGAAAGAGGCTGTCAGATAAGACACGGGCCATCCTGCTGATCAACCCCAATAATCCCACAGGTGCTCTCTACAGCAGAAAGTGTGTGGAAGCAATTGCTGGACTGGCAGCTGAGCATGGTGCTGTGGTGATTTCTGATGAGATATACGATACCATGACATTCGAGGAACAGCACTACAGCCCTTCCCGGGTTGAGGATGTGCCTGTTATTGTAATTGATGGAATGTCAAAGGCGTATCTCTCCACTGGATGGCGAGTGGGATGGACCGTATTCAATGATCACAACGGAATCCTGGCAGAGATCAAGGATGCCTGTGTGAAGCAACTGCGGCTGAGGATTAGTGCAAATTCAGTGATGCAGGAGGCCGCAGTTGCTGCCCTGAATGGCTCCCAGGATCACATAAAGAACGTTGCCGAGAAGCTCAAGGAACGGAGAGACTTCATGTACAAGAGGTTGAATGAGATCGAGGGCATAACAACCCAGAAGCCCATGGGGGCCTTTTATATCTTTCCGAAAGTGGACTGTGAGGATGACAAGAGGTTTGTCCTCGATATCCTTGAGAATACACACGTTTTGTTTGTACACGGGTCGGGATTCGGCCCATATGGAAAGGGACATTTCCGATCAATTTTCCTCCCACCCATAGAAACCCTGGAAAAGGCCATGAATGCGGTGGAAACTTTCATGACACGATGATCGCAAGAGGAAGCCGCCTCTTCCCACATGTGAACACTGGGGGCAATGGTTTCAATTGAAATCGTCCATGGCCAGAAAAGAGTCGAAATCTCTATCAGATATGTGACAGGTCAAAAAGCCCTCGCTCTTAATTTCCTTTTCCAGGATATGCAGAACGCAGCAGGCTACATCCTCTTGTTCAGTATGTCACTGATTTCCCGTGTGGCTTTCAATCCACTCCCTGTCAACACGGCTGCCCGTGATTTTGAGGGGTCTACCTTTCTCAGAGCGGCCATCACAGACGCAGACGTGGGTTCAATGAACAATCCCAGGCTGACAGCTTTCTTCAGGCCTTCAGCTATTTCCTTTTCTGAAACAACCACAAGTTCCCCATTCTGCCGGACGATTTTCAGTATCTCCTGCAGTCGCGGCGGGTGTTCCACGAGCAATCCCTCGGCCACAGACTTTTCACATGTCCTCTCTTTCTCATACAGTGCATTGTACACAGGTGAACACACTTCAGGCTGTACTCCCACCAGGTTGGGGATCCGCTCAATCACATCAGACTCATACAGGTGCTTGAATCCCAAATAGGCTCCGTAATACAGCGAGCCTGACCCCACAGGTACAACCACGACATCAGGCACGTCCCAGTCGAGCTGCTCGCCAATCTCGTATGCAATTGTCTTCATTCCCTGTAGAAACCAGGGATTCCACTGGTGAGATGCATAGTACACAGTCTCAGCCCGTTTCAGTGCCTCCTTCCTGGTATCCTCGCGGGTTCCTTCAACCTTCCTCATGTCTGCCCCGAATGCTTCTATTTGAAAGACTTTCCCCTGCGAAGCATAGGCCGGGACGTAAATCTCAGCCGTGATTCCAGCTCTGGCAGCATATGCAGCAATGGAGGCACCCGCATTTCCTGAAGAATCCTCCACAATTCGAGGTATGTTGTGGCGGTGCAGGACAGACATCATCACTGTTGAACCTCTATCCTTGAAGGACCCGGTGGGAAAGAAGAAATCAAGTTTGTAATAACAGTTATCAATGAAAACGAAAGGAGTATGTCCTTCGTCAAAGGATACACGTTTTTCCGTGCCCAAGTAGGGCTGATAACGCCACAGTGATGATCCCTTCAGCTCTCTAACATCAAACTGCTGTTCTTCTAGTACCTCTACAGGGCCTCCACAGACACACTTCCAAGCAGTCTCTTCCACTTCGTGACCGCATCGAGAACACACAATCATACATCCACGTCCAGGCCCAGCTTGTCCTGAAAGTCTTTATACCTGTTCCGCACGGTCACCTCCGTCACTTTGGCAATCTCTGACACTTCCCTCTGTGTCTTCCTCTCGTCATGTTCAATACTTGAAATATACAAAGCAGCAGCCGCAGCACCCATGGGTCCCTTTCCAGACGTGAGACCCAAATCCATTGCCTGCTTCAGAATTTCTACAGCCCTTCTCTGGACCTGTGCAGAAACTCCCAGTTCAGAAGCAAACCGAGGAATGTAATCCAGTGGGTTGGTAGGTGGGAGCCTGATACCTAGCTCTCTCATAATGTATCGGTAACTACGTCCAATTTCCTTCTTTTCCACCCGTGCATACTCAGCAATTTCATCCAGGGTTCTGGGCACCTTGCACTTCCTGCACGATGCATACAGACATCCTGCTGTTACTCCTTCAATGCTTCTCCCTCTTACTAATCCCTCTTCAATTGCGCGCCTATACAGAATAGCTGCCGCCTCCCTGATATTCTTGGGAAGCTGCATGTGGGAGGATAGCCGGTTTAGTTCAGTCAAAGCGAAAGCCAAATTACGAGACATGGCATCAGAGACCCTAATCCTCCGCTGCCACTTACGCATCCTGTAAATCTGAGCTCTTTTTCCAGGGTTTAAATCTCTTCCATGGATGTCTCTATCTCTCCAGTCGATATCAGTAGACAACCCCTTATCATGGATCATGTAAGTCATTGGGGCTCCGGTACGTTCTCTTTTGTCTCTCTGTTCAGAATCAAAAGCACGCCATTCAGGACCTGAATCCAGCAAGGTTTCCTTCACAACCAGCCCACATTCAGAACAGATTACCTCAGCCCTATCATAATCGTGGTAGAGGTTAATACTACCACATTCGGGACATTGGTCATTCATGGTTTCTCCCTCTCTCTCGGAAAAAAGGTAACACCTTGATCAGACCTTCTAGTATTGCCTGTTTAAATAACTTTCGCTCTATGGTGCAGTGATGCAACTGATTCTGGTAAACAGAGCTGAAAAAGAAAAGGACACCTTCCATTATTTATTACTCTCAGTGATAAAATACATTTTAAAGGTGGGGTAAGAAATGGATAGCATGACACTGGTACACCTTGGTATTGACAGCACTGATTCATTGACCAAAGGGATGTGCACCAGCTACCTGGGTACAGTACTTGCTAAGAGAGTTCTCCGCGCTGGCGCTGTTTTGGCTGATTATCCCAATTTAATACGCCTGAACCCAAACATCCCGTATAAGACCAGGGGGAATGGGGCTGTAGTCCTGCGGTTGGAGGTTCCAGATTCCCAGGTTCGAGACATGGTGGAATATGCTCAGGAGACGGTAGAGGAACTTGCAGTGTTTTCTGATCCACAGACCAATCCGGGCATTGCTGTTCTGAAAGGAAGGGTTCCAGATGTCTTACATCACTTTTATGAAAGAGCGTTGCACCGGCTCCTCACAGTAAGGGAGGCCTACAGCACAGCAGAGAAGGCAGGAGCTTTTCTCAAAGGGTATAAGAATAGGAGAGGCGTTGTGGGGGCACTGGCGGGCGTTGGTGAGCCATTGCTGCACGATCACACGTTCGAACTACTGGTGTACAGGAAAGAGGAGAACTGGGGAAAAGATAGGCACATAAATGAAGAATCAGTTATTAGAATGGATAAGACAGTTGACGATGTTTTTTTTAACTATGATAACGAGGAGAAAACGGTATGTATAGCCCCACACACGGTATGCCCTGTGCTTGCGGGTATCAGGGGGGAATCGGCAGAAAGCGTGTTGCGGGGACTTTCCATGATAGACCTGGGAGAAGAGTTCACGGATTCTGTGATCTTCAGGACGAATCAGCACACTAATGTACACTTCGAAAGGGTCAGGACAGTGGCAGAGATTAGGGATTATAGTTCTGTCATTGTTGAAGGTACGGTATCTGGATATCCCATGATTATCCGCGGAGGGCATGTTTTCTTCGAGCTCGAGAACAATGGGGTGATCCGCTGCGCTGCCTTTGAACCCACCAAGAGCTTCCGGGAGGTCGTTCGTCGCTTGCAGGCAGGAGACACAATCCGGGCATATGGAGGCTGCAATCGTGGGGGAAAGAACAGGGTAAAGACCATCAATCTTGAACGGCTGGACATCATAGCAGTTAGGAATCATGTGTATTCCAATCCTATTTGTTCCTCATGTGGGAAATCAATGAGTTCTGAAGGAAAGGGGAAAGGGTTTCAGTGCAAACGATGCAAAGTCAGAAAGGTAGAAAAAGAACTCGTCAGGATTGAAAGAGAGATTTCACCAGGTTCTTATGAACCACCACCATCAGCGTGGAGGCATCTGTACAAGATGCTGGGGAGAAAAAGGACAAACAAAGGAAAACCTGATGTGATAGAATCCTGGATACAAGTGCGGAAGGGTTAGTGACTCATGGACTTATTGGAGTGCGGTCTCATATATCGTGAAGGCATTGGACAACTCATGCAGGATATCGCCAATCCACGTTCTTGCAGCTTTGAATGTGTTTTCCCGGTCACTTCCTGCTATGATAATGATCGTTTGTCCCTCAGAGAATACATTGTATTTAACAAAGACTTTTTGAGCTCCTTCTTCTTCCAAAGACGCTTTCTCTTCCTCTGTCAGGAGCAGGCTTACCACGTCGGTGACCACCCGTGCTTGATGTCCTCCCAGGATGACTAGGTGTTTTCGGGATTTCAGTGCTTCAAGGCACACGTGACATGAGCTCTTCTCCACAGGAAATCCCTGCCTGTGTAACATGCTAACCACGAACTCCCCCGCTTCTTCGTCAAAGGCATTGTTAACCACGGTGACAGGTTCAGTGACATCGTACACCAGGAACCCGTGATCTTCAACAGTAACCTCTCCCGGATTGTCAACAGTCTCTGGAGACGACAGGAATGGATAGAACGTACCACTGGCCACTGGCCATCCCGTGTGCAGGCGGATCTCCTGGAGGTCTGGGGTACTGTCTGAAATTCCAGACAAGTTTAAAACTCTCAATATGAGCGTATTTTCCTTTACAAAGGGCAGGATAATTATTCTCTCTGCATCGACCTCAAAAATAGCGGGTATGTCCAGTGCTTCTAGAACGGCTGAGAAATCAGACGTGGCCTCTTCTCCATTTCCTCTCTCTTCTGGAATCCACCAGTCGTAAAAGGGCCGGACGTCACGATAGTACTCCATTCCCACGGGCGGAACCATTACAGCGTATTCAGGTAGTGGATTGACGGTTCGTTCTTCCCCCCATTCATCATATTGACCCGCCTCTCCCGTTGCCACAACCTGACCTCCCTGTTCCACAAATGCTTTCACCTTCTCAATATCTGTATCTCCCATGCAGGCTGTATTGGGTAGTATCACTGTATGGAACGCATCCAGATCATCGAGCGAGAAGAGAACCTTGTAGGGAACATTGAATTCCAGAAGCATCATGGATATTCCCATGAACTCAGTGTAAAAGTCTCCTTCATACTCATGCTGGTAGAAATCAATGGTGCCCTTAGAGTAGTACACTCCCACATTCGCCCACATCTCTGGACCGTGGTAATACTCAGCATACTGATCAATCCAGGCGAAGATCTTCTTCTGCTGGGTCAGATCAGCTGTCCCAGACATGTATGGTGCTTTTGTGTCGTAGAAATTGCACCCTGCAGTCAGGACAGAGGCAGAAAGCATTCTTTGACCTTCACCATCAGAGGAATACGCCAGAATCCATGACGGGTGGTCTGTGTCCAGTCCTCTGTAAAAAAGATAGGTGGCCAAGTCCCTCAGATAGTTGTAATAATCATGTGTTTTCTCACTATATGACGCTGCAGGATATTCATGCGCCAGACAGTCTGTAACCCTTCTCAGGAGGACAGGGCTCCACGCCTCCCTCACACTTCCCACGTCAATGCCGTGCCAGTGTTCTACAATGAGTTCGCACACAGGATTGACTGCCTTTATGGCATCGTTCAATTCTTTGATGAAGCTGGTGATAACATTCTGTCTCCATAGAATCCAGGTTTTCCAGGTCTTATCATCCCAGTCAACAGTATCAGGAAGCCTTGATCCTGTATCTTCTCTGAATTTCCGTCTGCAGTCTTCACAGTGGCAGGCCCAGTTGTCTTCCCAGTCTCCGAAATCACAGAGGAATTTGGGAATGTCAACCCAGATGCCGTCAATGCCAGTACCAGCCAGCCTCCTGAAATTGGATTTGACTATCTGGCTGTATTCAGGGTCATTGGGACACAGCCATACATCCTCATCAACCTCACCCACCCAGAAGGCTACATCCCCGTAGAAGACTGCTTTCCTTCCGTCCATGCCTACCTGCAGCCACTCGGGGTGGTCTGTGTAGATACTGTGGGTTCCCTCGTCGGCTGCACCATCTTTGTTGCGATCAACGTCAGGAGTGACGATTTCCAGGGGCCCCTGGTAGATGATTAATGCCATATCAGGGTAGTTTTCATGAAGGTATGCGGAGGCCTTCTCGAGAAACTGAAGGTCAGATGACCAGTCCCCCTCCAGCAGGGGATCTGAAACCCAGGTTAAAATGACTGACTGACCCCCCTCATGAAGTTCATCAATAGTCTCTGTCATTTCCTGGTCTGTCATATCTGGCCAGAGGACGCCTCCTGCAATACGTGCTGAATCAATCCAGGATTGCTGGGTTGCTGCTGGTATCAATGATACAAGTAAGAAGATGATGATCAGGCACGATGCTCGTCTCATGATCTATGTGACCTGTCCATTGATATAAGTCTATGGTGACGTTGTCAGAAGATGAAATCCGGCACTATCTCATCGCAAAGTAGAGTTCAAAAGGGAAGTCACAAAAGTATCTGAGTACGTAGAATGAAGGCTTCGGGAAAGAGATTACCAAAATCAATTCCTTAGATTGGCAAAATACCCATGCAGTGCGTTTTAACACCTTTTTGATGTTATCTGCTAGCTCATTCAATTCGTTCTTTGAAAATTCTTCTACATTTCCACTGGCACACTAGTATGCACAATCCTGCAGCAGCTGGAATTGATATTAAAAACACAAAGCTTTTATAAATTAGTTACAATATGAGAGTGATGGATGATAAATTAGGCGAAGAGATTATCAGAAAGCTTGAGATGCTAATCAGGATAACAGCAATCAGTGCAGTCAGGGACGAAAGCCTTGAAGACAAGATAAGGATACTATCAACTGCTGGGCTCAAGAATACAGAAATCGCTGATATATTAGGGAAGAGTCAGTCGAACATAGGAGTAAGGCTTTCGATGATCAGAAAGAAAAAGGCAAAAATCGTCGAAAATGAGTGTGAAGAATCTCAACAATGAAAATCCAAAATCAGATTGCCGAAAATCAAGATACCAAAGGAAATGTTCTAAATGGGCCCGATATATGGGTTGACATCATGATATACTCAATTTGCTGTATGCAAAGAGTATTCTCGCTGTGTCAGTCCCATCAATTACGCAATAATAGAGTTTCATATTCTTGCTTCCGCTAAGATTGGAAACGCATGTCTCTAGTAGTTTTATGACATCCGTATCTATCTCTCCAACATGCTGAACTACAAACAATTCTGCTGGTTCTGTCATAAGTCTCAATACCTGATTTCCTCTCTTTCCACATTTGTCTATTGTGAGTTTTCTTACAGAGGGACCTTTAAGAAGAAAAGCTGTGCTTATTCTTTTCCCTCTTAAAATGATGCGAGAAGAATAGAGATCACTTCTTTCACCTCCCCAATCCTCAGGGATGAATTTCTCCCCAATAATGGAGGCCAATGATTCTTTTAATTTTCTTTCACTCATTTTCACAGGGACAAAATCTTTGACAGCCTTAGGATTAACATTCCTGACTTTCCTAAAGGAATCAATGTCATCAACATATACTCTTTCACAAGAGGTTGAAATATCCGAAGATTTCGATATTTTCGCCTTTCTCTTGATTTCTTTCAGAACAGGTTCGAATTCATAATTCAGTCTGGTCAGGAGATCTACCAATAGTCTTCTCTTGGTTGTTGTGGTGTTGATTCTGAAAAAATCGGTCTTGATCTTGTTCATTTCCCTGATGAAGGTCTCTTCATCCGGAATGCGTGAATTCTCCTCTACCCAAGACAAATAGACTTGAGAAGCTCTGATCGGAAAATCATCACTTGGTTCCAAACCTTCTGCTCTTATAAAATCCATGACAAGAGAAAGTATCCTTTTCTTCTTGCTCTTAGAAATAACTGGCATCCAATCCCCTTACATATCGTTTATTCCGAATTCTTGCTTCAGGATTCGGCTGATCCCAAGAATTCTATCCACCTTTCTTTTCCTGTAAATGCGATGGCCTTCACTCGTTAATTTCCATAATTCAATTAGCCCTTCATTCTTCAGGCTGGTCAATTCCCGGGATACGTTGGATTCTTTCATTTGAAGAAGCTCCGTGATATCATCAACCGTTCTTTTTTCATTTACAGCTAAAAAGACCTCAGCTTTCCTTTTTGATTTTCCAAAAAAGCTCATGATCTCAGCCAGTATGTTGTCTTTATTTGCTTTTGTAAGCAGTTCCATCGAGCAATCTATAGCTTCCAGATGCCATTTTATTTCTCTAATGTCTCTCGTGGCTTCATCGCTCTCAACCATTTCATCACTTCCCAATCGGAAATATCTTTTTATAGAATTTGCCACCAGGTTTGTCAACTTCATAGATAATGCCCAGTTCTTCCCATTCCGCTAGGATTGGTGACAAAGTTCCACTAGTGACACCTATGATGTCTGCTATTTCATTTACGCTATGAGCCCCATCACATGCATTGTACCCCCTGATGTAATTTTGCTTCAAATTATTCCGCTTTCCATGCACAACAATTTCTCTCACTTCATCTTCGTCGAAGGCAATTCTTCTTAGAAGGGAAATTATGATCTCATTTTGTTCGATGATCTTTTCTAGTTCCTGTTTCATGCTAACACCTTCAGGTTTCTGACGTTGAACGTGGTTCATAGATGCCTCTTATTCTTCCTCATCTCTAGATCCCTGGTTGCTCGTCTCAGCAAGAACTCTTCCTCATGCTCTAGCAATCTCTTGAAGACATCTTCATTCTTCTTGCTCATTCACATCAACTTCCTCTACGATTTCTTCATTCTTCTTTTCAGCCGATTCGGTCTCCGGGGGCTGTATGCCTACTTCTTCCAATGAAAAGACCTTACGATATCTCTTCTTGTAATCTGGATGAATTTCCATTATACCCATAGCACACCATTTTTTCCAATGATTTCTCACAGTTTTTGACGCAACACCTGCAATCTTTGCAATTTCAGGGCTGCTTCTACCATCACTTAATTCATATATGAGTTTTTTGGAAATATCATCTAGCTCTGATTCCAGAATCACTTTGACGTTCTGCATGCCCTGAAATTTCGTCCACTTTAGGATTTCTTCTAACACTTCCAGGAGCTTCCTGCTGGATTCCACCTCCTCCTTCACTAAATCACCCTTTGTGGAAAGCGCTTTCCATCTTCTAATCTGAAAGTAACAAGGCCTTCATCTTCCAAGTCCTTGATGGTCAGGCGAACATATTCGCCTGAAACTCTAGCCTTCTTTGCAATCTCACTCATTTCGTTGCGTCCATCACAAAGCTCATATATCTTCTGCTTCTTTGGAGTTGAGAGAATTGTATACCTCTTTTCCATCATATCCTTGCTGGCAATGACCTTTAGTAGAGCAATGACTTGATCCAGTTTTCCTTCGAGTGATCTTAGATCACTTGATGTTTCTGATGTCATAGTATTCTGTAGACAATAACATTTAAATAGTTTACTGTTAAGTTTACTTGGGTGATCACATAGGAAAGAAAGAAGACATAGAAGTACTCTGGCAGATAAACAAAAACCTAGAGGAAATCTCAATCAAGATAGATCAGCTAATCTCCTTGTACAGGTTTGTCCAAGAACATGAACTCGAATGCTTCAGAGAAAAAGTACTTGGGAAATCAAAGATCAGGAGAGAGATCTACGGCATGTGCGATGGAACAAAAACAGTCCAAGAAATAGCACGAAGGGCAAACAGATCAATTCAACATGTCAGTATGATTCTCAAGACACTGGAAAGAGGTAGACTGATTGAATCAAGAGAAGTGGGAAAGAAAAAGTACTATATCCGGATAGCATAATGACCTTGAGGTGGCAGGATAGATACAAATGTCATTGGGACAACAGATTGGATCGCAGCGATTACGATGGATGAAAGAATTCTCAGGAAAAGGAAACATGTCAAGAAAGAAGTTCCACCTCAAGCTCTAACAAAGAGGGTATCTCTATTTGCTCTCCTCTCTCAAGCAATTCAAGAAAGTGTACTTCAACAGCCTTTTTTATATTATTAATCAGTTCATCCAGAGTCCCCCCCTGTGTGAAAATATTCTCTCCGATCCCACGGGCGCACCGACACTCACTATCATTATATACTTCCATTTTCACGAGCATTGCTGTCTTGAGTAATTTGGATTATTGAACTTTGTGGACTTATTGGCTGTCTTCGAACCTCCCCATGACGTTCCTATTCGAACAAGGAATCCCTGACGGCATAAGCATCACAGCTCATTCTCGCTCATCACAAGGCAAGAAGATACCAAACTAGGAGTGATAATACAAACCTTTTTTAGGTTCCATCCTTCACCACCCTCATGAAAAAATTGGTCTTGGCCCTTTTCATGCTTGGGACGCTGGCCGCATCTCAAGGAAGAATAGCATGGTACGGGGAACGAGAATTTGACGAAAATGTGGCATCCCTGGAGCGGCAGGGATACACTGTGAAGTACGTTGACAGTATTGATGAGAAAACGCTCTCCCGATACGACGTTCTTGTAGTCTGCCTTGCTGAACCATCCCAGAAGGAAAAAGAAGCAATCCTGGACTTTGTGGAAGCAGGAGGTGGTCTCCTGATCCTCTATAACGCCATGACACACAGCAGCATTGAAGAGGTACTCTCCGGGTATCAGCTGGAAAAAACAGCTGAAGGAGACAGCAACATTGTCTTCCCATTTCTGCCAGAAGATAAAATAGATGAGCTGAGGAAGAGAATCTCCATTTCTCAGAAAGGAAAAGGAAGAACGCTCGCGGTGGGATACGATCCTGTGGCGTTCCAGGCAGTGAGTCTGCTATTTGACGTGGACAAGCTACTCGAATTCGGGATGGACTGGCTCTGTCAGGATTGGCATGCAGAACAGACACAGAGTGAGATAGCCAAGAACCGATTTTCACTTGCCGTGGTGCTGGGAATTGTGGCAGTTGCTCTGATAGCGGGATATGTCTTGTACAGAAAGAGGAAGCTGAAAGCACCAGAGAAACCTGAGTCGAAGGAATCAGAAAAAGCAGAAAAAATACGAGAGTTGAAGGCGAGATTTGTATACGGGGAGGTTTCAAGGGACGAATATCAGAGAGAACTGGAAAGACTGGAACATTCTGATTGACGGGGAACCCTCTCGGATGAAAAAGAATAAAGAAAGGAATTACATCTGAGGAGCGTCTCTTCCCTCATACGTGAATCTGAATCCAGTATCCTTGTCTGGTGGATTTTCCTTCAATATCACACTTGAAGCCACCACTCGCTGTATCTGGTTCGTTCCCTCATAGATCTGCAGCAGCTTTGCGTCTCGCATCAGTTTCCCAGCAGGATACTCTTCCAGGTACCCATACCCGCCCATGATCTGCACACAGTCTACTGCATTCTGCATGGCAGCATCAGAAGCGAAATACTTGGCGAAAGCAGATTCTTTACTGTTCCTCATCCCGTTATCGGCCAGCCAGGCTGCATACCGTGTCAGCCACCGAGCAGCCTCTGTCCTGCAGTCCATGTCAGACAATGTGAAAGAAATCCCCTGGTTCGCTCCAATGGGCTTACCAAATTGATGGCGAATATTGCTGAATTTTGCAGCCTCGTGCACGCATCTCTGGGCAACTCCAGTGGCAATGGCTGCAATTCCTGCTCTGGTCTTGTCCAATGTCATCATGGCAATCTTGAACCCATCTCCCACCTTGCCAATGAGACAATCCTCCGGTATATGCACATCTGTGAACATGACTTCTGACTGCACCGAGTTTTTCTGGCCCATCTTCCTTTCTATGTGGCCAATTTCCACACCCTTTGAGTCTGCAGGTACCATGAAACAGGCCAGCCCCTTGTACCCTTTTGAGGGATCAGTAGTGACAAACACACTATGCAAAGAAGCGAGCGGAGCATTGGTAATAAAACATTTCGCTCCATTAATCACCCATCCATCTCCCTCTTTTGTGGCTGTAGTCTTGATGGATGCTGCGTCAGAGCCAGATTCCCTTTCTGTCAAACAAAATGCTCCAAATTGTACCTTTTTCCCCGTGATCAAGGGTGTAATATATTTCTTGAGCTGTTCCATAGTGGCACCAATCAGAATGGGAGCAAAAGCCAGGTTGTTGCACATGATGGAGGTGGCCAACCCTGCACATCCATACCCAGTTGCCTCTGATACCAGTGTCTCTTCAACCAGTGAGCGTCCTGGACCACTTGCTTCTTTCGGTACATGCAAATTCATTAATCCCCATTCGTATGCTTTCTGGACTACGTCCATGGGACACTCATCTTTTCTCTCGAGATCAGCAGCCACTGGTGTAATATATTCATGAGTGAACTCTTTTGCCTTGTTGAAGAGTTCTTCTTCTCCTGATGACAGCTTAAAGTCTACCATGATCGTTCCTCCTGAGGTCACCTTGTTCAGGCCTATTTAAATGTTTACATGTGCCTATGGTGCTCAATTTAACCCATCGAGGATAGCCAAAAACCCGGGAAACTGAGGGAAATGCAGAATACCATCAGCCTTCTTTCAGTATTTCAAGGAGAAGGTCCACAAGCTCTTCGTAGTTATTGTCTCTCTGATTGCTCCAGTAGTTGGAGGCAATGTAATTCCCTGCGTAGTAGTACTCCTCAAGTTGCTTGCAGCACAGTTCTATGCGAGACAGTAACTCCTGTACTCTGGCCCACTTTTCAGGATACTTCTTATCCAGACCTTTGTCCAGGACCAGATTCAGCAGCTGTTTTATCAGATCCTCCAGGTTCTCACAGCATGGAGCTTCCCTGCGCCATTCCACATCCACTCCTGAGTCCCTGATCTTTTCGATAAGTTCCTTGTACCTGGCGTAGCAATCCATCATTCCTCCGTACGCTAGAGGCTGCAGTGATACCTGTGTCCGATGGATCGTTCCCGTGGGCAGGGTAACCAGAGCAGAATCATCATCAGATACAGGAAATCCATTGGGAGGTGTTCCCGTGGCAGTCACTACATTTAGGGCAGGAGATTCCTCCCCGTTCACATATGCCTCGAATGTGATGGTTATCGTTTCCCCCGTATCAAGAGGACCCACATTGGCCCAGATGAGAGTCATTGTGCTGTCTGGATCCACAACTGTTTGATCTGGGGAGATGTTGGCTGCATCCTGATAGGTCAGTCCTAGAGACAAGACGTCCACGACCTTCACAGGGTCGAGAGGAACTTCTCCGGTATTCGTTATGGTCAACGTGAACGTCACGTTCTGGCCTGGATTCAAAGAAGAGGGAGCTACTGACTTAACCACGTGGATGGCTGGGGCGGCCACGCCAACGGGTGATGTGTCTTCATCAGACACATCCCCGATGACAGACGTGCCAATGACAATGGCCCTGTTGACGAAGGTTCCTACTCTTCCCGGATCCACCTCCGCTTCGAAGCTCACCGTAATGATGTCACTCGGATTCATGGCCCCTATGTTCAACCAGGTCAATGTCTGTGTTCTATCAGAGTTATCCACGGTAAAATCAGGCTCATACGGCAGTCCAGCCACAATGGCTGTTCCTGGTCTGTAGGTCAATCCATCAGGGAGAATGTCTGTCAGCTGCACAGGATCGAGTATCATGTCCCCCGTGTTTTCAATGGTCAATTCAAAGTAGACAATTCCTCCGGGGGACGGTACATTAATCTGGGTATTCAGGGTTATCTTCATGAGATCTGTACCGGGCGCGCGCACTGTCCACTCATCATCTACTGGTGGATAGTGTCTTTCATATGGGCTGATGCCAAGGAGGGTGGAATAATCTGTAATAGTAGTCACATTAGTGAATACACCCCCCTGAGGCGGGATGACTGCATCATATTCTAGAATGACGGTGCTACCCACAGGGATTATGGTGTAGCTCCAGGTTACGGTGTTTCCCACAACAGAGGTTGCCGTGGCTTGAGGTGTGGACGCAATCGATCCTGTATCCAGGATAAGACCCGTCGGCACCACATCTTCGATACTCACGTCGTATGCAGGTGACGTACCTTGATTCTGAATGGTAATCGTGTAGTGGATGGTATCTCCGGGGAGTCCTTCGGTGATGGACCCCTGCTTATTGATGATGAGGTCGGGCTCAATGATCTCGACATCTGCATCATCTGACAGATCGAAAGGTACACCTTCTTCTGTTCCAGTGGATCGCGCCCAGTTTGTCAACGTGACACCATCCTGGTTGGTCACAACGTCCTGGACCCTTGCTGTTACCGTGATATCCACCGTGTTGGGCCCGGTGAAATTGCCCAGAGTCCAGGTAATTGACTGCCCCACCACCACAGGTACAGGAGATAATCCCAAGGTGTCATTGTAGGTCGAACTCACGTACTCCAGTCCTGCAGGCAGGGTGTCTATGACCAGGACATTCTCGTAAGAAGAAGCACCCCAGTAGGAAATTGACACATCAAATGTTATTTCTTCCCCAATGGTGGCAGTCTGCACGTCAGGAGTCTTAAATATCCCCTCTACAGTCTGGACCCATGCAGTGTCTGTAGCCGTACTGTACACACAGCCTGTAGAACAGTACCCGTTGACAACCACTGTATCAGTGCCCAATGTGCCTGTGATGTCAGCAGAAAGGGTAGCAGTCCACGTACCTCCAATAGGGATGGGCGCTGACACATTCCAGGTCACCGTGTTCCCCACCACTGCGGGGATTTCCCCCCCGGATCCATTTCCTGCTGCAATGTTGATGAAGTTCAGGCTGAGAGAATCGACCACATCTACAGATTCTGCCTGGTAGTTGCCTGTGTTGGTAACGGTTATGGTCCACGTGGTACTTCCTCCAGGGGGTCTGGTCACTATCTCGGGAGTCTTGCTCACAGTGAGCACAGGAGTCAGGGGCGTGACATTTCTCGTGTTGGTGCGGGTGTAATGCTGGTCACATGCATTGTCAAAATCAACATACACAGTATTGACATCGGGGGTGACAGTTCCGCAGCTGGTACCATCATCAATAATCCTGAATTGGAGGACCACTGTCTGCCCCTCTGTCATGGGCCCGATGACCCATATTGGACGAGTCAAGTCTGCAGGGGGTTCAGGACTGGGGCTGGGACCTGAAACCATGGAATCGTAGTAGAATCCCGCAGGTAAATCTGACGTAATTACAACATTGTATGCAGTTGGACCATTGTTTCGCACTGTTACGGTGATTTCACCATTGCACGTGGTGATAGTGCCCAGGGTTTGAGAAATGGTAAATGAAGAGGTGGTTCTCAGGTATCCCGTGTCGCACGACTGTGGCTCTCTGCAGGGGTCAACAGCCGGGGTTGTGGGGTTGTCATTGCACCCGTAGTGGACACACGCAGTATTGGTGGTTGGGCTCGCCGTACATTCACCTGCATCTACCGTAGCATAGACAGAGTAGGTCACTGTCTGGCCTACCAGCAAATCTCCATGTACCCAGGGATCAGCCTGCGTACCTGATCCTCCTCCGGGAGGAGCAGGGGTCACAGAAGAGAACGTCATGTTACTGGGGAATACATCCCAGAATTCCACATTGTACGCGGTGGAGGCTCCTGTGTTGGATATGCGAATACGCCACTCAATGAGGTCTCCTGGTTCTGCATTGACGGTATTGGTGTAGGAGGCCTGGCCTGCTGTGACATTTCTCCCGTCCTTGACAATGGAAATTGTGGGTTCTCTCACAGGCAGGGTGGACCGTGATTCAGGGCTGATTTTCAGTTCCCGGCACACACTCTCATAGTACGCTTCTGAAACGACCGTTCTGTTCCCATTTGGAAAATCACATCCTGCAATAACATCAAAGGAAATTGAACGGGTGACGCCAGGATCAATGGAAGAGAGAAATGCTGCTTCAGTACTGGTCCACACCAGGGGATTGGCCAGTGGGTCCTGGGGCTCTCCTGGTACGCCTGTCCCCGCTACATAGTCTAGTCCCAGAGGCAGTGTGACTCTCACCTCGACATTGTAGATTGTTGTGAGTCCCGCATTCTTCACCTGGACAGTGATGGTGTCCTGTTCACACAGGTTAATGTAAGCGGGCAGGATGTTTGTGGTGACAGCATATGCAGGAGGAATTGCCACAGTAGAGTGATCAGTGACTGCGGGCTGGCAGTCCACACCCAGGCAACCCCAGCTTGCTGCAACATCATTGTCCAGATTTGTGCATCCAACGAGGTCTGCTGTTAGCGTAATGACTCTGGTTTCCCCGGCAGGAATCTCGTTGAAGCTCCAGTTCACCCCGTTAATGGGGGTACCCAGGTGATCCTGATTGACGGTAATGGTGACCGGCACAGGGTTACCCAGCAGGTCGGTGGCTGATGAAGAATTATACTGTAGATCAGACCCCAGAATGTCATCAACCCACACACTGTACGCAGTACCGCTCCCCGAATTGGTGACATAGATGGTCCAGGTGACTTGATTCTGAGTGGCGTAGATCAGCTCGGGTGTCTTTTTTATGAACAACGAAGCCTCCAGAAGATACGGGCATCCTGCAACCGTGTGCGAACATTCTCTGTCTGGCTGGGCATCATCCCAGCACTTCCCGTCCCAGTAGACACTGGCCGAGTTATCAGCAGGCGTGCCGCACCGCTTCTGGAACGTTACCAGAATCTGGGCAGCTACCTGGGTGACAAAACTGTCTCCATAGTCGAATTCCAGTCGGTCTGCATAGGTCGTCAGCGTGGGGACGGGACCTGTGTAACCAGTGACAGTTACTGCATAATTCTGGATGGGAACAACTACCAGGACATCATATGCACCCACTGCTGATGTTCTGGTGACATCTATGCTCACATTGCAGGATTCGCAGCTACTGATGAAATCAGGTATCGTGTTAATGCTAATATTCATCTGTGCTTGATTTATGGTAACATACACTGTTTCCTGCAATTCCTGGTCGGGCTGACACGACCCCCCCTGCTTCCCCGTGTCCAAGACAGACCAGTCGTAGAACGAGTAGGTGGGTTCACAACAACCAGGAGAAGAAGCATCGGTGGTCTGGAGCGTGTACTGGATGGTCAACGTGGAATTTCTTACCGCAGGGAAGGGTACACAGCTCGAGTAATCACCTGTGCTGAAATCTAGAACGAGCTGGCCTCCCACAATATTTGGTGCAATAACAATTGAGCAGGTGTTAACCCCGTCATCCACCGTCACTGATAGAGAGCCGGCAACATACGTCTGGAAATTGGCCATGTCCTCGTAGAATACGAGATCTGTCCAGCTGACGTCATCCCACCAGACATCATCATAAAACTGATAGGTGTTGGTATAATATATGTCAGTACACTTCTCGAACCCCGTGGTGGAAGAGACTGCCTTCTCAGAATCATAGTATTCCTCACACTCCAAAGCTGTGGTCTGGGAGGACGATGCAGTTAGAGTACAGCCACAACAATCAGTCATAGAAGCCGTCACTGTGTTGGTGGCATATGTGTAGCAATACAATTCACATTGGGAGTAATTTGGAGATTGAAGAGTGATGGTGGTATTCAGTCCTGCGGTGGCGGCGACCACCCACGTAATGGTGCTTCCCACTACAGTGCCTCCTCCTGCATCCACAATGGTGAATCCACCGGGTATGGTATCCACCACGGTGATATTGCCAGCATTCCCTCCTCCGCAGGAAAGCGGACCTGAATAGGCAGCCGCAATGGTATACGTAATGGATTCTCCCAGATATATCTCCGGAGGAGCTCCAGTCTTACTGAGTGTGAGACTGGGTACACTGGTCACAGAAAGGTTCCCATACTGCACGGGAGGATAGAACACTTCTCCACAGTCGTCGTAGTACTCGGGTTGGAACAATATCCTCTGTGAGGGAAGTCCCGAACACCAGTCTGAATGAGTCAGTGTGAACATCAGATTCACTGTGGACCCCGCAGGAATGTCCCCTATGAAGAATCGGTCAAACACGCTGTCATAGGAAGCTCCTGCAGGTCCAAGAACTGTGACAAAAAGGGGACCGAAATCCACATAAAGATAAAAACTGTGAGCTGCTCCTGTGCCAGAATTGGTGATAGGTATGGTAAACTGTGTTCCGGCAGAGCAGTAGTCTAACTGGAAATCAGGGAGCACATACGAAATTTCAGGTTCTTCTACGATAAGCTGTACAGAGGCTTGGGTGGTTTCTGTCTGGCAGGGGGTACCATTGCAACTCCATACTGCCTGGGCATCGTTTTCCAGCCCGCTGCAGGCAATGACCTCAGCATATACGTCAATCAGTACTTGGTCTCCTGGTTTCATGAGCTGCAGGGCAGGTATGTAGGAATAATCCCATGTAACAGTGGGGAGCCCAGAGGTGTCTCCTGAAGTGGATTGAACAGCGTCAAACAGGAGCCCAGCACCCAACGTGTCCTGTACGCGTACGTTCTGAATGGGGCCAAACCCAGTACTGGTTACAGTCAGAGTCCAGTGTACGGTATCATTGAGATGGGCAGGTATGACAGAGGGAGTCTTGGTGATGGTGACAGCACCAGGCTGAACCGTCAGGTAGATGGAACCCTGAGATGAGCCTGCATCATGGGTAACATCCACCAGAATCTGACCAGAGACAGCTGCGCACGTGACGTAGAGAGAGATGACAGCGTTCCAGGAATCCAGCGGTGGCAAATCCCCTGCGCCCCAGGTGATGGTCTGTCCCACCACTGTACCGCCTCCACCGTCAACAATAGTGAAGTCAGCAGGAATCGTAGCCAGGACTGTCACATTGGTAGCAGACTCTGAAGAAGATGTATTCTCAATGGTAATAGTATAATCATACTGTTGACACATGTTGACTGATGCAGTCCCCACAATGTCAACAGCCAGCACAGGCTGTGAACCGATGTAATAAACGTTGAAAAAGAGCGATAACCCAATAAGTACAATACTTCCCAGTCTCTTCATACTTTTAGCCATTTCAGTTCCTCCTTTTTGCTTCACCCTCCTCTCAGTCCGGAGTATAAAAAGATATGCATAACACATGGTTTTGACATGATTCATGACATTGTAGTGAGCCATTTGCGGTAAAAAGCGTTTTCCTACTATTATAATCGTAGCCCTTACAATGGGATTATAGTCCCCTATTTCAAGGCATAATCTACGTATCAGACAACCGAGCAGAGCTTTCATTGCCACGCAAGAGGATTTAGGCTGAAAAAAACAACGCTCTCATGGATGCAGTTGATTTTTTAACTTAGTATGATCAGGATACTGCGAGACATGAAGAGAATTTCTTGACGTTTCATTTTTCTGAGAACTGCAGCTTTTCCAGCATTCAACCGACAGGATTCATTTGTTGGGACAATTGCAGTTACGTTTGATCAAATTGCTGTACTTTTGGAAGACGTTCAAAATGATGAGAAAAACTGGCTCCTTACGGACTCGAGGACTCTCACACCTGTGAAACTCGCAGCCGAGCGATATGTTTAAGTACTCAGAAGTAGAGAGCATATTTGTAATTCCCGAGGTGAAGAGTGTGACTACCTACAAATCGGTGTCTGGCAAGAAAGGCACATCTCCTGTAATAGCTGTTGTTCTCATGGTTGCCGTCGCTGTTGCTATTTCAGTCACTGTTTATGCTTGGAGTTCGGGATTCATATCAAAAAAGAGCACGCAGGAAGCTGTCAGTGCAGAATCCTTGATTCTGGAATCTATACAGTTGAGTGGAACCAACCTTGTTCTTCATATCAGGAGTCATGACCCTTCTGCCGTTTATCTTGATGCAGTCTATGTTGAGGGGGAATTGAGGGCAAGCAAGATGGGATATAGGCTGGGGGGTGATTCTGTTACGCCTGTGGACTTGACGTCTCTAGTCAACTCAAAGGGTGGTGACGGCAATTTCCAGGACGGAGACCGGGTGATGCTGGTGACAACGCGTGGAACCCAGATTCAATTTGTGGTGAAAGATTAGATCCTATCCCGGTAAGTTCAAGGGAGTGTAGCCTGCAGATATTTGAGAGTACAGGGTGCCGGTTCACAGAAACGTGTCCAGAGTAGTCTGGTAGGGTGATTCAGGCACGGTAGAAGTGAGGCCTTCTTTTTTCATTCTTTTCACTGCATTGATCCTCAGTCTCTCGTCAGGGAACAAATACTGCGATCTCCGTATCACCTTCATGCTCTCCAGGGAAAACAGCCCCACACAGGGAGTTCTCAGCAGACTTCGAGAGAACCTGCGGGCTGCAATGTAAAAGTACTCGCACACTTCCCCGTATACGGACAGATACTCGGCTGCCAGCTTGGAACCTACGCGTGCTTTCCAGTCCTTGACCTCTATACCCACAATGTACCAGCGCCTGCCGTTCTGGTATACAGCAACGATGTCCCCGTAGTAGCATACGTCTGATCGGTCCCTGTATGGCTTCATGTGGAATTCTTTTTCCACGTGTATGGGAGTTCCATGTTCTCGAATATGTTCCACAATCATAGATATTCCCTTAAGGTAAGTTGATTTATATTGTTACAGTACTCTTTGAGTTTTCTTTCACTGGTGAAGGGAGACAGCATGTGATGACCAGCTCTCAGCAGTAGTTCTGCATATTTCTCCCTGTCATACTCAGTATCTTCCATCAATTCAGGAATGGATACTCTGTTTGTGGCTTTCCTGGCTTTCCAGTCTCGTATGATGTAGCGCACTGTCTGACCAGGATGACGTTCCACCCCTTCCTTTTTCAACTTTTCGAGTGCAGCCACAGATAAATTGGCTACCCTATACTCTTCCAGGTGACGGCTGATATCAATGGAGATCACCAGGTCTTCCAGAGCTACATCTCCCTGTAACACAGCACCAACATACGTATTAACTACGCCCAACGCATCAGGGAGGTACCTGAAAAAGTGGGGTACACTCTCTGCCTGGGCCAGGGTTACCAACATCTCTTCCTGCATGTGCTTGACAAGAGGAGGCTGGTCACTCCTCCGCAGTTCTATCCCTCTTGCTTTTAGTTCTCCATCAATAACCCCATAGTAACTGGTCAATGATCCAATACCTACCTGGGAAGGTAGAAATACAATCCAGGAGTACATCCCCTCAAGTTCCAGAGGGATGCCAATTTTATCTGAAACTATATTACAGAGCTCTTCAAAATCCTTACGGGGCGCCTCTTTTTTCACCCATAATGAATCCACAATACCATGTAAGACTTCGAATCCCAGTTCTTCAGCTATGTGCATGGAAGTGAGCAGTATCTCACGAGCGTAGGCTGTGACTGATTCATGACATTCTATGCGACCAAATCGGGCATTCCTATACCCTAAATAACCAAAACAGGTTACCAGTACCCATTTTAATAGAGTTCTCCTTCCTTTTACATGGGGATCCCCTTTGTACAGCGCTTTTTTTACAATCAATGGTTTTACTACATCCGGTATGAACCCCCGTCTCTTTTCGCAGATGGTATACTCCAGGACGGGTACTCTCCTTCCCGAATCAGGACAGCAGGTACATAACACTGTCTCGGGAGAGATATTGAACTCATTGATAATATTGGGATACAGAGAACTGAAGTCCACTTCTCCCACATACGGGTGGATACCCACCTGTGGCTCCAGAATGTGACCCCCCCGATCTGCTTTTACCAGCTGCAAGGCAGTCTTGAACTGTTCAGGAGTCTGCTTTCTCCAGGGGATTAACACCTTTCGTCTGTATGCTTCATGTAACTGCATGGAAGAGATAGCCGTTCCGGGAGATAATCGTGACAGTCGCTGTACAGGTATACGGGACATTCGAGAGAGTTCTATCAATCCATCCAGTCCTCCTTCTCTGTAGTGGAAGGAACTCTTGGTATCAATGTGTATTCTCCCTTTCAGTAAATACTGGGGCGGCTTGTACACGATCCGCCCGTATGAGAAATAGGACGTTCCCTCCTTGCCGAACCAACCAGGCTCCCTCCCCAGTTCCAGCGGAATCTGATGGGCCTGACCTCGTTGTAGAAGATAGGGAATTGCGAACTCGTCTCCTCCATGTGAATACACAATGTCAGGATCCAGAATGCGCACTGTTTTCACAAAATCGGTGAGGATACTCTCCTCTGTCCCGTCTAGTTCAAAGGAACAATCAGTATCCCGTAACACAATCCCCGCTAAGGGGTCTGTGAAAGAGTGAATACCTTTCGTCTGTATTACCACGTCAAAGAAAAGTTCTTTTAGAGGAGGAGTATCATATTCAACTGCAAAAGGAGAATCTTCTTCTATTTTCATCATAGGAAAAGAATCTCTTTCAAAAAAGTAGCGTTGAGGAAAACTGATATCTACATTGAACAGTTCATAGAGTTCATATCCTCCTAGTCGATCAATCTCTGCTGCCAGTTCCTGTAGAGTATATTGATTGAGAACTATCTTTAATACAGGAGCTTTCTTGGTGAAGGAGACGGACTGCACCTCATGGTGGGTGTGGGAAACGGAAGGTAGATCTTCCACGTATAGACGCAATGCATCTTCTTTCTCTTTTTCTGCAGCACGAACATAAAACCAGGGTGAAAACCTCTCTTTCTTTAGAAATGATCTCCCATTATAATACCAGATCTTCATACAGGCTTCCCTATAATCGGGGTAACAGTCAATCAGAAACATGTTCAACCTTCTTTTTTAGTGCAGTAATTTCCTTCTCATGTTCCAACAAAATAGCCAGACTCATGGCATCAAATACATCTAATGGGGCCATGTAACTGGAAGCAGAAGCATGTTCTCTCACTTTTTTCATCAGTTCATCAAATGCTTCTCGATCCTTCTTTCGCAGTGCTTTTTTGAATGCATTCCATTTTTGTATTTCAGATTCTGTAAGCATGCGGTAGGTGGGAGCTGTCCTACCCATGGGTATTCCTCCAGGAGTCCAGTGTTTTCTGGTATGGGGGGATAAGAGGTATCTGGAATGTCTGCTGGTCAACAGATAGTATCATTCCATTCTTTTTCATTTTGAAAGAAACATGAGAGTCAAAGATTTTCAAATTGTTTTTATGATCTGTTACCACAACGGGTATATCATATGTCTTTACTATCTCTTTTAATCTGAATAAGAGTTTTTTATATAAGACAGTTGCTATCTCCTCTTCTACATCATCGGAGTGGAAAAGGTCACTGAAGGATGAGACCACCACCACAGAAGGAGCATTCTCCTGCATGAAAGCAGGGAGTGCTCTCGTAATCAACATCTTCAACTGGAATATGGTAAAAGCCCTGGAAACATACACCCGTTCCATAGCGTTCATGTCTAACCGTTCACAGAAGGAGGAAAGAATAAAGGGGTCAAACCGGTTTCCACCATCAATAATAAGGGAGGGTGCCCGTTTCACCAGGAGGTAGGCTGTGAATTCTTTGAGTAGATGAGGATCACCTTCCACGAGGTATAACTGGGAATGCAGGGAAATTTCGTCGAAATAATGCATAATCCAAAAGAGAAATTATGGCATTTATAAGTTTAGATAGAGCATTGGAAAAATATTCACAGTTATTTTACGCAATAACAAACATATTCTACTGTAAATGTGACATCCGTACGTGAGAGAATATCCTGACCCAAACACCAAACATCTTATGTTCCTGTGACCGGCGTTCTTTCCCCCTGCACATTCTACCTCTCAGAGGAGGAGCGTTCCCCTCACCTATCCGTCAATTATCAG
Organism: Theionarchaea archaeon; assembly: GCA_018992685.1. Taxonomy (GTDB): domain Archaea; phylum Methanobacteriota_B; class Thermococci; order Methanofastidiosales; family SZ-28-30; genus SZ-28-30. The sequence goes on from JACVGT010000003.1 coordinate 212,551, forward strand.
ATACGCGATATCGGGAACTCTATAGATACCGAAACTTTTTTATATACCCTCTTTGAATAGAGTATATCCCAGGGAGGTATCGAGTTGCCTGACATAAGCTTCTTGAGGAAAAATGTTCGAGGAATCAAAGGTGTTTTCCTCACCAAGGAGGGAGAGATCCTCGATGTAGATGTGGAGCTTGGCGAAGATGTGAAATATCTCTCCAAGAGCATTTCTTATCTACTCGAGGTTATATGTGACAAAAAAGGAGACGTCAGAAAACTATCCATCGTGGGAAATGACCGGTTCTTCATTTTCTTTCACGACTCATATGTGTTGGGCGTCATAACTTCAGAAGATGTCAACGTGCCACTGCTCAATGTGGTAGCAGGCCGGATGCTGGAACATGTGGAAGTTCCCAAAGAGCAGATGGAAAAACTGGTAAAAGAAGCCAAAGATGAAGTTCTGGAACGCCTAGACGCTTTCATTGGATAATCAGAGTGTGCATCTCATGGATGACTGAGCAGGTAGAGGGTTTGATGTTCAGCACTTTTTCACTGGTTGATTGAGATCGACTTTTTCATTCCATGAGGGTGATTCTTAAGTGAGTGCACAGTTGTCAAAAAGAGGGGAAAGGTTGGAGCTGTATACTTACTTGTAAATCCACCTATTTAACTGTTTCATTGATACCATTTACCCCGTACTGACATCGAGTGGATGGTTGTCCTGTAGGACCCCAAAAATGGATAGAACGCTTTCAATCGATTCTAATGTACATGAATGTTGTTTGATGTGGAGACTGACGCAGCATCAACCTGTATCCGAATTTCTGTTTATCCTAGATCCCTATTTCAAGTTCAGGCACGGGGCGTTGTGCAGGCGTTTGCCCTCAGCTCACTCGAGGCTACGCGTGAATTATACACCGCATGTCGAACAGGTACCCTCCGGGATCTATTCCTCTTATCTCACGGCCCTCTTTATCCTGATGGCACCATGAGAAGGTACTGACTTTGACGAAAAAGATTTACTTGCCATAACCGAAAACTATAAAAGGAAGGGAGAAAAAGTAGGATTCCGTGCATAGTGAGTATTTCCTTAATTTGCTGTAGAGGAAATAATTGTCTCCTCTAGGTGAAGTTGTGCTGTATGAAGAGCAGAGACCATAAGGAGGAAAGATTATGTTTGTGACACCGATGGAGGGGTTGCATGATCACTGCCTGTGAAGCAGATAATGCAATTCCCGACCGTTCCCTAGAAGACCAGATCGAGCTCTCTTCCAATGCCCTGACCGTCCTGGAAAAACGTTACCTAAAAAAGGATGAACACGGCAATGTCGTAGAAACTCCTGAAGAATTATTCAGGAGAGTGGCTCACAACGTTGCGTCTGCAGATTTACTCTATGATCCTGAAGCAGATAGTACTGCTCTGGAAGAAAAGTTCTACAATGTGATGACGAGCCTGGAATTCTTGCCCAACTCTCCTACACTTATGAATGCGGGACGCGAATTACAGCAGCTTTCTGCGTGCTTTGTGTTACCCATTGCAGATTCCATGGAGTCTATCTTTCAAGCCATAAAATATACTGCACTCATCCACAAGAGTGGTGGGGGCACTGGATTCTCCTTTTCTCGGTTGAGGCCAGCACACGATGTGGTTCACTCCACTGGTGGGATAGCATCAGGACCCGTGTCATTCATGAAGGTATTTGATGCAGCAACTGAAGCAGTGAAACAGGGAGGAACCCGCAGAGGAGCAAATATGGCTATTCTGTATGTGGACCATCCTGACATTCTCGAGTTTATCACGTGCAAAGAGAACGATACTACTCTAAACAATTTCAACATTTCTGTTGGAATCACGGAGCGATTCATGGAGGCAGTAAAATCAGAAGGAGAGTTTGAACTGGTGAATCCGCGGAATGGAGAAGTGACCCGAAAAGTTGCAGCTCGACAGGTTTTCGACCTCATCGTTAAGATGGCATGGAAGAATGGAGAACCAGGAATCATCTTTCTGGACAGGATCAACAGAGATAACCCGACACCGGAGATCGGGGAGATTGAATCCACCAATCCCTGTGGAGAACAGCCACTGCTTCCCTATGAATCGTGTAATCTGGGGTCCATCAATCTATCCAAGATGGTGAGGGCGGGAAAAATCGACTATAACCATCTGAAGAGCGTCGTATGGCTAGCAGTCCATTTTCTGGATAATGTTATTGACAAGAACAACTTCCCGTTCCCTGAAATGGAAGAAACGACCAAAGGAAACAGGAAGATCGGACTGGGAGTGATGGGATTTGCCGACATGCTCATCGCTCTGGGTATTCCTTATAACTCTCACAGAGCACTGAAGATCGCAGAAAACGTCATGAGGTTCATATCCGAGGAGTCCACGAAAGCTTCCACAGAACTGGCAAGGAACCGAGGAGCATTCCCCAATTTTTCCCGTTCTGTGTTTGCTGAGCCGATCCGTAATGCCTCCCGGACGACTATTGCACCCACCGGGTCTCTGAGTATTATTGCCAATTGTTCCTCGGGGATTGAACCATTGTTTGCTGTCTCATTTGTCCGCAAGAACATTTTAAATGACGTGGTAATGGTTGAGGTCAATCCCTTATTTGAAGAAATAGCTAGAGAAAGGGGGTTCTATAGTGTGGAGTTGATTGAGGACATAGCCAGAACAGGAAGTCTCCGCGAAACAGACGTTCCGCCTGATGTGCAGGAACTGTTTGTCACTGCTCACGATATCTCACCTGAATGGCATGTGAGAATGCAGGCTGCGTTCCAGAACCACACTGACAATGCTGTTTCCAAGACTGTTAACTTCCCACATTCTGCAACTGAAGAGGATGTGGCCCGAGTCTTTGAACTTGCCTATGAGTTGGGATGCAAGGGGGTCACTGTATACAGGGATGGTTCGCGGGAAACCCAGGTCTTGAACAGGGGTGCCGGGAAGGAAAAAGAAGGGGAAAAAGAGGTGCAGAAAGCTCCCAGGCCCCGCCCTGAATTGACAGTGGGGGGGACAGTGAAGATTACTACGGGATGCGGAAGCCTGTACGTGACCATTAACGAGGATGAACACGGGTTGTGTGAAGTGTTTGCCCGCATGGGAAAGTCAGGCGGCTGTATTTCGTCACACTCTGAAGCCATTGGGCGCCTCATTTCACTTGCCCTGCGAGCTGGTGTAGGGACAGAGTCTGTTATGAGGCAGTTGAAAGGAATCAGATGTCCCAAACCGGCCTTCCACAACGGGGAGAAAGTGCTCTCCTGCGCGGATGCCATTCAGATTGCAATCCAGCGGTACATCCACAATGGGGCGAGTTCTGTACAGCTCAGCCTTGACCAGCTCAGCGAGGGGCTGTGGGGAAGGTGCCCTGAGTGCCCTGAATGCGGTGCTATGCTGGAAATGCAGGAAGGATGCTTGAAGTGCAGGTCTTGCGGATATTCAGAGTGTTGACCTTCTATCCTTTCCTTTTTTTTGAATACTGATATGACGTTACAAATGAAGAAGTATGAAGAACGAGAATACCTGAAGGCGTCTCCATCCCTATCCCATCTGGGAGTCACTATTCTTCACCAGATTATCCTGAAGAATATAGCAGCTCCCCTTTGATAACCTTTTTAACTCTTTTTATCAAGGGGTCTTTGATGAGCTTAGAGTCTTTTGTGAGAACACTGAAAAGCTACGGATACAGCAGCCAGTATGTCGCACAGGTTATGAACACCCTGCTACGCTCATACACGGAACACACATCTTCCCGAAGGATTGTGCCAACCAAGGAAACGGGCCTTCTGGTGGCCTTCCGCATTCTTTCTGACAAGGGAACTTACCTAGTCTTTACATCCCAGGGGCTGGCCACTGCAGAACAGCTCATAGCTGAAAGAGTTCGCAGCATTTCTCGGGACGTGATGACTCCAGAATTCTTTTTCGTCTTGACTTTCATGTACCCTCATCTAGAGGACCTGGAAATCCAGTTTCTACGTTCTCTCACGCCACTGGGCGAAGCATATGACAGGGTGATGACTATGTTGCAGCGATCGGGACTGGCCTACCTGGAAGGAGACACTGTCAAAGCCCCTAGAACTCTCTGCACGTTCTTTGTATTCCCTTTCAAGGAGGAACCATTCCAGCAGGCTATCAGGCAGATCAGAGCATACATCAGAGTCTCCGCTCTCAATCGAAGGATTATGAAGGTAACCTTTTCGGATATGAAGGACTGCAAAGAAGAGGTTATGACAGCGATTCAGGATATGAGGTCTCAAGGCATCATCAAAGAATTCGTCAGGGATAAAGGATACACTTTCCGGGTGCTGGATGCTGCTGCTTACAAACAATACGTCCAGGGTCTTCTCCAGGAAGCACTGACTGCGTTTCGATTTGTTCCCCCATCTCCTGAATTCCATCCCCCGGTGCACTGCGGGTGGGACTCAGTGGGATTGCTGGATGAATATCCCGTCCCCCAGGACATGCCCATGAATATTCTTTTGTTTGGAGATCCCGGTCCTTTGAAGCAACTGTGGGCACAGCATTTCCTCTATGGAGAACTTCTCAATAACAAGGGGGCCATCTATCTGAGTGTGAATTCGCCTCCTGATGAGGTAAGAAGGAATTTTCTGCGATTCAACAAGGATATCTCACCGTTTGAGCAGAAGGGAACCCTCATCTTTATCGATTGCTATCCCCGCCGGCAGAAATCGTCTCAGCTGTATTCTGCTCCCATTGACACCAGTTCTCTCACTGATTTTGCCATGGTCCTCTCAGATGCCCACCAGGGCATGAATACTCAGCAGGGCATATGCGTCATTGATTCCCTCTCCAATGTGATGCTGTACTCTGATCCTGAGCAGGTCATCAAGTTTGCAGTCAGCCAGGCATCTCGATTCAAAGAGTGGGGGTGGACAGGCCTTTTCATCGTTGAAAAAGGAGTAAATGATCAAAAAATTGAAAATTCATTGAAGTTTTTACTGGATGGCGTTTTTGAGATTGAAGATGATGAGTTCCGCATCCTGTGGATCCGGGGAATGGTAGACAGCCCGACGAGGTATGCCCTGGATATCTCTTCACGAGGACTTGTCCTACTGCCCAAGAGGTGATTGTCAATGGAAAGAGAGAATGTTCTGCCCAGTGAAGCCGCAAAGGCTCACACGGGGGAACACATACTATTTCGCGCACTATCTACTGTATTTGAAGGAATAAGGGTGAAAAAAGTTGAACTGGGGAAGAGAAATTACTTCCTAGTTAATTACGGCCGGGAGCTTGAGGAAGAACGTCTTCTGCAGGCCGAATTACTGGCCAACAGAATTATTGCACAGGACATGTCAGTTATTACGGTGGTGAAACCCCGAAAAGATGTGATGAGGGACTATCCGCACCTGAGAGTGAGGTGGGACAGGATATCTGACGAGAATGTCACGGTGGTGGAAGTGGAAGGCTTTGACTGGGCAGCCTGCGTGGGCGAGCACGTGCTCCACACAGGTTCCATTGAATGTATCATAATCACCCGGGTCAATTCTGTGGGTAATCATGAATACGAGATAGAGTTTGAAGTGGCTCAACAGGCAATACTGGAGGCAGTGAAGCGAGGAGCACTGGCCCGGAATGTGGCCAGCCAGCTGAGAACGTCACTGGATCAGGTTCTTCCCACCGTGGCTAACTTGAAGGAGAAAACCCACCTACTCACTGAGTCTGTACGTCTCCTGACCTCACAGGTTTTTTCACATTTAGAGCCTGAATATATAGGGGAAATTCCAGTCTACTGTGCCCAGGTCCCAGGAGGAGATAGAAAGGCAATCCAGAGAGAAGTAGCTCGTCTCACACGGGAGACTTCCTGTCTCGTTGTGATGGTGGAGCAGCTGGAGGACACCTTTCTCATAGCAGGGTGTAGCCCCAGCCTGAACCTTGACTGTACACAGCTCGTCCACGACCTCCTCCCCGAGGGAAAAGGGGGAGGGAAGCCTGAGCAGGCCATGGTGAGTTCTCCTCAGAAGGTGGATCTGTCCCAGATCACAGGGAAAATCAGGCAATTCCTAAGGCAATCAGGGCAAACAAGAGGCAATTAGTCCCCAAAAAGTCCATGAACCCGGATATCATGGGGATAACCACACTGTCAGGATCAAGTCCAAATCGAGTGGAAGCAACAGCAGCATAGTAGGAGAGGAAACAGACCACCACAGCTATGAGCAGTCCAGCATACAGACATGCCTGCACCACGAGGTATAGTGGGGGGAAATCCAATCCCAAGATCGCACTGGCACCAAATGCCAGAACGCCGATAGCAGGGAACAGCGTTATCCCCAGGAGTGCAATGACGGAGAAATCCTCCACTGCATCTGAAGGTGGCTTCCATGTGGATTCAATCATACCCAGGTGAAGGGCAGTAGACAGCCGAGAGCTCAGGATCCCCCCCAAAGCTCCGCCTCCCTCCAGAAAGGGAGGAACTAGGGTGAGCAATCCACTCATGATGAGAAACTGGTCAATTCTGCTGTTGATGACAATGCCCGATCCTGTACTCAAACAAGCAGATATCACCAGAATCCCCAGACTGTCTTTGACAATTCGTGTGGGGAGAGGGGACTTTCTTCTCGCCATGAGTATTCCACTTATCACACACACGATCACAATGACGGCAAACACAACATATTTTACTTCGAGAAACCGGATCGCTATGAACAGGCATGGCAGGGTTATCAAGTCACCCACAGACGTGATAAGAGGGGCAGTGACATTGTCCGGATCCCAGCCTCTCAGGAAACTCTGCACTGCGACCAGCAGAGTGAACAGCAGTATCAAGAGGCTGGAAATCAATCCCCCAAGTACTGATACCACTACCAGGTCAACAAACGAAATGGAAGCAAACCCAAACACGTGAGCAGTGGCTCGGGACAGGGCTCCCAAGAAGAATGAAACTATGATTGTGAGGAACAGGGAGGCAGAAATATTCCCTGTAATAACAGGGGATCTACTGAGCCTGGAAATTTCCCCCATATGTAGAGAGGTGCTCAACCTCGACCCCAGTGAGGCAAAAATGTTCCCTCGCATACCAATGGCAGCGGGGACCATGATCATCAGCCCGGGGAATAATTCCAGCACGTCAGAGAACGTTCCCAGAATGATACCTCCCACAAGAGATCCCAGAGAAGCAAGCACGAGAGAAATGATACCTTGCCTGAAAACCGTGGCTCGAACAGAAATAAACTCAAGTTTGTCAGCTAGGGAGACCGCTATACGTCTTTTTTCCTTTATGGAAGTCCTTAACCGTCGGATAATCGTTGTCCCATGCAATCGCCTCAGTGTCTTGATTGTGGTGAACTCGTGTCTTATAAGCTTTTCTAATCACAGGTTCTCTGAAGGGAACCAACACCACTGTCTACCCTTCTACCCACTCTCCGGGAAAGGAACACAGCTTCCATAACCCCGCTCAACCGAACGCGATAATTGTCGTTCTTGCCATGGATCATCTTTGGAATCAAGATTGGTCTTGAGATGTCTTCTCCATGGCATCATACAGCTGCTGCACTGAAAAGGGCTTTGCCAGAAATGCCTTGCAGCCAGCTTTCAAGCAGTCCTCTTCTAGCTTGTCTTTATTGAATGCACTGATAGCCAGAATCCTCGCCTTCTCATCCTTTTCAATAATCCTTCTTGATGCTTCAGCTCCGCTAATATCAGGAAGCAGAATGTCCATGAGAACAAGATCTGGTTTCGTCTTGTCGTATAATTCCACAGCCTGCTCTCCAGTGGACGCTCTAGCCACGACTTCGTCTCCTCTCATCTTGAGGACCTCTTCCATGACATCCAGCATTTCTTTCCTATCGTCTACTATGAGTACTTTCATTGACTCACCCGGAATTGTTTCGATGAGTTCTTACCCCATTATGTTGACGAGATTATATAAAGGTAGTCCCCTCTACTTCTCTGTAATATCACCAGACATGGGTGACACTTTTGACACCACACATAGGTAACACTTCTTATAAGTCTCATGGCAACCGCTCCTCATATCTCGCGTGAGGCGTTGCACCGTTGATGCCCATGTGAGACCTTTCGTGATTGTAGTAG